>NZ_JAVRHR010000009.1:0-8397 GCF_031846445.1 Croceitalea rosinachiae | reverse complement strand
TCGTTGTTCACCGCGGTTGCAACTTCGGCATCGGTCAACTGTGTGTCAGTGTCAACCAAAGCGGCAATATCACCCAACAAAACTGAAAACGTATTTGAATCACTATCAGTAATTACTAAGCTGTTTGTTGGAACATCAATTGCATAAGATGTAATAACCGTATTGGTATCAGAAAGGGTATCACTAAGGCTACTTAAATCAATATTTGCGCTACCCCCGTTCTCCAAGTCTAGAGTTAATAAATTGGTCGTATCATTAAAAGTAAAACCGGTCAACTGTTGATTATCTGATGCTGTTAGCTCCCATGAATCGCCATCCCAAAAGAAGATAGAACCGCTAGTGGTGTTTACATAAATATCTCCAATATCTGCTCCAGTTGGAGTCGTAGCACCCGCCGCTGTAACAGCTGTTCCACTAAGTACTTCACAATTACATTGGTCTTGTAATGTGACCGTCGTTTGAGAGAACCCTATTGTTGATACAAATAGAAAGAGTATAAAACTTAAGCTCTTTTTCATGTTTAGAGTTTTATTTAACATCGTAGGTATATGTTTTGAGTTTGAGTATTTCAAACTTTATTCAATCAATTGATTTTTAACTAATTTCAGGTTTGTGTATAACTACACCCTACAAAATTAGTTTTATGGAGAGCCAAGTAAAATAATTGTTGTGTATCTATATAATCGCACGGTATAGTGCTATAAAATTGAGGTGAGCTTGCATAGCAAAAGTGCTTTTTATCGATAAAATCAGTAATATCAACGTGTCTCAAAGATGCATAAAACTCAAAATGTAAGAATTCACTACTATTAAGTTCGGTCAATTTTTCTTAACTCGAAATGTGATTCTACGATTTGTGATAACTGTATTGGTTTTAATTGTAAGCAAAGCCATATTTGAAGTTTCTTCACCACATACGAAAGCACTATTTGATACTAAAACTCTATATTGGCTGCCATTTTCTGCTGCTGTGGGGTTCATAATAGTAAGCGTGTTAGCACTAGTACCACTATATATTCCGGAATCTGTCAAATTATCCCATGCAGACCCATTGAACAATTGCCATTGAAAAGTATCGCCATCTGATGTAACTGAAAAATTAATGCTGCATCCTGGGCAAGTCAAAGTATCTATGGGTTGGACAGTTATGGATGGTGTGCTCCCGACCTCTCGAAAATCAAATATTGTATTCATATCACCATCCAACGGAGTAGTATAGCCATCTATGCCGCTAGTCACCACTCCATTGGAGTTATCAATTGTTACCGGATTAGAGCCCAATATTCCATCTGTATTACCATCGGTATAACCTGCTTCTACTACATCGTTACATCCATCACCATCACTATCTAATACTACATAATCACTTCCTCCCGAGCTATCGGAATTTTGAAGGACGTAGTTTACGTTGCCACTATCTTCTTGACCTGAAGCTTGAGTGATATCTGGAACTCCATCTAATCCTACATTCCCAGTAAGGCGACCTGAAACTTGTACTTGGTCATGACCAGCTTCTATGGCATCATAAATACCATCATTATCACTATCTAAATCAAAATCGTCTGAAACTCCATCCCCATCAGTATCTATCCCTGCTGCCCAAATTATTGCATTTACCAATAAATCTTCACCCGTTGTATTAAAACCATTTGTATGCGGAACTGTGACCCTTTTGCCAGGTGCAATGCCAACTTCCATAGCATCTCCTCCTTCCCATATTACAATGGATGCTTCAAAATTATTTGGGTCTTCTCCTAAAATGGTTCCAGAAGTCAATCCATCTCCATGATATAGTGCATTTCCTATATTTAGATTTCCTAAAGCCAATCCAGAAGTTATCGGATGTGTATTATCTATTATATTAATCGAGGTTAGACCACTATTCCCTCCCACATTTGCGCCTAATAAATCATCATGAAGTGCTGGTTCGCTTGTTATAACACCATTTGTAGTAGTTATTAAATTACTAATACTTCCTAATGCCAAAACATTTCCGCTAATAGATTCTTCATGAACAAAAGTTACCGCATAGTTATTGGCATCTTCTCCACTTCCAGTATCATCAACAACAGTAACTAAATAACCCAAAGCAGTTAATTTATTAATTGTATTCTGCTCTTCGGTATCGGGGCCAGAACCAGTATCTGTAACCCATAAAACGGTTTTGGGCGATTCAATACTATCTAGAATACCATCATTATCATCATCTAAATCTGCTAAATCATCAATTCCATCTAAATCGCTATCTATAACAACAGTCAAAGTTACTTCTGAAGAAGTTACTGTGGCACATGTACCGGAAGAGTTTGAAACTAAAATTCTATATACATAACCATCTTTAGCTATGTCAACTGCTAAAACAGTTAAGACTTCTGTAGTTGTGCCTGAATATTCTGCTCCATTAGAAATATTAGAAAAACTAACTCCAGAATTTGTGCTTACTTGCCATTGGAATGTATCAGCATTACTTGTGCTAGATGAAAAAATTGCATTACTGCTTACCCCTACAACCTGATTACTTGGTTGAGAATCGATTAAAATCGGACTTACAGTTATCGTTTGAATAACGTCTATAAAATTACCTGCTTCATCAGTTACTCGATACGTTCTTGTAATTATTTCCGGACTAGTACCTCCATCAGTTACATCATTTACAAAAGTAACTGTTGGATTAGCAGTACAGTTATCTGCTTCGTCAGTTACATCATTAATATTTTGAGCAGGGATATCTGCTGTGCAATTAACGGTTACAGGGGGAAGATTACTTGCTGTCGGATTAACATTATCAATTGTAAGTGTTGTGACTCCAGTAATACTCAAAACTGGGTCTCCTGGCATTCCTCCATATTCTACCACATAACCTTGCGGTTGATAATTTCCAGAGGCTGCACCTGTGTTTGAAAGGTCGTTCCAAGAGCCATTTGGATTTACATTTGGATGCGTTATATGGGCATAATCTTCATTTCCAGATTGATTAGGTTCATTGTTATTCCAAAAAGCAAAATTATATGGGGCAACTGTAGTACCTCCAATTCCTCCACTCCAAAAAGAAGTTCCTGCTTCCGGTCCTGTAACCCATTGCCAATCTCCCTCAGTGGCAGCATCAGAAGCTCCAATCCAACCTACACCCTGTGCCTGCGAGCCTGAAAAATCCGCTTCGGCTTGCGTAGTAAGAGTTGCTAAATAACCTTGTAAACCGAAGTAAGTTCTTAATGCAGCTGCATCTCTTGCAGCTGTCCAGGTTATACCTACGCTTGCTACAAATTCATAATAGTGGTCTGTTGGAGGTAAAAAATTTGCGCTACCTGGGGTTATCGAAAATTGTCGAGTTCCAGATGGGCTGCTAGCGCTACTAGAATATTCAACAGCTAGAATAGCCGTTTCAAATTCTGAATAAGTCGTTGGACCCAATAACGTAAGTTCTCCTTCGGTAGCATCAAAACTTGCAGTAATATTAGGATGGGTTCCAGTAAGCGCTAATATATCTTCGCCGTTTACATATCCTGAAGATATTTGAATATACACGGCATCCGTTGTTGTATCATCTGGATCCGTTATACTAATTGTTTCTACAATAGTTTGAGAAGTTCCTGGACAATATTGTTGATCTCCAGTAGCTGTCAACGTTGGAGCCTGATCTATAGTGGGAACTATGGATTCACTTAAATCATCGGCGGTTACATTACTATCAGTTTGATCTGCACTTATTGTGGTTATTGTATTTGTAATTGTTGAACCACTAGTACTGCCATCAACACTTGCGGTAATATTTAAAGTTGCATTGTTGCCGTTATTTAAAGTACCAATAGTCCATATACCTGTTCCGGAATCATATGCTCCATCATCCCCAACATAAGAAACTCCAGAAGGCAGAATATCTGTTATACTTACATTTGTAGCATCAGCTGGACCGTTGTTCGTTACAGATAATGTATACATAATATTTGACCCTTCGCTAGGTGTGCTATCACTAACAGTTTTTGTGACTGCCAAATCTGATGAGGAAGCAGCGGTACAAACCTCTACCAGAAAACTATCTAAGGTCCCTATATCTGCACCTGCTTCATCAACAACTGTTAAGGTCCATGATCCATTTGGGTTTTCCCCATTAAAATTACTAAGCGCTTCTTCTGGACTAAAAATTCCCGTAAATGGTGAAGTTCCCCCAGTAATTGAACTAGCTGAAGCATCATCAAAAATTGTATTTGTATAATTATCTCCGCTACCTCCATTATTTAAAGACAAATCAACTGTTGTGCCTGCTGGACTAGTTAACCTTATATCCAAATCACTATTCCAAGTATGGGTAATATTTACGGTAAGATTAACATCAGTTATGGGATCTGTTGCTGAAAAAACTACGTTTTCTGAAACTCCTGTTGGGTCATTGTCTGGAATGGAACTATTGGGTGAGGACGATTGAGTGGTACATAAACTTCCTCCACCTGAAGCTGTTCCTTGAACTAAAACATCATCAATATAATAATATTCGCTATCACTATTTTGATTGGTAACAAATTGAACCCTTATTTCTAGGGTAGAACCTGAAAGACCTGTAATTGAATATGAAGATAAAACTCCTGTTGTTGTTGTACTTTGAAAATCTATCCAACTGCCACTATCTAGCCTGTATGATCCAGTAAAACTATCTCCGGATTCAACACCTGCCGATCCAGCATCCAAACTAAATGAGATATTTGTATATGAAGATATGTCTATAGCTGTTGTTGCCCAAGTTTCAGTCTGATCAGTATTCCTTGCATGCATGACTTGATCACCACCTAAATTTTCAACATCTAATCTTCTATTGACATTATTGTGTGTATCACCTGTAGCTGCCCATGAACTAGCTTCAGGACCAGTAGCAATTCCTGTTAAATCTTGGACCAAACTTGGGCTTTCAAAATCTTCAAACCAAATGGTAACTTGGCCATAAGACAATGTTCCAAAAAATAGCAAAACAAAAAATGGGATTATTCTAATCTTCATTAAAATGGTTTTTTGGAAGACCAAAGCTCCATAGTATTTAATGCAAAGTACTATTGCAATACCATTTCAATAAAAAAATGTTGTGTATCAGGCCATTATAAACATTAACTATAATTTATGCGAAGTCTAATCGTAAAATATAATGTAACTTATCGATAAGAACAGAAAGACAATTTCACCGCTATTAGCTTATTCTAGAATAATAAACTCAGAACGTCTATTTAATTGATGCTTTTCTTTTGAACATGGAACACCATTACCACATTCATTTAATAATTTTTCTTCACCAAAGCCTTCTCCGCCAAGTCTATCGGCTGAGATACCCTTATTGATCATATACCCGACCGTAGCTTCCGCTCTTTGCTGGGAAAGCCATAGGTTATAAGCATCATTACCGCGACTGTCAGTATGGGCATTAACTTTAATTTTTAAACTAGGATATTTTTCCATAGCCACGATAACTTTTTGAATCTCAATTTCGGCATCAGGTCTTATATCATATTTATTTAAATCAAAATAAATAGTACTCAATTGTAAAAGTTTTGCCAAATCATCGCCAAATCCACCGCTTACCACGTCTCTTTCTAAATAAAAATCAACTATCTGCGGTTTACCATATGATTTAGAAAGGTATTCTTCTGATGGTACATAACCTTCCATTAGGGCTCTTACAAAGTTGCCTTTATTACAATCTAAATTTAATGAATATTGCCCTTTAGAATCTGTAATTGTTGAAGATACCTCATTGTTTTCCTCATTTATAATTTTAACTGTAGCACCAACTAATATTTCATTGGATATTCGGTCTCTGACTGTCCCTGTCACATCTTGCAAACACTCTAATTGAATAGGGTCATTTTCAACAAAACCATAAATATCGTCCTCTCCCATACCATCTAAACGGTTAGATGCAAAATATCCCTCTTTACTTTCATCAATAATAAAAGAAAAGTCATCGTATTTTGTATTAATGGGCTTACCTAAATTTACAATTGGTTGGTCGTATTCATCAAAAGCTATTTTCGTTGCGAAAACATCTAAACCTCCTAAGCCTGGATGACCATCAGATGCAAAATAAAGAACATCTTCTTGTGCTACAAATGGGAAAGTTTCCCTTGCCTCAGTATTAATAGTTTTACCAAGATTAACCGGAGTACCAAAAGTTCCATCACCAATTATCTGCACTTTAAATATATCTGACCCGCCTAAAGTTCCGGGCATATCGGAAGCAAAATAAAGTATTTTTTCATCAGGGCTTAGAGCTGGATGTGCAATAGAATAACTATCGCCGTTGAAGGGTAATTCCGTTATATCAATCCATTCACCATCTACCAATGTAGCTTGATATATTTTTAAACGGGTTGTTCCGTTCCCATCTTTATACTTCTTACCATCTAAAAAGTTATTTCTGGTAAAATACATTGTACTTCCATCTTTAGTCACAATAGAGGTCGATTCATGAAGCCTAGTATTCACATCGCCCTGTACTTTAACTACTGAGGCATTAGAAGATTCATCTTCTATTACCGAAAATAAATCCAAAAAATCTTTTGAATTCCATGTATGTCTGTATCTAGCAAAGTTACCAGTATCTCTATCAGAGGAAAAAATTAAACCATCTTCATAGAAAGCTGGGGCAAAATCTGAGTATTTTGAATTATACTGAAACTGTTCAATATCATATCTCCCGGAGTTTTCTTCAATCTTTGCTAAATAATCAAATACTTTTGTTTTACCGTCACCACTTTGGTCAGTAGCATCAACAAACCTTGACATTATAATATTTGACTTTTGATATTCACCAAGCGTCTTCAGTGTTTGGGCGTATCTAAATAAATAATCAGGTGTAATTACCGAGTCATATTTTTCAACCAACTGTTCATAAATGGGTGCAGCATCTTCGTATTTTCCATTAAAATAATAAGCATTGCCAAGTTTCTTTAATAAATCAGGAGACTCATAGCCTTTCTCTAAGACCTTTTTGTAAATATCAATAGCTGGGCTAAAAGAATATTCATTATACTTTTGATTGGCGCGTTCCAATATTCGTTCTTGAGCAAATAAGGATGATTGGATTCCTAAAATCGCTATTGAAAAAAGAAGTATATTTTTTAACATGCTCAATTATTTTAGAAAAAACGCGGCGATACGGTACGTTGGAACCTTCTTAAAAGTTCAAATCTTAGGAAAACCTCAAAAGAACCATCATTAAATTGGGTAGCTCCCAGTTCTGTAATTTCCCTATCATATGCAATCCCTAACATGAATTGATCTGTTAACTGGAAACCAACTAGCGCACTTACTGCAGCGTCCCAACGGTAAGCAGCACCTAGACTGAACTTATCGGCAAACAAAAAACTTGCAGATATATCAACTTGTAATGGTGCTCCACTAACCACTTTGGTCAAAAGGGCCGGCTTAAATTTTACGTTAGGGTTTACATCAAAAACATAGCCCGTAATGAAAAAGTAATTGACTCGTTCAACAGACAATAAACTTTGACCATTATTATCAAAGGCTTCGTTATTGATTAAATCAGGTGCAGATAGTCCCGCATAGAATTTATCTGTATGATAGTAAAATCCAACTCCAAAATTGGGATTGAACTCGCTGATATTAGGTTGATTGGCAATAGGATTATTCTGTCCCTCTTGATCAAAATTACGTAAGTTGTTAAAGTCCAAATTCAGAAAACTACCACTTAAATTCAGTCCAAAAGAGAACTTTGCTATTCTTGAAACATCAAGAGTATAAGATACTTGGGCATCTATTGCTGTTTCTTGAACAACACCATCTCCTATGTTATCATTAATAAGCGAGATGCCGTAACCTAACCTGCTCTCTCTAATAGGAGAATGCAAGCTTAATGTAAATGTCTCTGGTGCTCCCGAAAGACCTATCCACTGTGATCTATAAAGGCTTGCTGCGGTTAATTGCCCTCTAGATCCGGCATAGGCAGGGTTGACACTTATCGTATTAAATTGATATTGCGTAAACTGTGCTTCCTGCTGGGCTAAAGCCGATGTACAACACAATAGTAAAAACAATACAATAGATAATCGAATGTCTAAATAGTGTAAACGCATTTTCTCTTATTTGCTATTGATGTATAAATAATCACTATCCGTAATCATATTACCCTGTTGATTCTCGTATTCAAAGATATAATAATAAACTCCAGCTGGTAAGAAATCGTTAGCTGCTAGGGTTGAACGCCCCATTGATCTGCCATTAAATATGTTATTGACATTGTTGTAATTCTCGCCATCAAATACAAGAACCCCCCATCTGTTATAGATTCTCATTCTATTGTTTGGAATTCGGTCCACATTAAGAATAAATAAGAATGTATTGGTAGTACCGTTAAGATCAATATACTGATTAACTATTATTTCATCCGGACTCTGA
>NZ_JAVRHR010000008.1:0-21164 GCF_031846445.1 Croceitalea rosinachiae | reverse complement strand
TATCGACATCATCGGCAAAGTCTGCAGGCACCCCGGTAAGGTTCGCCCAGTCTGTAGTATAGAGTGCCAACTCAGCTTCAGTAACAAAAGTTGGGTCTAAATCAATAGGCCAATTGATACCATCTTCTGTGATAGTCAATGTTGTAGCCCCTAAAGCAAAATTGGTGATTAATTCGTCAGTAGGAACTCCACCACCGGCTGCAACAATATTATCGTCAACATATTTTTTTGTTGCTGCATCTTGGTCATCGTCTGGATCTAAAAGATTTTCTATTTGCGAACCACCAGCATTATTTCCCTGCCCAAGCACATTTGCTAAATTTTGATTGTCCGAACCAGCTGGGAGGGCGGTAATTTCATCATCCACATATTGTTTAGTGGCTGCGTCGCTGTTTGCTACTGGAGCCGGTAAATTGGTTATGGTAAATAAATTAGCATTGTTTCCCCGGCTAAGTACATTCGCCAAATCTTGATTGTCCGAACCAACTGGCAAAGCGGTAATTTCATCATCAACATATTTTTTGGTGGCAGCATCTTGATCTTCATCTGGATCTAAGAGGTTTTCAATTTGTAGTCCCCCAGCATTATTTCCCTGCCCAAGCACATTAGCCAAATTTTGATTGTCCGAACCAGCAGGCAAGGCTGTAATCTCATCATCTACATATTGCTTTGTGGCAGCGTCGCTGTTCGCTATTGGAGCCGGTAAATTTGTTATGGTAATTGAATTGGCGTTATTTCCCTGCCCAAGCACATTAGCCAAATTTTGATTGTCCGAACCTGCTGGCAAAGCTGCAATTTCGTTATCTACATATCTCTTTGTTGCGGCATCTTGGTCATCGTCTGGGTCTTGTAGGTTTTCGATTTGCAATCCTTCAGCATTGTTTCCTTGGGTCAATACGTTTGTTAAATCTTGCTCATCCGTATTTCCTCCCCCTGCATTTAGGTTATCAATGCCAACTTGTAATTCTTCCAATGCCAATTGCACATTACCGCCTGTTATTCCCGTAATTGGGTCTATATTCACTTCGTCCCCATCTTGTATTTCATTTGTATCATCTGCGTCACCATCTTCCACATTTAAAACTATGGTGTTACCATTATCGATGGAAATATTTCCAGGGTTTCCATTGGTTGATAATTCTTGTTCGTCTGTATTTCCTGCACCAGCATTTAAATCGTCAATATCAACTTGCAATTCTTCTAAAGCCGTTTGAACATTATTACTCCCAAGATTTCCATTTGGCGTCACCTCAACTTCCGATGCGTTTTGTATTTCATTTTGGTCACTTAAATCACCATCATCTGCAATATGTGTTTGCAAGCTGCTATCGTCATAAAAAGCACCAAAATTATTGACGATAGCATTGTCTGGTTCTGCACTTATGGTTAAAAAACCGGCATCGTTGTCAAAATCAGAAAGGGTTACCGCATCAGGGCCAAAAAAGTCAATATCCATATCGGTTACTGCATTATCTTGTAATTCTGAAGTACCGATTGCATCTTGTGCAATTTTATCTTGTGTGATAGATTCGGGTGCAAAATCAACTCCTTGAATGGTACTGTCTGCTATATTTTCGCCAGTAATCTGGTCTACTTCAAAATTAAAAGTATTGCCAGTTTGCGTGATGATAATGGTTTCCCTAAAATTGACAATTGGTTCTGCGGTAAAGCTTTGTTCACCGACACCTTCTAATGGTACACTTACAGAATTACCATCACTATCGGTTAACACAAGTTCTTCACCAACTAACTCAAAACTTACGTTGGTGGTGTTTTCTTCTGTACAAACATTTACCCATTGCGAGCCATTATAATAAAAGACGCATTGCTCATCAGTATTATAAACCAAGGCCCCACGTAAAGGTGTAATACTGTTCATTTCAGATGCACTAAGTCTAGTAATTACCAATACTCGCGAAGCACTCTCTAACTCTAATACCGACGAAGCATCAATATTTTGTGGATTATCGCCGATTTTAACTTGAGAAAAACCCTGTGTTACCGCTAATAAACAAACGGTTAGAAAGCAGATTAATGTTCTCATAATAATATTGTTTAGGGTCAATTTTACATGACCAACAAAAATAATCTTCTTGAAAGATTAAACTAATTTTAAACGTCAAAATACAGGTCAACTAGTTAAACGGAATGTAATTTCCAAAAAATGAAAAACTCTAATATATTAACTTGAATGACCAACAATTAACAAAAGTTTAGAGCGGCATTTTTTTTTATGACGATTTGTATAATTTTCTTTATAAAATTGACAGTTAAAACCACCACATGAAAATCTCACCACTTTTTATCGCTTTCTTTTGTTTTATGAACATTGTTTTAGCACAAGATGATGGTCGTGAAATACTTAGAGGTCAAGTCTTGTATCGTGGTAGTAATGTTGCCAATGAAAATGTTATCAACTCCACTTCTGAGATGGCGACTATAACCAATGATAGTGGGCAATTTATGATACTTGTAAAACCTGGAGACCAACTTGTTTTTACCGCTGTTAATTATCAATTAGAGATTGTCACAATCACCGATGAAATCATTGCCAATAAGCGACTTGTAGTGGAGGTAACTGAAAAAGTAACTGAATTGGATGAAGTTGTGGTGACACCAGAAAATCAAGAAAAGTTTTTAGAATTAAAAAACGAAAAATTCAAAGAGGTCGAATACGAGATTGACAGGGCTACGGAAGTGAGAAATGTAGCTTATTTATCTCAGAATGATAGACGTGAAGGTGATATTGATTTTGTAAATATTTTTAAGGCAATTTTTAAGTCAAGGGACCAGACTGATGAAGATCGGGCGCCTTTAAAAGTAAGCGAGGTGCTTCGTCAAGTTTATGACGATGAGTTTTTTGTGGCTGATTTAAAACTTCCGCAAGACAAAATTGACGCCTTTTTGTTGTATTGCGATGATAAAATGGGGGCGAAATCATTGCTCAAAAAAGAGAATGAATTTCAGCTCATTGATTTTTTAGTGACCCATAGCAAAACATATTTGGCAGAACTTAATGAAGAATAATCTCTTTTTTTTGTTTTTATGCCTTTGTTTTGCTGCTTCAGCTCAAACATTCTCCAATAAATCCCTAAAGGGAAGAGTAATTGCCGAAGGTAAGGATGTTACTGGGGTCGCCATTCAAAATATCACCGCAAAAAGGGCAACGATAACTGACCTTAATGGTAATTTTTCTATTAAGGTCAAATTGAACGATACCTTGGTTTTTTCTGCAGTTCAGTTTAAACAAAAGGTATTGCCCATTAGTAAAGCTTTGATAGATTCTCCTTTTATCACAGTTCCTTTAGAAGAGTTTGTTAATGAATTGCGCGAGGTGGTCGTTAACCCCTATAATCTTTCAGGTCTTTTAGATTCCGATTTGAGTGGTTTAGAGCTAGAAAAAGATGTAAGTGCAGAGGCTTTGGGTTTACCTAATGCGCATCAAAAAATACCTACACAAAGCCAACGAAAATTACAACAGGCCACTTTTGGAAAATTTAATGTTGGTATGATATTAAGTCCGCCATTAGATCCTATAATAAATGCCATTACCGGCAGAACAAAAATGCTTAAAAATAGGGTTAAAGTTGATAAAACCTATGCACGAACACAACGGGTGCAAAACTTTTATGTGGACTCTATTTTTATGGTCGATTTAAAAATTCCGCAAGAGAAAATAGCAGATTTTATGTATTTCTGCGAAGTAGATACGGCATTTCAGGCTACAGTAGATACCCATGATAAACTCAAAATATGGGAGTTTTTGATTCAAAAAAGCAAAGCTTATCGCGACAATAATGAGCTGGATTAACTTAAAAAGTCGTTGTATGTTATCTACAGGCAACACTAAGAATGGCCTTTTTTTATTAATTAGCTTTTGCTGTTTTTCGCAATTATTTTCACAATCAAAACTTTTACGAGGTCAGGTTAACGCCAACGAAGCCGATGTCACAGGTGTAGTCATACAAAATAGGAATGCAAACCAAAGCACTATTACGGATGATAAGGGCAATTTTTCGGTTAAAGTTGCTCTAAATGATACCCTAATATTCTCAGCTGTACAATTCAAAAGGAAAGTTTTACCTGTAAATAGAGCAATCTTCGAGACCACTTTTCTTATTGTAAATCTTGAAGCTTTTGTAAATGAGTTACGAGAAGTTGTCGTTCAACCATATGACCTTTCCGGAAGTCTTGGTTCAGATATTACGAAGCTCAACTTAGAAAAAGACGTTAGTGCGGAAGCTTTGGGCTTACCCAATGCTGAAGTAAGGGTAATTTCGCAAAGTGAGAATAAATTGAATGATGCCGATCATAGTAAGTTTTTATACTTCTATGGAATTGGTTTTGCGGTCAATGTGAACAAAATATTAAATCGCTTAAGTGGCAGAACAAAAAAAATGAAAGAACGTGTGGCCCTAGATAAGTCATATGAGAGAGTAAAGCAAATAGAGAAAAGTTTTATTGATTCATTATTAGTGAACCATTTAAAAATTCCGAAAAAGAATTTCTATGATTTCATTTATTTCTGTGGACAGGATAAAGGTTTTAAAACCATTACAACAACTAATGATGAGCTAAAGCTTTGGCAGTTCTTGATTGATAAAAGCAAAGGCTATCGCAAGAATAAAGGATTGGATTAGGTTTGTTGGGAGTTAGGAGTTTTGAACTTGTACTTGAATTTGAACATTGGCATATCATTTGCTTAGTTTTGTATGAAACATATTGAACATGAAAAAGAAGTTTTTTTTCTTATTGATAATAGTATTACCACTTTTAAGCTTTACAGCGCACAAGTTTTATGTAAGTGTAACCAATATCAATTACTCTGAAAAGGATGATGCCCTGCAAATAACAACAAGAATTTTTATTGATGATTTTGAAGCTGTTCTTTTAGAGCGCTATGGTATTAGTGCCCTATTGGCCACAGATGAAGAAGCTGCAATAGCTCAAGATTATATGATAAAATATCTAAAATCGAAGTTTTTGGTTCTATTAAACGACAAACAAGTTGTCTTTAATTACATCGGAAAAAAGTATGATAATGATGTAGTTATTTGTTATCTAGAAGTTGCTAATATTGGATTTGATGAGCTGAAATCTATTGAAATACAGAATGAAATTCTAACGGATATGTATGAAGAACAAAAGAATCTGGTACATATAAAATATAAAGGAAAAAAGAAGAGTTTTGTTCTAATCAAAGAGAATAATAAAGGAATGTTAAACTTGTGACATTTCTTTAACATTTAGTTAAAAAAGAATTATTTTCCCAAACTATAAAATCAATTAAAAATGAATAAAATCAAGTATTATTTTACTTCGGTTTTTTTCTTGTTTGCAGCAATAACTTTTGCACAAGAGACTGAAGAAGAGAAAGAACGTGATCCAGGTCATGTAAATCAGAGTAGGTTTAAGCAAATGTATGAGGAGTTTTCAACGCCAAATACGTACCGTTCTGCTTCTGGCGCACCTGGTCCTGATTATTACCAGCAGCAAGCTGATTATAAGATGGATATCACTTTAGATGACAAAAATGCCAAGATTTATGGAGAAGAAACCATCACATATACTAATAACTCACCTGATAATTTAGAATTTCTTTGGGTACAGCTCGATCAAAATGTAAGAGCCAAAGATTCTAAGTCACCTTTAAGAAATGGCGGGGGTGTTAATATCGCTTATACAGCTGGTAATTTTGCCCAAACATATGTAACTGAACCATTTGATGGTGGTTTTAATATTGAATGGGTGAAAGATGGCAATGGTAATGCGCTATCGCATACGATTAATCAGACTATGATGCGTATAAATATTCCTCAAGCATTGAAGAGTGGGGAATCAACTTCTTTTTCCATTAAGTGGTGGTATAATATTCCTGATCATACTGTGAATCGTGCTCGTTCAGGATTTGAGTTTTTTCCAAAAGACGGAAACAGAGCTTATGTGATTGCCCAATTTTTCCCAAGGATGGCGGTTTATTCTGATGTAGAAGGATGGCAAAATCATCAGTTTTGGGGTAGTGGTGAATTTGCATTGCCATTTGGAAATTACGATGTTAGTATTACAGTACCGGCGGATCATATTTTGGATGCGACCGGGGTACTTCAAAATAGAAAAGAGGTGTTTACAAAAGACATGATGAAGCGCTATGAGCAGGCCAAAAAGTCTTACGATAAACCAGTTGTCATTGTAACACAGGCAGAGGCCGAAGCTAAAGAAGGTGCTTTTTCTGAGAAGACAAATACTTGGAAGTTTAAAACTGAACCTGGTAGAATGGTTCGTGATTTTGGTTTTGCTACTTCAAGAAAGTTTATTTGGGATATGCAATCTGTTAAACTTGGTAGTAGAGATGTGATGGCCGTTTCTATGTATCCTAAGGAGGGAAATCCGCTATGGGAAGAGCAGTCTACGAAAGCTGTTGTCCAGACAATCGAAACGTATTCTAAGTTTACTTTTGATTATCCATACCACAAAGCAATTTCAGTTCACGCCAAAAATCAAGGAATGGAATATCCGATGATTTGTTGGAACTATGGTCGCCCCAATGAAGATGGCACCTATTCAGATAGAACTAAATACGGAATGATAAGTGTGATTATTCATGAAGTCGGTCATAACTTTTTTCCTATGATTGTAAATTCTGATGAGCGCCAATGGGGTTGGATGGATGAAGGTCTAGACACTTTTATGCAATATTTGACTGAGCAAGAGTTTGGTGAAAAATATCCTGAAGTAGTTGCACCTAATGACAAATATCCATCAAGACGAGGGGATGCCGCTAAAATTGTTCCTTATATGGGTGGTGATCAAAGTAGAATTTCTCCAATCATGTCGAACCCTGAAAATGTCTATCAATTAGGCCCTAATGCATATGGTAAACCAGCTACGGCTTTGAACATTTTAAGAGAAACCGTTATGGGCAAAGAACTATTTGACCATGCATTTAAAACTTATGCACAGCGTTGGATGTTCAAACACCCAACACCAGAAGATTTCTTTAGAACTATGGAAGATGCTTCTGCCGTTGATTTAGATTGGTATTGGAGAGGTTGGTTCTACACGACTGATTACGTTGATATTGGCGTCAAAGATGTGAAAAAATATTATGTTACTAATAAAGTAACTAAAGCAATGCAAGAATATATGGATGCTCGCAATTTGACCGAAGCAGACCTACCCCCATTAGTTTATTTGGCAGAAGAAAGTAGTGAAGATTTCAATGAAGATTTAAAAGATAAATCCCCATCTGAAACTTCTCAAAATTTGAAGGAGTTTATGATGGATAATATGACCGCTGAGGAAAGAGCACAGGTAAAAGAGCCAAAATTCTTTTACGAGGTTACTTTCGACAAACCAGGTGGGATTCCAATGCCATTGATAGTCGAATATGCCTATGCAGATGGCACTACTGAAAGTGTTACTTACCCCCCAGAGATTTGGAGGAAAAATGATGCTGAAGTTAAGCGTGTAATCTCTTCAGATAAAGAATTGGTAGGTATTGTTGTAGATCCAAAATTAGAAACAGCTGATATTGATACGACGAACAATGCTTGGCCAATTAAGGATGAGAAATCTGATTTTGATCAAATGAAAGAAAAGGTCAAAGGATAGTTATGGTCATTTTCACATAGTTTATTAAGCCCTGCAATTTTGCGGGGCTTAATTTATTTTAGACGTAACTTCTCTTTATATTTGTTCTATGCATTTTTTATTCATTAGCGGAGGTGAAATATTCTTTATCATGTTCATAGTGGTGATGGTTTTCGGTGCTGATAAAATTCCAGGAATCGCTAAAGGTCTTGGTAAAGGCATGCGCCAACTTCGTGACGCCACTGATGATATTAAAAGAGAAATTCAAAAGAGTGCTGATAAGCAGGGTATTGATACCGACTTTACAAAAGACATTAAAAAAGAATTGGATGAAGTAAAGAAAAATGTAGATGATGTTACTGGGGCGATAAAGCGAAGCACCAAGTAATTATGCTTGAAAAGTTGCTAAAATGGGATAGAGATACTTTTATCTATTTAAATGGCCTTGGCAATGAAAACTATGACGCTTTCTGGGTTACTGTTACTAATATGGCTACTTGGATTCCTCTTTTCCTTCTATTTATCGCATTATTTGTATTAAAATTCCCTAAACAAGAAGCTTTTAAAAAAGTAATGACCGTTTTTGCTTTGGCTTTGTTTATTACAGTAATCACTTATTTAACTAAAGAAGTAATAGCAAGGCTACGACCAAGCAATGATTTAGAAATCAATACGTTAATTAGAATTTTAAAAAAACCTACTGATTATAGTTTTTTTTCTGGACACGCTGCTAGCTCATTTTCAATTACCGTTTTGGTCTTTCTTTTTCTAAAAGCAAATTTTAAATGGGCGGCTTTATTTTTTCTTTGGCCAATTTTGTTCTGTACGAGCCGCATATATGTTGGGGTTCATTATCCAATCGATATTATAGTTGGAACGATAGTGGGAATCTTATCAGGTTTCTTATTTTTTAAATTATACAATCGATTTTTGAAAAAAACAATATTACCTAACACCTAACACCTAAACCTATATAACCCTACTCAGCGTAAGCCCATCTCTAATGGGTAAAATAACCGTTTCAACCCTTGGGTCATTTTTTAGTTTTTCATTATATTCAAGTAATGCCTCTGTGGCCTTATCTGGTTTTTTTAAGGGTCCAACTACCTTTCCTGACCATAAAACATTATCTGATAGAATAACACTGCCTGGATTAGTTTTGGTGAGAACAGCCTCATAATATGAGTTGTAACTTATTTTCTCTGCATCAATAAAGACTAAATCAAATACTTCATCCAATTTTGGAACAATCTCAATGGCATCTCCAACATACTGTACGATTTTGTCGCCAAAATTACTTTTGTCAAAGTAATTACGTTGTATTGAATGTAATTCTTCATTTATATCAATAGTGTGTAACCTTCCATTGGTTTGTAATCCTTCTGCAAGACAAAGTGCGGAATAGCCCGTGTATGTGCCAATTTCTAAGATATTTTTTGGTGCGATAATTTTAGAAAGTAAGCTTAAGACCCTTCCTTGATAATGCCCGGTAATCATTCGTGGTTGAATAACTTTCATATGGGTTTCCCGGGTCAGCTCTTGTAACAAAACTGGCTCGGATTCAGAATTGTCATCAATATATTTTTCAAGTTCAGGAGAGAGAAAATGCATATGTATTTTTTGATAAAAATAACTAAATATGGTTTATTTTAGGAGTATGGAAAACGTATTGATTCGCGATGCAGTTTTTAATGATTTACCAATTCTTTTGCGTTTTGAACAAGAATTAATAAAAGCTGAACGTCCTTTTGATCCTACTATCGCCGATGACCCTATTAGCTATTATAGCGTTGAAGATTATATAAGCAATGATAAGGTGAAATTAGTGGTGGCAGAAGCTGGTGGTAGAGTAGTAAGTTCAGGATATGCACTTCAAAAACAAGCACGTACTTATTTAGACCATAAGTATTATGGATATTTGGGTTTTATGTATACCATGACCGATTTCAGAGGAAAAGGAATAAATAAAAAAATAGTTGATGAGTTGGTAAAGTGGTGTCAAAACCTTGGTTTGAAAGAGGTGAGACTTACAGTATACGATGAAAACTTACCTGCAATAAAAGCCTATGAAAAAGCAGGTTTTAAAAAGCATCTTTGTGAAATGCGAATAGCTTAGTTTAGGAATGATAATTTTAAAGAAAAAGTGAATATGCAGTTTCTAAATACCTTAGCATTTGCTAGACAATTAGATTATAAAGATTCTTTAGCTAAATACCGAGATAAGTTTTTCTATCCTCAGACAAATGGAAAGGATGTTATTTATTTTACAGGAAATTCTCTTGGGTTACAGCCAAAGAACGCCCAAGAGTACGTCAATGAAGTAATGAAAGACTGGGCTGATTTAGCTGTTGAGGGGCACTTTTATGCTAATAAACCTTGGTGGGATTATCATGAACGTTTGGCCACTCCATTAGCTAAGGTTGTTGGCGCTAAAACTGAGGAAGTGTCCGTAATGAATACCTTAACGGTCAACCTACATTTATTGTTGGTTTCGTTTTATCGCCCTACAAAAAAAAGATTTAAGATTATATGTGAAGAGAAAGCGTTTCCATCTGATCAATATATGTTACAGAGTCAGGTTCGTTTTCATGGTTTAGATGAAGAAGAAGCCATAGTTGAAATAAAAAAAAGGCAAGGAGAGCATTTTTGGAGAACCGAAGACGTAATTTCTAAGATTGAAGAAATAGGAGATGAACTTGCTTTGGTATTAATAGGAGGGGTAAATTATTACAACGGACAAGTATTTGATATGGAGAGCGTTACCGCTTCAGGTAAGCGGGTAGGTGCATATGTAGGATGGGATTTGGCTCACGCCGCAGGCAATGTTGAACTAAAGCTCCACGATTGGGATGTAGATTTTGCAGCGTGGTGCAGTTATAAATATATGAATAGCGGTCCAGGGAATGCAAGTGGGTTTTTTGTACATGAGCGTTATTTGAATAAAAAAGACATTCCTCGTTTTGAAGGTTGGTGGGGCACTAAGAAAGAAACTCGCTTTTTAATGAAACGAGAGTTCGAACCTATGGAAAATGCAGATGCATGGCAACTCAGCAATGCACCAATTTTATCAGTTGCGCCATATTTAGCGTCGTTACAATTGTTTGAAGAGGTTGGAATGCATGCATTATTAGAAAAACAAAAACTGCTTACCTCTTATTTAGAGTTCATACTTGAAGAAATAGACAAACAAGTCGAAAGTTCTTTTGAAATAATTACTCCAAAAGAGCGTGGTTGCCAGCTTTCAGTATTCTTACATGGTGAAGGAAGATCGTTATTCGATTACCTGATGAAAAATGGGGTGATTACAGATTGGCGAGAACCAAATGTGATACGATTAGCGCCTACTCCTTTTTATTGTTCTTTTGAAGATATGTTCCGTTTTGGCGAGATTTTGAAAGCGGGAATTCTATCAAAGTAATTTGGCTTTCTTTACGTAATTTGAAGGAGTTGTTCCTTGATATTTGATAAACTGTTTTGAAAAGTACGATGGGCTGCTAAACCCCGAGAGAAACATTACTTCAGAAATTGTCATGTCACGTTCGTTCAGACTATCCACAGCTTTTCTAATTCTAAATTCGTTCAGAAAGTCGATAAACGTTCTATTTGTCATTTTTTTGAAGAATCGTGAAAACGAATTTGGTGTCAACCCTACTTTTATAGCAATATCTTTAATCTCAATTTTGTGATTGTAATTGTTATTGATGTATTCAAAAATATTTTTTAGACGGAAGGTTTCTTTTTCTCTAAATTCTTTCGGCAACCCAAAGTGGATTAATTTATGAAAGTCATTGGTTGTAGATAGGTAATTTAGAATCGAAAGTAAATTGATTAATTTTCCCTGGTTGCTAAGGTCACTAAAATGCTCAAAACTGTTACTTAAATAGCTTTTGACCGAGTCATGAAATATCAATACATGCTTTGAAGTCTGAATTAACTTTTTAATACACCCCAACTCTGGAAACAAGTTTAATTTTTCGTCAACAAATTCTTTTGAGAATTGAATAACAACCTCTTGACTATTTTCATATTGCTTGTTACCAAAGTCCGAATGTGGAATGTTGCCTGCTAAAAAAACAAGTACACCATTCTTATAATAATGGGTTTTATCCCCAATTCTCAATATTCCAGAACCGTTCTTAACATAGACTATTTCATATTCTGGGTGAATATGCCAGCCTGCACTCATACAACAAGATTCCGCATTGTAACTTTCCACTTTAAAGGAAATGTTCGAATAGGGTATTATAGATTCATATATTGGTTTCATAACGTTGCGTGTTTTTTTTTCCTATTCAAATAAAACAGTACTTCGTTTTATGTAGTGCGTGATAGGTATTCGCTAAGTTTTCTACTTTGGCTTGAACTTAGTACGCTTTTCATTTCATTTTCAGACAGTTTAAAATCAAAAATTTAATAATTCTCGTATATCCTTTTTGAGTATCCGGATTTTGGAATGATAGCAGCACCATACTGCACCAGCTAGCTTAAGGTAATCTGAACTGGGAATTTGTCTTGTTTTTCTATATCATGACAATGTAAAACTACCAAAAAATAGAAATTTAAAAGATAAAAAGGAATTAATTGTTATGTAATCGGAATATTTTGAATCATTGTAAAATACTAAATGTTATTTTCTTTGCAAGAAACTCAATTACCTATGAAGTCGCTTCGACTTATACTCTCAAATCCGCGTTATTTTGCTCCGGCTTTTGTTTTTTCTAGCCTAAACATTTGGTTTGGCACATGGGCTATTTATATTCCATCAGTCAAAGAACGTTTACAAATTGATAAAGCAGATTTAGGAATTGCAATTTTCTTTTTGTCTTTAGGCGTCTTTACTATTTTTCCAATGGCCTCGAAAATTATCAATAAACTCGGAGTCGGAAAAGCAACCTGGTATGGTGTTGTCTTGAATAGCGTAATGGCACTTTTTCCCTTGATTGCACCTAACTATTATATGCTTTGTCTTTCTCTATTTCTATTTGGTGCATCTAACGGACTTACTGATATTGCAATGAATACTTTGGTGACTGAAATTGAAAAAGAAGACAAACAGAATTTTATGTCTGCAGCGCATGGGTTTTTTAGCCTTGGTGGTGTATTGGTCGGATTAGGAAGTTTTTTGATTCCTGTAATAGGAAATCCTTTTTTTCATATGTTAATTACGGTATTACTTGTTCTTTTAATTAATATAATATTAAAAAGAAGGTATTATCAAATTAAAGCAGCTCCTGTTGAAAAAGAACCCTTTAGTTTAAAGTTATTTAAACCTTTGTTGGTATTAGGTATTATCGGTTTCGTAAGCATGGGTAGTGAGGGCGGAATCATAGATTGGAGTACCTTATACTTAAAAGAAATTACTTTAGCACCTGAGAATTTAATAGGTAGCGGTTTTCTTGCCTTTTCGGCTATGATGACCTTTGGACGCTTTTTAGGCGATAGCATCAGTCAGCGTCTAGGTTCTGTAAAGTTGGTGGCATTAGGAGCCTTTATAGCTATTGATGGCTATTTTTTAGTACTTTCTGGGCATACGGTTTTGGCCATTATTGGCTTTGCTTTAAACGGACTTGGTTTTTCGGTTATGGTACCCGAACTTTTCAGAATTGGGGGTAATGTGAAAGGGGTGGAATCATCTCAAGGAGTAGCGTTTATAGCTGGAACGGGATATTCAGGATTCCTGTTAGGGCCAGTGATATTAGGTTTTTTAGCAGAAGGTTTTACTTTAAAAAGTAGTTTTTGGGCATTGTTGACCAGTGCTGTTCTGGTACTTTTATTAACTATGGTTTTAAGTAAAAAGAAAATTACTTAAGATTTGATTTGATATCAAACTCTTTATTTTTATCTCCCATACTTTTGATAAAAACTAACATTTCATTAGTAAGTAAAAGTTGGTTTTGTGTGTTCCAAAAGTATTCGTTGTATGGAAAATCTAGTTTGAAGACATCTTTGTTTTCATTTACATTTTTCCTCACCTTAATAGATGCGAAATGCCCATAGGACTTTAAAACATCTTCAGACTCGAAGAAGGTTTGAAAAGTATCTGCATTATTTTTAACCTCTATTGTTGTTTTAAGTTTTCCGTTTTTTATAACATACTTACCCGAGCTAGAATCTTTTTTAAAAATGACTTTCTTTTCATATAAAGTCACTCTAAATTTGATGTCCTTCTTTTGAACAAAATCTGATTTTGGTTTTCTTATAAGATAAAACTCTAATATAGCATTGTCCTCCAGATCGATAATATAGTAACCTTCTATATTGTCTTTTATATTTTCTCCGATGTAATTAAACTCAATTCGGACTTTGTTTTTTTCATCAAAGTACTTTTCTTCTATTTCAAAATTCTCCCTTACTAAGCTAATTTGTACTGTCTCTGATAGAATTTGTTTTAGAGACCTAAATTTAAAATAAATGTTAGTGTCATTTTCAGTAACATCTTTTAAACCTATTTTTCTCATGTTTTGAACTTCAAAGACAAAATCCTTTTTTTTAAGCTCCATACCTTTTGCATACAAAAGAGTTTTTCTTTT
Organism: Croceitalea rosinachiae; assembly: GCF_031846445.1. Lineage (NCBI taxonomy): Bacteria > Pseudomonadati > Bacteroidota > Flavobacteriia > Flavobacteriales > Flavobacteriaceae > Croceitalea > Croceitalea rosinachiae. The sequence goes on along the minus strand of NZ_JAVRHR010000008.1, from coordinate 7,044 downwards.
AAGGTTTCCTTGAATGTCTTGTATTCTAGTAATCTTTCCATCATACCGCAATAAAGATCTGATAAAGAATTTTTCATTGAACTCTTCTATGGGGTAGTTTTCGGCAATTTGCTTTTTGACCATATCAAAAAGTGAATCTTCATTGGAAACAACAATCTCGGCTAATTCGAACGGTTTCGCCACAAGGTATATGGTATCTTGAGCCTTGTCAAAGGTTGTTTTAATTTCTTCATACCCCAGTTTATAAAACGAAATAGAATCGTTAGTTGACAGCAAGAAATACTTACCATTTTCATTGGTTATTGTATTGTCTTTGGAGTTGTAAACATCAACAAATTCGACTGGATTCTTATTATCGAAATCTAAAACAACACCCAGTTTTTGGTTTTGTGCATTTGTTATATGAAATGATAGTGCTAAAAGAAATACTATTTTTCTCAAGATTATTGGTCAGATTGGATTACTATATCGTCAAAAAAAAGATTGAAAATTTCTTCATCTTTTTTATGATCTGCAGCAATTATGATGCCATTATAATCTTTATGGTTTTCCCAAGTAGTAATCATTGAAGGTTCCATTTGATTTGCCTTTCTAAAAACCCATTCTTTAATTATATAATCATCATCAAAATAAAAGTCGTAAGCATCGCCAGGGGTGTATCCACCTTCATTACCATAAATAATGGTAAGTTTCTGTAAAGGTTTTTTACTGATTGGCGCCGTATCATTTTCGATTAAAGTATGTTCAAAATTAGCGGCATCCCAAATAAGATTAAAAGGAGCTAGCAACCAGTATCGATCGTTTACAAAGCCTGCATTGGTTTTAAATGCGGTACTATCCATTGATTGACGGTTATAAACCAAAGTATCCGTACCCGAGATTCTTGTAATGTCATTAGTTTTTGGTTTCCAAATCCATGACCGTTCAAAATGAGTTGAATCACGATCTACATTAAAGGTGAATTCAATGTGATTTACTTTTTCCCATTCTTCATAACCATGGGCATTGGCTATTTTTTCAAGAATTGTTGGTTCAACAATTTCCATTGCTGTAGGTTCTTTTTTATCCGTTTTACAGCTTACAACAACTATTGTCAAAAGAATAAGTAAGAGATTAACAAATTTCATGACTTTATTTTTCTCAAATATACCTTGTTTTAAAGTATATTGTTTGCCATTTCTAAAAAGAACTAAGTGACTTTTTTAAAGCGTCTGTTTCTTATTCTTATAAATCAAGACAAGAAATTATTGGGGGCAGACAATCCTTATAGTCAGTTAACTGACGAAGAATTGGTTACTAAGATAGTAGCCAAGAATGATACTATGTTGTTTGGCGTACTATACGATCGCTATTCTAGAATGGTGTATAATAAATGCTATGGGTTTTCTAAATCACAAGATGAAGCAGAAGATTTGACCCAAGATGTTTTTTTAATGCTGTTCATTAAGCTTGCATCATTTAAAGGAAAATCAAAATTTTCTACTTGGCTCTATTCGTTTACCTATAATTTTTGCGTGAATTATGTGAATAGGAATAAGCAAAGAAAAATGAGTGATAAATCCATACCAATGGATAATGCCGAGTACAAACTTTCAGAAGAGGTTCCTGATGAAAGTATTTACGAAATGAAAGCAAGTAGATTAGCAAAGTCTTTAGATATGGTTAGCCCAGAAGATAAATCTATTTTGTTATTAAAGTATCAAGATGGCACATCTATTAAAGAATTGTGCGATTTGTTGGAAATAGGTGAGAGTGCTGTAAAAATGCGCTTAAAAAGAGCTAAATCGAAACTATTGGAAATCTATAATAACTTGAAGTAGATGGAAAACGAATTTGATAATCCGTTCAAGCAATTGAACAGAAATTTAAGGGAAGTACCTCCTGAAATGAGGCAAAAAGTAATGAACGATATTGCTATAGCAAAGCTTATCTTAGATATGGCAGTACTTGTAACGGCGAATTACTCATCTATTTTTGCGGGAATGTTGAGAACTAACAAACAAAAATAACCAGTTAGAACTGTTAAGATTATGGAAAAATACAGACAAGAATTATTAGATAGTTTGAGCGATATGCTTTCAAATGTTGTCCAACTTTTGCCTCAACTAGTTATTGGCATTCTGGGTTTAATTGTTGCATGGGTGCTCCTTAAAATCATATTATTTGTTTTAAAGAGAGTACTAAAGGCGGCAAAAATAGATGCGCTGTCAGCTAAAGTAACTGAGGCAAAATTGTTGGGAGATAAAGAAGTTAAAATCAATCTACTTAAAATTACATTGACCACGGTAAAAATACTCTTGATTTTGTTTTTTACAATTGTCATTGCTGAAGTAATTGGTCTTAATGCAATATCAGAAGGAATTATTTCAATTTTGGGTTATTTGCCTACTCTAGTTAGTGCCTTATTAATATTCGCAGGTGGCTTTTATTTAGCGACTGTAGTAAAAAAAGCTGTTTTAGCACTTTTTAATTCTATGGGTATTAATGGCTCTAAGATTATTAGTAGTATACTGTTTTACATGATAACTTTTTTTGTTTCAATTACTGCCCTAAACCAGGCCGGTATTGATACTGATATCATTACGAGTAACTTCACTATGATTTTAGGAGCATTCTTATTTGCTATTGCCCTTGGCTTTGGCTTAGGTTCAAGAGAAGTTTTTGCTGATGTTTTAAAAATGTTTTATACTCGTAAAAATTATATGGTCGGAGATCAAATTAGTATCGGTGATTTAGAAGGAACGATTGAGGCAATTGACAATATAACCATGACCTTAAAGACTAAGAAGGGAAAAGTGATTATACCAATAGATGAAGTAGTTTCAAATAGAGTACTGATTAAATAACATAAAAAAAGCGCCATAATGGCGCTTTTTTTTGGTCAATTTAGTTATTTGCTTTGGGTAACAGCTCTAGCTTGTATTTGAACTACCGGGAATTCTGTTCTTCTGTTGAGTTCTAATTTTTCCGGAGAACAATCTTGTTTGCTTGTACACTCATTGATGGGCACTCTTTTGCCAAAACCCTTATAAGATAGAATATGGTTTCGAGATACACCATTGGCCAATAAATATTCATAGGCTGATTTTGCTCTTCGTTCTGATAATTGATCGTTATAGGCATGACTTCCAACAGGATCGGTATGCGCTTCTAATTTAATGATCATCTCAGGATATGTTTCTGTCATCAGTTTTACTACTTTGTCAAGTTCAATGGCCGCATCTGGTCGGATATTTGCCTTGTTAAAATCATAATATATCTTTTTGAGTCCGGCCAATACCTTTACATCTAAAACTGGTTCAAGTTCAATATCCTGTTTTATAAGTTTGGTAGCTCGACCTGTGGTTCTTGTACTAAAATAAACACTCTTATGGGGATGTGTTTTGCGTACGGCCTCTATTCTATAATTCACATTTCTACTAATTAACATTTGATACCCCCCATTTGCATCGGTAACAGTTTTTGACATTAACTCCCCCGTTGCTTGGTTGAACAACGATATTTGTACACTATCTAATGTTTTTAAATTGATGGCATCAGTAACAACACCTTGAACGCTAAGCGAAGGAATAAATCTAAATCTGTAAATATCGTCTCCACCTTTACCCCCTTTTCTGTTAGAGCTTACATAACCATCAATTCCATTTTCAAGGGCATAATATCCAAAATCATCCTTCTCACTATTAAGTGGTTTTCCTAAGTTGATTACATCTTTAATCTGTCCAGTGGAATCAGCAACAGTACCGAAAACATCTAATTGTCCAAACCCTAAGTGTCCATCTGAAGAGAAGAAAAGTTGTCCTTCATTGTTGACATACGGAAACATTTCATTACCAGCTGTATTTACTACAGGCCCGGCATTTACGGGCTCACCTATACCACCTCTTGGGTGAATTTTCGCATAATAAATATCCGTTCCTCCATAACCACCAGGACGGTCTGAAGAAAAATATAACAAAGTTCTATCTGTATTCACCGAAGGATGCCCAGTTGAATAATGGTCTGCATTAGTCTTAAGGTTGCGGGTCACCTTCCATTTACCGTCTATTTTTTCTCCTTTATAAATTTTAAGGTTGTTTTGGTTTTCAATTAGTTTATCTTCTTTTTTTATGGTATGAAACCCTTCTTTTTTCTGGAAATAATTGTTTCGAGTAAAATAAACTATAGTGTCATTTTTATAATCCGTTGAAAAAACTAGCGAACTTTCATGATATTTTGAATTTATTTCATCGCCAAATCTTTTGGGTTGTGCCATTGTATTACCTTCTGGAACATAGAAAATATCTAACCAGGGCTCATTGTTCCAGCCATATAATTCATCATTTTTTTGACTTTTTCTACTCGCACTGAAATATAGATTGCCTTCGTGTACAAAAGAGCCAAACTCGCTATATTCCGTGTTAAACGGAACAGGTTCTAAATCATAGCGTTCCCTACTGTTAAATACAACAGATGCAAGGTTGCCGTCTTTTAGAAATTCTTTGACACGCTTATCATTTTTATTGTATTTTTTATACTTTTTTAACCATTTTAAGGCTGCCTTTTCATCACCTGAGCTCTTTAATGCCATGGCGTACTTAAAATAATAATTTGTCGGAGTATCTGTACCTTCGATAAATCTTTTAAAATAAGGAATTGATTTTTCAAAATCACGCATTAAAAGATAGCATTCCGCAAGTCTTTGAAATGCATGGGTTTCGTTAAAACTATTTACAACCATTTGCTCATAGTGAGGTATAGCTTTGGCGTAAGCAAATTTGTTAAACAACTTATCAGCTTCTTTTTGCACGCTAGATTGGGCATTCAAGGTAGTGCACAATAGTATTGAAGCAAAAAATGATATGGTTATACGTTTTATGTTCATGGTGCTTTAATTAAAAGTATCTAGGTGATTTGTATAAGTCCGTTTTTTTGGTAAGCCTTGGCTCAAAAATGAGGATGATCTCGTGAGTTCCGCTAGTGTATGGTCTAAAGTCGCCTGTTGGAAGGTCATAAGCATATCCTATTCTAATATCCTTAGATACCTGATAGTCCATATAGGCACCAAAGTTTGAAGCATCATTAAAACGATAAGATGCTCCAGCCCAAAACTTTTCATAAAACAAAAACCCAGCGGTAGCATCATAAGTTGCAGGCGCACCATTGGTGAATTTTGTAATTACAGATGGTCTAAACTTGATGTCCAACGATAAATCCAATACTAAACCGCCAATGGCGTAGTAGCTGGTTCTTTCCAACGCTTCAAATTCTTCTCCTTCGTTAAGATCGGTATTTAAAATTCTTGGTGAAGAAATACCCGCATACCATCTGTTAGTACTTAAATAAACCCCTGCACCAAAGTTTGGCTTCCAACTATTAAAATTGGCATTAAAAAAAGGATCATTGACATCGGGGTTATCCAGATTGTAATTTGTGAATCCTGCCTTTAATCCAAAAGAAAGTTTAGCTTCAAAAGAAACTGGAATTGAATAGGAAAAATCCCCATAAACATAATTTGTGCTTTCAAAACCTAATTGATCAGTTATATAAGAAAGCCCTAAGCCAATTCTCTCATTGTTTAGAGGAGTATGAAATGAAAAAGTACTGGTCACGGGGTTACCATCAATACCAGCCCACTGATTTCTGTGCAGTGCAGTTAGGTTCATTGCTTCTCTGCTACCCGCATAAGCAGGGTTAACAGAAATTGTATTGAACATGTATTGGGTGAACTGTGGTAATTGTTGAGCTCCAAGTATAGAGGAGAACAATATGGTGAGCACTACCGCAGTGGTTCGTATAGCTTTCATAACTTAATAGGTTAAGTTTCTTTTTGTCTGTTGTATTAAAGTTTGGGGTTTTATTAATACATTAACAAAGGAACTAATACTTTTTAAATATCAGTAATTTAGACGTTTAACAACTTTTTTATTCGTTCTAATAATCGTATTTCGCTAAAGTGTTCTTCTTTTAAGATGAATGAATTATCCTACAAGATTGTACTCGTAGGATAATTAATTCTGTCATTTTTATTCGGTACCTACATAGATATAACCGTTAATTGGTTCTAATGGTTCTTCGCTACCATTGATGGTTAAGATATAGTAATAGGTTCCTGAAGGTACAAGACCAGAACTGCCAAATGAACTACTTGGTGCATAACCGCCCCAATCATTTTGATAGTCTTTTCCTTCATAGACCTTATCGCCCCAACGATTGAATATCATGATGTCGAAAGTCCATTCGCAATATTCAACACCTTTTATTTCAAAATAATCATTGATGTTGTCATTATTTGGAGTGACAGCATCAGAAACACTTATCTCGTCGCGATTACATGGAACGCAGTCAACATTTGTTGTTATATAGAAATCAACATAGTACTTACATGTTCCACCTATTGAAGAATACATGATCTTATATTCACCGACTTCTAGTCCGTAAGGAACGAAAGTACTGTTGTTCAAATACACATCATCTAGCTCGGTTTCAAACGTACCATTGATGTCGAAACCTTCTGGTAAATAATTGACAAGATCAATGGGGTCATCTTCTACACAAATATCAATAAAGACCTCTTCAAGTTGCGGTTGCATAACGAAAATTATCTGTTGGAAAGATTCTGTGTTTCCGCAAGAGTCTGTAACATCCCAAGTGCGGATTACCAAGTAATCATCGGTATCATCCGAGAATTCTGTTTCCTCATTGAATACTACATCATAGTCACCACAACCTCCCATAAAGGTGAGTTCAGGTACATTAGGAAGTTCCTCACCACAAATGATTGTTACTTCTTCTTCATAGCCGCTTGAACTAATATCGTTATCTAAAATGGTACCTACGCCTTCACCATCCAACATATTGATACCAGCAGGTTGAGGAACATCAAAGGAAAGATTAATGTTCAAGGTTTCGGCCATCTCACTTAGCTCATCATCAATAATGTTTACCGTAATGATTTGCGAGTCTCCATTGGCTGTATTTGCTGGGAACATTAAAACTCCGTTCATAATCGCCACCGTATAGTCATCAGGGTTGATAGCTGAGTTATCGGTTACATTGAAATTT
>NZ_JAVRHR010000007.1:0-59218 GCF_031846445.1 Croceitalea rosinachiae | reverse complement strand
TTTCCGTAGTTTTTAAAGATATACCTATCTTTAAGTTAAACTACCGACCATGAAAAAAGCTGCCCAAGTAGTAAGCCTGTTATTAAGTTGTTATGTATTTGCCCAAAACAATACGAAAGTATTGGTAGGTGGTACCCTTATAGATGGTTATGGGTCAACACCCATAAAGAATAGTGTGATTATTATTGAAGATGATAAAATTAAAGAAGTTGGAACCATTAATACACTGGAAATTCCGGAAAATGCAGAAGTAATATCTACAGAAGGAATGTCGGTTTTACCTGGCCTTTGGGATATGCATGTTCACACGAAACTAGTGGGTCATTCTAACTATGGATATTGGGATAAAGTATACCAACCGCTTTGGAAAGATGTAATTATGCCGGCATCTGTGCAACAACTCTTAATGGCAGGGGTAACTAGTGCTAGAGATTTGGGTGCTCCTTTGGAGGCAAGTATTGCAGTACGTGATGCTGTTAACAACGGGGATATTCCTGGGGCGACTTTGTATGTTTCAGGGCCTTTTATTCAGCATAAACCGTATCCTGGAACGGAAAACTCGAGATGGGGAGTTAATAGCCCTGAGGATGGTAGAAGAAAAGTGAAAAAGTTGGCTACCGCGGGAGTTGATGTCATTAAATTGATTGATCATGACCAAATGACAATGGATGAAGTAAGAGCAGTTGTAGATGAAGCCCATAAGAATAATTTGAAAGTTGTTGCACATAGCCATCGACCTGAAGAGATTAGAAGAGGGTTAGAGGTAGGTGTGGATTGTTTTGAACATACAGGGCTGTCATCTGCTCCCAGATATCCAGATGATGTTATGACCCTCATAAAAGAACGTACGGCCGATATGAGCCAAGGACCTTTGTTTTGGTGTCCAACAGTTGAAGTATTGTATAATTTTGAATACAATCGAGATAACTTAGAGTTTGTTGACGATGATTCATGGCATCTGGGATTACCAGATAGTGTTATTGTGGATATTAAAAATAGCGTTCAACACCCAGATAGACTACCTTACTTTCAATTGATGCCTTCAAGAAAACCAACATTGGAAACCAAAATCAACCAATTGTTGGATGCAGGTGTAGTATTAATGATTGGTACGGATAGCGGTATCCCAATGAAGTTCCACAGCCAATCTACATGGCATGAACTTGATGTTTGGGTAAATGAATTTGGAATAGACCCTATGTATGCGATTCGCGGAGCAACATATTGGCCATCACTTTGGATGGGAGTTGCTGATGAAGTTGGAACTGTTACTCCAGGGAAATATGCTGATATAATTGCTGTAAAAGGAGATGTCTTGCGGTATATCAGCTTGCTTCAAGATGTTGATATAGTCATTAAACATGGAAAACGTTACAAATAGTCTATTTTGAATGCTAAACATCCCCAAATTATATTAGAAGAAAAACTGAATACCTACTCCCATGGACTAGGAATTATATTGGCGGTTTTAGGGGCATACTTCATTATAAATAGTTCTGAAATCCACTTTAAATTTGGTCTAACCATATATTGCCTATCACTAATTTTGCTTTTCACAGCCTCAACATTATATCATGCTGTTACTAATCCTTTTAAAAAACAGCAATTAAGGATTTTGGACCATATTAGTATTTATTATCTGATTGCTGGAACTTACACTCCGGTTTGCTTATATATATTAGAAGATTCCAATGGAATACCACTGCTATATTTAGTATGGGGAATAGCTATTTTTGGAACTATTTTAAAGCTTTTCTTTACAGGACAATTTGAAGTATTTTCTTTGGTACTATATGGGATCATGGGCTGGTTGATAGTATTGGATCTAAGTTACTTGATGGAGCACATTTCATCTCAAGGTCTATTTTTCTTAGGACTCGGGGGAGCATTTTATACTATTGGGATTCTTTTCTATGCGTTAAGAAGGATACCATATAATCACTTTATTTGGCACCTATTTGTATTAGGTGGGGCCATATCCCATTGGTTATTAATTAATAACGAACTGTCTAATTGAGTATTATCAAAAATTTAATATAGTACTATGTAGAAGTTAACTTAAACTTTAGTTTACTATATTAAAATCATTACTTGATAAAGTAATAATAGTGAAGTTTAACAAAATTGTAAAAGGTGAAATAATTTTGTTTGCAAAGCTGTTCGTATGCAAATAATAAAGAATAGATTACTACCATTTTTTGTTGCCTTCTTTTTACTCATGCCATTTCTTTTTATCTCTAAACTTGACTTGATGGTAGTAGTAAATACCTCAAGAACTCCTTTTTTCGACGTTTTTTTTGCTAAGTCAAGTGCCTTGGGCAATGCAATTACAGTCGCCTTTGTCATATTTTTAGTTTTACTTTTTAGACTGAAATGGTTAGCCGTTTTTCTATTAGGGTTTATTACACAAGTAGTGATTGTTTTATTGCTTAAGAAAGGCTTGTTTGCTGGAGAATTAAGACCATATTTATTTTTTAGAATGAATGGTTTATTGGATTCTGTAGTTATGATTGAAGGACTCAAAATGAGATATGTAAATACTTTTCCCTCAGGTCATACAGCAACTATTTTCTTTCTCGTTTCCTTTTTTGCCTTGCTAGCAAGGAATAGAGTTGCATCCTGGGTTTTACTCTGTGTTGGTCTAACAGTTGGTTTTTCAAGAATATATCTTTTCCAACATTGGTATGCCGATGTATACTTTGGGATGTTATTCGGCACATTCTCTTCGATAATTGCCTATTTAGTAGTGAAAAAGTATCCAAAACAGTGGCATACCAAACAAATCAGAATTGATTTTCGAGGTGCTATCAAAGAAACACAAAATGCGCTTAGGCAATTGTTTTGATTGTTATTTTACACTTAGCTATGAAATTAATTAACCGGAAGAGTCCTTGGATTGTCTTCATATTCTCAATTTTAATATGTTTATCTTTTTCTGGGCTGTACCCAATTTATATTCTAGATGAGGCGAGAAACTCTGAGGCAGCTAGAGAAATGTTGGCTTCAAAAGACTTTATAGTTCCCTACTTTAATGGGCAACTACGAACTGATAAGCCGCCATTGCACTATTTTTTTATGATACTTGGCTATAAAGTATTTGGTATCAATGCTTTTGGTGCTCGTTTTTTTTCAGGACTTTTTGGTGCCTTGACGATATTGATTACATTTTTATCAGTTCGAAAATACAGTGACAATAAAGAAGCCTGGATAGTAACTTTAATTCTTTTGTCATCTTTATTTTTTGTTCAAGAGTTTCATCTTGCCGTACCGGATCCTTATCTTATATTCTTCATTTCAGCATCTTTATTTTCATTTTTCCATTTTTACAAATCCAAATCAAAAAAATGGCTTTGGTTTGCATATGCTGCTATAGGATTTGGGATATTGACTAAAGGACCTATCGCCCTAGTTTTACCAGGATTAATTATTCCAGCTTTTTTAATTTTTTCAAATAACTTTTCCTTTAAGACTATTTTTCAGTTTCGTCCATTTATAGGTTTGGCAATAGTATTAGTAATTGCTACACCTTGGTACTATTTAGTACATGGCGCAACTGATGGCGAATGGACAAAAGGATTCCTTTTTGACCATAATATTTCTCGTTTTAGTTCTGAGAAAGAGGGACATGGTGGACTGTTTTTCATAACTCCGCTCTTTGTTATTTTAGGCATGCTACCATTTTCGGTTTTTATTATTCAAGGATTTGATAATGCTTGGAAGCTTAGAAGCCAGAACAATTTTCTTTTATTTTCTTTTACCACCACCGCTGTAACAATATTGTTCTTTAGTATTGCGAGCACCAAACTTCCCAATTACCCAATGCCTTGTTACCCTTTTATTGGAGTTTTAATTGGAAATTATTTATACCGATTGTCAAAAAAAAAATCAAAATCAAAGTCGACTACAATAAGCTTGGCGGCTCTGATATTGATTTCATCGGTCATACCAATAGCTGGTTTTATTGCTTTAACCTTAGAGAATCAATTCTTTGAAGTTCGTTTTATCTCATTGTTATTGGTTATAACCACGATAGGCACTATCGTTGCCTTTTATTTTTATGGAAAGGCTGATTTAAAAAAGACATTTCTGTCAATTGCAGGTAGCTGGACTTTAACGGGACTTTGTCTATTTGGTATTATCTATCCAACTCTGACAGCTAAGAGCCCAGTTTCAATGGCATTAAAAATAGTTAACTCAGAATCAAAAATCATAGTTTATCAAAGAATTGATAGTGCTTTTCCAATTAATTTTAATAGGGTTTTTGAAGTGACTGATAAGTTCATAGAATTGGAATCTTTTTTATGTCATAATCCTGATGGCTTTATTCTTACCAATACCAGAGACAAAAGTGCCATAAAAGAGTTTGAAAAATATACTCTAATATTAGAACAAAAGGCTTTGTTTGAAAATCATATTACTCGTATCTACAAAAAGTAGGCAATAACAATCCCAAGAACAATTACTATTAGCTTTCTTAAATTAAAGCTATGGCCTTGTGAACTCTCAAAAAGCACTACGGTAGATATATGAAAAAATACCCCTATGGCCACTGCGGTGATTTGATTGCTATATTCCTGAATGAAACTGGATTTTACACTTAAAAAACTGCCCAATGGGGTCATGAGGGCAAACATGGAAACAAAGAGAATACTTAAGCCAATATTTAATCTTGAGTTTATTAAAAATATAGATAGAATAATAGCTACCGGTATTTTATGTACCAAAATGCCATATAAAATATTGTTGTCATCTGAGATAGGAACACCCTCAATAAGAGCATGTAATGAAAGACTTAAAAAGAGTACAATAGGAAATGAGTTAGCTTTTAGATCAATATGTACGTGACCATGTTCAGCGCCTTTTGAAAAGAATTCTAGAAAAACTTGAAGAAGAATTCCCGCCAGAATAAAAACAGCAATAGTTTTTGAATCACTATTTGTATAAACTTTTGGTAGTAACTCAAAAAAACTAAGCGCAAGAAGAAAGGCACCGCTAAAAGCCAATAGCAATTTTATGTTTTTTTGACTTTTAGTTTTTGCAAAAAAAACAAATATAAAACTTGCTACCACTGCTAAAATGGGTAGAGTGTAAACCATTGATAGGGTATTTATTGGTTACTGAGTATAAGGTGTAAAATTAGCCTATTTTTGGAGAACACTTTTGTGAAATATGGAGCAGAATTTTAAAATGTTAGCCAAAACTTTATATGGGTTCGAACCTATCTTGGCTAAGGAACTTAGAAACCTAGGAGCGAGTAATGTACGTGAAGGAGTCAGAAATGTAACTTTTGAAGGCGATACCGGTTTTATGTATAAAGCAAATCTTTCTTTACGCACAGCATTGAAGGTTTTAAAGCCTATAGAGAACTTTAAAGTTTTTAATGAAAAGCAACTCTATAGAGAGTTGTACAATATGGATTGGCCTGATTTTTTTGATAGTTCCATGTCATTTGCGTTTGATACAACACTAAATTCTAAAGTGTTTAACAATTCTCTTTTTGTTTCGCAACGTGCTAAAGATGCTTTAGTCGATAAATTTCGTGACATAGAACGCCAAAGACCAAGTGTAAATACTAGAGAACCAGACGTTAAAATCAATATTCATATTTATGATAATAATTGTACGGTATCATTAGATAGTTCAGGTGCTTCCCTACATCAAAGAGGCTATCGCATTGCAACTAATATTGCACCAATAAATGAGGTGTTGGCAGCTGGTTTGTTGCTGATGAGTGGCTGGGATGGAAGAACAGATTTTTTAGACCCGATGTGTGGAAGTGGTACTTTTTTGATAGAGGCAGCAATGATAGCTTGTAATGTACCCGCCAACATTAATAGAAAATCATTTTCATTTCAGAATTGGAAAAGTTTTGATGAAGATTTATTCCAAAAAATTATGGAATCTCGGCTGAATCAAACTCGAGAGTTCCGCCATAAAATCATTGGTTTTGACAAAGCTCCTTCTGCTGTCCGAAAGGCACAGGAAAATATAAAAAATGCAAATCTTTCGGAATATATATCTATAGAGAGAAAAGACTTCTTTAAAACTTTAAAACCAATTGAAAGTAAGTTACATATTGTTTTTAATCCACCATACGGTGAACGTTTAAATATTAATGTTGACGAGTTCTATAGTAAAATTGGTGATTCGCTTAAAAGAGATTATGCAGGGACGAATGCCTGGTTCATTACTTCTAATTTGGAAGCCTTAAAACATGTTGGCTTAAGACCTTCAAGAAAGATAAAAGTGTTCAATGGCAAGCTAGAATCTAGATTAGTGATGTATGAGCTTTATGAGGGCAGTAAAAAAGGAAAATATATGAATAAGGAAAGAAGCTAAAACCTTCTTTATTCTGTTTCTTCATTTGGTTTTTTTTGTTTTTTCTTTGCCTTTTTATATAAAGGTAAAAAGTAAGACAAAGAATAGTTGAATCCTACACCCCATTTACTTTCATCAGTAACTTTATTAAACCCTGGTATCCAAAGATTTCGAAAATTATCGGGTTCATTATTACCTAATAGATGTGCCAATCTAACACTCATGCCCACATAAATATTTGAAACTACTTCAGCTTTTAATCCAAGTACAAACTCTAACCATGAGGCGTTTAGATTTTCAAATTCTATAGATTCGTCACTTCCCAAAACAAAACCATCTGGACTAAAAAATCGATTGCTATCGAAGTACGAAAAATTGTTCAAGTTCTGACTAAAACTGCTAAAAGCATATCGGCCGCCTATGGTAATCTGATTGCTCATGCCAAACCAGTTTTGGTAGGTGTTTTTGTCTACACCTAATTTTATATAACTACCAGATGTTGTGTATTCATAAAGTACAGATTGTTCTACATCTTCATCTTGTGTTTTCTCTTCATTGCCTAATTCTACTGCTATATATAGGTCCTCCGTCAATCTATAATCACCAACTATTTCAAAGCCAGTATAACCATCAATAAGAAAAGAAAGTGTTGGCCTACTCAAGTCAATACCCACTCTTAGACCATACTTTTGTTGGTATTTAATTGAGTCAATGGTTTGTGAATCTGCAGAATCGTCTTCTTGAGAAAAACCAAAAGTCAATATGAGCAAAGAAAAAATATTAATGAAATATCTTGACATGAATAGTATTTGATCGTTCAACATTTTCATTGACTATAGAAATCCTTTTTATCCAATCTGTTGTATAGACTTGTCTAGTGGTATCTAAAGCATTAAAATTTGGAATAAATCCGCAAGCTCTAGATATATATTCACTATCTACCGAATAGCTAAAAGTTAACGAATCGATTGTTCCAGTTTCTATGTCTTCATCGTTATCATCTGAATTTATAATAAATTCAAAAGTTGTGGTTGACGCATCAATACGCAGTGGAACAAGAACAGAATCTGAAACCGTAGATCGGTCTGTGAAAACAGGTGCGGTAGTTTTACTATAAATACTATCATTGTCAATAGCCCTTATTCTAAGCGAAGGGACTGATTTAAATACATCTTCCTCTTCCTCAGAGGCAGCGTCATAAAAACCAATTACAAGAAAAGGAGTGTCACCCTCGACACAAATATCATCTTTCTCACAAGACGAAAAATAAGAGACAATGACGGCTATCAATAAAACTGGAAAAATTCTTTTCATTGTTCTTTTTAATGTCATAACCGCCTGGTTAAAAGTACGATATTTTCAACATGATGAGTTTGTGGAAACATATCCACAGCTTGAGTTTTGGTAACTACGTAAGCATCATTCATAAATGCAAGGTCTCTCGCTTGAGTTGCGCTATTGCAACTTACATAAACGATTTGTTTTGGCGCAACTTTTAACAATTGTTCAACAACTAATTTATGCATTCCATCTCTAGGTGGATCTGTTATGATTACATCTGGTTTTCCATTTTCGTTAATGAAAGTGTCGTCAAAAACAGTTTTCATATCTCCCACAAAAAACTGCACATTTTTAATACCATTACGTTCTGCATTTTCTTTGGCATCATTAATAGCTTCGGGTACGGACTCAATACCAATTACCTTTTTTGCTTTTTTAGCTATAAATTGTGCAATGGTGCCGGTGCCTGTATATAAATCATATACCAATTCAGTGCCCTTCAAATTTGCAAAGTCTCTGGTAATCTTATAAAGTGCGTATGCCTGTTCAGAATTAGTTTGATAGAATGACTTTGCATTGATTTTGAATTGTAGTCCTTCCATTTCTTCAAAAATGTGATCTCTTCCGGTAAAGCAGATGATTTCCCGATCATAAAAGGTATCGTTTTGCTTTTTGTTAATAAGATATTGCAAGGAGGTAATTTCTGGAAAAACCACATTTAAATGGTTTAGCAAAAGTTCCCTTTTTTCTTTATGGTCTTGATAAAATTGAACCACTACCATAATTTCACCAATCGATGTTGTTCTAATCATCATAGTGCGGAGCAATCCCTCTTGCTTTCTAGGGTTAAAGAATTGCATGTTGTTTTTTTCCGCGAATGACTTAACCGCTATTCTAATAGCATTGGAAGGATCTTGTTGCAAATGACACTTTTTTACATCTAAGATCTTGTCCCACATCCCAGGGATATGAAATCCAAGAGCATTTTTATCTATTATTTGTTCATCTGAATTAATTTCATCTAAGGTCAGCCAACGACTGTCTGAAAATGAAAACTCCATTTTATTGCGATAGAAATAGTGTTTTTTAGAACCTAATATGGGTAAGGGTACAGGCAATTCAATTTGTCCAATGCGCAAAAGATTATTTTCTACCTCTCTCTGCTTATAATAGAGTTGGTGTTCGTAGGCCATATGTTGCCATTTGCAGCCTCCACATACCCCAAAATGTTCACACAACGGTTCAGTTCGTTTGTCGGATAGTTGATGAAATTTAGTTGCAGTGCCTTCAAAATAGGCTTTTCGTTTTTTTGTCGTCTGAATATCAACAATATCGCCTGGTACAGCATTTGAAAGAAATATCACTCTACCGTCTGGGGCTTTGGCAATTGTTTTTCCTTTGGCCCCCGCATCTGTAACTTCTAATTGCTCAAATACTTGTCTATTGTTCTTTCTTCGCATCCGGCAAAAATAGGTAGTTTTTAATCTATTTTATTCTTAAAACAATAGGGAATTTTTTTGAACCGGGAACCTTTTTGACTTTAGATGGTCTATATTATGTAAACTATGGGGAATCCGAATAAAACATTAGATGCATTACTGGTGATTTCTTATCAAACAGGTGACAAGAAAGCCTTGGCGCTTTTGTTCAAGCGTTGGAATAAAAAAATATGTGTACAGGCTTATAGATATAACAATGACTGGGAATCAGCAAAAGATGTAACTCAAGAGACATGGCGCACCGTAATCACTAAAATTCATTCATTAAGGGATGCCAACCGTTTTGGTAGTTGGGTCATGACTATTGCTAGTCGAAAAGCCCTAGATGATATAAAAAGAGAGAAAAAGGTTTTTAGAGAATTCAATGAAGAGTATTGGGTGGACAAAACAATTGGTTTAAATACGGTTGATACTCGTGACCAACAAATTCGATTAGCGTTAAATGCTATTACCGAGCTACCAGTAGACCAGCGAATAGTACTTAAACTGTTTTATTTGGAAGAATATAGTTTAAAAGAGATAAGTGCAATAACCAATGTAAGCATAAGCACAGTAAAGACCCGTCTTTTCAGAGCACGTGAAAAGATGAAATTAATATTAAAAAAATAGAATTATGAGTAAAGATTTAGAAAAAATAGATGATTTAATAAAAGAAGCACTTTCAAAAGAGGAAGCTAAGTATTATGATGATTTAAAGGAGCAAAACCTTTTAGGAAAAATTGGCGAAGTATATCGAGGAAAACTGGGTTGGTTGGCTATTATAATGAACATAGTTCACCTTGTTTTTTTTGGCCTGTTTATTTATTGTATCATATCATTTTTTAATACCACTGAAACTAACGAACTTATAAAATGGGCCAGCGGAGGATTTTTATGTATGATTTTTATGGGAATGTTAAAGCTATATGTATGGATGCAGATGGATAAAAATGACATTCTAAGAGAATTAAAACGTTTAGAGTTACAGGTTTCCGTTTTGAACAATAAATAAAGTGACAAGCACTAATTAACGATTAAGTATTTATAAATAATTATTAATTTAGCAGCTCTACTAGGGATGATTTCTCTCCCACGCTGAATTTTCGAGACTTCGAAAGGATAAAGGTATTGCAGGAATGGTTATTTTATAAATTTTAAAAACTGTTTAAAATGGCTGTTTTAGAACGATTAATGTCGCATGAAGCGATAGATTTAGAAAACAAGTACGGAGCACAAAATTACCACCCTTTACCTGTGGTGCTCAGTAAAGGAGAAGGTGTTTACGTATGGGATGTTGAAGGAAAAAAATATTATGATTTTCTTTCGGCCTATTCTGCGGTAAACCAGGGGCATTGTCACCCAAAAATTATCGATGCACTGAAAAATCAAGCTGAAAACCTGACCTTGACTTCACGTGCGTTTTATAATGATATGCTGGGGAAGTACGAGAAGTACGCCACTGAATTCTTTGGTTTTGATAAATTACTGCCAATGAACACTGGTGCCGAAGCCGTAGAAACCGCTTTGAAATTGGCTCGAAAATGGGGATATGAAAAGAAAGGGATTCCTACGAATCAGGCTAAAATTATTGTATGTCAAAATAATTTTCATGGTCGTACTATTTCAATTATTTCGGCATCGAATGATCCTATTGCCACAGAGAATTTTGGTCCTTTCACACCGGGTATGATTTCAATCAGGTATAACGATATCAATGCACTAACAGAGGCTTTGAAGGATGAGAACGTAGCTGCGTTTATGGTAGAGCCCATTCAAGGCGAAGCAGGGGTTTACGTTCCTGATGAAAATTATATAAAAGAAGCATTTGATTTATGTAAATCAAAGAATGTACTTTTTATAGCTGATGAAGTGCAAACTGGTATTGCCAGAACTGGACGCCTATTGGCAACTTGTGGTAATTGTTCTTGTCCCGATAAAAATTGCTCCAGTAAGCCAGATGTAAAACCTGATGTATTGATTTTAGGAAAAGCAATTTCAGGCGGTGTTTTTCCAGTTTCTGCCGTTTTAGCAAATGATGATGTCATGGAAGTCATTCGACCTGGTAATCACGGTTCCACTTTTGGAGGCAATCCATTAGCATGTGCCGTTGCCATGGCAGCATTGGAAGTTGTGAAGGATGAAGAGCTTGCAGAGAATGCATATCAATTAGGAGAATTGTTTAGAAGCGAAATGCAAAAACTAATTGAAGAAAGTCCTTTGGTTCGTTTAGTTCGGGGAAAAGGTCTTTTAAACGCCATCGTCATTAATGATACAGAAGACAGTTCAACAGCCTGGAATATTTGTGTTGCTTTAAAAGAAAATGGATTACTGGCAAAACCTACCCATGGGAATATTATTCGTTTCGCACCGCCATTGGTCATGACAAAAGAACAATTACTGGATTGTTTGGCAATTATTCGAAAGACCATTTTAGAATACAAGACATAAAAAAATCCCCGAAAGGGGATTTTTCTTTTAATTTATTTATCGCGCTGCCGCACCTTGTATATTTTTTCCGCGCTTAAGTTGGCGCTGAATCTTTCTAATAGCAGATTCAATGGACTTTTCAGGCTCTATAATGTTATATTCCCCCCAAAAATCTGGATCAGAAAATCCAATTGCTTCATCGCTTAAAATTATTGACTTTTTAATTTTCTCTTTGGCTTTTAAATTAATTCCTTCATCATTCTTTTTCCAATCAGTAATAGCCATCTCGGCAGTCATGCTATAAACCGAGTTAAATAATTTATCATCCCAGTCCACTTTGAATTCTAAAAGTACATTACTATAGCCGTAATACCATTTCCCATTTTTATTTCTGTAATCAACTCTATATGCCACTTCTGTTGGCCAAACATCAACTTTTGCTGGCTTTTTACGAACAAATAGGCGTGAAGCGAGCCCACGATTAGTAATGTTCAGCTTATAAACGGCGCTGGTCAAGGTTTTGTTTTCCACATCAATATAAAGTTTACCCTCATATAATGGCTCACGAATACTCTTTAATTGTTTAAAATCAATAACATAAATCTGGCGGTCATTGATTAGTGTTGACCTGTCAAAACTAAAACTATATTGATCTACAGAACCTTCTTTAAAGATGTATTCAGGATATTTCATAATATCTATATATAAAGTGTTAAAAGGCCCGCCTTGAAGTTTTAGGGCAACTGTATCCAATTTACTATAGTCAGTACTTTTTCGTGCTTTATAAAGTTGGACAGCATCTTTTTTACTTGATGCATAGGAGGATTTGTGTATGTTTACAACAGCCTCGGAAAGTGATACATTACGTCTTCGCTTTTTAATGGTCTCACGGTAAAAAGCTGTCATTAAGGTAGGGTCATTAAAATAATTTTCACCTCTTTTGCTCAATACTTCACGAATTAATGCTTCTGCATCTTTTGGTGCGTTGATATTTACTTCTGCCAATTTAGTAATAGAAATTTCCAGCTCAATTTTATTGTTTTTTTTGTCGAGCTCATTTAAGGGAATTTTTTTTGTGGTATGCCCTAAAAAAGAGAAAGAAACAATACCTTCTTTTATTGATAATGGTACTTTAAGTAAAAATTCTCCCTCAGTATTTGAAACGGTAGAAATGTTCGTGCCTTCGAGCGAAATCGTGGCAAATACCATTTCTTTATTAGAGTTTTTTTCGACGATTTTTCCTTTGTATTGTTTAAAATCGTTTTGTAGTTCTTGAAATGCAAAAGCATTTGAAAAGCTTAAACATGTTACAAAAAGGATAAAAACAGATAATATTGAAATAAAATTTCTTTTAGTTGATAATATCATGATATCTAAAAATTAATTTAAAGTTAAATGAAATAGCGGTATTTCTATGTTAAAAAATAGAGAAATGAGGCTAGAATAAGCTATATTTCATATATCTCTAAAGGCAAATCATCTGGGTCGCTAAAAAATGTGAATTTTTTATTCGTAAATTCGTCAATACGAATTGGTTCTGTGGTCACGTTATTGGTATTAAGCTTCCTTATTACCTTTTTGATATCCCCGACTTTAAAAGCTAAGTGTCTAAGTCCACAACCTTCGGGTCTTGATGTTCTTTTTGGAGGATTAGGAAAAGAGAAAAGCTCAATTACATATTCTCCATTTAATGCTAAATCTAATTTATAAGAATCCCGACTTTCTCTATAGGTTTCTCTTAAAATTTCTAAACCCAAGATGGTGGTGTAAAATGTTTTAGATTTTTCATAATCTGAACAAATTATTGCGATATGGTGTACTGCGTTAAGCATTAACTTAGTTATTTAATTCACCATAAATAGCGCGTTGGCAAAAAAGAGTTTTCCATTTTCCCAAAATCCTCGAAAAAGAGGGTTGTCAACCATATAAATAACTTGACCTCTTCCAAAACCTTCAGCTCCAAATACCAACGATTTTTGAATATTCTTTTGTGCTTCACTTCCTGCAAAACCAGCAATTGGTTTAGAATTGCTCTCTAAATAAGCAACATTGCCATTATCAAGATATTTAAAAGCTTCATTTCCTAATTTTAAGGTAAAGTATTGCGAATCATAACCATAAGCTAATGGATGTGTATTGTCAATTTTCACTTTGAAAATTGCTCCTGTAATAGCATTCTTCATACGTTCTCGTTGCGCATTTTCATAAGGCATTAGTGAAGTTTCAGAGGTCTCTTTTTTATTCTCTTTTTTCTCAATACCGAAGCCGTTTTCACCATCTATTCCATCTATGGCTCCGCCCATAGCAATTAATTTCCCTCCATTTTGAACCCACTCTTTTAAGTTTTTCAATTTATCTTCATCAAAATAGCTAGAATAGCTACCTCCTGGTAATATCAGTACATCATATTCATCCATATCAATCCTATTTGCATATTTTTCATCGATAACGGTCAGAGGGTACTGTAGCTGTTTTTCAAAAAAGTGCCAAACTTCCCCAAATCGTAAGGTTGAGGTTGGACCACCAGAAAGAATGGCAACTTTTGGTTTTTTAATCATTTGAACATATGAGGAACCGAAATCTTTGCCAGAATCAACAAAACCACTACTAACCGAAGATAAATCCTTCGAGTGTTTTTTAGAAATGGTACTAAGAGTGTTCAAAAAATCTTTATGCTCTTCATTATCTGATTTGGTAATAATTAAACTACCTCTTTGATAGTTTTTACCTTCTAATGCAAAAGGAGAATAACTGGTTCTAACCTGAATATCATTTTTTAATAAATCGGATAAAAACTTGGCATCAGTCATACTGTCCCAATCCGTTACAAATGCGTAAGAAGGATTTAATTTATAATTGTTAGCTGTTATAGCGGTTTGAGCAGTATTTACTATTGTTGAGGTAGCCATTGCATCTAAGCCATATGCATAGGGTAGGGACCATGCAGTAATGTCATAGGTCAATGAATCACTAAGTTTGGCATTGGGTTCAAATAAAACCTTTACCATGGTGCCCTTAGGCTGATTAGTTGAAACTACTAGGGTTTTTTCATCAGTTTTTAAACTACTTGTTGTACCAGATTGGTAGTGATATCCCTTTACAGTGCCATTTGTTGCCCGACCAAATACAATTTCATGCTTACCGAGCAATTCTTCAAGTGCTTTGATGTTATCTGCATTTCCATTTAAAACATAGCT
The DNA here is from genome assembly GCF_031846445.1 of Croceitalea rosinachiae. Lineage (NCBI taxonomy): Bacteria > Pseudomonadati > Bacteroidota > Flavobacteriia > Flavobacteriales > Flavobacteriaceae > Croceitalea > Croceitalea rosinachiae. The sequence continues at coordinate 44,517 of NZ_JAVRHR010000007.1, read as the reverse complement.
CTTATACCTAAAGTTTTTGGTCCGATAGAATTTTTTGAATTCCATATTCAATTTGTCAACATTTTTACTGGCAACTTCTATTGTAGATAGTCCAGTGGTATGGTGGTGGGCAATTCTATCACTAAGGGTTAGGGTGTCGCCGTTTCCGATAATCACCCCAAGGCCAGCCCGACCGCTACCTCCTTGTTCATAAGTCATTCCAATACCTCCATTATAAGTAGGGTACGTATCCCCGTAGCTAGGATAAAACAAATCGAACCGTTCTTTGGTAAAGTAAAACCATCCGTTGGCATCGAAGTACTTAGCATGATTTTTACCGATGGTTTTTTGAAAATCTCGCTGAAAATTGGTTATGACCTCATGATAAGGCTCTGCCGCAGGAGCAAAATAATAAGGGTCGTTTACACCCTGTTCATGAAAATCTACATGTACATGGGGCAACCATTTATTGTATACTTTAAGTCTCTGCTGGCTTTCAACTTGTGTCAACCATGCCCAATCACGATTTAAATCGAACATATAATGATTGCTACGACCACTTAACCATCCTTCATGATGTTCCTTGCTATTGGGGTCTATTTGAAAAGGAGTGTTCTTATTTTGGTTATACCAGTTGATATACCTATCGCGACCATCTGGGTTTACGCAGGGATCAATGATTACAACTGTGTTCTCTAAATACGAACTTTTACTGGTAAGCAAATCATATATAGTCTTCATTGAAGCTTCTGTACTCACACTTTCATTACCATGAACATTATAGCTTAGCCAAACAATAGATTTATTTGCATCGCTTTCACCTTTTGTGGACTTCAAATGTTCTTCACGAATAGTATCTAAATTTTGAATGTTTTCTGCTGTAGAAACAAAGGCCAATAATAGTGGCCTTCTTTCATTGGTTTGACCATATTCTATAAGCTTTACCCTAGCCATGTCCATTTCAGCAAGGTATTCATAGTAATCAACTACCTCATGATGCCTTGTGAATTGGGTACCTAATTCATACCAAAGAAATTCAGAGGGCGATTTTAAGTTTTGAGCAGTTAAAAAAGTAACCGATATTAGAAAAACGGAGAGTAAAAACTTGGTCATAAATGTCTGGTTTGAGCGCAAAATCAAAGCTAATAATAAAATCTGGGTTTATGTAATTAACGAATTTTTAGGAAGTGAAATCATGAAGTAGCTTATCTTTAGGCACATTTTTATTTTTAAATGCAAACAGACTGTATACCTTTCAGGGAAACCGGATATTTTTCTAATCTTATATGTGACTATTTAGATGAAAAAGAGACCCTCAAACCATTTTTTAACCGCTTTCCGCACATTGAAAACTTTGAAGCTCAGTTAATAGAGAAAAGTGAAAACTTTGATTCCGATAAACGAGCGATTTTGGCAAATGCTTTACAAGCGCAATATGGCAATTTTGAGAAGTCTGAGCTTACCCATCAGAATATTGAAAATTTAAAGCATCCCAACACCTTTAGTATCGTTACTGGGCATCAACTAAACCTATTTACCGGCCCTCTTTATTTTTTATATAAAATAATTTCTACAATTAACTTAACCGAAAGGCTTAAGACCAAACATCCAGATTATGAATTTGTTCCAGTTTATTGGATGGCGACGGAGGATCATGATTTTGATGAAATCAACTATTTTAATTTTAATGGTAGAAAGATTCAATGGAACGCAGATGTCAAAGGGGCTGTCGGAAGAATGGATACCAAAGGATTGTCAGCTGTTTTTGAAGTTTTTTCGGCTCAATTAGGTACCACTAACACTGCTAAATCTCTAAAAAAACTTTTTCAAAAAGCATACTTAGAACATTCAAATTTGACGGATGCTACTAGATATTTAGCAAATGAACTTTTTGGAGCTCGCGGATTGGTTATTGTAGATGGCGATGACGCGACATTAAAGCGTCTTTTAATTCCGTTTGCGAAGAAAGATATCTTTGAGAAGGTTCCTTTTCAAAAAGTTTCTGAATCTAATATAGCATTACAATCAATTTCAGAAGATTATAAGATTCAAGTTAACCCTAGGGAGATTAATTATTTCTACCTAAAGGATGGTCTTCGAGAGCGAATTATTGAGGAAAATGGGGCTTATTTAGTAAATGAAACTGATCTTCAATTTTCCAAGACGCAATTAGAAAAAGAATTAGAGATCCATCCTGAACGATTTTCCCCAAATGTCATTGCGAGACCGCTTTATCAAGAAGTCATATTGCCTAACCTTTGTTATATTGGAGGGGGAGGAGAGTTAGCCTATTGGCTCGAACTTAAAAGTTATTTTGAAACGTTGAACGTAACTTTTCCGATGCTTTTATTGCGTAACTCTGCATTGGTTATTTCTAAAAAACTAGCTGCTAAAGTTGAAAAAATGGATTTACGGCTTGATGACCTTTTTTTAAAACAGACTTCTTTAATCAATAAAAAGATTCGAAAAATATCAAATATCGATATTGATTTTTCACGTCAAAAGACTCATCTAGAAGAGCAGTTCAAGACACTATATGATTTAGCAGAACAGACTGATGAATCATTTTTAGGGGCAGTGAAAGCGCAAGAGATTAAACAAAAAAATGGTCTTGACGCTTTAGAAAAACGCTTGTTGAAAGCTCAAAAGCGAAAATTAAAAGATCAGGTACGTCGAATAACTGAAATTCAAAATGAACTTTTTCCAAACCAATCCCTACAAGAACGACAGCTCAACTTTTCTGAATTGTATTTAGAATTTGGTGAATCTTTAGTGTCATCATTAACGCAAGCTTTAAATCCTCTGGTCAATGAATTTTTAGTTCTAAGGCACTAAAAACTGGCCTTTCCATTTATTGTTGTCTTTTGTATATTTAATTCTAACATGGTTAGGATTACCCAATCTCAAGTATTCAATCACTTTGGGAACAATTTTGATAACGCAAAAATTGTTTTCTTCTATTAAATAATCAATCTCTTCATGGTTAGCTATGGTACTTCCAGGGCTACGTTTTGTAGCATAATCTTTTCTTGAATTCAATGGAATTTCACTCCACAATTGTTGTACTTGCTTTTCATCCCTTAAAAGACTAGAAATTCCTTGTATTTGAAGCTGTAATAATTTTTCTGGGTGGTAAAAGAGCGTTGAAGTTTTTTGATTCGCAGTTAATTGAGCGACCTTATTAGAACGTTTGTCCGTATAAAAATAAAGCTCTAACTCATCACTGACCTTGCGTAAGACAACAGTGCGTTGTTGCAGATTGTTATGATTGTCCATAGAGGCCAAAGAAAAAAAACGGAAGGGATGTCCTTTTTTGTTGCCAGCTGTAATTAACTCATTTTTAAGTTGTTGAAATATAATTTGTTTCAAAGAGAGATTTTTTTCAAAATAAATGAAAAAAAAGGTAGGGTTTTTATTTTGTCGGTTGTTTTAAGTACAAATTGTTATGAAAAGGTTTTTTATCTTTTAAAAAATATGAATTAGTTAATTCATGTGTTTAGGTTGGTTTTGATTTTATTTTAAAAGCCTCGGAGTGGTTCCCGAGGCTTTTGTTTTTGAACGAACTCAAATTCAACTTAATTGATGACCCATGGGCCACTAAAGATGAGGTCACCTGATATCCATTCCATGATTTCTGAGCTGTCTTCATTTACAAATAGGAATTTTGTAGAGTTACCATTGGTAAATGTTGTTGCGGCGCCTACATTTTCGAATAATATGCCCCCAACATTGGTTGTTGCTCCAAAAAACCATTCTGTAGAGTCTGTAAGGCCTCTAAATTGCCCACCATTATCTGAATCATATCTTTGATATTGCGTTCCTCCACGGTCAAAAAATGCCATATTAGGGTAGCCAACGCCCACGGCGGCGCCAATTCCGTTGTTCAATAAAAAAGAGCCACTACTATTGCTGCTGAATATATCAAAAACATTGAAAATCGTTGGGTCCTCTCCTGGGCCCGCACCATTATTTACAGAATAAGTAACAACTACTTCACTTGGCAAAGTGGTGTTGGGAATGTTTGCCGGGTTTACCGTTGCTATATTACAAAGGTTACCTGTATTGTTATAGATATAGACTACGTTTGGCGAAAAATCCACCGCAGCACCTACAGTTCCCACGGGTACATTTCCTAAAGGACCCAAAGGCAATTCCGAATTGTTTTCATTTACCGCAAAGAATATCGGTTGCGCATCCTCACCTGTGCCGGATTTATAGACTCCAGGTAACTCGCCATTAAACCATGCGTAAGTGTCACCAGCTTTATTAAAGATTAAAACATGGGATTCTGAAATATTCAACATTGCTCCAATACCGTCTTCAAAAAGACCATCAAGGTCCGCATATAGAAGGGGCGGCACAACACCTTTTAGTTCACAATCGACCACATCAAACTCTGTAGAGAGATTGGTGCCCACAATATCTGAACGTCTTTTTACACTTTTTAAAACATACGATAAAGGGAGCCCAGTTTCTATATCACCGCTTTTACCTAAGTTGGCCACAAAATCCCCAATACTTTGGTTAGTTGTAAAATTCCCTACTGCTTCCAATGTTTCTTCTGCATTGCCCCCATAGGCAATGACCTGTAGTTTTAATTCTTGTAGGCTGTTGAAGGCACTATAGTCAACACTGCCGGAAGCGCTACTGCCTAGGGTACTATAGCCTAAATCTAGCTTGCTCATCATCTCAGTAGTAGATGAGGTAGATTCAAAAAGCATATAAAACACTCTGCCATAAGTAACCGATGAAATATAGGCCGCAGGATTATCGGGTTGTATATATTGCGCTAGTTCTTCTGCTGTGACACTTGGGTCGAAAAAGGCTTCCGAACTGGTGGGTTCATCTACATCCATGGTGTAAAAACGTTGGGTAAGTTTTACCACAACGTAGTTGGATTGATTAGAGGTATTCAGGTCAAACTGACCAGATAATTTAGCGTTAAAGGTCTCAAATTTGACCCCTAATTTTAAAGCTAGTTCCCTTCTGGATTGTACAGATTCCACACTCAAGTTAAAACTGGCCGGTACCGCTCCGGTAGCTCCGGCAATAATGGCATTTTGGGCAGTACGCACCGCACTTAAAGAAATGGTTTCTACGGGTTGGCTGGCATTTAGATTGCCATCAATAACATTATAAGAGATAACGCCACCGCCCCTGAGTAAAGGAATGGATTCCGGAGTGGCATCATCTATGGTTTTTCCTTGGATTAGGTTACCGGGGTAAATGACCGATGAATTTGGGTCGAAAAGAAAAAAATCGTCACTGCCGTCTTCAATACTTACAGTTCTTTTAGTACATATAAAACGTTCGGTGGAGGGTTCTTCACCTTCGTCTTCTCTATAAAAATCATCATCGAAAGGCTCTTCTTCGCTTAAAGTTGTCTCTTGTGGTGTTTGGGGCACATCTTCAAAATTTTCGCCCAAGGCTACTACTTGTGCAATGGAAAGGGGTTCTACAGGGCAACCATTGTTACTTGAGGGTCCGGCCTCGTTGGGGCAATCATCGTTTGAGTCAATAACACCGTCTTGATCGGTATCTGCAACTTCAGGTGGGTTGGTTGTCTCATCTTTACTACAGGATATGGCTATGATAAATACCAATACCACTAAGAATCTACTGGCTAATTTAAAATTTGTCTTCATTACTTTTTGTTTTGTGGGTTAAACTTGATTGTCTGCTTTGTGCGACTCACTCGGTAACGGTCTGCAGCCCTTAGCCGAGCAAGACCACAAAACTGATTGTCAGGATTTCATATAGATTTCCAATGACACCACAAACCTAAAGTGCTGGTTTTGAGGAATGAAAAAACTAGGGTGGACAATAGGTGGACACCTTGAAATTAGTTCGGGGACAATTGGTGGACTGCGTTCTGAGCGTCTATTTTTAATGGGGTCGGCGGAATAAGTGTAAACGTCACTTTGAGTGATTTTTTATATAAAATCGTATAAAAAAGTATAGGAATATGGATTTTGCTGAGTTCTCGATACGCGCTACTTCATGGTAGCGCACTCGAACTGACAGAAATTTACTAAAGGCTTAGCACTAAATCTTGAAGAGAGTCTTCTGTTGTAATATCCAATTTTTTACGAAGACGGTAGCGGGCTTTTTTTATTCCTTCGGCCGAAATATTTAAGATATTGGCAATCTCTTTGGAGGACAAATTCATCTTTAAAAGGGCCAATAAACGAAGTTCATTTGAGGTCACCTGGGGATATTTTGTTTTAACATTGCTGTTAAAGTCTTTATGGACTTCTTCAAAATAGCGCGAAAAGTTTTCCCAATTGTTATCATCCTGTAAATCAAAATTGATGGTTCTGATCAATTGCTGATAGCCTTTTTTTGATTCCTCATTTTCTTTGAGCTCTTGGGCCTTTTGTTTTAGACTTTCCAGGACCTCGTTTTTACGAGCAAGATTCAGGGCGTGGGTAGTGAGTTCTTTCTTTTTAAAGGCGAGTTCTGCATCTACCTTTTCCTTTTCGAGTTTGTTACGCTTTAATTTTTGCCGGATACCGTAAAACCCAAATAGAGATAGAACCAGTAATCCACCTAAAAGTATTTTCTGAAGGCTACTAATTTCCGCTTTTTGTTCTAAAACAGTGATTTCTTTGTCTTGGAGAACTATTTGTTGTTCTTTTTTCTCAGTATCATAAATAGTTCGGAGCTCTTCTATTTGTTTGATTTTGTTTTGTTCAAAAACAGTGTCGCTTAATCTTTTATATTCTTTAAACTCTGTGAGGGCATGGGGATAATTCTTCAACCCTTCCTGGGACTGAGCCCTTTCTCTATGAATTGAAAACAAAAACCCTGGAGAGTTTGCAGACACCTTCGCAAGCTCCATGCATTCATTGAAAGTTTCTAATCCGTTTGCATATTGTCCATTTGCATTGTATGCTTTCCCCAAATAGAACAAGGATCTAATCACTGGTACAGGTCTTGTAGTTTCTCGATGGATTTTGACCGCTTTTTCCATCCAAAAAATAGCATCCTCATAATTTTCTTCAGCGGCATACGCCCGCCCCATGTTTCTTGATGCACCACCTTCAAGCATGGAATTCTTTACTTCTTTGGACAGGGCAATACTTTCTTTTAAATATTTTTTGGCTTCTTCATAATCCTTAAGGTCGATATAATTCTGACCGACCGCATTGCAGGTAACAGCTTGATATAATTTGTCATCATGGGCTCTATAAATTTCTAAAGCTTGTAAGGTGTATTCGTTGGATTTTTCATATTCCCCATAACTTCCTTCTAAAGAGCCCAGCCCGTTTAAAGCATCTGCCTTACGCAATGGTTTGTCTATTTTATCATAAATAGACAATGCTTTAAAAATATATTCATAGGCTTTTTTGCCTTCTCCCTTATATTCATAAAGCCCTCCTACAAAGTTATATTCGATGGCCAAGCCGAGCGAATCTTTCAGAACTTCCCTCTTTTTTAGATTTTTAAGTGAAATATCAAGTGCTTTATCGTATTCCCCCTTTTCAAATTGTATATTGGATAATGCATAATTGAGTTTTATTTCATCTCGAAGACTGCCTTCACTTTTAAAAATGTCCAAGGCCATATTATAGTTTAAACTTGCGGAATCAATATGACTTCGATTTTTGTAATAATCACCTAAATCAAAATATGCATTGGCCATACCCATTTTAAAGCCTATTTTTTTTGACAAGTTTAGTTGTTCCATGGCATAGGCTCTAGCCTTATCGACATCTTTGGTAATGACTTCATCATAGAGCTCGCCTAAAATAAAGACCTTTGAGGTATCATTAGGTAATTGCTTGTATACTGAAAGCAGACTATCGAGCTTTTGATTTTCCTGTGCACTAATACAAAAACAAAAACTGAATAAAATGATAAATAGGAATATGGAGGTTTTCATATCAGTTGGTTTACGTACTAAAATTAGTTATAAAAACAGAACCTTTTAAAAACGAAAAATTTAGAAATGAAAAGCCCCTAATTCGTCTTTAGGGGCTTTTTGATTTCAACTAACTCAAAACTGTAGGTTATAAGTCAGGTACCAATAGTTCTATGATGGCATCTGGGTCAAATGGATTAAAATTTGCCACGTTTCTTCTTTCACCACCTTGTTCTATAAAAAAGGTGAAAGCTTCAGTATTATGATTCTTAACAAACCCAACTCCTGCAAAATCTGAATAGGTTTTGACCTGAGTGCTGATGTCTTGTTTTAATTGATCTAAGCGATCCAATATTTCTTGTGTGGGAATGGCATCGAAAATAGCTTGTGCGCTAATCAAAATATCACTGGTTTCTGCAATGAATTTAACATTGTCCGCAGCCAGATTCAATTGGTTGACTTGTTCATTCGTTAATACTTCAAAGTTCAAATCAACATTGGTGTTTGTTGTTAAAGGAATGATGCATCCTGTTAGTCTCCAATCACTGCTTATCTCAGCAGTAACGGTTTCATTAACACGATTCAAACTGGCCAATTGACGCAAAGCAGCTTCCAATTCTGTTCTGGTCTGATCATTATCGCTGGTATCGTTTACGGCATTTCTCATACGGACCAATGCAACTCTATATCGATCAACAATACCATTAACTATAGCAGGGATATTGTCGCCACAAAGTACCCTATTACGATCATCAAGTTCTGATCGTGCCCTACTACGGCCCTCGGCTATTCCTTTTGCTACTTCTTCATCAATTGTATTTAGTGCTGTTGTAATTATTGTTGGCAGAACTTGTCTTAGACCCCGAAGGCTCAATTCAAACTCGTAATCTGCGGTGGCTTGTTCCAAGTTGGCAAGGGCATCTTGGGCAACGACTAAAGTAGAGTCAATTCTTTGGGAGATTTCAACATCCAAGCCAGCAACAAAATTGGTCGGTGCGCTTACTACTACTTCACTTTCGTCTTTTGTTATGGCTGCACTTACGGACCATTCTTGATTGTTCTTGATGTATTTACCGCCAATTTCAAAAGCAGGATTGGAAAAACGCATAGATCCCTCGATGCCCTGTTGGTTGTTTGGCGTTTCAACACTAAAGCTTCCGTCAACACCAATATCAAAAACTCCATCTTGGTTGACATAGCCATCTGCACTCAAACTGCCATCTGGTTTAATGGGAATAAAATCAGGATACCATGATAGGTCGGGGTCTACATCTCCGTTTATAAACGCCCTGGCTACTACACCATTATTGGTGGAAGCTTCCGCGACTACAGCGGCACTTCCTGAGGCTATGGGAAACCCAAAGGATATAAACGAATTAATTTCAAGCGCAAGGTCCATCTTTCCATTGAAACCAGAGCGATAGCCTACCCCAATATCAGAAGATAAGGGGTCTTGTAAATCAGCATCAATGCTAAACCCTTTGTTTTCATACAATAGCCCGCTCATCTCAATTATTTTGAAAAAAGAAGCAGAACCACCTACCACGGTTTTAGCGCCAAAACTTACGACGTCATCAACAGGATTTGTAGGCTCATAAACGATATTACCTCCAAAAGAACCGCCAAAACTTACTCCTAATAGTCGACCGTCACTATCATTACTGTTGTTATTATCGCCGTTATTATTGTCACCATTATCGTTGCCATCGCCTCCGGCAATGCCTCCACCAATAGAGAAAAAGAACATGGGATCGGTGTAGTCAGTTATCAACGCAACACCTGCGCTTCCTGGGCTTATGGAAAGTGGCTTCGTCGCATTTGGATCGTTATTAACCCCAATATTCAATTCTAAATTAGCTTGAATATTAAATACAAAATAGTGCCTATCATCTTTTAGTACTATTTCATAGTTTCGGTTATCGTTTAAGAATTTCCCTGAAAAGAAACCAACTTCAGCCTGCAAGGGTTGGGCAAATTGAAAATAATTTTCCAAAGGAGGAACTTCAACATTTCCGACTAAACTTTGAAGTGTGCCGTCATCGTTAAAAGAAACATCGATATCTGCATTATCAAAAATCACTTCACCAATAGAATCAATGGGGATAGTTAGTTTGCCTTCTACCTTGTAGCCATCAGCTGTTTCTGTCACGGTACCCTCTGGTATAAAAGCTTCGCGATTCAATCCTGTGGCTGTGTTTTCACATTGACCAGGGCATTGATTTGGATTGGCACAAGGGTCATCACAGGGGTCTACTGTTACGGGTTCTGTTGGTTGAGGCTCTAGAACAGCACTTTCAACATCATCTTTACCGCAAGATATGGTAAGGATTAATAAAATTATAAGGCCAAATGTTTTTAAACAATTTTTGGTATTCATCACTTTTGTTTTGTGGTTATACTTGATCGTTCTGTGTGTTCCTGTTCGGGTTTGGTCTGCAGCCCTAGACCGAACAAGACACCACAAAACAGTTTATCAACTTAATGATGAAGCAAACCTAAGTTGTAAGCGATACGGATAAAAAAAAACAGGGGTGACAAAGGGGTGACACTCTTGAAGTGCCTTATTTTAAAGGTGTTCCAAGACTCCGAAGAAACAGATGATAGATGTTAAATCGTTATAATCAGTTCTTCCAAGGACTCTCGGGGAGTAATGCTCAACTTTTTTCTGAGACGATTTCTAGCTTTTTTTACCCCAGAGATTGAGATATTCAGAATATTGGCAATCTCTTTTGAAGACATATTCATCTTCATTAGGGCCATGAACCGAAGTTCGTTTTTGGTCACCTCAGGATATTTTTTCTTGACATTGCTTGCAAAGTCTTTATGTACCTGTTCAAAGTATTGGGTAAAGCTCTCCCAGTTTTTATCATCTTGTTGGTCAAAGTTGATGGTCTTTATGAGTTCTTGATAACCGGAAGCACCCTCTTTTTCTTTAAGGGCCTTTGCCTTTAGTTTTACACTTTCTAAAACCTCATTTTTTTTGGCTAGGTGAAGGGCATGGGTTGTTAATTCTTTCTTTTTAAAGGCGAGTTCAGCGGCTACTTTTTCTTTTTCGAGTCGATTTCTTCTAATCTTTTGCCGGAAGCCATAATAACCAAAACCTAAAAGAATTAACAAAAACCCAATACTACCGCCCAATAATAATTTTTGAAGGTGACTCACTTTGGCTTTTTCTTCCAATAAATCAATTTTTTGTTCTTGTATGGCAATTTGTTGCTCTTTTTTTTCTGTTTCGTAAATGGTGCGTAACTCTTCTATTTGTTTATTCTTTTTCACAGTAAAGATGCTGTCTTCCAAGAATTTAAATTGTTCATAATCTCGTAAGGCGTTTTGATACTCTTTTTTTTGTTTTAAGGCTTTCGAACGAATTTCAAAGGCAGCAGCCAGTAAACCAGGCGCCTCAATGGAATCGGATAGTATAACGGCCCTATTCATGTATGAAATAGCTCCATTGGCATTCCCAATTTGGTTGTAAGCTTCACTTATATTATTCAACGTTCGCAGTAAGGCCATAGGTCTATCATTATCTTCATTCAATTTGATTGCAGATTTGAGATTTCTTATTCCTTCATCAATCTTGCCAAGTTTGACATAGGTTCTTCCTAAATTTCTTAAGGCCATTCCTTCAATTACCGGAGATTTAATGTTTTTGGCTTTTCCCAGGCCATTTAAAAGATAGTTTTTCGCATCTTCATAGTTTTCTAGGTTATAATAATCTTGACCTATACCTACTGTTAAAAGGGCCTCATAGAAGGAATCTCCATAAGCTTTATAAATTGAAAGTGCTTCTAAGGAATATTCTTTGGACTTTTCAAAATTTTCAAATCCGCTTTCTAATGAGGATAAAACGTAGAGGGCATCGGCTTTGTCAATTGGTCGGTCTATTTTTTTATAAATTTCCAAAGCCTTTAATACATATTGATATGCTAATTGAAAGTTGCCCTTATGCTCATAAATACCGCCCTTAAAGTTGTATTCTTTAGCTAAACCCACCGAATCTTCCATTGAGATTCGTCTTTTGATATTTTCGTTTATCATTTCGAGGGCCCTATCTGCATTGCCTTCTGCCAATTCAAGAATGGCCAAGGCGTTGTTCGCAATCACTTCTCCTCTTGGATAGTCACTGGTCAAAAAAATACGTTTTGCTTTTTCAAAATAATACCTTGCCGAATCTTTTTGACCAACATTTTTATAATAACCTCCAATGTTGTAATTGGCAAAAGCAACTCGTTTGACATAGTTTAATTTTGTGGAAAGCTCCAGTTGTTCCAAAGCATATTTTTTGGCCAGTTCGATATCGCTATATAAAACAGCAAGGTGTAGCTTTCCTAAAAGGGATGCTTTGGCCGTATCATTCGGAATGGTATGATAAATTTTTAAAAGACTATCGTGTTCTTTAGAATATTTTATCTCTTGACTATTAGAAATTGAAATATGCAGAAGGAATATTCCCAAAAATGGGAGAAGCCAATTTTTCATGTGTCGTTGGTTTTTCTCTGAAAGTTAAGGATTAAAACCAATCTTTTGAAAACAACAGATTTAGGAAAGAAAATGCCCCAAGTAAATATCTTGGAGCCTTTTCTTTTATAGGGCTAAGAGGTTTCTTAAAATAAGTCTTGAAAATGCGACTTCACTTCAAAAAGGGTGGCTTCTTTCATCGTCTCAAAACGTACACTAGCATGACCCACACGTTCTTCAGGACCTATTCCCACGGAATAAAAACCTCCGGCTTTAGCCGCGTCAACACCACTTTGAGCATCTTCATAAACAATACATTCCTCTGGTTTAAGGCCTAGTTTATCCGCTCCAAATAGAAAAATGTCCGGTGCTGGTTTGCTTTTTGAAACGCTGTTACCATCACCAATGACATCAAAATACTTTTTGGCATCCAATTGTTCCAAAACTTTGGAAGAGTTTTTACTTGCACTCCCTAGAGCTACTAAAAAGCCTTCTTGTCTTAAGTGCGTTAAAAGTTCTTCAGCACCTGGTAGATAATCCTTAGGTGTCATGGTATCTAAGCTGGCGACATAAATATCATTTTTCATTGCTGCCAATTCTTCTAGTTTATCTTCCGCAACCGAAGCATTATTATGATTTTTAATAATATTAATGGAATCCATACGCGAGACTCCACGAAGTTTTTCATTTACTTCTCGGTCGAATGTCCAATCCATTTCTTCAGCTAATTTTTTCCAAGCTAAATAATGAAGCTCTGCCGTGTCGGTGATAACACCATCTAAATCAAATATGAAACCTTTAATCATCCTCAAAAAGTTTGGTCGACAAAGAAATGATTAAAAATGTAAAGAAAAAAGTTACTTAACGTTATATTCCAACCGGATAGTGATGGAAGCGGTCTTGTTTTTCGATGCTGTATTGAACGAGCCACCCCAGCTATAGTCTTCTCCTGAATTTTGGCCTGTAATTTGAAAAACACCCATTCTAGCGGATATAAGTTCTCCTAAATTTCCACCAGCATTTTCAGCAATTCGTTCGGCACGTATTCTAGCATCTTCGGTAGCTTTAGATATCATTTCAATTTTAAGGTCGGCCAGTTTTGTGTAATAGTATCTTGGGGGAGAGGAATTGAACTGTACCCCTTTATTCAATAATTCTGTGATCTCACGAGAAACCGCCTCTATTTTTGATACATCAATCGATTCTATTTGAACTGATTGAGAAAGCTCATATCCTCTAAAAATGCTGCCAACGTAGTTTCCATTTTCGTATTTATTATCGCGTTGTTCTGTGGTTTGCACCGAGGTGAAGATGATATTTTCGTTGTTTATCCCTTTGGATACTAAGTAATTACGAACAATCTCTTTTTGCTCGTTTAACCGTTCAAACGCTGAGGTCAACACCGAGCTATAAGCAGAAAAGCGACCTTCCCAAACAATTAGATCCGATGTGAAATTTTCATTTCCAAGTCCAGTTACTGAAATTACTTGGGCCGGATTAGCACGTTCAACATAGGCATTTCCCAAAAAAAATGCCGCTATGACAATAGCTAAGCCAAAGATGATTGCGGTTAAGTGTTTCATTTTAAAACTTTTCGATAAGTTGTTATAAATATACCTAAAAATCACTTTTGCAACGCTACCAAATTGCTATTTTTGCCCATGCATAACCAAGTACTCATTCTCGATTTTGGGTCCCAGTACACGCAATTGATAGCACGTCGTGTTCGGGAGCTCAATATTTACTCAGAAATTAAACCTTATAATAAATTACCTGAAGATTTGTCGCAATTTCAGGCCGTAATTCTTTCGGGATCTCCATATTCGGTAAGGGCAGATGATCCTCCGCATCCAGATTTGTCTGCAATAAAAGGAAAGAAGCCCCTTCTGGCAATTTGTTATGGAGCGCAATATTTAGCTCATTTCCATGGTGGCAATGTTGCTCCTTCTGTTACTAGGGAATATGGACGTGCCAACCTTTCTAAAGTAGAGGAAAACGAGAAATTTTTGAAAAATGTTCATTTAGGTAGTCAAGTATGGATGAGCCATAGTGATACCGTAAAGCAATTACCTGAAAGGGGAGTTTTATTGGCAAGCACGAATGATGTTGAAAATGCTGCTTTCAGAATTGAAGGGGAAAATACTTATGGAATCCAATTCCACCCAGAGGTATATCACACAAAAGATGGCAAGCAACTATTGCAAAACTTTTTAGTTGATATTGCAGGTTTAAAACAAGATTGGACCCCTGATGCCTTTATAGAGACCACTGTTGCAGAACTAAAAGGAAAAATTGGGGATGAAAAGGTAATTTTGGGCTTGTCAGGTGGTGTAGATTCAAGTGTTGCTGCGATGTTGTTACACAAAGCAATAGGTTCGCAATTGCACTGCATTTTTGTGAATAATGGCTTGTTGCGCAAGAATGAGTTTGATAGTGTTCTAGAACAATATAAGGGCATGGGTCTTAATGTGAAGGGGGTAGATGCTTCGGCACGTTTTTTGGATGCCTTGAAAGGAGAATCGGATCCTGAGGGTAAAAGAAAAATTATTGGCCGCGTTTTTATTGAAGTTTTTGATGATGAATCACATCAGGTTGAAAATGCAACTTGGTTGGCGCAGGGTACTATTTACCCTGATCGCATAGAATCTGTGTCAGCCAGTGGTGGTCCATCGGCTGTGATAAAAAGTCACCATAATGTTGGGGGCTTGCCAGATTATATGAAATTGAAGGTTGTGGAGCCGCTGCATTTATTGTTTAAAGATGAGGTACGTCGAGTAGGCAAGAATATGGGTATGGACCCTTCTATTCTTGGTAGGCATCCTTTTCCTGGACCTGGATTGGGAATTCGTATTTTAGGTGACATTACCCCAGAAAAGGTGTCTATATTACAAGATGTAGATGCTATTTTTATTGAAGGATTGAAAAAAAATGGGTTATATGACAAGGTTTGGCAGGCCGGAGCTATGCTTTTACCCGTAAATAGTGTAGGTGTTATGGGCGATGAACGTACGTATGAAAAATGTGTTGCACTTAGAGCAGTTGAAAGTACTGATGGTATGACAGCAGACTGGGTAAATTTACCATATGGATTTTTACAAAAAGTATCTAACGATATTATCAATAAAGTAAAGGGTGTCAATAGAGTTGTATATGATATCAGCTCTAAGCCACCCGCTACTATAGAGTGGGAATAATGAAAACCCATAATGGGACTTTATTAATAGTAGCTTGCTCTACCAATATATATTTATTGAATACGAAATGATTGGTCGAAATTTATAGAGATGAAAAATCAAATTTTAAAATATAGCTGTTTTGTTGTAGTGGTGTTATTTAGCGTATTAGCTATTGGGCAACAAAAATATATCACCCATCCTGTAAAAGAAGGTGAGACACTTTACAGTATTGCAAAACGGTACCGCGTTACGCCCTATGCCATTTTACAGCAGAATAAAGAAATAAAGAATTCTGAAGAAATAAAACCAAATACTATTTTGGTGATTCCTGTTGGCGGAGTAGTGGTTAAAGAAGAACCACAAGATGAAGTCGCTGAGGAGCAAATAGAACCAATAGGTTTTCAGAGGCACAGGGTTAGAAAGAAGGAAACCTTATTTAGCTTGACTCAAAAATACGAGGTAACGGAGGAACAGATAAAACGTTACAATACGGATTTGTATTCTGAACAATTAAAAAAGGGTATGGTTTTGCAAATTCCTAAATACCCAGAAGTTCTAGTTGAAGAAGAAAAAGATATTGAGTTTGAAATGTATAATGTGCAACCTAAAGAGACTCGTTGGAGTATTGCCAATAAATACGGAATTACAATAGATAGTTTGCTATTCTTTAACCCAGATTTACCCAAGAACACAAGTTACCTTGCTGTTGGCCAAGAACTAAAACTACCTCGGCCCAAAGGCGATAGTCTAGATGAACAAAAAGTGGTTTTGTACGAGTCCTACACGGTGCCTAAAGCAATTGGTATTTTTAGGATAAGTCAAAACTATGGTATTCCCGTTGATTCAGTGATTAAACTTAATCCTGAAATTAATGAAATTGGTGGTTTAAAAGAAGGAATGGTTTTGCGATTGCCCAAACAAAAACCTCAAAACGAAGTCGTAAATACGGAGAATTATATTTTTTATCAAGTTAGGCCTAAACAGAATATATTTAGACTTACGCAAAATTTAAAAATTTCAAGAGACTCTCTTTTTGCTTTGAACCCTGAGCTGGAAAATGGTTTAAAAGCGGGTATGGTGTTGAAACTGCCTAAAAATAAAATAGAAGTACTTGAGGTTAAGAATTCCCTAGTACTTGATAAAATTAATTTAGTTGACAGCATCAATATTGAAAATAGACCTAAAGTAGTTTTTTTATTACCCTTTAGATTAGACCGTATTGACTTTAAAGACTCTGAAAGAACAGAGGCACAGATAAAAAGACTTAGTGGAGTAAAGTATGCCGCTGGATTGTATACAGGGGCATTAGTAGCATTAGATTCCATTAAGAAGTTAGGTTTATCAGTCGACGTAGAAGTTTATGATACTGAGCGTAATCTTGAGACGCTTAAAATGACACTTTCACAAAACTCTTTAATGGGTGCTGATGCGGTTTTAGGCCCTATTGACCCTGGTCTTTTAGGCGAGGTTGCGGTACAGGCTTCTAATTACAATATACCTGTTATTGCCCCTTTTGCCGCGAAAAGTGATTTGAGTTTGAGCAATGTATTCTTCACAGTGCCTGATGATGAAACAATGCGACAACGTATTTTGTCATATGTGCAAAAGAAAAGAACTAATGAGAATTTGATTATTATAGCAGATGGCAAACATCAATCTGCCAAAGATTCTATTTTGAGCATATTCCCTATGGCGCGGGTCGCTAAAATGAGCGAAGATGGTTCATTACATTTGGTAGATTTTCAAACCATGCTATCTGAACAAGAAGAAAATTGGGTTTTTGTTGAAACCAATAAACCTAATTTAATTACTAGTGTTAGTTCGATTTTAAATGCATCCATTGGACCAGTAGAGGAAGGTGGTGATATTAAGGTAAGGATGTTTACAACTGATTATAATAGTGCTTTTGAAGGAGAATCAGTGTCTCGCCCACATTTGTCTAACCTTCAATTTATGTTTCCATCTTCATATCGTGAACAAGATAATGACAGTTTTGTAAAAGATTACAAAAGAAAATTTGGATATGCTCCTGATCGTTTTGCTGTTCGAGGATTTGATTTGACATATGACTTACTTCTAAAATTGGCGCACAAGAAAAACCTTTTTGAGACAGAACGAATTATTGGAAGAACAGAATACAGTGGTTATGGTTTTGATTATAACAATAATTGGACCTCTGGATTTTATAACCAAGCTTCTTATTTAATGCAATATGATGAATTGCGAATTAAACAAATTGATACCAAATGACATCGAAAGTAACTTATACAGGTGAATTAAGAACTACTTGTGTTCATATTCGCTCTGGAAATGAATTTATAACTGATGCACCATTGGACAATCATGGTTTGGGGCAGGCATTTTCGCCAACCGATACTGTTGCCACTGGTTTGGCGAGCTGTATGATAACTGTTATGGGGATTAAGGCTAGAGACTTGGACGTAGATTTAGCTGGTTCTACTGCCGAAGTTACCAAACATATGGCCTCGAATCCGCGTCGGATTTCAAAAATAGAAGTTCATTTAGAATTGCCTTCCAGTGTCTCTGAAAAGAATAGAGTGATATTAGAACGCACAGGTCATACCTGTCCGATTCACTATAGCCTTCATCCAGATATAGAAAAAGAAATTACATTTAATTGGACAAGAAGTTAAAACTTATAGCTACTCTACTATTGTTAGGGTATTTTGGCTCTGCACAAGAGTTGGAAGAGTCTGTGCTTTGGAGTGCGGATAAACGCTTGACATGGAGCGATTTTAAGGGACCAATTCCTCCAGATGCTGTTCCTGCGGCTACTACTGCTAGCGGTATTAGTTATAAGTATTCCGCAAACTTATTACATCACGAGGTAAAATTAGATTACACCGTGAACGCTTATTTTTATCCTAATGAGTCGTGGTACAAACCCGATTCTTGTGATGATTTAATTTTAAGTCATGAACAATTGCATTTTGATATTTCAGAGCTATTTGCAAGAAAAATGCGATTGATATTAAGCCGCACTTCTTTTACAGAAAACGTGAAAACTGAGATTAGAAAAATTTACAAAGAAATATTAAAGGAACTTTCCGATTTTCAAGATAAATATGATTGGGAAACCAATTTTTCTAGAAATAGAGAAGCACAACTAGAATGGAATGCTAGAATAGCTGAGGCATTATCTAAAATCGAAAATTAGGCAAAGTCCTGATTATTTTTCATTTCCTCAAATTCTTTACGTTTATTTTCAAACCAATCATGCATCGCCCGTGGTGACTGCATTAATACTTTCATTTTATCCATGGCTTTAAGATGCGCTGCATCTTGTTTTTGAAACATTTCCATCCCATGTTTCTTACTCATTTCTGCAATTTCCTCAAAAGTTTCGGCGGTAAAATTCATGTCACAAGCACCGCCCAATTGATTACAGGTCATTGTTTTCATAAGTATAAGGTATAAATTGTTGAATAACTAAATATCACATCTTAAGAATGCATCTTTCAAAGCTGCAATTTTATCTTCCCAGGTAGTAATAAATTCTTGGGCGACATACCCTTTATAACCTGTTGCCAAAATGGCATTCATTATTGCAGGGTAGTATAATTCTTGGGTTTCATCAATTTCATTTCGTCCAGGCACACCAGCAGTATGATAATGTCCAAAATATGGATGGTAATTTTGAATGCTTCTAATAATATCACCTTCTTGAATTTGCATATGGTAAATATCAAAAAGCAGTTTAAAGTTGTCACTGCCTAAGTGTTTGCAAAGCTCCACCCCCCAAATAGAGCTATCACACATGTAATCTGGATGGTTAACTTGGTTGAAAAGTTCCATTTGAATGACAACACCATGCTTTTCTGCTATGGGCATAATCTGTGAAAGACCATCAACACAGTTTTGCAAACCTACATAGTCGTTCATGCCGTTTCTATTTCCACTAAAACAAATAAGATTGGTATACCCAGCTTGGGCTACTTGTGGAATAATTTCTGCATAATTCTGTACAAGCTGCTCATGATTTTTTGGATCATTCCAGCCTTCGGTCAAACTTATTTCTGCTCCGTTGCACATGGAACAGTGGATGTTATATTTTTTTAACAATGGCCAATCTTTTGGGCCAATTAAGTCGATTGCCTTTATGCCTAGTTCGTTCAATACTTTTAAAAAATCTTCTAAAGCATAACTGTCAAAGCACCATTGGCAGACACTATGATTGATATTGTTTTTTAATTCAAAATCTTTATTGTTACTATCAATATTGGCAGTTACTTTTGTTGCCGCTAAACCAGCTGTTCCAATAGCTGCAGTGGCAATAAAATTTCTTCGTTGCATAATTATAATTTAACTTCAAGAAAGATAATACATTAAAAAAGCAAATGGAAATCAAACCTGATAAACGAAAATTATTAGAGCTTGCACATTATAAAATGCCATTTGGCAAGCATAAAGATTGGTATTTAGTTGATTTGCCCGTTGCTTACTTGGTTTGGTTCAAACAAAAAGGATTCCCTACTGGAAAGTTGGGAGAATATTTAGAAACAACTTTAGACATAAAATCTAATGGGCTGGAACCAATAATTAGAAAGCTTCAAAAAGAATTTCCGAAATAAGAGCTCAAGTTTCTAGTGATAATTAGTACCTTTATGCCCCGTAACAACAGATACAATCATGTCACAAACAAAGTACATTTTTGTTACGGGAGGCGTAACATCTTCATTAGGTAAAGGTATTATCGCCGCATCTCTTGCCAAATTACTACAAGCAAGAGGTTACAAGACTACCATTCAAAAGTTAGATCCTTATATTAACGTTGATCCTGGTACGTTAAACCCTTATGAACATGGCGAATGTTATGTGACGGATGATGGAGCAGAAACTGACCTAGATTTAGGACATTACGAACGTTTTTTAAATGTAAATACTTCGCAAGCAAATAATGTTACCACGGGCAGAATATACCAAAGTGTTATTGAAAAAGAACGCAGAGGCGAGTTTTTAGGTAAAACGGTTCAAGTTGTTCCGCATATTACCAATGAAATTAAGGAACGAATTCAACTGTTGGGCAACAGCGGAGAGTATGATATTGTCATTACTGAAATTGGTGGCACTGTAGGTGATATAGAGTCATTGCCCTATATTGAAGCAGTTAGACAATTGCTTTGGGAACTTGGCGATAATAATGGTATAGTCATTCATCTAACATTAGTTCCGTATTTGGCCGCTGCAGGTGAACTAAAAACAAAGCCCACTCAGCATTCTGTTAAGACGCTTATGGAAAGTGGAATAAAAGCGGATATTTTGGTATGCAGAACCGAGCATAATATTTCAGAAGAGAAAAAAGAGAAGTTGGCACTTTTTTGTAATGTTAAGAAAGAAGCCGTTGTTCAATCAATTGATGCTTCAACTATTTATGACGTTCCCCTTTTAATGCAAGAGGAAGGTTTGGATACTGTTGCTTTAAAAAAATTGGATTTACCTGATATTATCGAACCAGATTTAACAAATTGGAAACAGTTTCTTCAAAAACACAAAAGCCCAAAAAGTCAGGTTACCATTGGTTTAATAGGGAAGTACGTGGAATTACAAGACTCTTATAAATCCATCCTTGAGTCTTTTATCCATGCAGGTGCTGCGAATGAAGTTAAAGTAAATGTACGCTCCATACATTCTGAACATATTTCTAGAAATGATATAGATAAGAAAATGATGGGTCTAAATGGAGTTTTGGTTGCTCCAGGTTTTGGAGAACGGGGCATTGAAGGCAAAATTTTAGCAGTGCAGTATGCTCGCGAAAATAATATCCCGTTTTTAGGTATTTGTCTAGGAATGCAGATGGCAGTTATTGAATATTCAAGAAATGTCTTAGGTCTTGAAAATGCCAACTCAACTGAAATGGATGAAAACACTCCTGATCCGGTAATCAATTTGATGGAAGAGCAAAAAACAGTGACCAATAAAGGTGGAACAATGCGCCTTGGTTCTTGGGATTGTGAGCTAAAACCAGAGACGCTTGCTCAAGAAGTTTATGGAGGCGCCAATGAAATTTCAGAACGTCATCGTCACCGTTTTGAGTATAACAATGCTTATAAAACTGCTTTAGAAGATTCAGGTTTAGTGGCTTCCGGTATAAATAAAAAAACAAACCTTGTTGAAATTGTAGAGTTGCCATTACACCCATGGTTTGTTGGTGTGCAATATCATCCTGAATATAAAAGTACGGTTGCCAACCCACATCCCTTGTTTGTAGGATTTGTGAAGGCTGTTTTAGAGCAAAAACTTCAACAAACTAATGCCAGTTTGGCATAAACTGCACATTTGGATATATATTTGCGAGCCAAGTAGGCAGATATATATTACTAAATAACTTTCATGGAAGAAAAGAAACTGGATGTAAAATCCATTATAGGATTTGTATTGATTTTTGCCATTTTGTTGGGTTGGATGTATCTCAAACAACCAACTCCAGAAGAATTGGAAGCGCAAAAGGCACAGCAAGAGCAAGTAGAAGCTGAAGAAAAAGCGCAAGAAACAACAGATACGGTTACACCAGAGGCTATTGCGGAAAAGCCGATTCTAAATATTCAAGATTCCACCGCTGTTGCAAATTATAAAAGCGCAGTAGGGGCCTTTGGTTTTACTCAAACGCAGAATGGTTCAACCATACTAAAAAACGATTTGGTTTCTTTGGAAATAGCTAATAAAGGCGGACAAATTGTTACTGCTAAAATGCAGAATTTCGTCACTTACGATTCAGTTCCTGTTTACTTAGTTAAAGATGGTAATGCAGAATTTGGACTATCATTCTCAACTAATGATAATCGCGTTTTGAATACTACAGACCTTTACTTTGAACCTACTTTATCAAAGAGTGGTAATAATCAGGTACTGTCAATGAAGGCCAAAGTTTCGGCTAATCAATACCTAGAATATCGTTATGAAATGAAACCAAATGATTATTTGGTGGATTTTACTATTCGCTCACAAGGCCTTAATGGTGTCTTCAACTCCTCTAAGCCAGTTGATTTAGAATGGAACTTAAAAGGTATTCGTCACAATAAAAGTGTACAGTATGAAAATCGCTATACCAGGCTAACATATAATCATGATGGTGAAAAAATCAGTAAACTATCTGAAAGTAGTGAGCTAGATGAAGAAACTGAAGTTGATATAAAGTGGTTATCGTACCGTCAACACTTCTTTAGTTCTATTCTTGCAACCAATCAAAACTTTAAATCTGCAGAACTCACTTCTAAAAACCTAGTGGAAGAAGAAAGTAAAGAAGAGAAATTCACAAAAGAATATACCACAAAAACAACCTTAGATCTTCAGGGAGGTGAGTTATCCCAAAATATGCACTGGTATTATGGCCCTACTGATATTCAAGTTTTAGATGATTACAAAGAATTAGGTTTGGTAGAATCCATTCCTTTTGGTTGGGGGATTTTTGGTTGGATAAACCGATTTGTATTTACCCCATTCTATACTTTTTTAAGTTCGTTTTTGCCTTACGGAATAGCAATTGTAATCATGACCATTATTGTGCGTTTGGCCTTATCGCCTGTTACATACAAGTCATACCTATCTCAAGCTAAGATGAAGGTTTTAAAACCAGAGATTACTGAAATCAATGAGAGGCTGAAAGATAATGCGATGAAGAAGCAGCAAGAAACCATGAAATTGTACAACAAGGCAGGGGTGAGCCCGATGAGTGGCTGTATACCGGCATTGCTGCAATTACCTATTTTTTATTCTTTGTTCATGTTTTTTCCCACCTCTTTTGCTTTAAGACAGAAATCGTTTTTATGGGCGGAAGATTTAAGTTCTTACGATACTATTTTTAATCTGCCCTTTAGTATTCCGTTTTATGGGGATCATGTAAGTTTATTTCCAATCTTGGCATCAATCGCTATTTTCTTTTACATGATGATGACTACTGGTCAAAGTATGCAAATGCAGCAACAGCCCGGTATGCCGAACATGAAATTTATTATGTACCTATCACCAGTAATGATGCTGGTATTCTTTAATAACTACGCTAGTGGATTGAGTTTGTATTATTTCATCTCTAACCTCATTACCATTTTTATCATGTTGGCCATCAAGAATTATATTTTGGATGAGGATA
Source organism: Croceitalea rosinachiae (assembly GCF_031846445.1). NCBI lineage: Bacteria > Pseudomonadati > Bacteroidota > Flavobacteriia > Flavobacteriales > Flavobacteriaceae > Croceitalea > Croceitalea rosinachiae. Next base: position 20,933 of record NZ_JAVRHR010000007.1, on the reverse strand, counting down.
AGATTCATGCCCAAATTCAAGAGAACAAAAAGAAACCTAAAAAGGAGAACAAATTCCAGAAAAAAATGCGCGAGATGATGGAGCAAGCTGAAGAACAAAAGAAAGCGGGAAGGAGATAAAAAAATCTTGGGGAACTTTCCTTTAAAAAACTTCCCCCGATAGGGGGAAGCTTCTACCATAATAGGTATAGTTTGGAAAGATTCGGGACTTCAAAGATGACAAGTAAATTCTACTTAAAAAACTAATAGTTGTCAAGTGCCATCTTTTGTATGGTAATAGGGTACCTTTTGATGTGTCATCGATGAACGGTAATCGAGTATAAATAAAGAAATGCCGTTGGTCGATACCAACGGCATTTATTAGTAATAAAAACCTTACATATTTATAGTTTTCAACAGATTTAGTGCAATAAATCAAGAATTTCTTGTGGTAAAAGAACTTTATCAATAATATGTACAATTCCGTTACTGGCGATATTATCTACTGCCGTTACATTGGCATCAATATGGGTTTTGTCACTGATTCGTATGGGATGATCCTCAATTGCTTCAATTTTTTCACCATGAAGCGTTTCTAACCTTAAATGACCGGTAATATCCATCTCACTAACGACTTCTCCACTTACTACATGATATGTCAATATTTTAGCTAGTAATTCTCTTTCTTCATGCGTATCAAAATCTTCGATACTATTATAAGAGCTGCCCAAGCTGTGAAGCAAGTTTTCAAATGCGTGATTGGTAGGTGCAAACACTGTAAAAGGGCCTTCACCACTTAAGGCCTCTACTAAACCAGCGTCCGCTTGAATCAATACGTCTACTAAAATGCTTAAGTCTTCAACAGATTGTGCCAGCTCTACAATATTGGGTGTTGGTGGAAATAAAATGTCTAATACCTCTTGAGGTAACAATACTTTATTTATTACATGGACCACACCGTTACTTGCATCAACATCAGGTATAATTACTTGTGCATCAGTATCTGTGGCATCTTGAATAAACACACCTCCATCAAGACTAACAATAACATTGGCACCATTAACGGTAGCAATTTCCTGTCCGTCGGATAAATCGGTAGAGAAAGCCTCGGTACCAGAAACGACGTGATAGGTCAATATTTTGACCAAAAGGTCCAGCTCTTCTTGTGTGTCAAAATCGGTAAGGCTATGGTAGTCATCTCCAAGAATTTCCAAGAGATTTACAAATGCATGATTGGTAGGCGCAAAGACGGTAAAAGGCCCGTCACCGCTCAAAGTGTCAACCAAGCCAGCATTGGCAGCTACCAGTGCATCGACCAAGAGGCTCAAATCGTCGGTTGCGATGGCAGTCTCCACAATGTTCATCATGTTCAAGGTGGCCACAAAGTCCAGTGCTTCCTGCGGTAATAGTACTTTGTCAATGACATGCACCACCCCGTTGCTTACATCTACATCTGGTATTTCCACATGTGCTCTGTCGTCGGTTGCATCTTTAATTGATACTCCGTTTCCATTAATTCCAATGGTCACTTTTGCGCCATTAACGGTAGCAATTTCTTGTCCGTCGGATAAATCGGTAGAGAAGGCCTCGGTACCAGAAACGACGTGATAGGTCAATATTTTGACCAAAAGGTCCAACTCTTCCTGTGTATCAAAATCGGCAAGGCTATGGTAGTCATCTCCAAGAATTTCCAAGAGATTTACAAATGCATGATTGGTAGGTGCGAATACTGTGAATGGTCCATCACCGCTCAAAGTATCAACCAAGCCAGCATTGGCAGCTACCAGTGCATCGACCAAGAGGCTCAAATCGTCGGTTGCGATGGCAGTCTCCACAATGTTCATCATGTTCAAGGTAGCCACAAAATCCAGTGCTTCCTGAGGTAATAATACTTTGTCGATGACATGCACCACCCCGTTGCTTGCATCTACATCAGGTATGATTACTTGTGCAGGGTTTTCAGATGCGTCTTTAATAAACACGCCTCCATCAAGACTAACAGTAACATTGGCACCATTTACAGTCGCAATTTCTTGTCCATCAGACAGATCGGTAGAGAAGGCCTCGGTACCAGAAACGACATGATAGGTCAATATTTTGACCAAAAGGTCCAGCTCTTCTTGTGTATCAAAATCGGTAAGGCTATGGTAGTCATCTCCAAGAATTTCCAAGAGATTTACAAATGCATGATTGGTAGGCGCGAATACGGTAAAAGGGCCATCACCGCTCAAAGTGTCAACCATGCCTGCATTGGCAGCTATCAGTGCATCGACCAAGAGGCTCAAATCGTCGGTTGCGATGGCAGTCTCCACAATGTTCATCATTTCAATTGTCGCCAAAAAATCTAAAGCTGCTTGTGGCAATAACACTTTATCGATGACATGAGCGACACCATTTGTGGCCATTACATCGGTTAGCGTAATATTTGCATTGGTTTCTGATGCATCGCCGACAACAAAAGTCTCGCCATCTGCAATGATCTCAATTGAATTTTCAGGAAATGCAGTACCTACTGTTCCAGCAGTTAAATCAGCTTCTAAAACCTTAGTCGGAATAACATGGTACAATAAGATGTTTTTTAATAGGGCGATTTCTTCCTCTGTATCAAAATCATCCAAAGAGCTATAGTCCTCACCTAAAGTCATTAAAAGGCCGGTAAAAGCATCATCGGTAGGAGCAAAAACAGTAAAAGGGCCATCACTCTTAAGCGTATCCACTAAACCAGCTTTAATAACAGCGGCTTCTAGTACCGATAGTGTTTCAGTAGCTATGACCACATCTACTAGGTCATCTGAGTTTAGTGCATTTAATACGGCTTGGGGAACTAGTACTTTGTCGATTACATGTACAATTCCATTGGAAGTTTCCACATCGGGAGTAATGACTTCGGAATCATTTATAAAAACCCCACCTTCAAGGGAGACAGTGACAGTTTCTGTTTGTACCGTAGCAATTTCTTGACCTTCCGAAAGGTCTGTTGACGCTGTAGCTGTGCCAGCTACAACATGATATTTTAAAATTTCAGCAAGAAGTGCCTTTTCTTCTTCTGTATTAAAATCGGCTAAAGTTTCAAACCCTTCTAAATCAGCAAGCAATGCTGCGAATGCATCATTGGTAGGGGCAAATACGGTAAATGGACCGTCACCACTTAATGTGCTAATAAGATTGGAGTCTTCATTCTCGTCAGCTTTCCCTAAAGCTGCCACCAGTGAGCTCAAAGCATCATTACCTTGTGCGGTTTCAACAATGTTTGTTGATGTAGTCTGATTTGGTGTAGTGTTTTGATCGTCATCTTTGTCACATGACAATACAAATGCTGTTATTGCAAAAAGCAATAAAAAATTCTTGAGTTGTAAAAAGTGTTTCATTTCATATAGTTTTTAGGGTGTTAATTGAAAGTTCAATCAGTAGAAAAAGGGCCATAGTGTTCTGCTATTGCCCTTTTTGATAAATTAATTTGTAGTATCTGGAATCATTACCTTGTTCAACACATGGATTACTCCATTATTAGCTTGAACATCGACCACCACAATTCCAATATCTGTATTGCCTGCGCCATCAGTAACATCTGCAATGTTGTCACCTGTACCAGGTAAGGTAATCTTGATTGCATCATCTTCTAACGTGCTTGGTGAGGTGTCTCCAGGATTGGTTAAATCACTTGAACGCACATTTCCTGGCGTTACAACGTGATGTTGAAGAACACTTGTTAAAAGTGCCTCATCAATATCAGTAACACTGTTCCATTCCATATTGCTATCCAATAATGCTTGAAAAGCAGTATCAGTTGGTGCAAAAACGGTAAAAGGTCCTTCTCCGTTAAGCACTGATACAAAATCAGTAGCTGGCGTACCTTCGGTAAGTGCAGCAACCAGAGGTGCAAAAGTGGCATCTGCTACCGCAAATGTTGTTACTGTTGGTAGGTCAATGACACCATCCACAGCATGGATTACGCCGTTTGTGGCAATGACATCTGCAATTACAACTGAGCTTGTGCCATTAATAAGAACCCCATCGTCTGTCGAGATATATTGATTCAAATTATCACCATCTGCATTTGTGGCTACGGTGCTAACGTACATATTCATTAGCTGGTCAGAAGACACAGCCGCACCTGGAATTACGTGATACGATAAAACCGAATTGATATCGTTATCATTCGGATTCGTAAAAGCTGTAAAGGCATCGTTTACTGGAGCAAATACAGTATAGACATTAGTATCGCTTGAAAGTAAATCTGTAAATGTTGTATTGTTGTCAGTAGTTAGAGCGCCAACTAAAGATGACAGGGCCCCATTAGCTACTGCGTGGTCTACAATATTAGGTAAGCCTATCACACTATTTACAATATGTACTACACCATTATCAGCTTCATTATCAGCGTTTGTTACAGTAGCTACACCATTGATTACAACTCCAGATGCGGTATCTATAAATAAACTTAGGTTTCTACCATCCGCCCCAGCAGTTGATAAACTAGAAACATATCCAGTAGACAAACTAGAAGATAAATTTGTGCCACTTACCACATGGTTTAATAATACATCGGTCAGCAAATCATTAGGCACTTCTGATAAGGAAGCAAAGTTATTTGCTGCTAAAAATGCAGTAAAAGCTTCGTTTGTAGGTGCAAAAACGGTAAAAGGACCATCAGCTTGTAAGGTTTCAACCAAATTTGCAGCCGTTAGGGCTTCAACAAGAATGCTGAGATCAGCGGTGTCAATGGCTAAGTCAACAATGGTAGTTGTTTCTTCCATTGGAGGGTCTGTAGTTCCGTCGTCATCATCAGAACAAGAGATGAACAAAAACACAGCAAGTAGAGCACTCAGTTTAAGAAAATTCAATACGACTTTCATAATAAGGGTTTTAATTAATTGTTTAACAAAAAAACATAATGTTTGAACTTTTTTTGATTTGAAAATCAAGTAGTTAGCTTTTAAATCTATATTAAGTAACTGATATTCAATATTATATTTACATTATAATGAAGATATTTTGTTCAACAAATGGTTGCTTTTATTAAACAGAATTTAATAAATGTTTAACATTAATTGATAAAAATCAAACAAAATAATTTTGTCCTAATAATGATTATTTCCACTTTAGCTATTTGATTTACAAGGTTTAAAACTGACTCTAATCCATAAAAAGAAAAAATTCAGGCTTTTTCAAATTTGTTAATCCATTAGTATTTTGTTAAGGAATTGAATAAAACTTAGACAAAGGCTATTTCGTATTTTTGCAGAATAGTTTTTAAAGAAGTGAAAAAGAAAGTAGTAGTAGGATTATCAGGGGGAGTAGATTCCAGTGTTACCGCATATTTGCTCAAAGAACAAGGATATGAGGTAATCGGTCTTTTTATGAAGAACTGGCATGATGATTCCGTGACCATTTCAGATGAATGTCCTTGGTTAGAAGATAGCAATGACGCGCTTATAGTGGCAGATAAGTTGGGTATTCCGTTTCAAACGGTCGATTTGAGTGTGGAGTACAAAGAACGTATTGTTGATTATATGTTCAATGAATACGAACGAGGACGCACTCCTAATCCCGATGTGCTGTGTAATCGTGAAATCAAGTTTGATGTCTTTTTAAAAATTGCTTTAGACCTAGGTGCTGATTACGTAGCGACGGGTCACTATTGCCGAAAAGGCATTATTAAAAATTCAGATGGAAGTGAAACATATCAGTTGCTCGCTGGTGCTGATGGAAATAAAGACCAATCTTATTTTTTATGTCAATTATCTCAAGAACAACTCGCTAAGACATTGTTTCCGATAGGAGAATTATTGAAACCAGCGGTTCGCGACATTGCCGCCAAAAACAATTTGATTACCGCAGATAAAAAAGATTCCCAGGGACTTTGTTTTATTGGCAAGGTCCGGTTACCCGATTTTCTGCAACAAAAATTGAAGCCTAAAAAGGGTGTTATTGTTGAGATTCCAGCGGATTCACCGCAATATCAAAATGGGCAAGCCTCATTTTCCGACAAGTCTTTAGAGCTGAAGTATTACGCTGAAAAGCCCGCGTACCATTTAACAGACGGAAAGATAGTTGGGGAACATCAAGGCGCGCATTACTTTACAATGGGTCAACGAAAAGGCTTAGATGTTGGTGGTACGCCAGAGCCTTTATTTGTAATAGATACCGATGTCGATAACAACGTTATTTACACGGGTCAAGGAAAGTCGCATCCTGGGTTATATCGTCGTACACTATTTATTCATGATGAAGAATTACACTGGGTTCGAAAAGATTTAAAACTAACCCTAGATGAGACTATGGAAGTCAAGGCCAGAATTCGATATCGCCAAGCTTTACAAAAAGCGATACTGTATAAAGTTGATGGCGGAGCATATTTAGATTTTGATGAAAAGCAATCTGCTATTACCGAAGGCCAGTTTGCAGCTTGGTACGTTGAAGATGAATTGATTGGGTCAGGAGTTATATCTTAGTCGAATGCAAAATAGAGTTACGGAACTTTTCGGAACAGAATACCCTATCATTCAAGGCGGAATGATATGGGCAAGTGGTTGGCGTTTGGCATCTGCCGTATCTAATGCAGGTGGACTGGGAATTTTAGGCGCAGCCAGCATGTACCCTGAAGTATTATTAGAACATATTCAGAAATGTAAAAAAGCTACTGATAGACCTTTTGGGGTTAATGTGCCGATGTTGTATCCTGATATCGATAAATTGATGGATATCATTGTTAGTGAAGAAGTGAAAATTGTTTTCACCTCTGCAGGCAATCCAAAAACTTGGACTTCTTTTTTAAAGGAAAGAGGAATCACCGTAGTACATGTGGTGAGTAGCGTAAAGTTCGCGCTAAAGGCACAAAATGCTGGAGTAGATGCAATAGTTGCCGAAGGCTTTGAAGCAGGCGGACATAATGGACGAGATGAAACCACAACCTTAGTCTTGATTCCTGCAGTGAAAGAACAAATTTCTATTCCCTTAATTGCCGCTGGGGGTATCGCCACAGGGAGACAAATGCTTGCAGCTATGATTTTAGGTGCTGATGGTGTACAAGTGGGTAGCCGGTTTGTAGCAAGTATTGAGGCCTCCTCACACCAATTGTTTAAAGATGAGGTAGTCAAAGCTAAAGAAGGGGATACGCAACTAACTTTGAAAGAGCTTGCCCCAGTACGTTTGCTTAAAAATAAATTCTATCAAGATATTCAAAACGTTTATGCTCAAGGTGCTTCTATGGCTGAACTTAAAGAAGTTTTAGGTCGTGCACGTGCCAAAAAAGGCATGTTTGAAGGCGATTTAGAAGAAGGAGAATTGGAAATTGGACAAGTTTCTGCTTTGATACACAATATTCAGCCAGCAGCTCGAATTGTAAAAGAGTTGATGGCTGACTTCGAAGAGGCCAAAGAAAAAATAATTAATCCTTTATAGTATTGAATTATCAATACTTAAATCTGCATGTTGCCAAGCTTTTTCAAATTCTGCTTTGATTTTTGATGCTTCTTCTTTTTTATTTTGAGCTTTCAAGCTACTGTGCAGCCCTATTAAAGACCATCCGTTTTGTCTTAAATCGTCTAAATCTTCCTTGTAAATTTGTTCCGCCTCTTCAAACTTTTTCGCTTTTAATAGAACTGCTCCCAAATTTTGACGGGGTGGTATGTGCCAAGAAGAAGGTTCATTATAGACCAAATTATCTTCAATTTGTACGGCTTCTTTTAAGTGACCTATAGCTTTTTCATAATCACCCTCTGTAGCCGCTATTTCGCCTGCAACCACCTCATAAGCCAATTCTGCAATTGTCAAACTTGAATCAAACCCAACCGTCATAAGGGTTTCTAAATCTTCATCTTCCATCATGGTTTTAATAGCTTCGAGTTCTTCATTAGCATCTTTAAGATTGTTTTTTCTCGTAAAAGCAACTCCTCTGGCATAGTGCCACATTAAGCGTAAATGTTTAATATCTTCATTAGGAGCAGGTATTGTCAAAATATCGTTCCATTTACCAAAGCGTACATAAGACAGGAGTGGAGTAGCGGCAAAATTTTGTAAAAAATGCATTTCTTCCATTTCACCGACTGGTACTTTTTCAGCAGTCTTTTTCGCAGCATCAATAGCAATATCGCTGTTACCTAATAAGCTGGATGCTGACCATAGAAAATGAATGTTATGTGGATAATATCCTAATGGATACATCCCTTGTGCGTAACATTGGGAGATATAATCTTCATCGGCCAATACAGCCTTTTGATTCGCTTTTACGGCATCATAATAACGACCAATTCTGATATAAATATGAGAGGGCATATGTACGATATGACCAGCTCCAGGCATTAGGGTCCCTAGCTTGTCCGCACTCGCCTCTGCTAAATCTGGTTTTGGCAATTCTACCATATGAATATAATAGTGATGTGCCCCAGGGTTTTCAGGGTTAAGTTGTATTGCTTTTTCTAATGCCGCTTTTGCTTCAGGAATATTTGGAGAAGGATTACCTTCATTGTCCCAATAATTCCAAGGCACGGTATTCATAACTGAGGCTGCATAAAGTGTTTGAATCTGGTCGTCTTCTGGAAACTTATCGACCACCTTCCTCATCGCATTCATGTAAGCAAGGTTTAAATTTTCTGTAGCTATTAAAGTATCTGCAGAATATCTAGTTGCTAAAGCTTCAATTAGTGCTTTTTCTTTATCAGTTCCTTTTGAGGTCTTTGCAATAGCTTTTTCAAGCGAGCCTAAAGCCTTTTCAATACGTTCCCTATCGGGCGCAGGGTCATTAATATTTGGACCCAGCGCATAGGCTTGCCCCCAGAATGACATGGGTGAATTTGGGTCAAGTCTAGAAGCTTCCAAAAATGAACGATGGGCTTCAGCGTGATTAAAAGCATAGGTTAATCGTAACCCTTGATTAAAAAAAGTCTGAGCTTCTTCGTTAGTGGTACTTATTTTGTACTTTAAAGTGCCTAGATTATCAAAAAGAGGTGAAATCTGTTGAGTGCTATCAATTTCTTCAAGCATAAATTTGGCTGCGGTACACTTGATAAAATTCAGTCCTGCTATTTCTCTCTTTTTTGGAAGTTCTTTTTGCTTTTCATTGATAGTAATGGTCAAAATTATGGCTGAAATGAGAAGTCCTAAAATCCATTTTTGCTTTGTAGTCATTTGTTTATTTTTTCTGGTTGGTAGCTAAAAGATGTACCAATCTAGATTATAGTGATTAGTTGTGGGAGGAATTGCCCTAAAGATAAAGAAATATCACATTTGAAATTAAATAATTAATTGATTTTCATTTGGTTAAAAGTTTAACTCATTTTTTGCCAAATGGCTTCGAACTTCTAAAGCTTTTTTTAACTTTACACAACATATGAAAAAACTAATTCCCACTTTAGTATTTTTGATGTGCTTGCACTTTGTCTCTGGTCAAGACAGGGATAAGGTTTTGCATTATATCGGAGGCAACTTATTTGGTTTAGCTGGTGCGGGAATTGCCAAGCATGTATCTGATGGAAACAGATGGTGGACTTTTGCTGGTGCAGTTGGCGGTAGTACGTTGGTTGGTTTGGGCAAAGAAGCTATTGATGCAAGTCAGCGAGAAGGTGGATGGGATAATGAAGATTTGCTTGCAACAATTCTAGGGGGAGTTACTGTTGGTGTTGTTATTGATATAGCTGGAGGTAAAAAACAAAGGAAATTAAAGGCAAAGAATTCTACTGCAAGTATGCAAATGTTTTTTGATGATGATTGGTCTAATCAATCTCTTGAGTACTTAGAAAGTTTAGATAGAATGCCCTCGATCACTGAACTCTCTATGACCAGATTCTATATGCAGCTACAGACCGATTAAAGTAGTCCGCGCGCTTTTATTTCCAAATACTTATTAATAGTATTAATGGTAAGGTCTTCGGGTTTGGTCAGAATAGTTTGAATTCCAAATTTTCGAAGTTCATTTACAATCAACTTCTTTTCAAATAAGAATTTTTCGGCAATGGTCTGTTCAAATATTTGATGGGTGTTTTCTGCTTTTTTTGAGGCAAACTCTAGTAATTCTGTATTCTCAAAAAAGATAACCACTAAAAGATGTTGCTTTGCAATAGCCTGTAGATAGTGTAGTTGTCGGTTCAATGCATCCATGGTCTCAAAATTGGTGTATAACAAGAAGAGACTGCGTTGGTTCAGGTTTCTTTTAATATCGACATATAACCTACTGAAATCACTTTCAACAAAATTAGTTTCAAGATTGTATAGGGTTTCAAGAATAAGGCTCATTTGAGAACTGCGACGTTCGGCCACTACACGATTTTCTATTTTATTGCTAAATGAAAACATACCGGCCTTATCATTTTTTTTGATGGCAATATTACTGATGACTAGGGTGGCATTAACCGCATAATCTAGCAAACTTAATTCTTCAAAAGGCATTTTCATTACCCTGCCTTTGTCAATAATGGAATAGATAGGCTGTGATTTTTTATCTTGATATTGATTGACCATCAACTGATTGCGCTTGGCTGTAGCCTTCCAATTAATGTTCCTAATATCATCACCTTGAACATATTCTTTAATTTGTTCAAATTCCATGGTATGGCCAATCTTTCTGATTTTTTTTAACCCGTATTCGAATAGGCGATTGGTGAAAGCAATCAAATCATATTTTCGTAATTGTAAAAAGGACGGATATACAGGTACCTCTTGGGCAGTGTTAAATCGATATCTTTTTGCTAAAAGCCCAATAGGGGAAATTGCAAAAGCATTAAGACTCCCAAAAGAATACATACCCCGTTCTGTCGGCCTTAGGGTGTAAGAATACAATTTTTCTTCACCAGGTTGTAAGCTACTTTTCAATTCGAAATCACGCTTTTGAAATTGAAAGGGCACTTCATCTATGAGGTTTACTTGGGTTTTAAAGAGGTAGCGATTGGTCAATTGAACTTGAATGGTATTATTGTCTCCATTTGAAAGTTTATCCGGTAGCTGGCGTATACCATCAATGCCTCCTTTGGATAGAAAAAGCAGAACAACATCGACCAATACCAATAAGAGAAAAATATAAAATAGAATTTGAACCGTACTTAAAAGGTTCTGGAAAATGAAGGCGCATAGAAATCCTAAGATCAATATTGTGAGAACAATAAAAAATCGTTTCTGCAAATAGGTATGTCTAAATATTTTTTTCAAATCAAAGTATCAAGTATCAAAACCAAAATTTATAGTTTCATCTAACATCTAACATCTAACATCTAACATCTAACATCTAACATCTAACATCTAACATCTAACATCTAACATCTAACATCTAACATCTAACATCTAACATCTTATCTTGGAATTTCAATGGATTCAATTAATTGTTGTACAACCTTATCTGCGGTAAAACCTTCCATCTCACGCTCTGGGGTTAAAATTATTCGGTGTGCCAAAATAGGGTTGGCGACTTTTTTAATATCATCAGGAGTTATAAAATCACGCCCATTTATAGCTGCCAGAGCTTTTGAAGCATCCATAATAGCAATTGAAGCCCTTGGAGATGCACCTAAATATAAATTTGCATTAGTTCTTGTATTGTTCACAATGGAAGCGATGTAGCGCAGCAGGTTATCTTCAACAATTATTTCCTTAATGGTATTTTGATATTCGGCAATCTGTTTTGCAGTAAGTACCGATTTTATCAATTTTTCAAAATCAATATTTTTCTGTTGGTGCTTACTTTCTAAGATAGCGACTTCTTCGTCCAAAGAAGGATAATTCACATTTATCTTGAAAAGAAAACGGTCTAATTGCGCTTCTGGCAGACGATACGTTCCTTCTTGTTCTACTGGATTTTGGGTCGCGAACACCAAAAATGGAGGTTGCATATCAAATTCTTGTCCATCAATTGTGATTTGACGTTCTGCCATGGCTTCAAACAAGGCAGCCTGAGTTTTAGCCGGCGCTCTATTAATTTCATCAATTAAAATGATATTTGAGAAAAGGGGCCCTTTTTTGAACTCAAACTCTGAAGTCTTCACATTAAAAATAGAAGTACCCAAAATATCACTGGGCATTAGATCTGGTGTAAATTGAATACGACTAAAGTCAACATTAATGGTTTTTGCCAATAATTTTGCTGTAACTGTTTTTGCAACACCTGGTACACCTTCTATCAATGAATGGCCATTTGCTAAAATAGAAATGATAAGGAGTTCAATCATATCATTCTGCCCTATGATTACCTTACCTAGTTCGGATTTTATTTGAGCTACAGCTTCTTGAAGCTTGGTGAGATCTATTCTTGAATTGAATTCCAAGGGGTTTTCGTTTTGTTCGTTTGCCTCCATATTAATTTTTAAAAGCGGTTATTTTTTTATTGAGTTCAATAAGATTTTGCTCGCTGTGCATGGCCTTATTTTTTAGATATATGATGTATTCAATTAGTTTTTTTACTTCTTCTAGGCTTTTCCCAGATTTGGCAGCCAAAATTTGTATTGTTTTTTCGTTTAGGGTGCTAGTATCCAAATAATACCGATTTCTCAAAAATGCTAAGAAATAACTTAGCTTTTTAGTTATCAAATCAGTGTAATCTTTGTTTTGATGATATAAAGAACCAACAGTTCTTGCAAACTCCACAGATGAATTTTCAAGCGGATTAATAACGGGAATAATTCGTTGTTCACGTTTAGCTTTGAAAATCACAAAAAGAAGTAGTCCAACCATAGTAAGATAATATCCCCATTTTAGAGCAGTTTGATTTAGAACAAATCTCATTGGGGACGTAATAACTACTCGACCAGCCTTTTTATAATTATCCCAGTACAAATCAGCATTATTTAAGTAAGATAGGGTATGGGCAGCATAGTCCTCATTTCCCCTTAGCATGTAATAATTGGAAAATGCCTGCGGCGTGGTATTGACAAAAAACTGGCCTTTTCCAAAATTGGTTTTAATAAAATTAGGTTTGCGAACTATTTCTTCCACCGAACCGGTAAGCTCATTTTTTTGTTCGTATTTTAAATGACCTAAAACAGTAGTATTTAAAGTGTCTACCGAAATGAAATGCGCCTTGTTGATTCCTCTAGAAAACAAAAAATTTTCCTCTTTGAAATCTTTATGGGTAAGGTCAACAGTAACCGTATCTTCCAGTAATGTATATTCATAGTCAATGTCAATATTCAGCGTATCCTTCAAAAAATAACTGAAAGAAGAGGCTGCTATAAATACAGAATTCCCTTGAGCGGCATATTTCAACAATTGATTGGTTTCTTGCTTGTCTAAGTCAATATTGTCATTAACGAAAAAGTAATTTGATGTTTTGGTAGAATCACTATTGACCAACACATCATAAACACTCTCTTCAACTGTGGTAATTTCGCTTTCTGAAAATAGTTGTGACAATTCGTTGTAGAAAACAAAACAACCAAAAGGGATTTTATCGGCGGCCGTATATGAGGGTCGCCAATTAAGAGGTTTGGGACTTGTAATCTCTGTGATAATGATACTCAAAAGTACCACTGCAAATAACCCCAATATGATTTTTGACCTCTTATCCATTTTATTTATTGGGCTATGCTATTGTTTAAAGATTTAAAACTGTTGTGGGCTTTTTCGTAAGAAAGCTCATCAATTGGCTGTTCGCCATACCAGATATAATCATATAAATAAGAAACCTCTTTAAAACCTGATTTTAGATTTGGTTTTGCTATCTCACTTTGATAGTCTGAATTGGTTTTGTCAAAATGCCATTCAATGAGGTTAGCCTGTGATAGTCTTTTTAAAATCCGTAAATAGTGATACCGAATGGCTAACCGATAGTTTTTATCTTCTAAGGCCCCTTGCAATAAGGCTTCTAAATCTAAAGATTCGATATGTTGTTCTGCTAAATCAATATCGATAATGGACTTTGCTTTTTTAGTGAAAATAGAATTGAATTTTTCGTTTACCAATAGCCTGACAATAAGGTAAATTACTAAACCACCCATTAAAAAATAGATTAAATACTGCAATATTTTAAAAACCTCAGGTGATATATTTATTCCAAAAATATCTCCAAGTCCATTGCTCAACCACCTTAGAAAGCGTGCAATTAGATTTTGGGATTCCCCAGTTTTAATTTCATAATTGAATTCTTCGTTACTATATTTTTTGTTGAGGTCATTAGGTAATTTACGTTCTGTTAGTTCAGAACCTTCATCTTGAAGTACTTGAATACTATCTTTCTCAGATTGGGTAAACCCAAATAAGTATAAAAATAAGCACAGTACTATGGTTAGAATTCTTTTCACGCCTTGTTATTGCCTATTTCTTCTATCTTACTTCTGGTGTTCACATTATATGTCTTTTCATGAAGTGCATAATACAGAATACCATTTACAAATTGAGATAAACACTGTCCGTAAACGGCAATTATCAAAAATAAACTAGTGCCTAAGGTATATATTACAGTGGCAACGATGGAAGTGCTATAGGCAACATCATTTTCTACTACATGAAAAGTATATACGCCTATGATAACCCCAGGTACAATTAAGGCAACCATAATTAATACTCCGATGAGCAACCCAAGAATGAAGTTAACGCCGATTGACCGCCAGAAGTTTTTGGTCACTAAACTCCATCCTTCTCCCAAGGCGTCGGTCACTCCTTTTTTATTTTGTAACATATCATAAAAAGAGACGCCTAGCCATGCCTGAATAAAGAACTGCGAAATGTAATTGGCAAAAATACCTACCAAAGGGATAAAGGCTAGAATGATGGAAATTATCATTAGGACCAAAAATATAGGTATCATTAGCAGAATGAACAATACAATGTTTCCGAATTGACTTTTTGCATATTCCCAAACTTCTTTTTTATCAAAATTATCACCTTGCTTATCCTCATATTTAATCATATAGCTACTTGCCAAACCATAATTTAAAACGGCAACCATAATAAAAATGATTAGAAACATGATTCCGCCTATTCCTACTAAAATCATATATTTTGAGTCCATAGGTTCTCTAGCGACACCATAGGTATAAGAGTCTTCATAGGCAATGACGCCCATAAAACCCGAAACCAAAAGATAGCTTACAATAAGCAAGCCTATTAAGAAGATACCATTATAGCTTAAAAAAACATTAGTAAACTTTTTGATATTCTGTTTAAAAAAATCAAAATAGGTCGTGATGATATCTCCGAAATCACGATTTACCCTGAGCGAAATGTAATTCTCTGTCATGGATCTTTCTTAATAATCTTGGATATAATCCGTAATAAAATAGAATTAATACTAATGATGTGCCAATAATTAAAAATGCCAACCAATTTGGCATGTCTGTGTAACGGGTAATAAAGCCTTCAATAAATCCGGCAACAATGAAAAACGGTATGGTGCTCACCACTACTTTTAAGCCGTCTTTGGCCCCTTTCATGAAGGATACCCTTCGGGAAAATGTTTTAGGAAACAAAATACTATTGCCCATGATTAGTCCAGCGCAGCCTGCGACAATAATCACTGAAATTTCAATGGTCCCATGTAGCCAAATTTGTTTATTGGCTTCAAAAAAAACGCCCTTAGTGTAAAAAAAGGTGATAAAAGCACCTAACATAACACCATTACTAAAAAGAATATATGAGGTGCCTATACTTGTAATCACCCCAAAGGCAAATGCCAAAAATGCCACTCTAATATTATTAATGGTAATTCCTAAGAAGCTTCCAATTTCACTTCCACTTTTGTATATGGCTGCAGGGTCTCCATTAGAAATATTGTTTAGGGTTTCGTTTACATAGCCATCGCCTAAAATTAAGCGTACGAAAGTCCCATCATTATAAGCTGAAATACTACCAATAGCTGAAGCAATAATGAATATTAAAAAAGCAATACCAAGGGTTTTTTGATGATTTGCAAAAAACAAGGGAAACTCTGTCTTCCAAAAAGATATGATACGGTTGCTACTTTCCTTTCTGTTCTTGTATATTTTTTGATGGGCTTGTGAAGCCAAAGAATTCAAATACAATAAAGTCTTGCTTTCAGCGTAATAGGTTTGCGCATAAGCCAAATCATTGGTTAATTGAATATAGCCATCGGCCAGTTTGTCAGGATTGGTTTTGGAACCAAGGTTGATAGCCTTTTCAAATGCTATCCATTTTTCCTTATTTTGCTTGACAAAAGCGGCTTCGCGCATATAATGTAATTACCTAAAAGTTAAATTTAGTATTTAATGAGTAACCTTCAAATCAATACAACGCAAAATGTAAACCTTAATTATAAAATTGTAAGTATTGGAGAACGAATTTTGGCTTTCTTGATAGATGGTTTTATACTTTATCTTTACGCTTTTTTGGTCGACTTAATAGGCGACGCCATTGGTTACGTTTATGAAGATAGGTGGACACAAAGAGGATTGGTAGGTCTTATATTTTTACCAGCTATGTTCTATAGTATGTTGATGCACAGTATTTTTAATGGTCGTACCGTTGGTAAAATGCTATTAAAAATGCGTGTTGTCCGTTTTGATGGAGCTCCTGTACATTGGAGTAATTATTTGGTTCGATGGATGTTACGTTTAGTGGACATCTGGATTTTTGTGGGTTCAATAGGTCTATTGACCATTTTATTTTCTGAACGTAGGCAGCGTTTAGGTGATGCTGCCGCGAGTACCGTGGTTATCAGTACTAAAAACAAGATTAAGGTATCGCATACTATTCTCGAAGATGTAGAAGATACTTATGTGCCCAAGTTTACTAACGTTACTTTGTTGACTGACAAAGATGTACGCCTTATAAAAGAAACATATCAAATTGCCCGAAGAAGTAACGATTTTAAAACTATGACGGCCCTACGTGTTAAAGTTGATGGTATTTTGCAGACTAATTCAGAACTATATGATATACAGTACATTGACACTGTTTTGAAAGACTATAATTATTACACCCAAAAATTATAGCTAATGTTTTACTTTGCCACCGATATTTTAGGAACAATAGCTTTTGCCATTTCTGGGGTTTTAGTGGCAATGGAGAAAAAGTTGGATTTGTTTGGGGTGCTTATAATTGCTTTTGTAACCGCCATTGGCGGTGGTACCTTACGAGATTTGTTAATAGGGAATACTCCTGTGGTATGGATGCGAGATTCAGTCTATGTCATAACTATTGTGATAACGGTTATTGTCGCTATTCTTTTTGCAAAACAATTGAAATACTTGCGCAAATCATTGTTCTTATTTGATACCATTGGTATTGGTCTTTATACATTGGTAGGAGTTGAAAAAGGACTAGAGGCACAGCTTTTACCTATAATGTGCATTGCTCTAGGAACAATTACTGCAAGTTTTGGAGGGGTTATTCGTGATATTTTATGTAATGAAATTCCCGTAATTTTTAGAAAAGAAATTTACGCAACGGCTTGTATTTTAGGTGGTGTCAGTTATTTTCTTTTGAATAAGCTACCTATTCCTCCAAATTATGCCTTCATTATAGCAATTTTTGTAGTGATTTTACTTCGGATACTGGCTGTTAAATTTAATATTCGCTTGCCAAATATCTATAGAAATTAGATTTACTAAAACACCTCGGCCTTTAAAATGGTTACATTGAGCATTGGCCAATCCCCTTCGTCAACATCGACTTGATTTATTTTATCCACAATATCCATTCCTTCGATAATACGACCGAACGGGGTATAACTACCGTCTAAATGGTATGAGCCGGGTTTTGTTACCACTATAAAAAATTCATATGGTGATGCGAGTTTATGCGGATTGTCGCGCTCACTGCTTGGCATAGAAATAGTGCCGCGATGGTGTTTGTGTCCTTTTCTGGTATCTGGTGGAAGTAGGTAACGACCGATTTTTGCACGTTTTCTCCCCGTTGCCTTATCATCGGAATTACCACCTTGAATAATAAAATCTTTTACTATTCGGTGGAATTGAGTATTATCAAAATATCCTTTTTTAATGAGGTAGATAAAATTTGCCTTGTGATAGGGCACATTGTCAAACAATTGAATAGTAAAACTACCCATATTCGTGGTTAATCGTACCTTATTCTCTTTTACTTCTTTTGCATATTTAAAGAAAAAGTCAATAGCATTTTCTTCTGTCAACACAAATTCAGCCTCCTCGGTTTTTTCTTTTTTAATTTCTGATGGTATACTGTCTGCCTTGTTTCCTATTAATTCTTTTTTTGCGGTTTTTTCTATATTCGGTTTTCGTCCGGTTTTGTTTCCACAAGACGAAAAGAAAAATAGTGTTATACTTGCTATTAAAGAAATTGAAGGTCTTAGCATGAATTTTACTGATTTTTGCAAACAGCTTATAAAAATAAAAAATCTACCCTTGCCCGGCGATGAATCGCATTACAAAATGGAGCCCTTGATTAGACGAGAGTGGCGAGAATCTCATAAAATCAACAA
Organism: Croceitalea rosinachiae; assembly: GCF_031846445.1. NCBI lineage: Bacteria > Pseudomonadati > Bacteroidota > Flavobacteriia > Flavobacteriales > Flavobacteriaceae > Croceitalea > Croceitalea rosinachiae. The sequence continues at coordinate 2,618 of NZ_JAVRHR010000007.1, read as the reverse complement.
TAAGAGTCCAAGGCAAGCAGCTGTGATGGCTTTATTTTATCCGAATGCCGACGAAAAAACCCAACTACTTTTAATCCTTAGAAAGACCTATAATGGCGTACATTCTAATCAAATTGGTTTCCCTGGTGGAAAGGTTGAAAAAGATGATAAAAGTTTAGTAAATACGGCCTTACGGGAAACCTACGAAGAAGTAGGCGTGCTCCAAGATGACGTTGACGTACTGAAGACCTTGACGGAAATATATATTCCTCCTAGCAATTTTTTGGTTCAGCCCTATATTGGTCTTTACGCAAATCCAAAACCTTTTGTGATACAAGAAGAAGAAGTTGAAGCTTTGGTTGAAGTGAAATTGGCCGATTTTTTAAATGAACATAATAAAATTGAACAACAATTGTCAACATCTTATGCAAAAGAAATTCTTGTACCTGCCTTTAAATTAAATGGTTATGTTGTTTGGGGCGCTACGGCAATGATGCTTAATGAAATCAAAGATCTTTTAAAGAAAGTGCTTTAACGGTATTTTGTAAATTAGCCAAGTCAAACCAACACATGGGAATATTTAAAGAAAATCCTTTTGGGCATATTTTATTCTTAAAAAAATGGCTTATTAGAATATTAGGCCTTATTACTCATAACCGATATAAACAGTTTAATAAACTTCAAATTGAGGGATCTGAAATAATTAGAAATCTACCAGAACAGAATGTTCTTTTTGTGAGTAACCACCAAACTTATTTTGCCGATGTGGTTGCTATGTTTCACGTTTTTAATGCCAGCTTAAAAGGACGAGATGATAATATCAAGAATGTTGGATATCTATGGAATCCTAAGTTAAATTTTTATTATGTGGCGGCAGCTGAGACTATGGGCAAAAGCTTATTGACTAAAATTTTGGCTTATGCAGGCTCGATAAGCATAGAACGTACTTGGAGGGCCGATGGTCAAGACGTCAACAGAAAAGTGAAGTTTAGTGATATTTCTAATATTGGAATAGCATTGGAAGATGGTTGGGTAATCACATTTCCCCAAGGTACTACCAAACCTTGGAAACCGATAAGAAAAGGGACTGCGCATATTATCAAAAAATACAAGCCACTTGTTGTACCAGTTGTTATAGATGGATTTAGAAGATCTTTTGATAAAAAGGGGCTATACATCAAAAAGAAAGGTATTTTGCAATCTATGCAAATAAAAGAACCGCTTGATATAGATTATGACAATGAATCAATAGCCCAAATCACAGAAAAATTGGAATATGCCATCGAGCAGCATCCCTCTTTTTTACATGTAATTCCAGAGTCAGAACTTGCTGCTTATGAAGCTGACCATCAAAAAAGACGTTACAGCCATAAAGAAAAAGGCTAAACCTCTAGCTTTTTTAATTCCCTATAATTTACGTTTAACCGCTTTAGCAAAATTCCATACAGCAGTCTATAAAAAAGCCAAAGAATAAGCCCAAAAAACAAAATTGATACTGCAAAAAGAATTCCTAATAATAACCACGCGATTAAACTTGAATCAGCTGATGAGATTCTTTGTGTCAATTCGATAGGAGGGTTGAAAATCAAAACTTCTAATAGAACAACGACCATGGTAATAGCAAAGAGACCAAGGTTGAACCAAACATATTGCATTACTGTTTTTCTTGTTTTAATGATTTTTTTCATCAGATCTCGGGCAGAGTCAGTTACTGATATTTTCTTATAATTTTGGTAAAATTGAGAGATAAAATAAATCATGACCAGGTAAAAAATGATATCAATTGTCCAGTCTGTTATTTGAATTAATTTGACACCTCCACTGTCTAATTGGTCACTTTTAATAGGTACAAAAGATATTGCAATCCAAAAACCAAATTCAATGATACTGATGTAAAAAATCCATTTTACAATTGAGGATGATTTTTTCCAAATCATTTTATATATCTGGTCATATGTAAGCTTTGGAAGCGAAGCTTCTTGCTTTTGCCAGTCTTTTTTAAGTAATTCCAATTCGTCCATCATAACCTTAAGGGTTGAGTATGGTTCTTAATTTATTTTTTATTCTATTCATTTTTACTCGAGCATTTACCTCAGAAATACCTAAAGTTTCCGAAATTTCAGAATAGTCTTTATCTTCTAAATACAAAAACACCAAAGCCTTATCAATATCGCCTAGCTGTTTAACCGCATCGTACATTAATTTTAGTTGGCGTTCTTGGGTATCATCATATTCGTCGGCCTTTATTTTAAAAATTACCGAATCATAATCTTGGGTACGGACTCTTTTTTTTGATTTACGGTACAGCGTAATTGCAGTGTTTAGTGCCACCCTATACATCCATGTACTAAATTTTGCCTCACCTCTGAACTTTGGATATGCTTTCCAAAGTTGAATCGTTATTTCTTGAAACAAGTCGTTATGTGAATCCCTGTCATTTGTATAGAGACTACACACCTTGTGAACAATATTTTGATTGTTCTCAAGTTCGGTAACAAATTTGTGTTCCAGTTCTTTGCTCACAGAGTGGTTGGTAGGTTTTTTTAATGATTAGTAGCTGAATATTGGAATTTGTTACATTTTTTTGCTAAAAGCTAAAAGCTAAAAGCTAAAAGCTAAAAGCTAAAAGCTAAAAGCTA
>NZ_JAVRHR010000006.1:0-68907 GCF_031846445.1 Croceitalea rosinachiae | reverse complement strand
AAAGCTAAAAGCTAAAAGCTAAAAGCTAAAAGCTAAAAGCTAAAAGCCTACTTCCTGTAGTCCAATGCAGGTGGTCTATCTCCTAAAAGCGGTTTATATACAAAATCAGAACCTCTGCGTTCTTCAAATTCTGTTTTTGCTTTATTAATCAGTTCTTTGTTGCTAAAAAGATCCATTGCCGTTGCGGTTAAGGTTTTCGCCGCAACCATCATCCCTTTTTTTCCAATTGAAGTTCCTCCCGAGGCTACTGCTTGCCAACTATGGGCAGAAGTACCTGGCACCCAAGTCGCAGTTCCGAAACCAACTGTAGGTACTACGAAACTTACATCTCCGACGTCCGTAGATCCGTATGCCCGGGCCACCTCTTTGTAAGGTTGAATTGCCATTGCTCTTTCTGCATTAGCACTTTCTTGACCGAGACTGATAGCTATTTTGTCAGCAAATTCTTTTTCTTCCATAGAGTAGGCAACGCCTCCAATATTTGATAAGTTATCGTGAACTAGTTTTTGAAGTGTTAAGTTGGGCAACAACTCATGTACCCCATTGACCAATTCATACTCCATTTTAGTGCCTGTGCCTAAAGCTGCTCCTTCACCAGCTTTTACAATACGTTCAAAAATACTTCGTACGACATCTCTACGATTGTGACGAGCATAATAATACACTTCAGCAAAATCTGGAACCACATTCGGGGCTTTACCACCATCGGTAATTACATAATGAATACGCGCTTCTTGCGGAATATGTTCACGCATCATATTGACCATGGCATTCATTGCTTCGACACCATCTAAAGAAGAGCGCCCCATTTCAGGCGCGCCTGCTGCGTGAGCAGAAACACCATAAAATCGAAACTTTGCGGAAATATTGGCCAAAGCGGCTGCGGCGCTTGCTGCATTTTGAGAACTTGGATGCCAGTGTAAAGCAATATCAACATCATCAAAAACACCCTCACGAGACATGTATACTTTTGCACCGCCTCCTTCTTCCGCAGGGCAACCGTAGAAACGTATCGTACCAGGAATTTTATTTTCCTTCAACCAATTTTTAACTGAAATAGCTGCAGCAGATGAAGCCGTGCCGAATAAATGATGTCCACATGCATGACCAGCAACACCATTTGCCGATTTCTTTTCTGGAATGGCCTGCTGTGAAAGTCCAGGCAGAGCATCATATTCTCCTAAAATGGCAATTACAGGACTTCCAGAGCCATATTCTGCTACAAAGGCCGTAGGAATGTTTGCAATTCCTGACTCAATAGAAAACCCCTCATCAGATAAAGTTTTTTGAAGTAAAGCGGTACTTTTTTCTTCTTGGTAGCCCATTTCTGCAAAGTTCCATATTTGCATGGCGATGTCTCCAAATTTTTCACTTTGTGAATCGAGCTTCTTTAATACTGCTTCCTTACTCTTTTGAGCAGTTATTGATGAAAGTGTCAGCAGGTAACAAACTAGAATAAAAAAGAGTTTTTGCATAATATTTGTAAATGGTTGATAAGCAATAAATATACTAAAATCAATGAAAGAAAGTGAATAGTAACATGACACTTATTTGTAAATTTGCAGCTTATATATTAGTATGAACATTCCACAGTCAAGTTTCCCTAGAATAGTCATCATTGGTGGCGGTTTTGGAGGAATTTCCTTAGCAAAAAAATTAAGCCAAAAAGAATACCAAATAGTGCTATTGGATAAGCACAACTATCATACTTTTCAACCCTTGTTATATCAAGTTTCAACAGGTGGATTAGAGCCTGATTCTATCGCATACCCAATAAGAAAAGTATTGCAAGGTTATACTAATACATACTTTAGACTAGCCAAAGTTCAAAAAATTGATACAGAAAAGAACATCGTAGAAACCAATATTGGAGAACTGAAATTTGATTATTTGGTTGTGGCCACAGGTTCTACGACCAACTATTTTGGCAATCAAACGATTGCAAAGAACAGCATGTCAATGAAATCTATTCCTCAATCATTGAATTTACGAAGTTTGATATTGGAAAATTTTGAGCAGGCCTTATTGACCGATGACCTTCATGAACGAGAAGCACTTATGAATTTTGTGATTGTAGGTGGTGGCCCCACTGGCGTTGAATTGGCAGGTGCACTTGCTGAGATTAAAAAAGGAATATTGCCGAAAGATTATCCTGATTTGGATACAAGACGCGCCCAAATTAATTTAGTACAGGGCAGTAATCGAATTTTGCCAGCTATGAGTGAAATAGCATCTAAAAAGGCAGAACAATTTCTAGAGGGCCTAGGTGTAAACGTATGGAAAGATCTTAGGGTAACCGATTATGATGGTAAAATAGCCACTACCAATAACGATACCGTATTTGAAACGGCAACATTAGTGTGGGCTGCTGGGGTGCAGGCTGTAAATATTAAAGGTTTGGATGCTAAAGATTATCTATGTCCAGGTAATCGTTTACGAGTAAATGAATATAATCAAATTGATGGGTTTGAGCATATTTTCGCTATTGGTGATGTGGCTCAAATGGAATCAGAACAATATCCTCATGGACACCCCATGATGGCGCAACCTGCATTACAACAAGGGGATAAACTAGGAGAAAATCTAATCCGTCTATCTGAGAAAAAACCGATGTTGCCATTTAAATACCATGATAAGGGTAGTATGGCGACCGTTGGTAGAAATAAAGCCGTAGCTGATTTACCCAAGTTTAAATCTCAAGGGGTTTTCGCATGGTTTATTTGGATGTTTGTACACCTATATTTTTTAATTGGATTTAGAAATAGAGTAGTGGTCTTCATCAATTGGGTATACAACTATATAAAATTCGACAGAGAAGCACGTTTAATAATTAGACCTTTTAAGAAGGAATTTAGATTAAATTCGGAAAACTAAATTAGTTTCTGGGATGAAACTCATTTAGAACCTTTGCCAAATGTGTCCGATTCACATGCATATAGACTTCAGTTGTGGTAATACTTTCATGGCCTAGCATTTGCTGAATAGCACGCAAATCAGCTCCGTTTTCAAGTAAATGCGTAGCAAAAGAATGTCTAAAAGTATGAGGACTTATATTCTTTTGTAGCCCAATAGCCTCAGCTAAATGTTTTATGATGGTGAAAATCATCGCACGTGTCAGTTGTTTTCCTCTTCTATTCAGAAAAAGAAAGTCTTCATGACCAACCTCGATTTTTCGATGTATTCTGACTTCTTTTCTATATAAATCAATATACTTTTTATTCACTTTGCTTATGGGAACGAACCGCTGTTTATTACCCTTACCAGTAACCCTGATAAAATCTTCATCAAAATATAAATCAGAGAGTTTAAGATTTATAAGTTCTGAAACGCGCAGCCCACAGCCATATAAAGTTTCTAATATGGCACGATTACGTTCCCCTTCAGGTTTTGAAAGGTCTATTGCGGCAATCAATTCATTGATTTCAACTGTAGAGAGGGTATCGGGTAGTTTTCGCCCTATTTTCGGCGATTCAATTAAGTCCATAGGATTATCATCTCTATAATCTTCAAAAACGAGATAGTTAAAAAAGCCTTTTAGTCCAGATATGATTCTTGCCTGTGAACGCGGGTTTACAGTTTTAGGTAATTCATAAACAAACTGTTGTAGTGTTTCTTTTTCTATTTTTTTAGGATTCTCTGTGCTATTAGAGAGCGTTAGAAAGTTAATCAGTTTTTGAATGTCTAAGGAATAGTTTTTAATAGAATTTTCAGATAATCCTCTTTCAATTTTTAGGTAATGTTCATAATCGTTAAGGATATCATTCCATTTCATAATGTAAATATAGCACAACCGCTATAGAGAAAATATTGTGTAAGATCACTTTGACAACATATTCTTTATGAATCACAACTTATTATTAGCGTATGGTTATCAAGAGTTTATGTTTGTAAAACCAAACAATTTTATTATGAAATCCATTTTAACTTTAGTTTTTGTTCTAAGTATTTCTTTATCAATTCATTCGCAAGTAGATAGAACCAATCTTAGAATAGGCCTTAATGCAGGTACAATTGTTGGAGACGCCGCAGACTTTTATAGTTTTACACTTGGCGTAGATGTTTTGCATGTGTGGGGACTATCAAGAGAAATTGATTTAGGTTTTGCAACTGGTTTTACAAACGCTTTCGGAGAGGAAGATACTTTGGATACTGGCGGAGCAGTAATAGAAACCCAATTTGATAACGCACAGTTCATTCCTGTAGCTGGAGCGTTACGAATTTATCCTTCATTTGGATTTAAACTTGGAGGTGATATAGGCTACGCAATTGGAGTTAATGAAGGAAATGATGGAGGGTTTTATTATCGTCCTATAATTGGAGTTGATGTAAATGGCACAACAGAATTGAATATTTCATATACTACAGTTGAAAATGAAGGAGCTTTTTCTTCAGTTTTATTAGGAGTTTTATTTCTATTCTAAAGGGAGTGCTTAAGAGTTTTTTAGGGTTTTTCTTATTTTTTTACATAATGGACATTTGTATATTTGTTGTTCAACAACTAAAAAACAAACATTATGAAAAAATTAATTATTGCAACAGTATTTGTACTTAGTTTTACTTTTACTATCTATGCCCAGGAAGGTTTTTCTGCAAAGGCAGGCATTAATAATGTAACTTTTGATGTAGATGGATTTGGTTCCACCAGTGAGTTAGGGTTTTATTTAGGTGGAAGTTATACTTTTGATGCCAATGGTGAAATTCAAATTGAACCATCTGTTTTGGTTAGTATTGTAGATGATTTAACTGCTTTATATATTCCTGTAATGGCAAAGTATCCTATTACAGATAAATTTAATGTACAGGCCGGTCCTCAAATTAATTATCTTTTAGAGGATGTTGATGAAGGTGCTTTTGGTCTTGATTTAGGCTTTGGTGGAGGTTTTAATATAGATGATAACTGGTTTGTTGAGGCCAGATACGCTTTTGAAATCTTAAGAGATTTAGAGGGAGGAAATATAAATACTTTAACCGCCGGTGTAGGTTATAGATTTGATTAAAACAGCTTAATTAAAAAAAATTAAAACGGAAACTCAAGTTTCCGTTTTTTTGTGCCCTAAAATTATCATTACTTTTATCAAATGAGAATAATCATTATTAATGGACCTAATTTGAATCTGTTAGGTAAACGAGAACCAGAAGTCTATGGTGACACCACCTTTGAAGATTACTTTCTAGAACTTCGTAGTAAGTTTAAAAACTTAGAATTAGAGTATTTTCAATCTAATATTGAAGGAGAAATCATTGATAAACTTCAAGAAGTTGGTTTTTCATATGATGGTATTGTTTTGAATGCAGCTTCGTATACCCATACATCAGTAGGTATAGGTGATGCTGTCAAAGCTATAAATACCCCAGTAGTTGAAGTTCATATTTCAAATACTTTTAAAAGAGAAGAATTTCGTCACCATTCCTATATTTCTTCTGGAGCTCAAGGAGTAATTCTAGGTTTTGGTCTTCAAAGCTACGATTTGGCTATTGCCAGTTTTTAGTGGTTAAAATCCGTTCGGGTTTTTTCTTTCGTACATATAGTAAACCCCCGCTTCTATGAAAACTTTTAAATTTCTTTGTGCGTTGTGTTTGCTATGTGCAATATCCTGCGATACAAAAGATACTGACTTTGAACGTATTGAGGAAAACAATGATGATGAGCCGAATAATACGCTTTCGGTTTCTTCAGTCAATGCTTTTACCGGCCTCTCATTTAGTCAGCCCCTAGATTTACAATCTCCTGATGATGGTACCAATAGAATATTTGTCGTTGAAAAAGGTGGGCGCATTGTTGTTTTTGAAAATGATGTAAACGTTACATCTTCCATTAATTATCTAAATCTTTCTAATATTTCGACTTCAGGTGAGCAAGGTCTTTTAGGAATGGCATTTCACCCGAATTATCAATCTAACGGATATTTCTATGTGTGTTATACTCCTTCAGAAGGCCTATCTGTGATTTCTAGATTTTCAGTTTCAGCTGATGCTAACGTAGCGGATGCCAGCAGTGAATTAGTGCTTTTAGAAATACCACAACCTGAAACCAATCATAATGGTGGACAAATTGCTTTCGGACCAGATGGTTATCTGTATATTGCTTCTGGAGATGGAGGAGGAGGTGGCGACCCTCAGAACAATGCTCAGAATAGGACTAATCTTTTAGGAAATATTCTACGAATTGATGTGGATAATACGGATACCGGATCAAACTATAGTATTCCTAGTGATAATCCCTTTGTAAATGATAGTGATATCAGAGATGAAATTTACGCCTATGGATTTCGAAATCCCTGGCGAATGAGTTTTGATACACAAACTGGCATACTTTGGACAGCTGATGTAGGTCAAAATGAATTGGAAGAAATTGATATTGTGATTAAAGGAGGTAATTATGGCTGGAAATTGTTTGAGGGGACTTCTTGTTTTTTCGGTGATTGTGATGCTGCCGGTTTGATAGCTCCAATTTTTGAGTATAACCAAAATAATGGAGACCGTTCTATTACCGGTGGTTATGTGTATAGAGGCAGTGAAGTTGGTTCATTGGAAGGAAAATATATTTATGGCGATTTTGTAAGTGGACGTATTTGGTCTTTAGCAGCTGATGGAAGTGAAAATGAATTATTGTTAGAATCAAGATTAAGCATCGCATCATTTGGTACAGATAGTTCTAACGAACTTTATGTTTGTGCCTTTGATGGAACTATTTACAAATTTATCGAAACTACAATGGTCAATCAGTAGTTCTTAGATACTTCATGTCTACATAAAAAGTCGCAAATGGTAATAAAGAAGCGAGCATCAAAACTAATAATCTTTTGATGCTCCATTTTTTTTGATACCAAAAAACAAAACCAATCACCACATATGCAATAAAAAGAGCTCCGTGGGCATACCCAACAACTTTGTTTGGCCCACCAATCTCTGCCCAATATTTAAGGGGCATGGTGAGTCCAAAAAGTAATAGATAGGATATTCCTTCAAGAATGGCTGTAGCTCTAAAAATTTTCAACAACTTAATTTATTTTATAAGTGTATGACTTCATCGTAAGCAGCTGCAACCGCTTCCATAACCGCTTCACTCATGGTTGGGTGAGGGTGTACTGCTTTAAGCACTTCGTGACTTGTGGTTTCCAGTTTCCTAGCAACAACTGCCTCTGCAATCATGTCGGTTACGCCGGCACCGATCATATGGCAGCCCAACCATTCGCCATATTTGGCATCAAAAATGACTTTTACAAACCCGTCGGATGCACCAGATGCTTTTGCTTTGCCACTAGCCGAGAATGGAAATTTACCTACTTTAATATCCAATCCTTTTTCTTTTGCTTGCTTTTCAGTAAGCCCTACAGAAGCAATTTCTGGTGAACAATAGGTACAACCTGGTATGTTGCCATAATCCAATGGCTCAACATGCATGCCCGCAATTTTTTCAACACAAAGAATACCTTCTGCAGAGGCCACGTGTGCTAGAGCTTGCCCAGGGGTTACATCTCCAATGGCATAATAACCAGGAATGTTGGTTTGGTAATAATCATTCACTAGAATTTTATCTCTATCGGTAGCGATACCAACTTCTTCAAGACCAATATTTTCAATGTTTGTTTTAATTCCTACGGCGGAAAGAACAATATCGGCTTCTAAAACTTCTTCACCTTTAGTGGTTTTAACTGTGGCTTTTACCCCTTCGCCAGAGGTGTCAACCTTTGTTACCTCTGCAGAAGTTTTAATTTTAATTCCATTCTTTTTAAAAGTACGTTCTAATTGTTTTGAGACGTCTTCATCTTCCAAAGGAACAATATTTGGTAGGTATTCGATAACGGTAACTTCTGTACCCATGCTGTTATAGAAATATGCAAATTCAATTCCGATTGCGCCACTACCTACTACAATCATCTTTTTTGGCTGCTTCTCTAATGTCATCGCTTCACGATAACCAATAACTTTTTTTCCGTCCTGAGGTAGACTTGGTAACTCACGGCTTCTTGCACCTGTAGCGATAATTATGTGCTTTGCGCTAAATTCAGTTGGCTCTCCATGTTCTCCTTTAACGATTACTTTTTTGCCGGGCATTACTTTTCCGTAGCCATTTAAGACCTCAATTTTATTTTTCTTCATCAAAAATTGAACACCCTTGCTCATGCCATCTGCAACACTGCGACTTCTTTTAACAACGGCATCAAAATCATGCTCTACTTTTTTTGCACTTAGTCCATAATCTTCAGCATGTTTTAAGTATTCAAATACTTGAGCAGATTTCAATAAAGCTTTGGTTGGAATACAACCCCAATTTAGACATACACCACCAAGATTCTCTTTTTCAACGATAGCTGTCTTTAAACCTAATTGAGAGGCTCTAATGGCGGTCACATATCCACCAGGCCCGCTTCCTAAAACAATAACATCAAAATTGCTCATTCACTTTAAATTTTAGTTGTTAAAATGGAGGTGCAAAAATACGAAATTCAAAATCCAAAACCCAAGGGCAGATATCAATATCACAATCTTTAGCAAAATGACTTTTTATTCAGAATCTTTAGTTGATTCTATATTCAACATAGTTTTATTGAAGTCTTTTGATTTTCCTTTAGGAATTGATAATGAAATCCAATCTTTTCCTTTAATCATTTTACCAAGTAAAACTATTTGACCTACATGATTGGCGTAATGTGCTAATTGTCTGTTTATGGCCTCAACAATAGTATGCACTTCACCTCGTATATAAATGGTTGAATCAAAATTCGACGTGTTAATTGAATGTAAAGCCTCAAATAAACATGTCCAACCTCTTTCCCAATAAGTAATTATTTCCTCTTTTGATTTTGAATGGTTTATAAACTCTGAGTCTCGATTACGCCATTGTTTTTCGCCATCTTCTTCTAAAAAGTTTGTCCACCTACTGAGCATATTGCCAACCATATGATTTACGATTATGGCTATGGTATTATCAGTTTCTTGATATTGCCAATGTAGTTGATTTTCAGAAAGTTGTTGAAGGGTTTTGTCGCCTAAGGTTTTATAGCGTTGGAATTCAAATTGAGCGTTTTGAAGATAATTATCAATCAATATTATTTTCTTCTTTAGAATCAAAATCTATACTTACAGAATTAATACAATAACGTTGTCCAGTAGTTTCTTTAGGGCCGTCATTAAAAACATGGCCTAAGTGACTGCCACAATTAGCGCAGACAGTTTCTGTTCGTATCATTCCGTGTGTCGTGTCCCTAATGTATTCAATAGCACCCTCTACCGCCTCATCAAAAGAAGGCCAACCACAACCACTTTCAAATTTGTGTTCACTTTCAAAAAGTTTGGCATTACATGCACGACAATGGTAATCACCATTTTTAAAATGTAAATTATATTCGCCTGTATGGGGTCTTTCTGTGCCTTTTTGACGTAAAACGCGATATTCTTCGGGGGAAAGTTCTTGTTTCCACTCTTCTTCGGTTTTTTCTAATCTGTAATTACTCATGAATTTCAAGGTTGGAAGGTTAAAAGGTAATCTTTCAAACTTAGCATTTTTATTGTTCGTCTGGTATAAAATTAAGTGCTACCCCATTAATGCAATGTCTTTTTCCAGTGGTTTCTCGAGGGCCATCATTAAAAACATGACCTAAATGACCACCGCAACTGGCACAATGCTCTTCAGTACGTGCATAGCCAATTTTATAGTCGGTGTCATAAGCAACGTTTCCATCAATCTCTTGGTCAAAAGATGGCCAACCTGTACCTGATTTGAATTTGTTCTCACTTCTAAAAAGAGGTGTCCCACACCCAGCGCAAGTATAAGTTCCTTTTTCTTTATTGGTTAATAACTCACTTGAAAAGGCATTTTCAGTTGCTGCTTTTCGTAGTACATAATACTCCATATCAGAAAGCTCTGAGCGCCATTCAATATCAGTTTTGGTAACTTTATAGGTTACTTTCTCTGCAGCATCTTTATTAACTTTTTCCTTTTCGGTTTGTGAAATACCCATGCATGAACTCATGACAAGTACAATCATTAAAGCAATATTTTTTCCCATCTTAATTTTTTTATTTGGACGTAAATAATTTATAATCCTTTCAAAATTACTGGAAATAAGAAAGCCCATTTCTTATTGAAATGAGCTTTTAACAAAGTTTAGTATTTTTTAATCAAAACTTACCTTGTCAATTCCATTAATATCCATTTTTAAGGCATCCATGATTGAGTTAAGGTTTGAAGTATCAATTGTATTATCAACTCCAAATTCTGCCGGAACTACAGCTATTCTAAATATTTGGTTATCTGTATCACCTGCTGGCAAAGTAGCTAAATCAAAATCAGATTCTAAAAAGATATTAACATCAAGAAATGTATGATCATAATTATATTGTAATAATCCTTGGTCAAGAATACGAGTTTGCGGTAATAACCTCCAAACATCGATGGGATCTCCTCCATCTGGATCATCTGTTTGCTCAAAAAGCAGATAAACTAGGACTAAATCAGATTCAAATACTTCGACGCTCTGTGGAAACTCAAAGAATATGGAATAATCATTTGCAGCTTCAAATGTACCTTCAATTTCAAGCACTTGACCTAAAATATTGACGCCGTCTTGCCCATCAAGTCCATCTAAACCATCAAATCCATTTAGTCCTGGGGGACCTTCAGGTCCTTCACAAGAAAGGGTTAGAGCAACAAGTAATATTCCGAAAATAGTTTTAATTCTACTCATAATTTTTGATTTGAAATGGTTTCTAAATTTTTATAGAACTATGAAATCAAAAAGCGTTCCATTTTTTAATTCTATTTCAAAAAGAAAGTAAGCAAGACAATTTTAGTATCTTGAGCAAAGATGATTAATATTGCATCTAAATACTAAAAAAGATTATGGCTACCCTTATACCTCATAGTTTATTTACCGATTTTGATATTGACCTTTTTAAATCGGGCAAGCATTTTCGTCTTTACAATAAGTTGGGGTCTCACCTGATTGAGGTAAATGGACAAAAAGGGACGTATTTTGCAGTTTGGTCGCCTTCAGCTAAGTCAGTTTCGGTGATTGGTAATTTTAATCATTGGAATAATCAAGAGCATCAACTTAACGTAAGATGGGATTCTAGCGGAATCTGGGAAGGCTTCATTCCCAATGTCCAACATGGCGAGGTTTATAAATATAGCATTGTATCAAACAACAACGGTATTGTAACTGAAAAAGCAGATCCTTTTGGTCGTTTTTGTGAACATCCCCCTAAAACGGCCTCTATTGTTTGGGACGCTAAATATTCTTGGAAAGATCAAAATTGGATGGACACCCGTGAAAACCACAACAATTTAGATAAACCCTATTCTGTTTATGAAGTCCATCTGGGTTCATGGAAGCGAAAAAATAACAATGAATTTCTTTCTTATGCCGAACTCGCTGAAGATTTAGTAAAGTATGTTAAAGAAATGGGTTTCACACATATTGAACTTATGCCAATAATGGAATATCCGTACGACCCATCATGGGGATATCAATTGACGGGATACTTTGCTCCAACATCTCGCTTTGGAAAGCCAGAAGATTTTAAACTTTTAGTTGATAAAATGCATCAAGCGGATATTGGGGTTATACTTGATTGGGTTCCTTCACACTTTCCTGAAGATGCTCATGGACTTGGATTTTTTGATGGTTCAAATTTATATGAGCACCCGGACAGAAGAAGGGGGTATCATCCAGATTGGAAAAGTTTGATTTTTAACTATGGTAGAAACGAAGTGCGTGCATTTTTAATCAGTAATGCCATATTTTGGTTGGATCAATATCATGTTGATGGCTTGCGCGTTGACGCCGTAGCTTCAATGCTATATCTTGATTATTCCAGGGAGGATGGTGAGTGGGAAGCCAATATGTATGGCAATAATGAGAATTTAGAAGCCATGTCTTTTATTCGGGAAATGAACGAGGCCGTTTATGGAAGTTTTAAAGGTGTACAAACTATTGCCGAAGAATCTACGGCTTTTACTGGAGTTTCCAAACCAGTGCATTTTGGCGGTCTTGGTTTTGGTATGAAGTGGATGATGGGCTGGATGCATGATACATTGGAATATTTTAAGAAAGAACCAGTTTATAGAAAGCACCATCAGAATGACCTTACCTTTAGTATGACCTATGCATTCACTGAAAACTTTATGCTTCCATTTTCACACGATGAAGTTGTTTATGGAAAGCAATCATTGGTATACCGAATGCCTGGTGACGAGTGGCAGCGCTTTGCAAATTTGAGATTACTATTTGGCTATATGTTTACTCACCCAGGGGCAAATTTGATTTTCATGGGCGGGGAGTTTGGACAAACTTCAGAATGGAATTTTCAAGAGAGCCTTGATTGGCACTTGACCCAATATGATTTTCATTCAGGTATACAGAAAATAATTCAAGATTTAAATAAAGTATATAAACAACAACCAGCTTTACACGAAAAGCAGTTTAGCCCAGAGGGTTTTGAATGGATTGAATACAATGATCATGAAAATTCAGTAATGACCTATATCAGAAAGGGTCATGATTCCAAGAATGACCTTGTTGTAATTAGTAATTTCACCCCGGTACCGAGGGAAAAATATTGTGTTGGTGTACCAGATTCAAAGGCTCTAAAATTGATTTTCAATAGTGATGATACCAAATATAATGGTAGTGGTATGGGCAAGAAAACAGCAAAACCTTCTAAAAAACCATGGAATAATCGTGAACATTCAATAGAGGTTACAATTCCGCCATTAAGTGTACTTATTTACAAAAAATAGGCCTCTTTGTATGGAAAGGATACCACTATAACGTTGTAGTGGCTTCTTTGTTCAAAAGAACTTTTCATAATCTCAATCTAATGTGCTTTTTTTGCTAGTACGATAAATCATTTATGTATGATTACCAATACTGAAATTGAACGTAGGGGCAATTTGCTCCCGAATCACATTGTAGACTTTAAACAAGACAACGACAAGCTGTATTTTACTACGCAGAACGGTGTAATTCTTGAACTAACCGTTTTAAGAGATAGTGCTATACGCTTTAGATATGCAACGGAGCACGCTTTTGAACCCGATTTTTCATATGCCATAAGTGATGATGCAAGCAAAGGCTATAATGAACTTGAGGTAACTGATGAGATACCTGAGTATGTGGTTACCACTTCAAAAATCAAAGTTTATATCAATAAGACCAATCTTAAAATTCAAATTACGGATTTAGATGATATGGTCATAAACCAAGATGAAGCAGGTTTTCATTGGGAAGAAAACTATGATTATGGAGGAAATATTGTCAAAATGACCAAGGTTACCCAATCTGCTGAGAGCTTCTATGGCATGGGTGACAAAGCATCCCATACTAACTTAAAGGGTAAACGGGTTAATAACTGGGCGACCGATTCATATGCATATGGCAAAGATCAAGAACCATTGTATAAATCAATTCCATTTTATGTAGGGCTTCACAATGAAGCTGCTTATGGAATTTTCTTTGATAATTCATTTAGCACCTATTTTGATTTTGCTCATGAGCGCAGAAATGTAACCAGTTTTTGGGCAGATGGAGGAGAGATGAATTACTATTTCTTTTACGGCCCGAAAATATCTCAGGTTGTTGAGGCCTATACCGATTTAACCGGGGTTCCAGAGCTTCCGCCATTGTGGGCATTGGGTTTTCATCAATCTAAATGGAGTTACTACCCTGAAAAAAAGGTTAAGAAGATTGCATCTACTTTTAGAGATTTGAAGATACCTTGTGATGCCATTTATTTGGATATAGACTATATGGAAGGTTTTCGATGTTTTACATGGAACAACCGTCGTTTTCCAAACCCCAAGAAGATGATAGATGAATTATATGAAGATGGGTTCAAAACGGTGACCATGATTGATCCCGGTATCAAAATTGATCGAGATTATTGGGTGTATAAGCAAGCAATGGATAACGGTTATTTTTGCCGTAGAGCAGATGGCCCTCATTTTAAAGGTAAAGTTTGGCCCGGTGAATGCAAGTTTCCTGATTTCACAAATCCTGAAGTACGAGAATGGTGGGCAGGTCTTTATAAAGAAATGATTGCTGAAATGGGCGTTCATGGTGTGTGGAATGATATGAACGAGCCTGCTGTTATGGAAGTTCCTACAAAAACGGCTAATCTAGATGTTCGACATGATTATGATGGTCATCCCTGCAGTCATAGAAAAGCACATAATGTGTATGGAATGCAGATGGTTCGTGCCACCTTTGACGGGATAAAAAAGTTTACTTTCCCAAAAAGGCCTTTTGTGCTAACCAGGGCTGGATATTCTGGAACGCAGCGTTATTGTGCTACTTGGACTGGTGATAATGTAGCTACTTGGGAACATTTATGGATAGCCAATGTGCAAATGCAACGCATGTGCATGAGCGGATATTCGTTTGTAGGCTCAGATATTGGTGGCTTCGCGGAACAGCCTAATGGTGAGCTTTTTGCCCGATGGATTCAAATGGGTGTTTTTCATCCTTTTTGTAGAGTTCATTCTAGTGGTGATCATGGCGATCAAGAGCCTTGGTCTTTTGGTGATGAGGTTACAGATATTACTAGAAAATTTATAGAACTCCGATATCAATTATTACCTTATTTGTATACTATGTTTTACAAATATGTAAAAGAAGGTATTCCGATGCTGCAGTCTTTGGTATATTACGACCAAGAAGATACTCAAACCCATTTTAGAACAGATGAATTTTTGTTTGGTGAACAAATACTTGTCTGTCCTGTCCAAGAAGCAAATGCCAAAGGGCGAAGAATGTATTTGCCAAAAGGTAAATGGTATAATTATTGGACTGAGGAAGTTGTGGAAGGTGGTGTAGAAAAATGGGTGTCGGCAGATATCGATAAAATACCTTTATTCATAAAAGAGGGCGCGGTTATTCCCAAATATCCAGTACAACAGTATGTTGGGGAGAAGGAAATAACAGAACTGCGACTGGATATTTACTATAAGGAAGGCGTAGAAACATCAACGGTTTATGAGGATCAGCAAGAAGGCTATGATTATAAAAAAGGTCGTTTTAGTTTAAGAAAGTTCCGTCAACGGGGTAAAACAAATGAGCTGATTATGCAACAATTTAAAGATGGTAGTTATGTGACTACTTATGAAACTTTTAAACTTCATTTTCACGGACTTCCATTTAAAATTGATAGCATAGAGGTGGATAATGAAATGGTAGATTTAAAATCCATAAATTTTGATGGCAACAATAGCATTGAGGTCAGTAAAGATTTCACAGAGCTACATATTTTTGGAAAATAATTTTTCGTAATTTGAAATTATAAACACTACATATTATGAAAAAATTAATTTTAACAATTGCGGTTTTTCTTGCTGTCGCGGCTTGTAAAACTAATCCGTTTACGGGCAAGAAAATGCTTAATTTTTATGGGAATCAGCAAATATTTCCCATGGCTTTTGCCCAGTATGACCAATTTTTAACTGAAAATAAGGTCATTACGGGTACCAAAGATGCTCAAATGATTACAAGTGTAGGGCAACGTATTGCTAAAGCAGCAGAAACCTGGTTAAATGCCAACGGGCATCCTGGGTATTTAAAAGACTATAAATGGGAATATAATTTGGTGGATGATGAAACGGTAAATGCATGGTGTATGCCAGGTGGTAAAATAGTTTTCTACACAGGAATTTTACCTATCACCCAGACGGAAACAGGGGTTGCCGTAGTTATGGGGCATGAGGTTGCTCACGCACTAGCTGACCATGGTGCTCAACGAATGAGTGCAGGTACGTTACAACAGATTGGGGCAGTAGCTGGTAATGTAGCAATTCAGGACCCTGAAAAAAGAAATATGTTTAACCAAGCATATGGTGTTGGTTCACAGTTGGGCGTAATGCTACCTTTCAGTAGAGGTCATGAAACCGAAGCTGATAATATTGGGCTACATATCATGGCAATTGCAGGTTATGATCCTTATGAAGCTGCGGAACTATGGAAGCGCATGAAAGCAAAAAGTGGAGGACAAGCACCACCAGAATTTATGAGTACACATCCTTCAAATGATACACGAATCAATAACTTGACGGCTTGGGCGCCATTGGCCAAAAAAGAAGCCGCTAAGTTCGGAGTTACGTCTTTTAAGTAATTATCCAATAAAGTTTAGACAAAAAAGTAATAAAAGCTGCTCTTTTCGAGCAGCTTTTCTATTTTTAGCATATGACAAAAGTCTTGGAATTAAAAGGAACTAAAAAACTATTAAACGCCTGGGCATTCTATGACTGGGCAAATTCGGTCTATAGCTTAGTAATCTCTTCAGCAATTTTTCCAATTTTTTATGGGGCATTATTTCGAGTAGCAGAAATTGAAAAGGTCACCGTTTTTGGCGGTGAGATTGCCCGTGCACCTTTGATAAGTTATGTTACCTCTGCAGCTTTTGTGTTTATAGCTATTGTCACCCCTTTAATTTCAGGTATTGCAGACTATTTGGGTAACAAAAAAATCTTTTTAAAGTTCTTTTGCTATTTAGGTGCACTGTCATGCGTAGGGCTATACTGGTTTTCATTGGAGAATATTTATTTTGGATTATTATGCTATTTCTTTGGCTTGGTTGGATTTTGGGTAAGTTTCGCAATTAATAATTCGTACTTGCCCGATATTGCATATCCTGAACAGCAAGATACTATTAGTGCAAAAGGTTTTTCCCTAGGTTATATTGGTAGTGTGATTCTATTGGTATTTAATCTAGCAATGGTAATGAAACCTGATGTTTTTGGAATAACCAATGACGGGGGGGAGATTGCTGAAGTAAAAGCAATGAAATACTCCTTTGTTACCGTAGGTATTTGGTGGGCACTTTTTAGCCAATATACGTTTGCCAATTTACCTAAGGGATATAAACGCGAAGGGCAGCGCAAGAATATAGTTTTAAATGGATTTAGAGAGCTTCAAAGTGTTTGGAAACAACTAGGAAGTCAGCGACAACTAAAAAGATATTTGAAAGCATTTTTTATTTATAGTATGGCCGTGCAGACCATAATGTTGATTGCGACCTATTTTGGAGAGGAAGAAATCAATTGGGGAACGGATAGTGAGCGGACAACCGGATTGATTGTAAGTATTCTTGTAATTCAGATAGTAGCTATTTTAGGGGCTACTTTTACGGCAAAAGCATCCAAAGTCTTTGGCAATATTAAAACTTTAATAGTTGTAAATATTTTATGGTTGCTACTTTGTATTTATGCCTACTTTTTAGAGACACCCATGGATTTTTATATAGCAGCGGGATTGGTGGGTATTGTTATGGGAGGAATACAAGCTTTGTCTAGATCTACATACTCTAAATTCTTGCCTGAAACTACAGATACCACTTCTTTTTTCAGTTTTTATGATGTTTCTGAAAAAATTGGAATTGTCATTGGTACTTTAATGTACGGGTTGATTGCTCAGTTAACGGGAAGTATGCGTAGCAGCACCATTTTCTTAGGGTTATTTTTTCTAGTAGGAGCCTATTTATTGACAAAGGTAAATAAAAAGCCTTAGCGAAATCGCCAAGGCTTTGCATGCTTATTGATTGATGTTGGTCGTAATTGACCGTAAAGTCTTTTAGTAACTTGAGATATCTCCAGAACCAGAAGTCTTGGTATCAATTTTCTTCGGATTTCCCTTAAAACTGATATCTCCAGAACCTGAAACTCTTGCCTTAATCATTTCTGTCGCTGTTACTTTAATATCAGCGGAACCAGAAACCTGGGCGGTAACGTTTTCTGCTTTCAAATCATAAGCTTTTATATCACCAGAGCCTGAAATGGAAACATCAAAGTCGCGCGCAGAACCCGATAAATTGATATCTCCTGAACCTGACATGGATGCATCTAATATACTCGCCTCAACATCTAAGGTTACATCACCAGAACCCGATAATGAGGTTTTAAATCTCTCAGACTTTATAATGGTTTCTCCTACAATATCGCCTGACCCGGATAAAGAAACCATATCGATAGATTCAATCGGTACGGTAACATAAATTCCAGAATTCCAGTTAGAAGGTTTTAGGTTAACGCCTTTGGCTGTTTTAATGACCAATTTTCCATCTTTTACCTCAGTTTTGATGTATTCAAGAAGATTTTCTTCTCCCTTTAGTGTTAGTTCCCCTTCATTGCCACTTACAATGTTTACGTCAAACCACCCAGATACTGCGATGGCGTCATAATCTCCTACAGAACGTTCAATGGTTACTGTTTTACCGTTTCCTTTTACGCGCTTTCCCCATTGTGCGCTTGCCGTGATTGTGAACAAGACCAGACTTAATGTTATTACTTTTTTCATGATTGTATTATTGTTTTTTGATTATTAATTTTTATAGAATGATACTCCACCGTAATCCGTTGTAATATTTACGGTATTTCCTGAGTTTTCTGTTCCGTGATACCCTTTATAATATTTATCGCTAGATTTTTCTTTACTGATGTTAATAGTAAAATCGTCTTTTCCACTAACGCCCGCATACTCAGCAGATATTTCAAAATCAAAATGATAAGCAGGATCATATCCAATTTTGATGCCTGTATAATCAGATTTTATGTCCATATTTCCAGCTTCGGCCGTCATTTTATCAATTTTAATGGAACCATAATCCGCGGTGATACTGACATTACCATATACCCTTTCTAACTTTAAACCAAAATAGTCCCCATTGCCTGAGATATTTTGTGCACTGCTAACTTCCATAGAACCATAATCAGAGGTATAGGTAAGGTTTCCCATTTCTTTAATGATAGCATTAGTATAATCCGCATTTACTTTTAAATCACCGGCTTTTTCAATGGTAAACCCAGAATAATCGGCAATGATTTCTGCACTGTTTATATATTCGAATGTAGAGCGTGAAGTATAATCAAACCGTAATTCATTATTTCTACCTCTAAGCTCACCAATTTCCATTTTACCATAATCACAATTAATTTTTGCGTGACCATCTATGCGGTCTAAAACAATATTTCCGTAATCATTGTTAAGGTTGACACTGTTTTTTACAGGTAATTTAATAGTATAATTCACTTGGACACTCACATTGTTACGTTTGCCCCAGTTCCATCCCCAATTTCTGCCTTTGTCCCCAAATCGCGTCATTGCAGAAACCATGCTGCTTCCATTCTCGAAGTCAACATCAATCTCTTTTAATCGGTTTGTTACCTTTTCTTCATTATTACCATTGGTTTTAATATGTACTTCAATTACAACTTTGTTTTCATTCCAAGAGGTAATATTGAGGTTTCCATAACTATTTTTAACTTTCAACAGCGCATCGGCATTGACATTAAATTCCTTCTTAATCGTTTTTTCTTTGGTATATTTTCCCTTCATTCCCTCTCCTTCGGTTGTTGCCGAAGCGGTAAATGTTACCATTAAAAGAGTTAGAATTAAGTATTTAAATAGTAAAGTTCGCATCATCTTGATAATTTAAGTTTTTTATAGATTCAATGGTGGTTAGTACTTCTTTTAGTAAATCAATTCGTGTTTGAAAATTGTTGATCATAGCATTCAAAATAAGCTTGCTATCACCGCCCGCTACAAGTTCTTGTTCAAGGTTGTTGTAGTCAGTTTCCAATCGGTTTATTTGTTTTAAAGTGTCATCAACAAGCTGTTCTGTTTCAGGAGATTTCAACGCTCTCAACTCTTGCACTTGCTCTTCAATAAGACTGGCGAAATAGAATTCCGTTTGCGAAACTTCTGGAGAAATCTTAACAATTTGTTCTTTTATGTTGTCTTCTTTATTTACTAATTGAAATCCTAAAACACAAATAACAACTATTGATGCAGCAATGGACAGAGGTTTCCACCATGTGGTTTTCTTGTTACTTATTTGAACAACACCTTTTGATCGATTTAGTTTTTCTAAAAAACGTTCTTCATGACCAGTGCTTGGGCTTTCAGTATCGAAATCATTCTTGAGGTTTTCAAAAAGTAGTTTTATATCATCCTTTTCCATAATTAGGCATTTACTGTCAATTTTTTTCTCAGACTTTCTTTAGCTCTTGAAATTGTTGTTCTACAATTCGCATAGCTGATATCCATTATTTCACTTATTTCTTCATAATCATAACCTTCAATCAGATGTAAGGTCAAAGAAACTCTGTAATTGTTTTTTAAACTTTTCATGGTTTCCATCACTTTTTGAGCCTTCAGTTCAGTTAAACCATTAGAATCAATCCCAACTGCATCATTATCTTCGACCTTGTACATCACTTCTTCTAAATCAACAGCACTATTTTTTTGCTGTTTTCTATAATGATAAATACTGTTGTTAATCACGATTCTTTTTAACCATGCTCCGAAAGTAACTTCGCCTTTAAAAGTATGCAGCTTCGTAAACGCGTTTAAAAACGATTCTTGCATAATATCTTCGGCTTCGGCAGTGTGTTTTACAATTCGTAAAGCGGCATTATACATTGCCTTATAATACTTATTGTAAAGGGCTAGCTGCGCACTCTGTTTTCCTTCGAGACACCCTTTTACTAACGTGTCAGTATGTTCATTCTGTTGGCTCAAAAAGTTGAATGGTTTGTCTAATAGATAATTCAATTAACCAATTGTTACAGTTTCTTTTAAAAATTTTATAAAAACCATGGCATACCAATTGCAATATGAGTATGAGTTAATGATTTTTAATTGCCAGAACCTTTGTTTTAAGGAGGTTTAGAGATAAAAAATAATAAAATTTAATTTTCTGAATACTGTCTATTGGTGACAGAATGACCGATATATATCTTATGGGAGAAGTAAAGTTTACAAATTTTGACAATATGTCTTTACAAGGAATTGATGAGGAGGCGGAGTTAATACCATTATTAACCCCCGAGGATGAAGAAGAGATGAACAATGAAACCTTGCCAGAAACCCTGCCAGTGTTGCCATTACGAAATACAGTTTTGTTTCCTGGGGTTGTGATACCTATAACGGCCGGTAGGGACAAGTCTATTAATTTGATCAAGGATGCCAATAATGGCACTAAAACTATTGGGGTGGTTTCTCAAAAAGATGAAGAAACTGAGAATCCGAATGTTAAAGACATTAACACCTTAGGTACAGTTGCAAGAATTCTAAGGGTTCTACAAATGCCCGACGGAAATACTACTGTTATCATACAGGGTAAGAAAAGGTTTGAAGTTGCTCAGATATTGACTGAAGAACCTTATATGACCGCAACAATTAGAGAAGCTGATGAGACAAGGCCTGATAAGGATGATAAGGAGTTTTTGGCCATAATTGATTCTATAAAAGAGTTGGCCTATAAAATAATTAAGGACAACCCTAACATACCCAGTGAAGCTACTTTTGCTATCAAAAACATTCAGAGTAATTCGTTCTTAATCAATTTCGTTTCTTCTAACCTAAATCTTGGTGTTACCGAAAAGCAGCATTTATTGGAAATTCCTGATTTACAAGCGCGCGCTTTAGCCACTCTAAAGTACATGAATTTAGAGTTACAGAAGCTTGAATTGAAGAATGACATTCAATCTAAAGTACGAAGTGACATGGATCAGCAGCAGCGTGAGTACTTTTTGCATCAGCAAATGAAGACGATTCAGGAAGAGTTAGGAGGGCTGTCTTATGAGGAGGAAGTTGATGAAATGAAGGTAAAGGCCAAGAAAAAGAAGTGGAATAAAAAAATAATGGAACATTTTGAAAAGGAGTTGGCGAAAATGCAAAGGATGAATCCGCAGGTTGCCGAATATTCCATTCAAAGAAATTATTTGGATTTGTTTTTAGAACTGCCTTGGGATGAGTTTTCAAAAGATAAGTTCGATTTAAAACGCGCCGAGAAGATATTGGATAGAGACCATTACGGCCTTGAAGATGTAAAGAGGCGAATTATTGAGTATTTGGCAGTACTGAAGCTCCGTAATGATATGAAATCGCCTATACTTTGTTTATATGGACCACCAGGAGTTGGTAAGACCTCATTAGGCAAATCTGTTGCAGAAGCTTTGGGTAGGGAATATGTTAGAATTTCATTAGGTGGATTACGGGATGAAGCAGAGATAAGAGGTCATCGCAAGACCTATATTGGAGCTATGCCTGGTCGTATTATCCAGAGTCTTAAAAAGGCAGGTACTTCTAACCCAGTATTTATTTTAGATGAAATAGATAAATTGTCCAACAGTCATCAAGGAGACCCTTCATCGGCGATGCTCGAAGTATTGGATCCAGAACAGAATAGTGCGTTTTATGATAATTTCTTAGAGATGGGTTACGACCTTTCTAAGGTAATGTTTATAGCTACGGCAAACAATTTGGGAACGATTCAACCAGCACTTCGCGATCGAATGGAAATCATAAATGTTACAGGTTATACCATTGAAGAAAAAGTTGAAATTGCCAAAAAGCATTTATTGCCAAAACAACTAAAAGAACATGGCTTGGCAACAGAACATTTAAAAATTGGAAAACCGCAATTAGAAAAAATTGTTGAGGGATATACTAGAGAATCAGGAGTTAGATCGTTAGAAAAACAACTTGCTAAAATGGTACGTTATGCGGCAAAAAATATTGCGACCGAAGAAGAATATAACGTAAAAGTGACTAATGAAACGGTCGAGACCGTATTGGGTCCTGCGCGTTTGGAGCGTGACAAGTATGAAAATAACGAAGTTGCTGGAGTTGTAACTGGATTGGCATGGACAAGTGTTGGTGGTGATATTCTATTCATTGAATCAATCCTTTCAAAAGGTAAAGGAACTCTGAATATTACGGGGAACTTAGGAAAGGTGATGAAAGAATCAGCGACCATTGCCATGGAATATATAAAATCAAATGCCGAAGTTTTTGGAATTAATACTGAGGTATTTGAAAAATACAATGTACATATCCATGTTCCAGAAGGGGCCACTCCCAAAGATGGTCCGAGTGCAGGTATTACCATGTTAACTTCTTTAGTTTCGTTATTTACACAACGCAAAGTCAAAAAAAGTTTGGCGATGACAGGTGAAATTACATTGAGGGGCAAAGTGCTTCCTGTTGGCGGTATAAAAGAAAAGATACTTGCTGCAAAAAGAGCGCGAATTAAGGAAATCATTCTTTGTGAAGACAATAAAAAAGATATCCAAGAAATAAAAGAAAACTATTTAAAAGGATTGACTTTTCATTATGTAAATGATATGAGTGAAGTGATTGATTTGGCCTTAACAAATCAAAAAGTAAAAAACGCTAAGAAGTTATAGACTTTTATCTTGCTATTTCTAGTTATTTTTAAACATGGGTAAAATTACCATTGCCATTGACGGCTATTCTTCAACCGGTAAAAGCACCATTGCTAAACAGTTATCTAAAGCATTGGGGTACGTTTATGTAGATACCGGTGCAATGTATAGAGCTGTGACACTTTATGCTATAAGAAATAATCTTGTCGGTGAAGACAATTTGAATGTTGAAGCCGTCATAGACGAACTTTCAAGAATCCACCTAAAATTTGTACCCAATCAGCTTACTGGAAAATCAGATATGTTTTTAAACGATGAGAATGTTGAACAAGAGATTCGTACTATGCAAGTATCGCGTCAGGTAAGCAAAATTGCAGCAATCAAAGAAGTGCGAGAAAAATTAGTTGCTATACAACAGCAAATGGGTATAGAAAAAGCCATTGTTATGGATGGAAGGGATATCGGTACGGTTGTTTTTCCAGATGCTGAATTGAAAATCTTTATGACAGCTTCACCACGAGCTCGAGCTCATAGGCGTTATAAAGAATTATTGGATAGAGGTGATAAGGTTACTTTTGAAGAAGTACTTAATAATGTTCAAGAGCGCGACCATATTGACTCCACTCGAAAAGAATCTCCTTTGCGCAAAGCTCAGGGCGCGGTTGAAATAGACAATAGTGATATGGGCTTAGAAGAACAATTAGAACGGATACTTAATTATGCTCGCAGATTAATTGAGGCATAATAAAAGGCCGCTAAGAAATTAGCGGCTTTTTATTACATAAGTTTCTTAAATGTTTGGAATTACCAACACTTGGTCAGGGTGAATAACATCAGGATTACTTAAGATGTTGGTGTTGGCCTCAAAAATTTTAGTGTACTTCATGGCATCGCCATAATAGTGTTTAGCAATCTTGCTTAAAGATTCTCCACTGCTTACAGTATGTCTATGATATACTGAATCATCAGATACCGAGATGTTCGCTTTGATATCCGAAGCACCTTCTCCACCTATCTCTTTAATTTTATCCCAAATTGCATTCTTTTCATAAGGTGTATTTGCTTCACCTTTTATTTTTAAAACGCCTGCATCTTCAGACACATCGCCATTTTTAATTCCAAGTTCTTGACCTAAATCTAGAACTGCTTGATATTTTGCTTTTGCACTCATGTTGTTCCTATTAATTTAATGGTTGTTAATATGACCCAATATAATTATAAAAGTCACATTTTTGACTTTTTTTCAATTATTAATAGGTTGTTCTTTCTTTACATTAAAATAATGGTTTGTATTACAGAGAAATAATCGTATTTTTGCACTCCTTTTTAGCGAATACAAGATAAAAAAGGGTTTAAACATAAAAGATAACAACTTCTGCAGTAATCGCTTAGTTCTTGTAGCACTGTAGAATACAAATTTTAATCAGCAAATGGCTGAAGACAAAAAAGCGGCAGAAACAGTAGACACTGTTGAAGCTAAACAAGAAGCTACCGAGACACTTCAAGAGGTAGTAGAAACCAAAAAAGAAGAAACTCCAAAACAAGATCCGGCAGAATTTTTAGAAAATTTTGATTGGGACAAGTATGAAGAAGGTATTGAGCGTGTTGATGATACCAAACTTCAAGAATTTGAATCTCTTGTTGAAGAAAATTTTGTAGATACTGCCGATGCTGAAGTAGTGGAGGGTCATGTGGTACATATGACAGATCGCGAAGCGATTATTGATATCAATGCAAAGTCTGAAGGTGTTATCTCTCTAAACGAGTTTAGGTACAATCCAGATTTAAAGGTTGGTGATAAAGTAGAAGTACTTATTGATATTCGCGAAGATAAAACTGGTCAACTAGTACTTTCTCATAGAAAGGCAAGAACAATAATGGCTTGGGATCGTGTTAACGCTGCCCATGACAAGGAAGAAATTGTAACCGGTTTTGTAAAATGTAGAACTAAAGGTGGTATGATTGTCGATGTTTTTGGCATCGAAGCATTCTTACCAGGGTCCCAGATAGATGTGAAACCAATTCGTGACTATGATCAATATGTTGGCAAAACAATGGAATTTAAAGTGGTCAAAATTAATCATGAATTCAAAAATGTCGTAGTATCACATAAAGCTCTTATTGAGGCTGATATTGAAGAGCAGAAGAAAGAAATTATCGGTCAGCTTGAAAAAGGTCAGGTACTAGAAGGTGTTGTTAAGAATGTTACTTCTTATGGTGTCTTTATTGACCTTGGAGGCGTTGATGGTCTTATCCATATTACAGATCTTTCATGGAGTAGAATAAATCATCCTAATGAGGTTGTAGAATTAGACCAAAAATTGAATGTTGTTATCCTTGATTTTGATGATAACAAATCAAGAATCCAGTTAGGACTTAAACAATTGGAAAAGCATCCTTGGGATGCCTTGGGCGATGAATTCAAGATTGGTGACAAAGTAAAAGGCAAAGTGGTTGTAATCGCTGATTATGGTGCGTTCATTGAAGTTGCGGAAGGTGTTGAAGGTTTGATTCACGTTTCGGAAATGTCTTGGTCAACACACTTAAGATCAGCTCAAGATTTTGTTAAAGTTGGTGATGAGGTAGAAGCAGTTGTTTTAACCTTAGATAGAGAAGACAGAAAAATGTCATTGGGTATTAAGCAAATGACACCAGATCCATGGACTGATATTACATCTAAGTACCCAGTTGGATCTAGACATAAGGGTATCGTTAGAAACTTTACCAATTTTGGTGTTTTTGTAGAGATGGAAGAAGGTATTGATGGATTGATTTATATATCAGACCTTTCTTGGACTAAGAAAATCAAACACCCTTCTGAGTTTGTAAATGTTAGTGATACTTTAGAAGTTGAGGTATTAGAATTGGATGTTGAAGGTAGAAAATTAAGTCTTGGTCACAAGCAGACTACTGAAAACCCATGGGACAAATACGAAACAGAATTTGCGGAAGGCACCATTCATAAAGCTGCGGTAACCGATATTGTTGATAAAGGAGCTACGGTTGTCTTTAATGATGATATTACTGGCTTTATTCCTTCTCGTCATATGGAGAAAGAGGATGGTAAGAAAATCAGTAAAGGAGAAGAAGTTGAATTTAAGATTATTGAGTTTAACAAGGACTTCAAAAGAGTGGTTGCAAGTCATACAGCCTTGTTTAGAGAGCAAGAAGAGCGTAACGTAAAAGCTGCCAAAAAGAAAATGGCTGCTTCTGCTGAAGCTGCAGCACCTACTTTAGGGGATGCAAACTCTCAATTACAAGCATTAAAAGAACAAATGGAAGCAGGTTCTAAGAAAAAGTAACCATTTTCATTTAATCATATTAGGAGCCCTTGATGTTTTCATCAAGGGCTTTTTGTTTATATCAAATGCTTTTATAGAATTCCTTACTTTTGTAGCTCCAATGCATTGGTTGTAGAGCCTATGAGTCAAAAAGTACTGCTTTCCGCAAAAGAAATTCACATCATACTTCATCGTTTGGCTTGTCAATTATTAGAAAATCATCTTGATTTTACCAATACCGTTTTAATCGGAATTCAGCCTAGAGGTGTTTTTTTGGCAAAAAGATTGACCAAAATCTTAAATGAAGATTATGGTATAAAAAACATAAAACTTGGTTTTTTGGATATCACCTTTTATCGAGATGATTTCAGAAGAGGCGATAAAACATTAGAAGCAAACGCAACTAAAATTGATTTTATTGTTGAGGATAAAAAAGTGGTTTTTATTGACGATGTACTTTATACAGGTAGAAGTATTAGAGCAGCATTGACTGCAATGCAGTCTTTTGGAAGACCATTAGAGATAGAGTTATTGACACTTATCGATAGAAGATTCAGTAGACATTTGCCCATTCAGCCCAATTATAGAGGTAGACAGGTTGATGCAATTAATGATGAAAAAGTGAAGGTGATGTGGGAGGAAAATGATGGAGAAGATGTAATTTATTTAGTAAGTAGGTAATTTATGAGTGAATTGAGTGTTAACCATTTATTGGGAATCAAATATCTTAACAAACAAGATATTGACCTCATTTTTGAAACAGCCGACCACTTTAAAGAAGTTATAAATCGTTCCATTAAAAAAGTTCCAACGCTACGAGACATTACAATTGCCAATATTTTTTTTGAAAATAGCACTAGAACAAAACTATCATTTGAGTTAGCGGAGAAAAGATTATCTGCTGACGTTATTAATTTCTCAGCCTCGCAATCTTCAGTTAAAAAGGGGGAGACCCTTATTGATACCGTAAACAATATCTTGTCAATGAAGGTTGATATGGTTGTAATGAGACATCCGAATCCTGGGGCGGGTATATTTTTATCAAAACATGTTAAAGCATCTATTATTAATGCAGGTGACGGTGCTCATGAACACCCAACACAGGCGTTATTAGATTCGTACTCCATAAGAGAAAGGATGGGGGATGTAGGGGGTAAAAATGTTGTCATAATCGGAGACATACTGCATTCTAGAGTGGCCCTATCAAATATATTTGCTTTAAAGTTACAAGGGGCACATGTTAAAGTCTGTGGACCTAAAACATTAATACCTAAATACATCGATACTTTAGGGGTAGAAGTCGAGACTAACTTGATAAAAGCATTAGAATGGTGTGATGTCGCCAATATGCTCAGAGTGCAGAATGAACGAATGGATATTAGCTATTTCCCCACTACTCGTGAGTACACCCAACAGTTTGGTATTAATAAAGAAATTTTAAATAACATAAGCAAAGAAATTGTGATTATGCACCCGGGCCCTATAAATAGAGGAGTGGAGATTACAAGTGATGTTGCGGATTCCGGTCAATCAATAATTTTGGATCAAGTAGAGAATGGTGTCGCAATTCGCATGGCAGTTATTTATTTATTGGCATCAAAAATTAAATAGGTATGATTTTCGATAAAGAAGGAACCACGACCATAGTATTGCAAGAAACTAATTCTATAAGTGCATTTTTAAATAACTTGAACGGTGCCTACAATAAAATTGAGAACGATAACATTATTGTAAACCTCTTTTCTTTCGATAAGTTAGAAGCAAATCATATTTTAGAATTTTTAGAAATTTCAAATAAACATCGAAACTCAAATAAGTCTTTTGTATTAGTTACAGAAAAAGTTTCTTATGATGAAGTGCCTGAAGAGATTTGTTTGGTGCCAACTATACAAGAGGCAAAAGATATTATTGAAATGGAAGAGATAGAGCGAGATTTAGGTATTTAAACACTCTGTGTTTTATCCAAGTTAAGTGAACATTTACTATCTATTTTAAAGTGTTGCATTGATATTCCACAGTATCCGATCGTCACATACCTTTATCATTTTGTCCAGATCTTCGAAACACCGAATTTAATAGTGCAGTATGGTTGTTTTGTTGGTAAGGATCAAAACCTAACGTTGACCCCCTCTAATCCAAATGCATTGTTTATTCCGAACCTAAGGGTAGGGTTTATAAATTCAATAGGATGATTTCTTTTGTTCCTTTTCTGTGGTCCACTTATGTTATAAGGTTATATGGACCGAAGTAGTTCTATTTATTCCGGCTAAATCCATTACCGTTAGAACTGTAGTAGCTACGATATTCTTAGTGAAGTTGTAATCTAAAGTTTCTGGTGTATCACTAGTTTGATGGTAGTGAGGATTTCGAAAATTGGCACCATCGGTAATAAACAGAGCAGAAATATTGGCTGACCAAAATGGGGCATGATCACTTCTTCTAAAATTAGGATCGTTATCCGCTTCCACTGATGTTATCTTTAACTTGGGAACATATTCATTGCCTATAGCGTCAAATTTAGTTCTTAAAGCTGTAAATTCAGGAAGGGCTATGTTGTAAATAGAGGTGTCTGAAAGCGGCAGGTCCTGACAAATAGCAGATCGACATGGATATCCGATCATTTCAAAGTTAATCACCCCTAATATGTCGTGGTTTGTGTTAAGTTCATTAACATATTCCTTACTTCCTATCAAACCCTGTTCTTCTAAATCAAAACCAATAAACGCTATGGAATTTTTAAATTCATATTGCGAGAGTATCCGCATGGCTTCTAAGATCCCAGCAGTTCCGGATGCATTATCATCCGCTCCTGGAGTATTTCTAACAGAATCGAAATGGGCACAGATGATATAAGTTCCGTTATCATTTATATTGCCCTTATGATGTCCTACTACATTGGCGGCCGAAATACTATTCCAACTAAAGGAATGTATTAAAGCAGCGTCCAATTGATATTTTTCAAATTCTTTCTTAATATATCTTCTTGTTTGATTTAGTAGTTGGGGTAAGGCATAATGTCTTATACCACTCAGTTGTTGTATATCATGCTGAATTCTATTTTCGGAAACAGTTTTAAGTATATCTAATTTGAAATCTTCTAAATCCGTAACTCTGAGTGCCATTTCATTATATTCGTTAAGCTCTATAGATGTAATGGTTTTATTAGCTCCCACTGCTATATGTGTTCCTATATCTCCAGTAAATAATTCAGAGATATTGACATAATCTGTATCTCCAGGTTTTTTCCCATATAATGTTATGCCAACAGATTCATTATCATCTATTATGTTAAAACTTAATTGTTGTCCGTTTTCATTTACAACTAAATTTTCAATTTTTGGTAGGTTATTAATGGTAACATTTGTATTAGGAGAAGTCAATTTTTTAATGGGGTCTGCACTGCCATCCATTATTGATGGAAGGTTTGAAGTATTAGGTTCAAATATCTTGTCATTCGTACAAGAGCCGATATTTGTTAAAACAGCTAAAAAAAAGATAAATTTAAGTGTAAATACCATCGTTGAACTTTTAATGATTAAATACATTGATATTAGAAATTTCTTTGTCCGTAGACCGGCCATCTATAATTTTCCGAAAACAGGCAATGCAAAAGTTTCAATCTTGATTTACACTTTTGCACATATGCTGAAAAGGACGGAGATTGAGATATTATTTAATATCAAAATTCACTTATAGGATGATGTATTCATAGTTAGACAAAAGAAGAGTTTCTTTTTATTTGATTCGTTTAAATTATATGTCTTAAACCCTTTTTTTACAGAATATTTTCCATAGAGGGTATTGAATGGTTTCCTCAGGATTTACCCATTCCCCCAGCCAATCAAATCCAGTTTCTTTGATGTTATAAAAACTTATTTTATAAAACCCTGGTGTACCTTGAGGAGATGGATTGTTACGGTATAGAATAATATCACCTTTTTCATTTCTTTTACCCTCCCATGTCATTAAAGGACTACTAGGATTATTAGTGGCATAAAAGTGTACCTGCCATTTTTTCGTCTCAATGTTAAACTGCCTTATACTTCCAGTATGTGACCCGTCTGCTTTTAATGTTTCATCCTGTATGGCGGTGCCGTTCATTATATATTTAAATTTCCATATCATTTCCACTGGGTCCGCCCAAGTTTGGTTAGCTTTTCTACTAACCGACTCACAATCACATTCCCCGATCAAAAGAGCAAAATCTTTCAGTTGTTCTGGAGCATCTGGATTTGGAAGGCCAAATAGGTTTTCTTTTGAAACTTCGTAAGAGTAGGCGGTAGTTTGCCCAGTTAATCCTGCGCTGAGTATTCCAAAAAGAGAGATAGTAATAAGTCGTTCAAGCATATTCGAATATTAATTGATTAAATCTTAACAGAACAAATAATTTATTAAAGCGAATATATATGCTTGAGACATAATTAATAAAAGGGAATTAGCGTATTTGCAGGGAATACGGTCAATTATGCAGAGAACCCTTCCTTCTTTAGGTAAGCTTTAACTTTTGGAATACGGTTTTGCGCTATGATGAGGTTTATTCCATTTTTTAATTGCACATAAGATTCTTTTGAAAAATTAATTGAATCAATTTCTAATCGATTGACAATGTATTTTCTATGAATCCTAATAAATCCTCTATCTGATAACTCTTCCTCAATAGCTTTCATAGATTTTCTTAGATGGTATGACCCTTCCTGTGTGTGAATCCGTACACAATAATCATCTGACTGAATCCATATCACATTTGATAGTAGAACATTTTTAATATTGTTACCAATTCGTATTTGAATTAGCGGTGTAGAATCTTCCAAACCTTGTCTAAGTAATTCTTCATGATTACTTTTTAAATCTGAAAGCTCAATAAAAGTAGCATCTAATAATTTTAAATTTTGAAGAAGAGTAAGTAGTACAATAATCCCTATGTAAGCATTTACAAATAATGCTCCCTTTTGATAAGAAAAAAAAGAAAAATATTCTTTAAAATCGGTAATATTATTTTCGTCAAACCAAAGCTGGTATAGGCTTATAGCGATTAGAGTAAATATTAAAGTGGAAAGCACCCAAAAAAAATAGTGCTTTAAAAGAGCTAAATTAAAACTCCTTAAGGGGTTTTTAAGTACATAATTAGTAAGTGGGATAGCTGTTATTGTCCAAATTCCCCATCGAACTGCATGATTTTTTATTAAATACCAAAAAGATACTTCGTCATTGCCCGGTAAATTAAATCGATTTATATAAAAGTGTTGTTGCCCAGTTTCAAAAGCAATTAACGCTGCAAAATAAAGGAAAGCAATAATGCTTATTCTTAGATTAACTTTCAAGAGTATTTTTGTTTAAAATCGATTTCTAAATTAGAGAAACAAAATATGATATAGAATTTACAAGGCTTTATTATCTCTTAAATTTTATGTTTAATGAGTAAATCTAAATTTTATGGATTTTTGAAAAAAGATTTCTCCTATTTTTGTTTTCACTCTACCGTCAATGAAGCTTACTATACTTGGTTGTTATTCCGCTACTCCCCGAAAACTAAACAATCCAACCGCTCAGGTTCTTGAAATCAAGAATCATTTATTTTTAGTTGATTGTGGCGAAGGCACACAAGTTCAATTGAGAAAGAGCAAAGTAAAGTTTTCAAGAATAAAACATATTTTCATTTCACATCTTCATGGAGACCATTTTTTTGGTCTGCCTGGCTTGATTTCTACATTTCGTTTGTTGGGTAGAGAAGCTGATTTACATATTTATGGTCCAAAAGGTATTAAAGAAGCAATTACATTGTTGCTAAAACTTGGTGATTCTTGGACAAACTACAAATTGTTTTTTCACGAATTAATTTCAAAGGAATCAGAGTTAATCTATGAAGATGATAACGTTACGGTCCATACCATTCCGCTTAATCATAGGGTATATACAAACGGATTTCTATTTCGTGAAAAACCATCGCCCAGAACACTGAATATTGAAGCTGTTGCGAAATATAAAATTGATAAAAGTCAATTTAATAATATTAAAAGTGGAAAAGATGTCATTGTCGATGATAGATTGACTGTTGCTAACTCAAAGCTTACATTTGATCCGCCTAAAACCAAAAGCTATGCTTTTTGTAGCGATACTGCTTACAAAGAAGATATTATACCTCAAATCAAGAATGTGGATTTGTTGTACCATGAAGCTACATTTTTAGAGACTGAGCAGCATCTTTGTGCCAAAACCAAACATACTACTGCAAAACAGGCGGCCACAATTGCAAAAAAGGCGAGTGTAGGTCAATTGGTGTTGGGACATTATTCTACGCGCTATAAATCCTTAGATTCATTTAAGGAAGAAGCACAACAAGTATTTGAGAATGTTCTTTTAGCGGATGACGGCGAATGTTTTGAAATTTGGTGAGCAACTAAATGAATGCAAATTTTAACTTCTGATTTCTTTTGTTGAAATTTGTTATACCATGCAAAAAGACCTGAGCAATTATAGAAAATCATACGAAAAAAGCATACTTATAGAAGGTGCAATATTAGAAAATCCACTTGAACAATTTCAAAAATGGTTTTATGAAGTAGAATCTGCAGGTGGCTCAGATGAACCTAATGCTATGACGATTTCTACTATTGGTTTGGACGGGTTCCCTAAAAACCGTGTGGTTTTGATGAAGAAATACACACATGAAGGCTTCATTTTCTATACTAATTATAGGAGTGAAAAAGGAAAGGCTATCATGAAAAACCCCTCGGTTTGTTTGTCTTTTTTTTGGTCAAATCTTGAGCGTCAGGTTATCATAAAAGGAAATGCTGAAAAGATTGCTGAAAACCTTTCCGATGGTTATTTTGAGTCAAGACCTAGAGGAAGTCAATTGGGGGCTATTGTCTCTGAGCAAAGTGATGTGATTGCTTCACGAGAATTACTTGAAGGCAATTTGCAACAATTAGAAAAGGAACTGGATGGAAAAGAATTGGAAAGGCCAAAACATTGGGGAGGATATTTGGTAAGACCCATTTCTATTGAGTTTTGGCAAGGTAGACCCAATAGGCTACATGATAGAATACGTTATTCTCTGGAAGAAGATTATAACTGGAAAATTGAAAGGCTACAACCTTAATTATCATGAAAACAATAACATTCATTAGGCATGGTAAGTCATCATGGGAATATCAAGTTAGTGATAAAGACAGACCACTGAAAGAGCGAGGAATCAATGATGCGAAATTGGTAGCCAAAAAATTCAAAAACTTAAATAACAAATCTGATTTTGCGTATTCCAGTCCAGCCAACAGAGCCTTGCACACTAGTATCATTTTCACAAGAATTCTTGAACATAACCTTGACTTTCTTAAAGTTGTTGAAGCACTTTATGATTTTTCGGGCGAAAGTGTTTTAAAGTTTTTAAAAAGTTTGGATAACAATCTTGATTCAATTATGATTTTTGGTCATAATTACGCCTTCACAACACTTGTGAATACGCTTGGAGATGACTATATTGAAAATGTTCCAACATCCGGGCTGGTGCAAATTAAATTTGACGTGACGAATTGGAATAATATAACTAAGGGTACTACGCTTATAACAATTTTCCCAAAAGATTTAAAATAGTAAATGACAAAACCTAAGAATGAGTATTTAAATAGAGAGATAAGTTGGTTACATTTTAATGACCGTGTACTTCAAGAAAGCGCGGATAAAGATGTACCCTTAATTGAAAGATTACGCTTTTTAGGCATCTTTAGTAATAACCTTGATGAATTTTTTAAAGTGCGTTATGCTACCGTTAAGCGCATAGTTGACGCTGGTAAGTCAGGTAAAAGTGTTTTGGGAGGTGAAACTGCAAAAGATTTGTTGGAAGAAATCACTAAAAATGTAATTCAGTTGCAGTCTAAAAGTGGAAGAGTTCTTAAACAGATTGAGCGTGAACTTGCAACGGAGCAAATTTTTATTATTGATGAAACTCAAGTAGGCGAAGATCAAGCAGATTTTGTCAAAGATTATTTTTTGCAAAATGTGAATCCTGAACTTATTACCATAATACTTAATAATCTTGCTGAATTTCCTACTCTTAAAGATACGGCAGCTTATTTGGCTGTTCGAATGGTTCTGCATCAAGATGCCAAAATAAAGTTTACAGACTCTGGGATACAATATGCATTAATTGAGATTCCAAAGCGATTGGATCGGTTTGTGGTATTACCAGAAAAGGATGGGAAAAATTATATCATGATGGTTGATGATGTAATCAGGTTCAGCATGAATCAAATTTTTACCATGTTTGAATACAAAGACATTTCTGCCCACATGATAAAAATCACCAGAGATGCCGAGCTTGATATGGACAATGATTTGAGCAAGAGTTTTATTGAAAAAATATCGTCTAGTGTCGAGCATAGAAAGATTAGTGACCCTGTTCGTTTTGTTTATGATAAGGGAATCAAAATGAATACGCTTCGATTTCTTCGTAGTAAGATGAAAATAGAAGAAACGGACAGCGTGATACCGGGAGGAAGATATCATAATCGTCGTGATTATATGGGTTTCCCTAGCTTAGGCCGCGCTGATTTGCAATATAAGAGAATACAACCTCTTTTGGTAAAAAATTTTGATTTGAATGCAAGTATCATTGGGCAAGTTGCATTACGAGATTATATGATATATACCCCTTATCAGAATTACTCTTATGTTATTAATTTTTTAAAAGAGGCAGCTCTAGACCCTCAGGTAAAAAAAATTAAATTGACTGTTTATCGTTTGGCGAATAATTCTCAAGTGGCAGCGGCTTTAATCAATGCGGCTAAAAATGGAAAAGAGGTTACTGTTCAAATTGAATTACAAGCGAGGTTTGATGAACAGGCTAATATCAAATATGCCAATCAATTTCAAGAAGAAGGAATAAAGTTAATATTTGGTATACCAGGCTTAAAAGTTCATACTAAAGTCTGCTTTATTGAACGAGAAGAGGAGAATGGAATTAAAAGATATGGTTTTATAAGTACAGGTAATTTTAACGAATCGACTGCAAAAATTTATACCGATTATACTTTATTTACTGCGCATGATGCCATTTTAAAAGAAGTCAATAAAATTTTTGATTTTTTTGAAGTACCCTACAAAATAAATAAGTACAAACATTTAATTGTATCACCCCATTACACGAAGAATGTGTTCATTAAGTTAATAGACAATGAAATAGCAAATGCGTTGGTTGGTAAAGAAGCTTTCATTAAAATAAAGATGAACAGTTTCACTTCATATAAAATGGTAGACAAATTATATGAGGCTAGTAGGGCAGGAGTAAAGGTGCAATTGATTATTAGGGGCATATGTTGTTTGATTCCAGGAGTTACAGGAATGAGTGAGAATATTGAAGCAATTAGTGTCGTTGATAAATTTCTAGAGCATCCTAGGGTATTTATTTTTGGGAATGAAGGCAATCCTAAAATCTATATATCATCGGCGGATTGGATGACTCGAAATTTAGACTATAGAGTAGAAGTAGGCTGTCCTATTTACAATGATGAAATTAAACAAGAGATATTAGATACTTTTGAAATTTCTTGGAATGATAATATTAAGGCTAGAGTGTTTTCCGCCAAGCATGATAATGCGTACAAAGATGATTCGCTACCTAAATCTCGTTCTCAGTTTGCTTTATACGATTATTATCTAAAAAAGGCTGAAAGTTAGGTTTTAACCGTGAATCATTTCCTTTTTACTAAGGTTTTTCATGATTCCCGCTTCATAGGCTAATAGGTTTTTCCATTTTTTATCAACCTCTGTTCTATCACCGTATTGTCTTGCAAAATTTAAAAACATGGTATAGTGACTGGCTTCACTTATCATTAGTTTATGATAGAATTGAGCTAATTCTTTATCTTCAAGCTGTTCAGAAAGTAATCTAAAACGTTCGCAACTTCTGGCTTCAATTAATGCTGCATATAGTAAACGATGAACCAACTGTGTAGTTCGACTTCCACCTTTTGGAAAAAATTTCAATAACTCAATCACATAGTAGTCTTTACGATCTCTACCTAAGGTCTTTCCTCGTTCAAGAATTATATCATGTACCATTTTAAAATGTCCCATCTCTTCTCTTGAAAGGGCAATCATTTCTTTTATCAAATCTGTATATTCAGGAAAAGAAACAATAAGGGAGATAGCAGTGCTGGCGGCCTTTTGTTCGCAATAGGCATGATCGGTCAATATTTCATCAATATTTTTTTCGACGATGTTTACCCATCTAGGGTCTGTTGGTAATTTTAATCCGAGCATTTTTGTGAATAATTGTAATCAAAGATATTATAACTATTGTAAGAAAATATAATATTACCGTAAGTACATAGTTATCTTTGTATAGTTCACATTTATTAAAAGAATATAGATTTAATGAGAAGTGACATTACTAGTATTTTGGAAGCTACACTTACAGACAATAGTGAACCCAAAATAAAATCGTGGTTAGATGAAAAGCTAGAGTTAATTCTAACTCAAAAATCTGCAAGACAACTATATTTGACTTATAGTTTAATAGGTACGAAGTTTCCAAGAGGATTAATAATAGAAAATTTAAGAAATCCGATTAACAGTTTTTTGGTACAACAAAAGCCTAGTTTAATCCAAGTTGCAAGAATCTTTCTCCTTAGTAAAGTTTTAATTGAAGAAGAATCTTTTTTTATGCCTAAGATTCAGAATTTAATTCAAGTTGCCGACACAGGCGAGCTAGAAACGTTTCTTAAATATCTAGTGTTATTGCCTAACTCAGAAAATTATCATTTTGCAGCTGTTGAAGCTTTAAGAACAAACATAAGTTCAGTTTTTGAAGCTATTGCTATGAATAACCCGTATCCGGCAGAATATTTTACAGACCAAGAGTGGAATCAAATGTATTTAAAAGCCGCATTTATGCAATTAGATTTGGGTAAAATCATGGCTGTCGACAAACGGGCCAATAAGCAATTGGCAAGAATCATTTCAGATTATGCCCATGAAAGATGGGCTGCATCACGTAATATAGACCCTCTATTTTGGCGGCCAACGTCAAATTTTTTAGAAGGAAAATTAATTAGCGATGTAAACCGACTTTTGAATAGTGATAATGAAAATGAAGTTAAAGCTGGGGCTTTGGTTTGTTATAATTCGGACTTAGAAACAGGAAAAAAAATACTTAATGATTTTCCAGATGATTTGGTGGAAAAAGTAAGATCTAATGTGATTAGCTGGGAAAATTTAAAAAATTGATTATGGGAGAAAAATTACAATTTATTGATCCTCATGTACATATGAGCGCAAGAACAACAGATGATTATGAAGCTATGGCTAAAGCTGGTGTTGTTGCAGTTATAGAGCCTTCATTTTGGTTGGGTCAACCTAGAACCCAAGTAGGTTCTTTTCAAGATTACTTTAATAGTTTGGTTGGTTGGGAACCTTTTAGGGCAAGTCAATTTGGTATCAAGCATTATTGTACAATTGGGTTGAACTCAAAAGAGGCCAATAATGAGGCACTTGCAGAACGGGTAATGGAGCTTCTCCCTCTTTATTTGCACAAAGAAAATGTAGTAGCGGTTGGCGAAATAGGATATGACGACCAAACGCCAGCAGAAGACAAGTACTTTCGAGAGCAATTAGAACTTGCTAAAGAATTTAATATGATGGTGCAGGTTCATACTCCCCATCGCGATAAAAAGGCCGGTACCATTAAAAGCATGGAAGTTTGCTTAGAGCACGGGCTTGACCCTAGTAATGTAATAATAGACCATAATAATGAAGAAACAGCCCAAGAAGTACTGGATAGAGGTTTTA
The DNA here is from genome assembly GCF_031846445.1 of Croceitalea rosinachiae. Taxonomy (NCBI): domain Bacteria; kingdom Pseudomonadati; phylum Bacteroidota; class Flavobacteriia; order Flavobacteriales; family Flavobacteriaceae; genus Croceitalea; species Croceitalea rosinachiae. The sequence continues at coordinate 30,681 of NZ_JAVRHR010000006.1, read as the reverse complement.
TAGCGGCGTTTACTATTTACCCAAAAACTAAAATGGGCAATGAAAGAATGGTGGCCGTTGTGAAAAAGTATGGTAGTACAAATATAATAGTAGACAGTTCAGCAGATTGGGGAGTTAGTGACCCTCTTGCCGTTCCGAAAACAGCAGGTCTAATGCTCAGAAGTGGAGTCGATAAAAAAGATGTTGTTAAAACCTGTTATCAAAATGCCCTAGATGTTTTTGGCAAATCTGGTAAAATTAAAGAAGAACACTGGAATAATGCTCGTGGAGTAGATCAAAGACAACTTTTTAATGATAATAGCGTGCTTAGAGGTCAAGAACCAAAAGTCGAGAATGATAGAATAGTATAATGAACCCCAAAATAAGAGGCTATTTACAACTATGCCGCCCAGCTAATTTACCTACGGCCGCTGCAGATGTTTTAGCGGGTCTTGCCATTGCTGGTTTTTTTGTTAATCAAATTAGTTTATTTAATTCAAGTGGCTGGCTTTTAGTTTTCGCCTCAATATTTCTTTATGCAGGTGGTGTTGTTTTGAATGATGTTTTTGATGTAGAAATAGATAAAATAGAGCGTCCAGAAAGACCTATATCTAGCGGTTTGATTAAACTGCAAGATGCTAGATTATTTGGATTTTGCCTTTTATTATTAGGTGTTGGAGGGGCCTTTTTGAGTACCATAGAAAGTGGTCTTGTCGCACTGATCTTGGCAGTATTGATTTTAACTTACGATGCTTTTTCAAAAAACCATCCTTTTTTAGGCCCACTTAATATGGGACTTTGTAGAGGTTGCAACCTCTTAATGGGTATTTCGGTGTTTGGTAATTTTGATAAGCTAGAGTATATCATTATCCCAGTAATCTACATTGCAGCTATAACCAGGGTAAGTCAAGGTGAAGTACATGGTAAGAATAAAAGAAATATTGTATTAGCAGGAATATTATATGCGGTTGTAGTTTTCTTACTGATGTATTTTAATAACGCTTTGTTATCATTAGCAATATATAGTTATGTATTTTTGGTACTTTTTGTTTTGGCTATAGGAATACCTTTGTTCAGGGCATTTCACGAAAACACACCTATCAATATTAAAAAAGCGGTCAAAGCTGGAGTAATCTCTATCATCTTGCTAGATGCTGCAATAGCCGTACCTTTTTCTAATATATTAATTGGAGTTTTAATACTTTTATTACTGCCTATTTCTATTTTGCTATCTAAAGCATTTGCAGTTACCTAATTTTAGGATTATGAACCTTACTTCAATATCGCAGACTTTTTCGGTGAACTTCAATTATAAGTTGCACTTTACAAATGGTCTTTTTGAATTGTCAAACCCTTTCTTTATAAATCTTATAAGAGAGTATCAGAATGATGGTCAGGTAAAGCTGATTATAGTAGTTGATAAAAATGTCTCTGATGCTAACAGTAACTTATTAGATGATATTAGTAGCTATACTTTAGCACATAATGCCCATATAGATTTAAAAGAGATAATAAAAGTAGTTGGCGGTGAAGCTAGTAAAAACAAGCAAGCCAATGTCGAACGTATTTGGAAATCAATTAATGAAAAAAGTATTTGTAGGCATTCTTTTGTTATCGTTATTGGCGGTGGCGCTGTCATAGACATGGTGGGTTATGCAGCAGCTACAGCTCATAGGGGAGTAAAGTTAATTCGTGTACCTACTACAGTTTTGGCTCAAAATGACGCGGCAGTTGGAGTTAAGAATAGTGTGAATGCTTTTGAAAAGAAGAATTTTATAGGAACGTTTACAGTACCCTATGCGATTATTAATGATTTCGATTTTTTAAAAACATTAGATCAAAGAGATTGGATTTCTGGTGTTGCTGAAGCATTAAAAGTGGCATTGATTAAAGATGCAGATTTTTTTGAATTTATTCAAAATAACGCGAAGCAGCTATCAGATAGAAAAATGCAAGCCATGGCACCTTTGATTTATAAATGTGCCGAAATACATATGCACCACATCAGCCAGGGCGGTGATCCTTTTGAAAATGGATCTTCAAGACCATTGGATTTTGGCCACTGGGCGGCTCATAAACTAGAGCAAATGACAAACTACGAGCTTCGCCATGGTGAAGCTGTAGCCAAGGGAATCGCATTAGATGTTACCTATTCTTATTTGATTGGACTAATTGATGAACAAACTTTAAACCAAATTTTAGAAGTATTTTATACTGTTGGTTTTGATTTAGCACTGCCTATTTCAAATACTAAAACTGTTGATAAACTTTTAAAAGGAATCGAAGAATTTAGGGAGCATTTGGGAGGTCGATTGACCATCACGCTAATTTCAGGAATTGGGAAAAAGCATGATGTGCATCAAATTGATAAGGAAAGAATGCAACAAGCTATAGCTTTAAGGAGCATAGAACAACAATTATTTTCTTAACATGTTGATTAAAGATTTTCACCTTACATATTGTACCAATATTCATCCTGGAGAGGACTGGGAAACTACTTTTGAAAGTTTGAAGAAGTATATTCCAGGAGTAAAAAAAGAAGTTGCGGGGAGCAAAAAATTAGGTATTGGACTTCGCCTTTCTAACAAGGCTAGTGAAGAATTGGGCTTAGAAAGTGTTTTATATGATTTTAAGGATTGGTTGCAAGCAAATGATGTATATGTTTTTACCATGAACGGTTTTCCCTATGGAAATTTTCATGGTGAAAGGGTAAAAGACAAAGTGCACCAACCAGATTGGACAACCCACGAAAGATTGGAATATACTTCTCGATTATTTAAACAATTAAATTACCTACTGCCTACGGGTATTTCCGGTGGAATTTCTACTTCTCCTGTATCCTACAAGCACTGGTTTAATAGTGAATCTGAGCTTATAAAAGCAAAAGAGATTGGTGCTGAAAATATGCTAACAGTAGCTATGCAACTGTTTCAAATTGAAGAAAAAACAGGTAATTACCTGCATCTTGATATTGAGCCTGAACCAGATGGAATTATTGAAAATAGTGAAGAGGTCCTTGACTTCTTCAATAATCACTTGATTCCGAAAGGCATAAAAAAGTTTAAGAAAGAATATGGTTTTAGTGATGAAAAAGCTACAATATTAATTAAAAGATACTTGACCGTATGTTATGATGTTTGCCATTTTGCACTGGCCTATGAAGAACCTCAAGACTCGTTCGCTAAATTTAGAACGAATGGTATAAGAATTGGAAAAATTCAAATTAGTGCGGCGTTAAAAATACTTTTTTGTGATTCTGAACAGCGTGAAATTTGGGAGTCATTAGAAAAATTTAACGAGCCTACCTATTTGCATCAAGTTACTGAACTAATAGATGGCAAGGTAGTGACCTACCAAGATTTACCGTTAGTTTTGGACAATAGAAAGAGTGCCAACGAGTTGAGAGCACATTTTCATGTGCCTATTTTTCTCGAGAAATTTTCAAATTTATACTCCACCCAAGATCAAATTTTAAAAGTGATTTCTTATCTACTTCAAAATAACATATGTGAACATTTAGAGATTGAAACTTATACGTGGGATGTTTTACCTAAAGAATTAAAAAGACCCCTTTCGGAGTCAATTATACGAGAAATTAAATGGCTGAAAAACCAGCTGATATGAGGAAAACCGTAGTCATTAATGTTGTAGGGTTAACAAACCGTTTAATTGGGGAGCATACCCCTTTCATCAAATCATTTTTGGAAAAAGGCAAACATAGTCTTATCAAACCGGTTCTACCTGCCGTCACTTGTACAGCCCAAAGTACATATTTAACCGGAAAGTGGCCTTCTGAACATGGTATCGTAGCTAATGGATGGTATTATAAGTACGAATGCGAGGTTAAATTTTGGAAGCAATCAAACAAGCTTGTACAAGCTCCAAAACTTTGGGAAAAACTCAAACAAAAAGACTCAAATTTTACATGCTCAAATATGTTTTGGTGGTACAACATGTATTCCACTGTTGATTTCAGTGTCACCCCAAGACCAAATTACTTAGCTGATGGACGCAAGATACCCGATGTGTATTCTCACCCAGCCGATTTACGAGATACTTTACAAAACAAATTAGGCACTTTTCCACTATTTAATTTTTGGGGGCCAAAAACCTCAATCAAATCAAGCCAATGGATTGCTGATGCTACTATAGAAACAGATAAACTGCATGATTCAACCTTAACGCTGGTTTATTTGCCGCACTTAGATTACAATTTACAACGATATGGTAATGATTTTGATTTGATTTCCAAGGACTTGAATGAGATTGATACTGTGGTCAAAGATTTAGTGATCTACTTTGAATCTAAAAGTTCTCAAGTTGTATTGCTTTCTGAATACGGTATAACAGATGTAAATAATCCAATTCATTTGAATCGGGTATTGCGAAAGAACGGGTATTTGAAGATTAGGGAAGAAAGAGGACTTGAGCTGCTTGATGCCGGTGCAAGCGAAGCTTTTGCGGTTGCTGATCATCAGATAAGTCATATTTATGTGAAAGATAAATCAAAAATTGAAGGAGTTAAATCAATTCTAGAAACCATCAATGGTATAGAAACGGTTTTCGAAAAATCAGAAATAAATCAAATTGATTTAAACCATGAACGAACGGGCGACCTTGTGGCAATAGCAGATGCTGACTCTTGGTTTACGTATTATTTTTGGAACGATGATCAGAAAGCACCCGATTTTGCACGTATGGTCGATATACATAAGAAACCAGGTTATGACCCAGTTGAAATGTTAACAGACCCAAAAGATAAGTTAGTACTATTTAAAGTGCTTTATAAGCTTTTAAAGAAGAAACTAGGGTTTAGAACCGTTATGGATATCATTCCTTTAAATGCTGATTTGATAAAGGGCTCACATGGACGCATTCCAGATGATAAAGAAGATTACCCTATTTTTATTTCAAATAATAAAAAATATAATGGCAAAGAAGAGATTAAGGCCATTGACGTTTTCCAAATTTTAGAACAACTTTTAAACCATCCAAAATGAAAAAGTTTTTGAAGATTTTAGCTTTCATTTTTACTGCTTTATTTGTTTATGCCGCAGCAGTGCAGTACAATGATCCCGATGCCGTTAAATGGTATGCCATTTATGGTTTGGCAGCACTAGCCTCATTATTATTTGGTCTTGGTAAACTTCGTGTAATGTGGGCTATTATTTTGACAGTTTTTTATCTAGGTTTAACAATTTATACATGGCCTCAAAAATTTGAAGGTGTCACCATTGGAGAAGGGGATATTATTAATATAGAGCGGGGCAGGGAAGCTTTAGGTTTATTAATTGCCGGAATTATGATGGCGATATACGCAATTACGAATCGCAAAAGCTAAAATAATTTATAAGTCTAAATCAAACTCTTTTCTAAGCAGGTCTAGGGCAGGATTTTTCTCTCTCAACTTTTCGTATTTCTCTTCAGGTGTAAATGCAAACTTCTTTGCGTTCTCCTCATTAATAGTAATTCTAAGAGAAATTGAATGATTATTAAGCCGTTCTTTTAAATGATTGAGCATAAGACTTTGTTCTCGTTCTACCTCCTTTTTCATTGTTGAATTGGGCAGTTCAATCCAAATAGTATACTTTTCAATCAGTTTTGGTGTATCCGCTTGAAGATTAGCAGCTAGTATTTTTTTACCTTGATTCTCCAGTTCTTGAACATAATTGTTCCAAAGCTCTTGCATTTTCAATTCTTCAAAATCTTCTTCGGGTAATTCTATATGATCTTCAGTACTTATTTTGGCTTTCTCATGTTCTTTTTTTGCTTTAAGACTAGATATGGAAAGCCCTGACACTCTTGTTGAAGTTATATTGAGGTCGACTTTTTTAATTTCTGATTTTTGTGAAATTTGCGTTTTGCCTGCTTCTGACTCTAGCACTTTGGAAATTGGCTCTTCGACAATTGTGGTTGCTTCAGATTTAATTATAGTATCAATAACTTCCTCTTGAGGAATTGATGCTACAGCTGTTTTTTGAAATATATCACTTTTAAAATAAGAAGAAGGAATTATGAAATCAGACTTTTTTTTTTCTCCATCAAAAGTTATGGAAGCTAATTTCATTAAGGTCAGTTCAACTAATAACCGTTGGTTTTTACTTGCTTTATATTTTAAATCGCAATCATTGGCCATGTCAATAGCTTTCAAGAGAAACTCTTTTGTAACGTCCATTGCTTGCTCTTGGTACATTTTCTTGGCCGTTTCACCGACCTCTAACAAATTAATGGTCTCTTTATGTTGGCATACCATTAAATCGCGAAAATGCGATGCTAGACCAGTAATGAAATGGTGCGCATCAAAACCTAAAGCCAATGTCTTGTTCAATAGCATAAGCAATTCAGGTATCTTATTCTCTTGAATCAACCTTGTTACCTCAAAGTAAACATCATAATCTAGAACATTCAAATTTTCGGTGACTGCTTTTCTTGTAAGGTTTTTTCCGGAAAAACTTACGACCCTATCAAATATAGATAGTGCATCGCGCATGGCACCATCTGCTTTTTGGGCAATAATATGCAAGGCATCATCTTCGGCTACCACACCTTGTTCCTCAGATATATATTTTAAATAATTGGCAGCGTCTTTTACTGTAATACGCTTAAAATCAAAAATTTGACATCTTGAAAGTATGGTCGGGATTATTTTATGCTTTTCAGTCGTTGCCAAAATAAATATAGCATGCTTAGGGGGCTCTTCTAGAGTCTTTAAAAAAGCATTGAAAGCTGATTGGGAAAGCATATGAACCTCATCAATTATATATACCTTGTATTTGCCAATTTGAGGTGGAATCCGCACTTGATCAGTTAGACTTCGTATGTCATCGACGGAATTGTTCGAAGCTGCATCTAATTCAAAAATGTTAAAGGCAAAGTCTTCATTGTCTCCAATACTATCATCCTGATTAATTTTTTTTGCAAGTATCCGGGCACAAGTTGTTTTACCAACACCCCGTGGTCCGCAAAAAAGTAATGCCTGTGCTAAATGGTTATGAGTAATGGCGTTTTCTAATGTATTGGTAATAGCCTCTTGTCCAACAACATCTTTGAATGTTTGGGGTCGGTACTTTCTAGCTGATACTATGAAGGGTTCCAATACAATTGTTTTGAGTACTCACAAATATAAAAATAGCGAAATGGATAATCGAACATAGAGAAGGACAGCACAACTTTTTTATTAACAATTGCTGTACCTTTGCATATGCAGGTCACCTTATCGCTCTAATTTATTAGAGAGGAAAGTCCGGACACCATAGTGCAGTATAGCGGGTAACACCCGTCATCCGTGTATAACGGAGCGGACAAGTGCAACAGAAAGCAAGTACAGTTCGGCTGTAGTGAAATCAGGTAAACTCTATGCGGTGAAACGTCATGTAAACCAGTATTTTAAGGTAGCACGCCTTAGCTGGAGGGTAGGCGGTTGGAGCTTTTGGGCAACTAAAAGTCTAGATAAATGATAAGGATTCACATAGTGAATACAGGATCCGGCTTATGACCTGCTTTTTTCAAAAAAGCTAAAAAAGTTTCCACCATATTTTCGTTTTTGTGAGAAGTAAGCTAAATCATTCAATTCCGTCTGTTCAGAATGTTCGATAATTAATACTCCACCTTCAAAAAGCAATTCATTTTCAAAAACCAATTTAGGAATTTTAGCAAACTGCTCTGTATTAAAATTATATGGGGGATCTGCAAAAATAATATCAGCTTTTATCTTGGTCTGATTTAGAAATTTGAAAACATCGCTTTTAATAGTCGTAATATTGAACTGCAACTCTTTCGAAGTTTTTGAGATAAATTGTATACAGCTGGTATTTAAATCTACTGCGGTAATATTTTGTGTGCCCCTCGATGCAAATTCATAACTTATATTACCAGTGCCAGAGAAAAGGTCTAAAACAATTAAATCTTGAAAATAATGAGTGTTATTTAAAATGTTGAATAGTGCCTCTTTAGCCATATCTGTAGTAGGTCTGACTGGAAGTTTTTTTGGTGCTATGAGGCGCTTTCCTTTATAATGACCAGAGATGATTCGCATTAAAATGAACTTAAAATTGTAAGGTCGATAGAATGTTTTCTTATGGTCTCTATATCGATAAGTTTGTGAGTTGGTTCAAAAACAGAAACTTTTTTGATGTATTGATAACAGATGTTGAAAAGTGGGTCATCTTCTTCTATAGTACCAAAAAGTTTGAGTTTTACGTGCTCTACATCAAGGTCTAGCTGTTCATAGGTAAAAAGAATGTAATACAGAAAATCTTCTTTGGTCTTGTATCGGAATTGATTGAATAGTAAAAGCTTTTTTTGTTTAAAAACCACTAGTTCAAAATTGAACTTGTTAACATGTGCATAGCAAACTGTTTTGGAACCAATTTTTTGATTAAAAAGTGATTGGAGTAAAGTAGTACTGCTGTGGGTATAATCAAACTCACCATAAAGATCAAAAATAAAGTTGTTGATATTGGTGAAAGGCACATAAACGCTTACAATTTCATGATTTTTTAGTTCATCGAAAGAAATTTGGTCATTGGCCAATAATTTGGTGTTGAATTTTAAATAATTAGGAAGTTCATCAGGTTCAAATAGCGATATAGGAACAAGACTGAACATGTCATTTTTATGGATAACAGTTACAGTCGAGAATGAAAAAGTAGTTAATTCATGTTTCTCAAGGAGGTTTTTTAGTTCTTTTTTAAGTAAATAGGGTGTTGTCTCGGTCTTAAAATTAATACAATCATCAATAACAACTTTTTGCGATATAGTATCTAAAACAAAAAAAGAAAGTCCATTCAAACTAATTTGAATGGACAACTTCTTGAAGGATTCAGAATCGCTTAGCGCGTCTTTATATCTACTAGTCGTTTTTTCTGTCATAAATTGGTGGCCAATTACCATTTGTGCTTACATCAGTTAATGATCCAACTTTAATAGTGGTACCGTTAACTTCTTCAACACTCATATGAGCATTTTCGCGCGCCAGAAGATCTTTAGGTTGATCATAAAGCACGACATTTTTGTTGACTTTGGCCTCGAAAACCGGAGCTTTATAACCACTTTTATCGATAATATCGGCTTTCAATTCAAATTTCTCACCATTAGCAGCACCAGGTACTTCCATTAAGCTTTTGTAGCGGTCATCACTTTTAAATAAGGAATCTTTTACCTTTACGAAACCTAGAGTATCAATAATAATAGTGTCTTTTTGCAATTCAATTTGATACACTTTGTCAAACCTCATAAAAGAAGAATCTCTTTGCTGGGTAATAGTGTAACTTCCCGTATCAACAAACTTAATTAAACTATTAAAATTACCTGCATATCTTCCATTCACAGATTTGTATGCTTCCTGAGAATCTCTAATATCTTTTAGTTTGGCGATAACCTCAGAGAATCGTTCTTTACGTACCTTATTAAATTCTATTGGAGCGTTAACCGATTGATATATCAGATAGCCTAAAAAGATGCAAACAATCCAAAGTACAATTTGTATGATGGTCTTCATTTTATAAGTGTTAATTAGATTTAGTGGTTATTCACAAATCTACAATTTTTTTTTAATCACAAAAGTTTTTGTCCTAAAAATGATGACTATATTTGAGGGGTCATGGCCGACTTGAATACTCAAGATTTTCTTAAGATTTTAATTGAAAAATTTCCTCATCAACCTACTGTTTTACAAGAGACGGCTTTAAGCGCGCTGTCAGATTTTATCTTATCAAGAGAAAAAAATAGACTCTTTTTGCTAAAAGGATATGCCGGTACCGGTAAGACTACTATTACTGGTAGTTTGGTCAAAAATTTGTGGAGGGTTAAAATGAAAGCCGTATTATTGGCACCAACGGGCAGAGCAGCAAAAGTAATGTCCACTTATTCTGGAAATCAAGCTTATACGATTCATAAAAAGATATATTTTCCCAAGAAGCAGTCTGGTGGAGGAGTACAATTTGTGTTGGCTCCTAATAAGCATAGAGATACTTTATTTATTGTAGACGAGGCATCAATGATACCTGATGCTCCTTCAGATTCTAAGCTGTTTGAGAATGGCTCTTTGTTAGATGACCTTCTCTTTTTTGTTTATTCAGGTTATAATTGTAAACTAATCTTAATTGGTGATACTGCACAATTGCCTCCCGTTAAATTAGATTTAAGTCCTGCGCTAAATCAAGAGAGATTATCCTTAAACTATAATAAGGAAGTTACTAAGATTGAGTTAGATGAGGTTATGAGGCAAAGCAGTGAATCTGGAATTTTATATAATGCCACTAATTTAAGAGAGCAATTACAGCAAGAGTTTTTTGAACAGTTTAAATTTCAATTGTCCAATTTTACTGATATAGTAAGATTAATAGATGGGCATGAAATTCAGGAAGCAATAGATAATTCTTATTCAGAGAATGGAAAAGAAGAGACCGCATTAATTGTACGCTCCAATAAGCGAGCTAACTTGTACAATTCAAATATACGTGAGCGCATACTTTATTTGGACAATGAAATCTCGGTAGGAGATTATATGATGGTTGTTAAGAACAATTATTTTTGGTTAAAAGCTACTTCTGAAGCTGGTTTTATTGCCAATGGTGATGTTATTGAAGTTCTCGAGCTATTTTCAATTAAAGAGTTGTACGGTTTTAAATTTGCTGAAGTCAAAGTGCAAATGGTTGATTACCCAAATCAAAAACCTTTTGAAACGGTTTTACTTTTAGATACCGTAAAAGCCGAAACCCCTTCTTTACCTTATGAAGATAGCAATAGACTATACCAAGAGGTTTCAAAAGATTATGCCCATGAAAAATCAAAGTATAAGCGCTTTCTAGGAGTTAAGAACAATAAATACTTTAACGCATTACAGGTCAAATTTTCATATGCAATTACTTGCCATAAATCTCAGGGAGGACAATGGAACACAGTTTTTGTAGAACAACCTTATCTGCCAAATGGTGTTGATAAAGAATATTTACGATGGTTGTACACTGCAGTTACTAGAGCAAAAAATAGATTATACCTTATTGGTTTCAAGGCCGATTTTTTTGTTGACGGGGAATAACTTATTTTAGTTCAAACTCTAAAAATGACTACAGAAACCATTATAAGCATTTTTTTAGGTATAGGTCTCGCAGCTTCAGCCGGCTTTCGTGTTTTTTTACCACTTTTTGCATTGAGTTTAGCGTCTTATTTTGGAGTTTGGGATCTTAATGACAGTTGGACATGGATTGGCAGTTTGGCGGCTGTTTCGACTTTAGGTATTGCGACTTTAGCGGAAATATTTGCTTATTTTATCCCTTGGGTAGATAATGCTCTTGATAGCTTGGCAATTCCATTAGCGGCAATAGCAGGTACTGCCGTAATGGTATCTACAGTGGCTGATTTAGACCCAGTTATTACTTGGTCATTGGCAATAATTGCCGGTGGCGGAACTGCTACTGCAATAAAAGGAGCCAATGCAGCTGGGAGGTTAACCTCAACAGCAACAACAGGAGGATTGGCAAACCCTATTGTTTCCACAGTTGAAACTGGTACTGCGGTCGCTGTTTCGACAACATCAATTCTAGCACCATCAATTGCAATAATTCTGGTAATACTAATTTTAATTGTCATTTTCAGTATCTACAGAAAGCTAAGGCCGAAACTCAAATAATCAACCTTCAAATACAATAAAAGTGAGAATAATCTCTATGATACCGGCAAGATATCAAGCCTCTCGTTTTCCCGCAAAGCTAATGCAGGATCTTAATGGCAAACCCGTTATTCTAAGAACCTATGATGCTGTTATAGATACCAATCTTTTTGACGATGTCTATGTTGTTACGGATAGTGATGTGATTTACTCGTTGATTGAGAAAAATGGTGGTAAGGCTATTATGAGCGAACAAGAGCATGAAAGCGGCAGTGACCGAATTGCAGAAGCGGTCTCTAATATGCAAGTAGATATTGTCATTAATGTGCAAGGCGATGAACCGTTTATTGATAAGGAAAGTTTACATCGAATAATAGAGGTGTTTAAGGATGATACTGAAAAAGAAATCGATTTGGCTTCCTTAATGACTCCAATTACTGTTTGGGACGAGATTTCAAACCCAAATACAGTAAAGGTAATTGTAGATAAACGTAATTTTGCGCTCTATTTTTCACGCTCCCCAATTCCTTATCCAAGGGATAAAGATGCAGGAGCAGTATATTACAAACACAAAGGTATTTATGCTTTTAGAAAAAGAGCCCTGGCAGATTTTCAAAAGTTGCCAATGTTGGCATTAGAAGCAACTGAAAAAATAGAGGCCATACGATTTTTGGAGTACGGCAGAAAAATACGAATGGTAGAAACTCATGTCACTGGTATTGAAATTGATACTCCTGACGATTTAGAACGCGCAAAAAAAGCATGGAGGTAGATTTAACCAATATAAAAACAATTGGCTTTGATGCTGATGATACACTTTGGGTCAATGAGACTTATTTTCGTGAGACTGAAGAAAATTTTGCTGAACTTTTAGAGAGCTATGAGACAAAAAATAAAATAGACCAAGAGCTTTTTAAAATGGAAATGAAGAATTTAGAACTCTATGGTTACGGTATAAAAGGATTTATGCTCTCTATGGTAGAATCTGCCTTAGAGTTGTCAAATAATAAAATTTCACCAGAAGCTATTTTAAAAATATTGAGTCTGGGTAAGAATATGATTTCACATCCAGTGGAATTGTTAGATGGGGTAGAAGAAGTTTTAGCTAAGTTACAACCTAAGTATAGACTGATTGTATTGACGAAAGGAGATCTTTTAGATCAAGAGCGAAAATTGGAGAAATCAGGCCTTTCTAAGTATTTTAATCATGTTGAAGTTCTTAGTGATAAAAAAGAGAAAAATTATATGAACCTTTTAGAACATCTTGAAATCAATACTAATGAATTTTTAATGGTAGGGAATTCATTAAAGTCAGATGTTATACCTATAGTAAACATTGGTGCAAAGGCAATTCATATTCCTTTTCATACTACATGGGCACATGAGATGGTGTCTAGCGAAGAAGAGCAAGTTAATGATCATTTGAAACTGGGTTCCATTCGCGATATTTTGAAGTACATGAATTAATAATGAAGACAGACAATAAATTAGAAAATAAAGACACAATCCTGAAAACGAAAAGACATTATAAAAACTTTCCGATGGTGCCACGTGTGGTATATGGTAGGGGAAGTTTTGACCAATTAGCAGATATTTTATTACCCAAAAGGAAAAATTCTGATGCCCCTTTTATTTTTTTAGTTGACGATTTTTTTGAGAATTCAGATTTACAGACTAGAATACCATGGTTGTTTAATGATCAAATTATTTTCATTTCGGCAGATGAAGAACCTAAGACAACACAGGTTGATGAATTGGTTAAAAAAATAAAAGCTGATTTTGATGAGGTACCATCAGGTATTGTTGGTATCGGCGGTGGCACTTTATTAGATTTGGCAAAAGCAGTTGCCATAATGCTAGGTAATAAGGGCTCATCTGAAAATTACCAAGGATGGGATTTGGTAAATAAACCAGCCCTATACCATGTTGGTGTACCAACAATTAGTGGTACTGGGGCAGAAGTTTCTAGAACCGCAGTACTATTGGGTCCTGAAAAGAAGTTGGGCATTAATTCAGATTTTACCACCTATGATCAGGTAGTTTTAGATCCAGATTTAACAGGTACAGTACTAACAGAGCAATGGTTTTATACTGGTATGGATTGTTTTATACATTGTGTAGAATCTTTGAATGGAACGTATTTGAATGCCTTTAGTCAAAGTTATGGTGAAAAGGCCTATGAACTCTGTAAAGAGGTTTTCTTGGAAGATTTGCCAAAAGAAGAAGCTGAAGAAAAGTTGATGATGGCATCTTGGCATGGGGGTATGAGTATTGCTTATTCACAAGTAGGCATAGCTCATGCAATGAGTTATGGACTATCATATGTTCTAGGCACAAAGCATGGTATCGGTAACTGTATTGTTTTTACGCATTTAGAAGAATACTATCCAGAAGGTGTGGCCTTATTTAACAAAATGAGACAGAAACACAGTATTACACTTCCTAAAAATATTTGCGCTAACCTCGGCGAAGAAGAAATGGATACTATGATTACCGTAGCATATTCCATGGAAGCTCTTTGGGAAAATGCGCTTGGCAAAAATTGGAAAGAATGTATATCAAAAGAAGACCTCAAAAACATATATCGGAAAATCTAATCGTTTTTTATAATGAACAGACTAAATCTGTTTAATGTTCCATAAAATAGCCAAGTTTATTTACTTTAAAATGATGGGGTGGCAATTAGAAGGTCAATTTCCAGAAATAGATAAGTGTGTTATTATAGTTGTTCCTCATACGCACTGGTTAGATTTTCCATTAGGTCTTTTGATACGCAAAGTATTGGACCAAGAGATTAATTATATTGGTAAGAAAAGTCTTTTTAAACCTCCCTTCGGATGGTTTTTTAGATGGACGGGAGGAGCTCCAATAGACAGAAGTACTACCCAAAATTCTGTTGAAGCAGTTGTCGAGGTATTTAAAAATCGTAAAATATTCAGGTTTGCCTTGGCTCCGGAGGGTACCCGCAATAAAGTAAAAGCTTTAAAAACAGGGTTCTATTATATTGCAAAAGCAGCTAAAGTTCCTATTATTATGGTCGCCTTTAATTTTCGGGAAAAGAAAATTAGTATTGCAGAATCGTTTTATGCTACGGAAGACATCAATAAGGATTTTCGAAAAATTAGAACTTTCTTCAAAGATGTTAAAGGCAAAATACCTGAAAATAGTTTTGGACTTTGATTCTAGCCAAATCTTACAGTTTCTTTAAAACTCTCGTTTTTGTTGTATCCACAACTTTTTTTGAATTTCCAGGAAATACCAAGTTGGTACTTGAATAGGTGTTTCCAAAAGTAATAGCCGCTGCATATACTTGTTGAATAGCATCAACAACTTGAGCATCGCCTAATTCTCTTAAAGGATGTGTATAAACAGACCATATAATTTCATCGCTTAAGGCATATTTTACATCCAAAGCTGAATGAAAATTGGCTACCAAGGCATTCAGTAGTTCATCTTCTGTAAGTTCTTCCCTTTTTACAATGGGTGAGATGATACGCATGCGATTGGCATTTTCATCATAGATACAAATCAATAACCCACTGTTGATGCTAAACTGTATTTGATTATTAGTTATAGCTGCAGTATCCGCTTCTTGTTGAATAATTTCAATAAGCTTCTCCGAATTCATTTCTTGCGAATGGGTTTGAAAGGATATTAACAAGAGAGAAATAACGAAAATCAGACGGTACATATCGATAGTTTGTTATTACAGTCGTTTTAAATGATGTTTAATTTCAGCAGATATAAATTTTATAACACAACGAGACTAAATTCAAATTAAATCTTGAGTTGTCAAAATTCTTTGTTTAAAGCCATATAAAAATCATCGTATCATAAAAAGTTAAAGGCTATTTCTTCAATTAAACTGGGTAGGTTGTTTAACAAGAACAAGAGTTAATTTTAACAAAAAATCACTATAATCCTTTTTTTAGGTATTTCAACGAAAAAAATCAATTTCACTAAAGGTAAAAAAAACATAATACTATTTTGCTCTTCGATATAAGACAACGAATGTTCTGAATATATTAAAAGCGTTGTTAATATCACTTTTTTCCCCCACATACTTTATTAGTGATTTCATCCCACCCCGAATCGCTATGAGTCTTGCTTGGTTATGGTAATAACCAAAAAAAGACGTTATGATTAAATTTTACTCTCGAACCAATTGTTCAATTGGTTTCTTGCTTGGGGTTATTATTCCCAATATCAAATTCAAAAGCTTTGTTGTAACCATAAACTGGGATTTATTACTTACCAGTTGTCAACACCCCAGCGGAATGGGGCAAGTTTTTTCGAATCCTTCTATTGGTCATAGAAGTAGTTTGAAGTCGATTTTGTTGACTTAAATTCTCTGCTACTTAGCTTTTCCGAAAACTGCAATAAATCAAAATAATAACCGCACCCTACAAACCTTTAATAATGGCTAAATCAAATAAACACAACCTTATCAAAGAAAATTCACGGACTTTTTTTAGTCTGATTTTCTTTATTCTATTGTTCACCTTTTTCAACATCCTGGAAGTTAACGCCCAAATAAGTTTTGGCTCAAGTGGTCTATCTGGAGAATCATCAAACAATCCAACTTCACTTCAATTTGGACCAGATGATAGATTGTATGTATCTCAACAAAATGGCAATATTTATGCATATACCATTGTACGTAACGGTCCAGATGACTACGAAGTCACAAATACCGAGCTTATTGATTTAGTAAAAGGAATACCTAATCATAATGACAATGGCTCAAGTTCAAGTAATAACAATAGGCAGATTACAGGTATTTTTCTAACCGGTACAGTATCAAACCCTATTTTATATGTGAGTTCAAGTGATCCTCGAATAGGTGCTGGAGGTGGAGGTAATGATATCGGACTAGACACCAATTCTGGAGTTTTATCAAAACTGGAATGTACGGGAGGTATAAACGGTTCAGGCCAATGTGCAGGATGGACGAAAATTGACTTGGTAAGGGGTTTACCAAGATCTGAAGAGAATCATGCAGTTAATGGAATACAGATAAACGAGGTTAGCAATACGTTATATTTGGCGGTTGGCGGTCATACCAATGCTGGATCACCTTCAAATAACTTCGCATTTACCACCGAGTATGCTCTCTCGGCCTGTGTTGTAGAAATTGATTTAACTACTATTGAATCGTTGTCAACAAAAACGGATTCTGAGGGCACCTCATACAAGTATAATCTACCTACACTACAAAATGTTAGCAAAGCGGACCTTCTTGCTAATGGCAATGACCATCCGGACCCTTGGGGAGGTGATGATGGTCTAAACCAAGCGATGTTAGACCCAAACGGTCCAGTACAAATATTTGCTTCGGGATTTCGAAATTTATATGATGTAGTCATAACCCAATCGGGAAGGGTTTATGGAGTGGATAATGGTGCGAATGGCGGATGGGGCGGTTTTCCAGAATATGAAGAATCGTATGACGTAACCAACAATTTCATTTCAGGGGAACCAGGATCTACCCAGGTGAATAACAGTTCAATTGGAGTTGGCCCTGATCCAGCTACCTATCCCAATACGGTCACGCTGCACGATGGGTTAAATGGAACTGTTGCCAGTGATGGTATTCCCGATGATCAAGTAAACAACAAAAACGGGCTACACTTAATTACCAAAGATTACTATGGTGGGCATCCCGCCCCTATTCGAGCGAATCCCAATGGTGCCGGTTTGTATTACAACGGAACCTTCTATGGCCCTGGCAATTCTAACCTACCTGCTAGTTGGCCTCCTGTTACAGTGGCTAACCCTGTAGAAGGTGATTTTCAAAACTCGGGCGTTGATGATGGTACTATTGCAAATTATGGACCCTCAACCAACGGCATTGCGGAATATACTGCAAGTAATTTTAACGGAGCGATTCAGGGTTATCTTTTAGTAGCATCCTTTAACGGTAATATTTACCAAGTAGAACTAAATGCAGATGGGACAGTGGCATTGAACTGTCCATCAAACCCAATCAATAATTGTAGTATTTCGTCTGCATCATTTGCATCCGGTTTTGGGTCACAACCATTAGACGTAATCGCACAGGGTGATAATGATATTTTCCCAGGAACGGTCTGGGCCGCTACCTATGGTGCTGATAATATCACAGTATTTGAACCTCAAGATTTTGGCAATTGTGAGGGTATAGATGATGACACCATAGATGAGGATGGTGACGGTTATACCAATGCAGATGAAATTGATAATGAAACCAATCCATGTTCAGCTGCAAGCCAACCCGCAGATTTTGATGATGTAGTTGAATTTAATGGTTTTAAAAGATCAGACTTGAACGATATTGATGATGATAACGATGGTATTCTTGATGTTGACGATGCCTTTTGCTTTGATGCCGACAATGGGTTGGGGGAATATGGCGAACTACCAATACGATTGGACTTATTTAACTCTGAAGGCTATGGCTTTGGTAGTCTTGGTTTTACGGGTATCATGACCAACGGAGTTGATGACTATTTTCTTTTGGTAGAAGATGCTGGAGATGAATTGGTTTTTGGTGGTACAGCAGGAATTTATACGGATCCTTCGGTTGGAGGTGGAGATGCTTTTACTAATGTCAATACTCAGAAAAATGGCTTTCAATTCCCTGTAAGGGTAGATTCCAACACTGGACCGTTTACGATTTTGGGTCAAATCAATGGACCTTACTTTAACAATGCTGCACCTGCAAATTTTGCCTCACACGGTATCTTCATGGGTACCGGAGACCAAGACAATTATGTAAAATTGACATTGAGAAATAATAATGGTAATGTTGCTTTTCAGGTGTTCTTTGAAAATGGAGGATCAAATGCAAGTGATCAATTAATCAATGTGCCTGCCTCCATTTTGAATGAATCTGCAATTGAGCTCTATTTTTCTGTAGACCCTGCTACTGGGGTGGTACAAGCAAAGTATGCCACAGGTGGTGGGCAGCCGATAAACTTGGGTAATCCTATTACTTTGACAGGAAATTTGCTTACAGTGGTACAAGGTAACTATAATATAGGTGGGGCAGCTTCAACTTTAGCTGTGGGTACAATCGCTACTTCCACAGGCGCAGCACCTGAATTTGCAACCAGTTGGGACTATTTTGAAGTAACTGTTGACCCGGCAGAAACAACAGCATTTGTGGAGGTTGCTACGGGTAACATTAATGGCTCTACTTTTGGTAATACTTCCTTTAATATTGAAAATACCGCTTCAAATGGGGCCTCAATAACGAATGTCACTTTTGATTTATCTTCTGCAATTATTCCCGAAGTGGTCTTTGACCCTAATGGATCAGCCGGTGATGCGACATTTAAGGGATTTACACCTAATAATGGAACAGATACAGCAACCGGAGTTTCGGGCCATACGTTTACCGATGCCTATGAAGGTGGTTTTTATGGTCTAAGTATAGATTTTACTTCAGGTCAATTTACACAAAATGAGGTTTTACAATTTGGGTTGGATATTGATCCTATCAGTATCAAGGGCGGTTCCGCTCCTGGCCCGAATGAATCAGGTAGTGTTTCAGGCCTAGAATTGGCTGGTGCTAAAGTCACAGTCACTTTTGATACAGGAGAAACCTGGGAAGTGGAATTGGTTGCAGATATTACTGGCGATGAAGGCACGAGCAATGTTATTGTAAAAAACGCATTGCTTGAAACCCCCACCATTTCAATGGAAGGTGTTCAAAATCAGTCAGTTACTTCTGATGCAAATCAAACAATAACGGTAAATGGTCCGGTAGGGGCGAATGTGAGATTACTGCAATTAGAGGCCGGCCTTTTTATTGAAGATTTGGACGGCCCGAATGCGGGTGTGGGCTATGACATAGACCCCTGGGAGGTAAACAGCGTGATTTTAATAAATGAATTTACCAGTACAATTAGTAACTCATTTACAGCTGATTTTAATGTTGCCCTAACTGATTCTGACCCTGAAGCAGGTTATAACCTATTTGCAGCTGTCGTAGAAGATGAAAATGGATCAAGCCTTGTATCCAATATTATCATAGTAGAGTTTGACGTAGACCTATTGCCTTCAGAAGAAATTCGAATAAATGCTGGAGGAGCAGGGTATACGGATGGCAACGGCGATGTCTGGTCGGCAGATCAGTTTTTTGTCAATGGTTCGGCATTTCCTTCAGGTGGACCTAGTGGAGCTGCTATTGCCAATACAACAGATGATTTTCTGTATCAAACAGAACGTTTTAATGCAGCACTTGAATATGCAATCCCTGTTGCAGGTACTGGACCTTACGAGGTAAACCTTTACTTTACAGAGCTATACTTTGGCGCGCCCGGAGCAGGATCTGAGGGGGGAGATGGATCAAGGATATTCGATGTGATTATTGAAGGAAATACTGTTATTTCAAACTATGATATACATGCGGAGGTAGGTGCCCTATCGGCAGTCATAAAGTCATTCAGTAATATAAATGTTATAGATGGAATCTTGAACATTTCCCTTCCCGCCTCTGTCAACAATGGTAAAATTTCGGCCATTGAGGTATTGTCCTTCGAAGACAATGGAGGTGGTCCTGGAGGACCAATTGTAGTTACACCTATTCCCAACCAAATCAATAACGAAGGTACCGAATCTGTGGTTGACGTGACAGCCACTGGTGGAGACGGAAATTTAATTTATACCGCACAAGGCTTACCTCCTGGTCTAGACTTGGAACCTACCAACGGAGATATTTTTGGCACTATTGCACCTGGGGCAGCTGCGAATTCTCCTTATAATGTAACCATAACCGTGGATGATAGTGATGCAGAAACCGATGATGCCCAGGTCATTATTTTTGCATGGGCGGTGAATCCTGTTGTTGGTGGGATTGAACAAGTTCTCTATAGGGTGAATGCAGGTGGGCCAATTTTAGGGGCTGCTGACGGCTCCTCACCAGATTGGGCCGCTGATGAAGGTAACTTTGGTACAGAGGGAAATTCAACATTTTTAACTGCAAATTCCACAGGTGGCAGCACCTACGCAGGAACCGCTGGAAGCGCACATCCAGGTTCCATTATTATAACGGATCCTTCGTTGGGCGGTTTTCCCGAGATTCCCACAAATATTTTTAACACAGAACGATTTGATGCAGAATCCATACCTGAGATGCTCTGGCAATTCCCGGTAGAAGCTGGCACACAGGTAGAAATTACATTGTTGTTTGCGGAGTTATTTGGAGATATTACAGCAGCAAATCAACGCGTATTTGACGTTTCAGTTGATGGTGTGGTACCACCTATTTTTGATGATTTGGATCCTTATGCCATTGCAGGACCAAAAGGTGCTTTCGTACGCTCATTTGTTACGACCTCCGACGGCATCATCGATTTGGAATTCATTCATGGCATTGAAAATCCTGCTTTAAAGGGTATTCAAATAACGGCCTTGAATTTTACAGGTAATTTACCCCCGACAATTGCAACTATTTCAACTCAAAACAGTGTTGAAGGAGAAGGTATTAACCTTCAGGTCAGTGCTGTTGATGATGATAATTGCGGTTCGTTCACCTTTTCCGCTTCCAATTTACCACCAGGTTTGTCAATAGATTCGGCCACTGGTGTTATTAACGGAACCCTGGAAACGGGAACAGGAGGTACAGGAGGTGTTGATGGTGCATTTATAGAAGACAGCGGTTTGGTGATTATTGAAGCCGAAACCGATTTTACTGAGACTCCCGGCGGATGGAATTTGGAATCTGGAACCCCGAGCTTTTTAGTCGGTTCCGCAAACAATTTCGGTAATGCAACTGGGGGGCAGGTGCTGACCTATAATGTTCAAATTACCACACCTGGAGTCTATCGTTTTCATATGAAATCTGAGTTCCAAGGGTCCAATGCTACAGAGGAAAACGATACCTGGTTTAAAATAGACAATACGGCTGACGTTCATTTTTTCTGTGTGCAAGGGGGTAATCTTACCAGCACTGCTGAATTTGAAGGAATCCTTGGTGGTGGTGCCGGCAAGACCATTTACTACCCAGCAGGTAATGCACAGGGCAGGCCTGACCATGGTAACGAAAATGCAGGGAGTCAGGGATTCTTTAAAATCTACCGTAGTGGTGGAGGTGGTAATAAGTGGGATGGTCAGACCATTGACAACAATGGTTTCCCTGTATATGCCTATTTCCCTAATGCCGGGACTTTTAGTATTCAAATGGGAGAACGATCTGCTGGTCACAAGGTGGACCGTTTTGCCCTGACACAAATTGATGTTGTTGGAACTGGTGAACCAGTAGCAACTTTAGATGGTGAACAGTCCACACAGGTTGTTGGAGGTTCTGGGGGCGCTTCAGTTGGAAGTCCTTATGCCGTGCAGGTTTCGGTTGCAGATAATTGCAGTCCACCTGCTTCCTCTGTCTTGAATTTCAATTGGTTGGTATCCCCTGGTCAAACGGGAACGGGTGCTGCTTTCTTGGCAGTTAACCCCGGTGGAGAATTGGATATAAGTACTTTCGGAAATAACTCCTTCCAGTTACAGAATAACGGTAGTGTTGATATCACCCGTTTGGAAATCGAATCCAGTACTGGGTATATGTTTGATATCGTTTTTGACCCTGTGGGTACCGCCGGTGACAATGGTGCCAAATGCTTAACTACGGGAACTGCCGGTAATACTGCAGCTGAAGTAGGCTTGACCGTGCCTGGCGATGGGGGTCCTGATCCAGAAGATTGTGTAGACGTCTTTTTCAACCCACATAATGGAGTGAATGACGAAGAAGGTTATGATGGATTGGCATTGGATTTTACGGATTTTAATCCGGGAGAACTCTATGCCTTTGGTGTCGATATGGATCCCACGAGCATAAAAGGCGATTTAAGCACTGGTGATTCAGGTTCAGTTTCTGGATTTGAATTGATTGGAGCCAAGGTAACGGTTTTCTTTGCCAATGGGCAGTCGTATACTTCTACATTATGGGACGAAGGCTCCTTAGGTGGCTCGAACACCACGGTTACCGAAAACACCTTGGTTTCGCCCGCCATTTCGATGGCTGGGTTAACAACACCAACCTCAACGAATGTTACAAATCAAAACATAGCGGTTACAGGTACAGCTGGTTCTACTGTATTATTGCTTCGTGTTGACGCACGTTTGCATATTGATCCGGGAAATCCAACAGTAGGTTATGACGTAGACCCCTTTGAGGCCAACGAAGCCATGACCAAAGAGCTGTATTCAGTTGTTTTGGACGGAAGTGGTAATGGGAATATTCCAGTAGTACTAACGAAGACCTTAGGAATAAATGGGCAACCTGATGGTGGACTAAATCATTTTATTGCCGTGACTACCGATGGTAATGGCGTTTATAGTGAAGCCTCCAATATTATTGTGGTTGAGCTGGATGATACCTTGCCCGGGGTCCCATCAGCTTTAATCGAGGTGACCCCTGAAACAGGATTGGGCAGTAGTACTTTTGGTGGCAGTGATAAGTTCATTATCACCAACACCTCATCAGGTAGCGTTCAAATTACCGAGGTTACCATAGATTTGAGTACTTCAATTTTACCAGATATCATTTGGGATCCTGTTGGAAGTGGTGGTGACGCTACTGCGCAGTGTTTTAATGCAGAACCTACATTGGCAACGGCCGTAGGCTTGGTGCCTTTTACAGATAATTGTGTTGATCCTTTTAGCGTACCAAGAGAAGGAGGTTTTGATGTGTTGAGCATGAGTTTTACCGATTTCAACGCTGCTGAGAACTTTACTTTTTCTGTCGACATTGATCCAAATAGTATTCAAGGTGTCGCTGGTGCAGGAGGTGCTGGAAGTGTTTCGGGATATGAGCTGACCGGAGCTACCGTAACTATAACCTTCAGTGATGGCTCAACTATCATAAGCAATATCTATGAAGATGGTAGTTTAGGTGGAGGCCAAACCGTGGTGGCGCCTAATCCGACTGTAACTCCATCAATTTCCCTTGCTGGACTTGGTTCAAACCCTACAACGGTAAATGAGTTGAATCAAATTATAACGGTTACTGGTAACCCCGGTGATAATGTTTCATTACTTCAAATGGATTCTAGATTGTTCATTCAATCGGGAAATCCACCGTTCAATGTGCCAGATGAGACGTACTATGCCAATGAAGCGATGAGCGGCAAGACCCTTTATGCCGCGGTTATCGGAGCAGGGGGTACCGTAGATATCCCGGTTACTTTGTTGGTAACGACGGGTGATCCCACTGGAACTCAAGATGGGGGCTTGAACCAATTTATTGCGGTTACCTCTACCATACCATATGCAGTAGATCAGCAGGTGAGCCAAACCTCTAATGTACTCACCCTATTGTATGATGAGAATTTTGTTCCCGGGGATGAGGTGACCATCAGTTATGCATTACAGGGAAGAACGGACCTAGCTGCTGATATGGAAGTTGCTTTTTATCCTGTTGGATCTGTTACGCCAACCTATGAATTTACTCCAACGGGTTCTGCCACGGGAGAAGTCACGCTAACCGGTATTGCTCCGGGGACCTATCAATTGGCGGTGACTAGCCTCAAATATTTACAAGTGGTACAACAAGTAACGGTAGTGGAGGGAAGTAACACCTTTAATGTGGGTGAATTGCTTGGCGGGGATGCCAACAATGACAATGCAGTGACTGCATTGGACTTCTCGGCCTTAGCAACGTCATTTAACCTTTCAAGCGGTGATACTGGGTATAATGATGGCGCTGATTTCAACGGGGATGGCGCGGTTACTGCCCTCGATTTTTCAATACTGGCAACCAACTTTAATGTGAGCGGTCAACAACCTTCAGAATAAAAAACACTTAAAATGAACAACCATTTAACAACAATTGCTATGTTTTTTACTAACGAATCATCCAGAATAGGGAACCCAAAAAAGTGGTCATGGATTTTCTGCCTATTGTTTACAATAAGTATGCAAATTACCCATGCACAGGCCGACTTTGTAATCACTCAGGCAGCAAACTCTGGTAATGTTGGCGATACTTTTACGCTGACGGTTTCTACCCAAACTTCTACAAATCAACAGATAGACTTGGCAGAAGTTCATTTGTTATTTGACCCTTCTGTTTTGGAGGTAACAAACTTGACACCCTTTGGTTCGAGTGAGGGTCTGTCGATTCCCTTAGTTCCAGAAGTTTTCGATAACAGTGCTGGGACTATAGATTACGCAGCTAGTACTTTTTTCAATTTCCCAGTTGCAAGTTTCAATTTTTTGGAAATTCAGTTTACTGCAATAGGACCTGGCACATCATCCTTGGATTTTGTTTTAAGCCCTAACCTTCCCGCGTCAATCATGACTTTTGAAGCTAACAGTGTTTTAGGTACGGCTACAGGTGCTAGTATAACGGTGGGAAACGTTAACCAAGACCCCACAGCTAGTTTTATGGCTACGCCAACCTCAGGGGATGCTCAGCTATTAGTTAATGTGGATGCAAATGGTTCTTCTGACCCAGAAGATGGGACCAATTTAGCTTCGTATTCCTGGGACTTTGGGGATGGCAATAGTGATACAGGAATAACCGCTTCCAATACTTATATCAATCCAGGGGAATATACCATTACCCTAACGGTTACCGATCAAGATGGTGGCACTGATACAGCTACCGAGACAATTACGGTCAATGCGGTTCCAGTGAATTCGGCTCCTGCGATAGCTGCGATAGCAGACCAGATCGTTACTGAAGGGCAAAGCTTAAACCTATCCGATATTATTGATGTGTCCGACGTAGATGGAAACTTGACATCGGTATCCATATCCTCCTCCTCTACGGAACCCCAACTTTTGGAAAGTACAAACGTCAGTCCGCAAACAGACCCGTTTCCTTTTGACGCCTCTGGGTTTCTTTCGGAAACAAATACACTCAATACGGGAACAGATTACGAATCTGATTTAACGTTTTCTCCAATATTTGGTGATGGAGGTGGGGCCAATGGTGATGGCAATGGCACCTATGATATTACGGTAACTGCTACTGACGCCGATGGGGAATCTAACGTTTTGACTTTTCAACTAACCGTATTGGATGCTCCCCAGCCGATTTCTGATTCTGGAATCACCATTGTTCAGGCCGAGTCTTTTGATAACCAAGGAGGCCCATCAGGAATTGGGGTAGAAGTAAACAATCCTGGAGTGACAAACATTGGCTTTACCAATAATGGCGATTTTGCCACTTATCAGATTAATGTGCTTTCCGCAGGCACTTACGATATCACGTTTAATGTGGCTAGAAATCCAGCTACTGCTAAAAGTATGACCGTAAAAAGCGGAGGCAATACGCTTGGCGTTGTTGATGTTTCAGGAACGGGTGGTTGGCAAACCTACATCCCAGTGCTATTGGAAGACGTTAGTTTGTCTGCTGGCGTACAAACTTTTGAATTGGTTTGGGAGAACGCAGGAGGAAATTTTTATTTTAATGTTGACAATTTCCAGTTTGAGCTTGTTGCGACCAATTCTGATAATGTACCTCCAACAATTACGCTGATAGGTGATAACCCCCAAGAACTCAACCAAGGCGATAGCTATATAGAATTAGGTGCTATCGCGAATGACGACTTGGATGGAGATATTTCTGATAATATTGTAATTGATGCCACTGCCGTCGATATGAATACGGTAGCTAGTTATAATGTAACATACAATGTAAGCGATGCTGCTAATAATGCGGCAACGGAAGTAATACGAATTGTAAATGTGGTGGCATCGGTCAACCTCCCGCCTACCATTGAACCCTTGGTAGCTGTTGTGGAAGTCGATGAAGGAGGGACTATCAACTTTGACATCCAGATAAATGACGATACCAATCCCGCGGCAACTATAGTAATCTATGACAAAAGTGATCCTACCGGTCCTAATACCGATCCCTTTACCTCTAACACGCAAGTGACAGGATTTACCTTTACTCAAGGAGCAGGAGGCTTGTACAACTTCAACTGGCCTACCTCTGTGGGAGATGGTCGTTCTTACTTGGCAAGGGTTACAGCCGATGATGGAGTAAACGGGGCTGTTACACAAGACTTTACCATAGATATTGCCCAAGATATTCTAGATGGACCCATTTTGGCCAAAACCTTCGGGAATCCCTTACCTTGGTATGGACCGAATCCAAATGGTACCCTTGGTAGGAATGTTGCCATTGAAACCAATACTAATCAGAACATCGGTTATATAGGACCAAATGAATTTGTAGATTACCTTATCGACGTTCCCGCAGCGGGACCATACATCTTTCGAATAAATGCTTCCAAAGGGAATGGCACCAGCGGTTTGCTTACCATTTCAGAGGAAAATGGCGGTGTGTTCTCTTCTATTGGGAATGAAACAATCAATCAGAATGGATGGACAACCTTTGAGGATTATACTATTCCGGTTGTGTTTGCCAATGCAGGGCTACAAACCTTGCGTTTTAACTTTGGGGGAGGAATGAATATTCAGGAGTTTCAATTTACAGTCCCATCGGGAAATCTTCCTCCTGTTTTTACCACAGAAATTACTGATCAGTCTAACCTAGAAGGGGATTCTCCATTAGGGTTGGCCGTTGCAGTAAATGATCCTGAAGGAGATGACGTAACTTTCTCAGATAATGGAAGCTTACCTCCTGGCTTGAGCATCGATCCCAATACAGGAGCCATTTCAGGAAGTATTGATGTGGGGGCTGCTGCTAATAGTCCTTATACCATTGAAATTACGGCTACTGATGATGGTAATCCAGTGGAATCTGCAATTTCTACTTTTACATGGTCGGTTAATACGGCTGTGGCACTTCCCTTGTGCATCAATTCAGGTAATCAGGGAACTATTACTGCTTTTGGAAAGTCATTTGCGGCTGATCAATATTTTGGAACACCAAGTAATATCTTTAATAAGCTTACTACTTCTATTTCAGGGACTACTCCCAATAGTGGAGAGGAAGATTTATTCCAGTCTGAGCGATTTGGAGACCCTTTGAGCTACGCTATCCCGACAGGCAATGGTAGTTTTAGCATTGAACTTTATTTGGTGGAATTATACATTGGTTCTACCGGCGGAGGTTCAGCTCTTGGAACAGGAGATAGAATTTTTGCTATAGAGATAGAGGGAAATTCAGAAGAAACAGGTATCGATTTATTTGATACCTATGGCCCCTTAGTAGCAGTTACAAAAACTTTTAATGTTACGGTATCTGATGGCATCCTAAATATCGATTTACCTCCTTCTGTAGATAATGCCAAATTAGGGGGTATCTGTATAACAGAAACCGCTAATTTTTCCCCTAACCAGGCACCTACTGTAAGTATTGACCAAGTAGATTCTATATTAGACTGTGAAGGAGATGGAGAAGACGTTACCTTAACTGCCTCAGCGAGTGATGCCGAACAGGGAGATATGAGTGCCGTTATTATCTGGAAGGATAATGCCGATAATGAAGTAGGTACCGGAGCCACTTTAGAACTTACTGGGTTTACCGGCACAGCTACCTACACCGCAGAAGTAACGGATGCTACGCCTGCTACAGCTACAGAGTCCATTACCGTTACAGTTATACAGAATATGGCTCCAACTATTGACCCCATTGTCGCCACTCCAATTAGTATTACGGTAGGGTCTTCAGTAAGCTTGTCTACATCAGCTGCTGATTCCGAAGACGAAAGTGTGACCATAGAGTGGTCTTCAGACATAGAAACGGTAAGTGCATTAGGTACGGGTGAAAGTATTAATCCTACTCTTACGGTTGTTGGAACACATACCATTAGTGCTAGTGTAACCGATGCTTGTAATGAAACAGCAACTGTAACAACAACGGTTGAGGTAACAGCGGCTTCCAATAATCCTCCAGAGTTCGATGGATTTATCAGTCCAGAGCAAGGTCTTGTACTAAGAGACTGCTTAGATGACGGTGAATTGGTAAATCTTAACGCCATATTTACGGATGTAGAAGATGATGCCAGTTCAACGCCGTTGACGATTCAATGGTTTGATGGCACCGCCCCATTGGGTACGGGCAACCCGATAAATGATATATCGTTGGCCATAGGCACACACGAAATAACCGCAGTTGCAACCGACTCAGGTGATGAAAGTACCACATCCACTATACAAACGGTAGAAGTAATCGGTGCCCCAGAATTTACCAGCTATGTTGGCACAGTGGGTGGTAATCCACTACTGAATGCCACTATCGATGGCCCAGATATTACGGTTTGTTGGGATGTAACCAATCTTGACCCTGGGGGACTTGCTGGTGAGCATTTTCATCTTAGAATTGATGACGATGCCCCAGGTCAGTCCACTGGTTCGGTAAACGGTGAACCTTACGTAAGGATTAATACGGCTTCAGGCTGTTTTACATTTACCAATGTCTCCCCTGGTCCACATGAAATCAGCTTCTATGGTGCTCAAACAGGACACAACCAAATATGCGAAAAAACAATCGTGCCAATCACGGTTGAAGACAATACAATACCCATAATAACATTGAATGGTGATTCCACTATTGATTTGATTGAAGGTGATACATACTTAGAGCAAGGAGCAACTGCCGATGATTCCTATGCCGATGGTGACCTTACTGAGAGCATAGTCGTTGGCGGTGATGTTGTTGATACGGTGACCCCTGACAGTTATGTGCTTACGTACGATGTTAGCGATGCCGCTGGCAATGATGCTATTCAAGTCACGAGAACAGTAAACGTAAGTACAGCACCTGTAACAAATGTGTTTTTTGTCGTAAACCCCGAAACATCGAATGTAACCGAAGGGGCTACTTTCTCCGTTGTAATTGAGGTGCAGGCCAACGATCAACAAATTGATTTGGCCGAAGTGCATTTGACCTTCGATCCCACCATTGTTGAAGTTAGTGGTTTGACAACAGGAACCACCCTTCCGGCACCATTGGTACCTCCAGTATTTGACAACACTTTGGGCGCGATTGATTATAGTGCTGGTATAACTTCCAATTTCCCTTCGGGCACTTTTGATTTATTGACGATAGAGTTTGAAGCGGTAGGATCGGGTTCCACGAATCTGTCATTTGTGGATCCAGATGGACCAGCTTCAACTACTGCAACTTTTGGTGCAGCTAACGTCCTGACGGGTACAACGGGAGGCCTCATAAATATTCCAGATGTGACTCCGCCGACCATAGCTTGTCCTGAGGACCAAACGATTTCCCTTGACGAATTCTGTAGTACTACAATTCCAGATTTTACGGGGTTAGCCACCGTGAGCGATAATCAAGACCTTAATCCCTCTTTGACACAGAGCCCTTTGCCTGGCACTGTTGTGAACGGTGCGGATGTGATTGTAATTATCCTGACTGCAACGGATGCAGCGAACAATACAAATACCTGTTCGTTTAATTTGGCAGTCGAAGACATGACGGCTCCTATTTTGGTATGTGGTGGTAACTTCTCAGGGGATAGTCCTAGCGGTCTGCCATTGGTCTTTGAGATTGTACCTCCTTCGGTAACTGATAATTGCGATGCCACACCAAGTCTTTCAGGGCTGTTGACTTTTCCTGATGAAACGACCCTGGTACTGAACGATCAAACGGCTTCCTTTGATTTCCCACCCGGCACAAGTACCGTTTTATGGACTTCTTTGGACGACGCAGGGAATCCAGGAACCTGCAGTCAAACGGTAACGGTAAACTTTACCCCTAGTTCTGACAGTAATATACTTGTCTTTGATATTACGAATCAAGTTGGAAATACCACTATCGATGGTACCAACATAAATATACTAATGCCCATTGGCACCAATTTGAGTAGTCTAGCGCCAACCATCAGTATTTCTGAATTTGCTACCGTCAACCCCGCAAGTGGAGATTTAGTGGATTTTTCGCAAGGGGCAGTGAATTATGCCGTAACTGCTCAGAACAATAGTCAAACGGTTTATTCCGTTTTGGTCGAGAATGAGCCTGATATTATTCCTCCAGTGATTACCCTATTGGGTGCTGACCCGGTAGAACTCAACGTGGGAGATGTCTACACGGATGCTGGTGCGACTGCTCTTGACAACTTGGACGGTAACATCACAACGAGCATTGTGACCGTTGGGGATGTTATTGACACCAACGTACCGGGCATGTATACTGTTACATATAATGTGAGCGATTTGGCTGGCAACCCCGC
>NZ_JAVRHR010000005.1:0-69929 GCF_031846445.1 Croceitalea rosinachiae | reverse complement strand
ACGGTCTATGATTTGCCAATCGGGGCGTACCATTTGAATATATTGAACGATGAAGGAACAACCTTTGTTAGACAATTGATTATAAGGAGGTAAAGGTTGGCATGGCAAATGGTCCATTTTTCGCGGTTGACTGCGCACAACATGTTCAAATAAATAGGAAGGCAAGGAGTCTCTTTAGAGACGCTATGCCTTCTCTTAATAGCACAATGGAACGGTAATTATTTAGCCCTTTCTGAAAGGTAAAGAGTAGCACCTTTATTATTTTGAAATTCGTAAGACATTCCCCATCATATGTTCCTATTCCTCCATTTCTTTAAAATAATATACGTTTCATGTTGAATAATAGTCCCTTTTTATTCAATAAAACAGTCTACTCTTGCATCGTGTGATATACGTTCTGCACATCATCATCATCTTCTATTTTTTCGAGCAGTTTTTCTACATCGGCAACTTGTTTTTCATTCAATTGTTTGGTTATCTGAGGAATACGTTCAAAACCTGAGGATAAAATTTCAACTTCTCTGGTTTCCAGTTCTTTTTGGATAGCACCAAAACTTTCAAAAGGAGCATAAATTAAAATACCGTCATCGTCAACAAAAACTTCTTCAGTGCCAAAATCAATCATTTCCAATTCTAGTTCCTCAGGATCAATACCTTCTCCATTAATTCTAAAATTGCAAGTATGGTCAAACATAAATTCTACTGAACCTGAAGTACCAAGGCTACCATTACATTTGTTGAAATAACTTCTAATATTGGCTACGGTTCGTGTATTGTTATCTGTTGCAGTTTCAATAAGAATAGCAATACCATGTGGCGCGTAACCTTCGAACAAAACCTCTTTATAGTCACCAAGACTTTTATCGCTTGCCCTTTTAATAGCGCGCTCAACATTGTCTTTGGGCATGTTTACTGCCTTGGCATTCTGGATAACAGCTCTGAGCCTAGAATTTGAATCAGGGTCAGGACCACCTTCTTTTACAGCCATAACAATATCTTTGCCTATACGTGTAAAGGCTTTTGACATTGCGGACCATCGCTTCATTTTACGTGCTTTTCTAAACTCGAAAGCTCTTCCCATAAAAAATAAATTTTACAACGAAAACAAATTTAAGAAATCACCATACATTCACAAATACTGAAACTACGATTGTGAATTTACGATTGATTCGATTGCAATTGCTAAATCAAAATCATTTTGGGTAATTCCTCCGACATCATGCGTATTTAATTTAATGGTCAATGAATTGTACACATTTTCCCATTCAGGATGGTGATTCTGAGCCTCACATTCAAAGGCTATTCGAGTCATTACTGAGAAGGTCTCTTTGAAGTTTTTGAATTTATAAGATTTATATAGATACCCATTTTTATAGTCCCACCCTTCAATATTTTTAAGTTGACCGATAATCTGAATTTCATGTAGCTTTTTCATAAGCTTAAAGTTATGAAAATCAGTCTACCATTAAATGATGATCTACGATTTCTTGATAACTAATTCTTAGGTTTTTTGGCAGTTTATTCTCTTTTGGCAATGCAGCCAAATAACGGTCTTCGTTTGTTGTGTATACTTTTTTTAGAATAGGATGATGATTTCCTAAACGTTTGATGACTTCTTTTATAAAATCTTGATGATGAACTAAATCAGTACTTCCTAAATGAAAAACTCCATATTTATCCTGATTAATAAGGTAATGTATTTGCTGGGTTAACCTATCATCATTGGTAACGTTAATGATTAGATTTGGAAAAACCTCAATAGGCTCATTTGATTCAAGTAGTATTTTAATTTCCTTGATTCTGGGTGAAGTGTTGCCAAATACCATTGGTACTCGTAGAATACCAATTTTATGTTTTGGTATTCGCATCATCATATTTTCAATTTTTATTTTTAATCTGCCGTAAATACTTTCTGAAAGTGTTTTGTCGTTTTCATAAGAAGGGTATTTACTGTAAGCATCAAAAACATTGGCTGAAGAAATGAAATAAAGCTTGCATTTAGATTTTGTTAAATACTCCATCAAGTGAACATGGACTTGTACCTGAGAGGTAAAATCACCTCTTATGGAAGAAATAATATAATCGGGCTTAACGATTTCAAGAATTTTAAAAATATCGTCTTCTTGAATATCGTACTTAAAAAATTGTTTATTTCCGCTAAGAGCAGAATTGCTAAAATAAGTTCCGTAAGTATCAAAGTAATT
This sequence comes from Croceitalea rosinachiae, assembly GCF_031846445.1. Lineage (NCBI taxonomy): Bacteria > Pseudomonadati > Bacteroidota > Flavobacteriia > Flavobacteriales > Flavobacteriaceae > Croceitalea > Croceitalea rosinachiae. The sequence goes on along the minus strand of NZ_JAVRHR010000005.1, from coordinate 67,725 downwards.
ACAAAGCTCTTTGTAAAGTGCGTTGCCTATAAAACCACTGGCGCCAAGTATGAGAATTTTCTTTTTCTTCAAGTCTTAAAAAATTGAAAGTCCTGTTCTTGTAGTTAACTTCTCTAGGGCCTGCATACCCAATTTTGAGTTTCCTTTTTTATTCAGACCTGGGGACCATGTTGCCACACAAAAATCGTTAGGCAATAGTGCAACAATGCCACCACCAACACCACTTTTACCGGGCAGACCTACTTCAAAGGCAAATTCACCCGCTTCATCATAAAACCCAGAAGTAAGCATAATAGCATTAATACGTTTCACTTGATTAATATCTAAATACGTATGGTTTTGTAAACACTTTCCACGGTTAACAAACATATAGAAAACATTGACCAATTGCCGGCAGGACAAAGTCAATGAGCACATGTGAAAATAAAAGTCTAATACTTCTTCAATATCGTTGTGGAGATTGTTATAAGACTTTATCAAATTGGCTGCCGCATAATTTCTAAACCCAGTCTTTTTTTCTGATAGGGCAACCTTTTGATCATAGTTGATAGATGGATCATTTGCTATGCTTCTTACATAATGCAAAAATTCGCTTTTCGGATTTTTAAATTGCGAAATCAAAACATCAGCCACTACAATTGCCCCGGCATTTATTAAGGGGTTACGTGGCACACCTTTTTCCATTTCAAGCAATGATAAATGGTTAAATGGGTCCCCAGATGGTTCAACGCCTACACGATTCCATAAATTGTCCCCTAAAATTCTAAATGCCATAGAAAGGCTCAGTACCTTAGCAATACTTTGAATAGAGAATTGTTCTGCTGCATCTCCAGCGTTATATAGATTTCCTTTATTATCAAGAAGGCTGATACCAAATTTATTCTTGTCAACTCTTGCCAATTCAGGAATATAAGTAGCTACAACACCTTTATCTTTTTTAGATTTTGCCTCAGCGGCAATGGCGCCTAGAATACTCTGAAAATCTATCATTAAACTTTATAAAACGGAAGTTTCACCACTGTAGCCGATAAGGCGTTTTTGCGAATCTGGATATTAATTTTGCTTCCAATTTTCGAAAAAATAGTTGGAACATAACCTAGTCCTATTCCTTTTCCTAAAGAAGGAGACATTGTTCCGGAGGTTACGACACCAATCTTTTTTCCTTGTCCATCCACAATATCATAATCTTGTCTTGGAATTCCTCTATCGTCTAATTCAAAAGCGACAAGCTTTCGTTCTGGTCCATGCTCTTTTTCTTTTCCAAGAGCTTCACTATTTACAAACTCTTTCGTGAATTTAGTAACCCAACCAAGGCCGGCCTCAAGTGGTGAGGTATTATCGTCTATATCATTTCCATATAAACAATAGCCCATTTCAAGTCTTAGGGTATCTCTTGCAGCTAACCCGATTGGTTTAATGCCAAAATCAGCTCCGGCCTCTAAGACTTTATCCCAAACTTGTTTTACTTCAGAGTTTTTACAATAAGTTTCAAAACCTCCTGAACCCGTGTAGCCAGTAGCTGAGATGATTACATGTTCAATACCAGCAAAATCACCCACAATAAAGTTGTAGAATTTCACCGATTCTAAATCATGTGACGAAAGTGATTGCATGGCTTCAACCGCTTTTGGGCCTTGAATTGCAAGCAAGGAATAATCTTCAGATAAGTCTCGCATTTGTGCCCCTATTGATTCGTTGTACTTTGAAATATGGTTCCAATCTTTTTCAATATTAGAAGCATTTACTACCAGCAGATAAGTCTCCTCCTTGACTTTGTAAATAATCAAATCATCCACTATTCCCCCAGTTTCATTAGGTAGGCAACTGTATTGTGCTTTACCAACGCTAAGTTTGGTCGCATCATTAGAGCTTACTTTTTGAATTAACTGTAGTGCTTTTGGCCCTTCAATTAAAAATTCACCCATATGAGAGACATCAAAAACCCCTACCGAATTTCTAACGGTTTCATGTTCTGCATTAACCCCTTCATAAGACACAGGCATGTTATAACCTGCAAAAGGTACCATTTTGGCACCCAACGAAATATGGGTTTGCGTAAGTGCTGTATTCTTCATCTTTAAATATTAGTCAAAGTAAAAATATTGAATTAATGTTGGGTGACTTTTAATCGAGACCTATTGTTTTGCACAAATACCTGTTGATTTTTTTATTTGCTTAATAAATAGGCTTTTAATTCTTTGTAGGACTTGATTTTAATAGATACCTTTTCTTTATTCATGACTGCTTGTATCTGTTTAGGAATTTCTGGCTTCATATGTAGGGTTTCTTCAACTATATCCAAAAACTTCACGGGGTGTGCAGTTTCTAGGAAAATTCCGTAGGATTCTGAATCAATTTTTTGATGTTTTTTTAAGCCTAAATAGCCAACAGCTCCATGTGGGTCAGTCATGTATCCAGTTTCTTTATATATTTTTGACATTGTCATTTTTGTCAAAGCATCATCAAAGGCATAAGAAGAAAAAATTTCTGAAAGTTTTGAAAAGTCATTGTCATATAAATTTTGAATACGGACAAAGTTACTGGGGTCACCAACATCCATTGCGTTAGAAATAGTTGCAATTGAAGGCTTTGGTTCATATTCACCAGTAACCATAAATTGAGGAACTGTATCGTTAACGTTGGTAGCTGCAATGAAGCGTCTTACAGGCATACCTAATTTTTGGGCAACCATACCAGCACAGACATTTCCAAAATTGCCAGATGGGATTGAAAATACGATTTCCTTTCCTTTTGATTTTGCTTGTTTATATGCAAATAAAAAGTAAAATAGTTGCGGTAACCACCTAGCAACATTAATGCTGTTAGCTGATGTTAATTTTCTGTTTGTAGTGATTTCTTCATCTAAAAATGCGGTTTTAACCATTCGTTGGCAGTCATCAAAAGTACCCTCAACTTCAATTGCAGCAATATTTTGGCCTAGCGTTGTTAACTGCTTTTCTTGAATTTCGCTTACTTTTCCGCTGGGGTAAAGAATAACCACCCTAACACCTTCAACACCCAAAAAGCCATTGGCGACAGCACCTCCTGTATCTCCAGATGTAGCAACTAAAACGGTAACTTCTCCCTTCTTTCTTTCAGAAAAATAGCCTAAACAATTTGCCATAAAACGGGCGCCCACATCTTTAAAGGCCATAGTAGGACCATGAAAAAGTTCAAGTGTTGAGATTTTGTCTTCAATTTCGATTATGGGGAAATCAAAGTCGAGCACATTGGCTAAAATCTCTCTTAATTTTTCATCGGGAATTGTTTCTTTTACAAATTGATGAATAGCTAAAAATGCAATTTCTTGATTGGAAAGCGATTCAATAGTTGAGAAAAAAGTATCGGGTAGAGGAGTTATGCTTTCTGGAAAATAAAGACCTCTGTCCGGTGCAATTCCATTGATTACAGCATCTTTAAATGATACTTCAGGTGCTTTCTTGTTTAGACTGTAGAACTTCATTTTTATAATTGTTTACTCAATAATTGAGATTTTAATGCCCTGATGACGGTCTCAAAATATTTTTATGGGTTTTATTTATATGTCTTTAGGGCCTGCCATAAGACTTGCTACACCTCTAGAACAAATTTTTGAGACATGTACGTCAAAATCCAATCCAATGGTTTTATAAACCGATGCCATTTCTTTTGCAACTATTTGTGCAGTTTCCTCACCTTTACTCAATGCAAAGATTGAAGGCCCTGAACCGGAAATACCACAACCTAGAGCTCCAGAATCATGAACTGATGATTTTACTTGGTCAAAACCTGGGATTAAAATAGAACGGATAGGTTCAACAATATGGTCTTCTAAAGAACGTCCGATTAGGTTATAATCTTTGGTATATAGACCGGCTATTAAGCCCCCTAAATTACCCCACTGCCGGATTCCCTTTTCCAAGGAAATGTTAGTTTTAAGAATTTTACGGGAATCAGAAGTTTTAATTTCTATTTGGGGATGAATGACAGTTGCGAATAATTCATCAGGTGCTGGTATTGGAATAATATCTAAAGGGTCATAACTTCTTACCAATGTAAAACCACCATAAATTGCCGGAGCCACATTATCAGCATGAGCTACATCACTTGCTAATTTTTCTCCCTGCATGGCAAATTGGACTAATTCCAATTTTGTAAATGGGTTACCTAATAATTGGTCCATTGCCCAAACGGCACCAGTTGAACTTGCCGCACTGCTGCCAATACCACTACCTGGCTTTATTTTTTTTTGTATTTCAATTTCGAATCCACCTTGATAATCACTTTTTTGCAATAAAGCTAACCCAGCTACACCAGCAACATTATTTTCTGTTGCTAAAGGAAGTTCTTGTCCTGTGATTTTGGTGATTTTGATTCCAGGTTTATCTGTTTTGCGCACTAGCATTTCGTCTCCAACCGATTCTAAGGCTAATCCAAGCACGTCAAATCCGCAAGAAACATTGGCAATGGTTGCGGGGCAAAAAACTTTAATTTCTTCCATGATTTAGAAATTACCTATTCTGATGACATCAGCAAAGATACCAGAAGCCGTGACATCGGCACCAGCACCAGCACCTTTAATAATCATGGGTTGATTAGCATATCGTTCTGTATAAAAAAGTACGATATTATCACTACCATCTAGATTATAAAAGTCATGGTTTTCAGGTATTTCTTGCAGACCAACTTTAGCTTTGCCATCTTCAAATTGAGCTACGTATTTTAGTTTGCTACCTTTTTGAACGGCATTTTGATATAATTTTTGAAAATCATTCTCATATTTCTTTAGTGACTCAAAGAATTGTTCATTTGAAGAGGTTTTTAAACTTTCTTCTGGTAAGAACGAATCATTTTCAATGGCATCAATTTCTAGTTCATATCCGCTTTCACGTGCTAAGATCAAAATCTTTCGCATTACGTCAACTCCACTTAAATCTATAGTTGGGTCAGGCTCGGTATATCCTTCTTCCTGCGCTTGTTTGACCACATCATGAAAGCTTGTATTATTGTCAAAATTGTTAAAAACAAAATTCAAACTTCCAGATAAGACAGCTTGGATTTTTTTGATTTTGTCCCCTGATGCAATTAGATGTTTTAAAGTGTCAATGATTGGCAGACCGGCTCCAACATTGGTTTCAAATAAAAATGGAGCATTAAATTGTTTTGCTAATCGCTTTAGCTCTTTATAATTAGAATATTCTGAAGAACAAGCAATTTTATTACAGGTAACTACAGAAATACTACTATTTAAATAAGAAGAATAACTACTTGCAATGATATCACTGGCCGTATTATCCACAAAAACACTATTTCTATAGTTTAACTCTTTGACTATTTTAATGAATTTATTTGGGTTTGCTTTTTGACCATCGGCCAAGAAATTTTGCCAGTCATCAAGCGAGATACCATTTTCATTAAAGGCCATAGTCCTAGAATTTGAAATTCCGATTACTCTAACATTCAATTTTAATTCCTCTTGTAGGTATTTTCTCTGTTTTTTAATCTGATTTAAAAATTTAGCTCCAACATTTCCAACCCCCATCACAAACAAATTCAACTGCTTGATATTTTTTTCAAAGAAAGTTTCATGAAGTGTGTTTAATGACTTTTTTACATCTTCTTTGCGAATTACGGCCGAAATATTGCGTTCAGAAGCTCCCTGGGCAATAGCTCTAATATTTACGTTATTTCTTCCCAAAGTACTGAACATTTTTCCACTTAAACCTTGATGGCTTTTCATATTATCGCCGACTAAAGCAATAATCGCCAAATCACTTTCGATAATTACCTTCTTTATTTTATTTGTGGTAATCTCATAAGTAAATGCTTTGTTAACTGCGGCCACTGCTTGTTCGGCATCTATGTCTGAAATGCCTACACAAATAGAATGTTCTGATGATGCCTGCGTAATCATGACAATACTAATGCCCTCTAGAGACATCGTTTCAAAAAAGCGTTTTGAAATGCCAGGTATACCAACCATACCTGGGCCCTCTAAAGAAAGCAAGGTAATGTTATTTACATGACTTATTCCACGTACCGTTTTGCCCTGATCATTATTGTTTTTGGTAATCTTAGTCCCTTCATCTTCTGGAGCGAAAGTATTTTTAATTATAATAGGAATACTTTTTTGAAGTACAGGTTGTATTGTAGGAGGGTAAAGTACTTTGGCACCAAAATGGGAAAGTTCCATTGCTTCTTCGTAAGAGATATATGAAACACATTTGGCTTGTTTCACCAATTTTGGGTTCGCAGTGTACATTCCGCTGACATCTGTCCATATTTCCAAAGTTTCTGCGTTTATTGCAGCAGTAAGAATAGCTGCGCTATAATCGGACCCACCTCGCCCTAAAGTAGTTGCCTTTCCTGAATGCGAAGAAGAAACAAAACCTGGTACAACAGTAATCTTGTGTACAGTACTATTAAAATAATTTTCACAAATACTATTGGTGCGTTCAAAATCTACTGCTGCCTTGCCAAAGGCTTCATCAGTTATAATGAGTTCTCTACCACTTTTTAAGCTAACATCCAAACCTTCAACTTTTAAGTATTCACTTATGATGAAAGATGATAAAATTTCACCATAGCTTACTATTTTGTCACTTAATTGTGGAGTTGCTTCACCTATCAAATATGAACCCTCCAATAAAGTTTCCAAATCATTGAGTTCAGCTTTTACTTTTCCTAAAACACTACTTTGAGTAGTCACAGAAAACAATTTTTTTATCGTGCTAAGGTGCCTTTCTTCAATTTCATTAAAACTATTCCTATAATTCACATTTTGTTTTGAGGCCAATTCAAGTGTAACGAGAAGTAAATCAGTTATGCCGCCTAAAGCAGAAACCACAACCCCAATCTTGGTTCCTTCATTTTTTTGAAGTATGTTCTTAACAAGCTTAATGTTTATGGCATTGGCAACAGATGTTCCACCAAATTTTAGGATTTTCATGATTTAGAAAGTTGATAATAGTATTGGAATTAACTAATAGGATAGGACGGATGAATATATAGCATTTTACCCCAAAGGGGTTGTGAAAAAAGGAATAGTGCTATACGTGTTGCAGTTCATCAAAATTAGTTTATGGCTGTTTGCTTGAATTGATAAGCAATTCTAAAAGACCAAAAGTAGTACTTTTGTTTAGTGCTTCAAATGAATCCCAAATTTTTATCAAATTATCAATAATTTGCAAATTTTAGTATTGAATGAAAATTTTTACCGCAGAACAAATCTATGCTGCTGATAGATTCACAATAGAAAAACAGCAAATTACAAGTGATGTATTGATGGAAAGAGCAGCTACTCAAATTTACGAGTGGATGAATTCTCGTTTGCAGGGTGCTCAAGTAAAGATTCATCTTTTTTGTGGAATCGGCAATAATGGAGGTGATGGAGTTGCCTTAGCACGGCAGTTACATGAGAATGGATATTCAATAGAGGTCTATGTGGTCAATTATAGTGATAAAAGATCTAAAGACTTTTTATTAAATCTTGATCGATTAAAAGAACGTAAACTATGGCCGGAATTTCTAGATTCAGGTTGTGATTTTCCTGAGCTTGGGAGAAAAGATATTATTGTCGATGCCGTATTTGGTATTGGTTTGAATAGAAATCCAGATGCGTGGGTTCTAAAATTGATAAATTATCTAAATACATCTTCAGCGTTTATATTGTCGATAGATATTCCTTCGGGACTTTTTATGGAAAGGGTGCCAGAGAATAGAGATGATATCATACGTGCCAACCATGTATTGAGTTTTCAAGCTCCAAAATTATCTTTTTTTCTTCCCCAGACTGGAATTTATATTAATCAATGGGAATTGCTAGATATAGGTTTGGATGATGAATACCTCTTTAAAACCGAAACAGTATATGAATTGATAGGCAAGCCAGAAGTTCTTCCCATGTACATGCCAAGGCTCAAATTTTCTCATAAGGGTAATTATGGACATTCCTTTATCATTGGGGGAAGTTATGGCAAAATTGGAGCAGTTCAGTTAGCTGCAAAGGCCTGCTTAGAAATTGGGAGTGGCCTACTTACCACCTATGTTCCTGAATGTGGCTATATCCCTATGCAAACCTCGTTACCCGAGGCGATGGTGATTGTAGATGATGAAGATGAAAAAATAACTACTATCAATTTTGATTTAAAACCCACGGTTGTAGGTATTGGAATGGGTATGGGAACTCATAAAATAACTATTAAGGCCTTTTCAGAATTTTTAAAAACAAATACAGCTCCATTAGTTATCGATGCAGATGGGTTAAACATACTTTCGGGGACGCCCGAATTATTAAATAGATTGCCAAATCAAACGGTATTGACTCCACATCCAAAAGAGTTAGAACGACTATTGGGTAAGTGGAGAGATGATTTTGATAAATTAGATAGGGCAAAGGCCTTTTCAAAAAAGTACGATTGCATTCTAATCATAAAAGGAGCGCACACCATAGTGATTTACAATGGTAAAGGGTATGTGAATTCTACAGGAAATCCAGGTATGGCAACAGCTGGCAGTGGAGATGTTTTAGCTGGAATGATAACTGGTTTGATAGCACAAGGGTACAATTCTTTGGATGCCTCTGTTTTTGGGGTTTACCTACATGGACTATCAGGAGACTTATCTGTTTCTGAAAGTGGTTATGAAGCTGTAACGGCTTCAAAGCTAATCGATAACATAGGTAAAGCTTTTCTTGAATTATTCAGAAGGCCAGAACAAGAGCAACATATTGAAGAAAAGAACTAAAACTTTTTACTTTTCTTTTTCTTCAGTCGTTTTTTAATCCAGACTAAGGCATTATCGTATTCTATAAAAAACTCCATATTTTTTTTGTAGAACATTTTTTCAATCTTAAAGTTATGCATGTCAATCTCTTTTTTTGAGACAATGGCGAATGCCTTAAGATTATCCAAACCCCTTAAATAGGTATAGGTGATTGGGTCAATTGCATAAGAATTTTTTCTAAGGCTTATATAGCCAAACTCTTTTCCTCTAAAATGAATTTCCGAAATACCAATAATTTGATATACTTTTTCAAGTGTAATTGTAGATCCTTCTTCAAACGTGGAAACCATATAATCTTTATAGACTTGAACAATTCCAATGTCTAAATGATATTCCTTTACCACAATGGCTTTTTTAGTAAAACCCATCTTCATGCCCCATTAATTTATAGTGTTGAGACAAAAGTAGTTTTATGGTTAGCTAAACTGAAAATTTTTAGATTAACTACTTAAATATCGTTTATAATGTTAAAATGTATTAGTGATATGCTCTATTTCCTACATGAAATGAAGACATAAAAAAGGAGTCGATTAATCAACTCCTTTGTACATTTAAAAAGTTATTGAATATTATGCTTTTGAAGATTTCTCAGCCTTTTTAATTTTTATGGTGAGCTCTTCTTTTTTCTCATTCAGGTCCATAAAAATACTATCGCCTTCATCTAAGTTTGAGTTAACGATTTCTTCGGCCAAAGCATCTTCAATATACTTTTGAATGGCTCTTTTTAAAGGTCTTGCACCATATTGTTTGTCAAAACCTTTGTCAGCGATATAATCTTTGGCCTTTTCAGATAGATTTAAATCATAGCCAATATCCTTGATTCTTTTGAAAAGTTTATCCAACTCAATATCAATGATTTTATGGATGTCTTCCCGCTCTAAAGCGTTAAACACGATTACATCATCAATTCTATTTAAAAATTCAGGTGCGAATGCCTTTTTCAGCGCATTTTCAATAACACTTTTTTGATGTGTGTCGGCCTGAGCTTTTTTAGATGCCGTACCGAAACCTACTCCTTGACCAAAATCTTTCAATTGTCTAGCGCCAATATTAGATGTCATAATGATAATCGTATTCCTAAAATCGATTTTACGACCTAGGCTATCGGTTAGAAATCCATCATCCAATACTTGAAGTAACATATTGAATACATCGGGATGCGCTTTTTCAACCTCATCCAGAAGAATAACCGAATAAGGTTTTCTTCTAACTTTTTCTGTTAGTTGGCCTCCTTCTTCATAACCAACATAACCTGGAGGTGCACCTACCAATCTAGAAATCGCAAATTTCTCCATGTATTCACTCATATCAATTCGTATGAGTGTATCTTCAGAATCAAATAGTTCTTTTGCAAGAACTTTAGCAAGTTGAGTTTTACCAACTCCTGTCTGTCCCAAGAAAATAAATGAGCCTATAGGTTTATTCGGATCCTTAAGGCCAGCTCTGTTGCGTTGTATTGCTTTTGCAACTTTAGCAACAGCTTCATCTTGACCAATAACATTGTCTTTGATTAAAGTTGGCAATTCCGCAAGCTTATTGCTTTCTGTTTGTGCTATTCTATTAACAGGTATGCCGCTCATCATTGAAACCACATCCGCAACATTGTCTTCAGATACCGTTTCACGATTTAATTTACTATCCTCTTCCCATCTTGCTTGTGCTGAGGCCAAATCTTTTTCCAGTCTTTTTTCATCATCTCTCAGCTTTGCAGCCTCTTCGTACTTCTGTTTCTTGACTACACTATTCTTAAGCTCCCGCACATCTTCTAATTGTCCTTCAAGCTCGAGAATTTGTTTGGGAACATCCATATTAACAATATGAACTCTAGATCCAGCTTCATCTAATGCATCAATGGCCTTGTCAGGCAAAAACCTATCGGTCATGTACCTGTTCGTCAATTTCACACAGGCAAGAATAGCCTCATCAGTATAAAGAACATTGTGATGGTCTTCATATTTGCCCTTGATGTTCATTAAAATTTCTATGGTTTCTTCTACCGAAGTAGGTTCGACCATTACTTTTTGAAAACGCCTTTCTAAAGCACCGTCTTTCTCTATATACTGTCTGTATTCATCTAAGGTAGTGGCACCTATACATTGAATTTCACCTCTGGCAAGAGCTGGCTTGAACATATTGGAAGCATCAAGACTGCCAGTAGCACCACCTGCACCCACTATGGTATGTATCTCATCAATAAAAAGGATAATATCATCATTCTTTTCGAGTTCGTTCATGACCGCCTTCATACGTTCTTCAAACTGTCCTCGATATTTAGTACCGGCAACTAGTGATGCCAAATCTAATGTGACTACCCGTTTTCCGTATAAAATTCTGGAAACCTTTTTGTTGATAATTCTAAGGGCAAGACCTTCAGCTATCGCACTCTTACCAACACCAGGTTCGCCAATCAATAGCGGATTGTTTTTCTTTCTTCTACTAAGAATCTGCGATACGCGTTCAATTTCTTTCTCACGACCAACAACGGGATCAAGTTTATTTTCCTCCGCCATTTTAGTCAAATCCCTTCCAAAATTATCTAAAACGGGAGTTTTAGACTTCTTATTTCCTTTTTGAGAACTTGAAGAACCAAAAGTACTTTCTTTAGAATCACCACTGGTATCCTCAGGTTCACCCGGGAATGATTCTGAAGTTGGAGAATCTATATAATCATCATCACTTGTAATCATAGATTTAAATTGCTCTTTCACATTATCATAATCTACTTTCAATTTGTGAAGCAATTTTGTGGTCGGATCATTCTCATTTCTGAGAATGCACAATAATAAATGTGCTGTGTTAATAGACGAACTTTGAAAAAGTTTAGCCTCTAAAAAGGTGGTTTTTAAAGCTCGTTCTGCTTGTCTTGTTAAGTGTAGGTTCTTTTTATCTTTTTGCAGAGAACCCGTGTTTGGATTAGCAGGACTTAAAATCTCTACTTTCCTTCTTAGGTGATCCAAATCAACATCAAGTGCATCTAATATATTTATTGCTTTACCATTGCCGTCTCTTAACAGGCCAAGCATTAAATGTTCAGTTCCGATAAAGTCGTGACCAAGACGTAAGGCTTCTTCTTTGCTGTAAGCAATTACATCTTTGACCCTTGGGGAAAAATTATCATCCATAAAATCTCTTTTCAGCAATTAAAATTAATAAAAGTATCCTTACCAAGGTCAAATACCGTACCCTTAATCGATAAACAAGGTTGAAATCACGAAAAAAGACAGCTTTTGGCTACATTTTAACGCTAATTTTGCTGCTATTATTGCCGGGGTTTCATGTTGATAATTTTTTTAATAAACTCTTTTAAACTTGTATGGTAACATATGATTTTCTGTATATTGCTACGATGTTTTAACCACAAAAAACAATTAAGATTTTAGCATGGCTGAAGGAGAAAAATTGATACCTATCAACATCGAAGATGAGATGAAGTCTGCCTACATTGATTACTCAATGTCGGTCATTGTGTCACGTGCCCTGCCAGATGTCAGGGACGGATTGAAACCGGTGCATCGTAGAGTGCTTTTCGGGATGTATGAATTGGGCGTGCGATCTAGCAGTGCGCACAAGAAATCTGCTCGTATAGTTGGTGAGGTATTGGGTAAATATCACCCGCATGGAGACACCTCTGTTTATGACAGTATGGTGCGTATGGCCCAAGAATGGAGTTTGCGCTATATGTTGGTTGATGGACAAGGTAACTTTGGCTCAGTAGATGGCGATAGCCCTGCTGCGATGCGTTACACTGAGGCACGTATGCGCAAGATTGCTGATGAAATGTTGGCAGATATTGACAAAGACACAGTAGATCACCAATTAAATTTTGATGATTCTTTAAAAGAACCCACTGTTTTGCCTACTAGGGTTCCAAGCTTATTGGTCAATGGAGCATCTGGTATAGCAGTTGGTATGGCAACTAATATGCCACCTCATAACCTATCGGAGGTTGTTGCCGGTACTGTGGCATATATCGACAATTCTAATATCGAGATTGAAGAATTAATAACGCATATAAAAGCACCAGATTTTCCCACAGGCGGCATAATTTATGGGTATGATGGTGTGAAAGAAGCATTTCATACAGGTCGTGGACGTGTCGTTATGCGTGCAAAAGCGACTTTCGAAGAAGTTCAAGGTAGGGAGTGTATTATTGTTACAGAGATTCCATATCAAGTCAATAAGGCTGATATGATTAAAAAGACCGCTGATTTGGTCAATGATAAAAAGATTGAGGGGATATCTACAATTAGAGATGAATCTGATAGAAAAGGTATGCGCATCGTCTATATTCTCAAGCGAGATGCCATCCCTAACATCGTACTTAATATGCTCTATAAGTACACGGCCCTCCAATCTTCGTTCAGTGTCAATAATATTGCCTTAGTAAAGGGAAGGCCTCAATTATTGAACTTGAAGGAAATGATTCACCATTTCGTTGACCATAGACATGAAGTTGTTGTTAGACGAACCAAGTTTGAGCTTAAAAAGGCTGAGGATAGGGCACACATTTTAGAGGGGTTAATTATCGCTTCAGACAATATTGACGAAGTAATTGCTATAATAAGGGCATCTTCGAATGTCGATGAAGCTCGAACTAGCCTGATGGAACGCTTCAAGCTTACTGAAATTCAAGCAAAAGCGATTGTAGAAATGCGTCTGCGTCAATTGACTGGTTTAGAGCAAGACAAACTAAGAGAAGAGTATGATGCACTTTTAAAGACTATTGAAGATCTTAAAGATATTCTTGATAAGAAAGAACGCAGAATGCAAATCATTAAAGATGAATTGCTAGAGGTAAAGGCCAAATATGGAGATGATAGACGTTCAGAAATCAACTTTGCAGGTGGAGATTTGAGCATTGAAGATATGATTCCTGATGAGCAGGTGGTCATTACAATTTCACACGCGGGCTATATCAAAAGAACACCGTTATCGGAATATAAAACTCAGAATAGGGGTGGGGTCGGCCAAAAAGCTTCATCTACTAGAAATGAAGACTTTTTAGAGCATCTTTTTGTTGGCACCAATCACCAATATATGTTGTTCTTTACGCAAAAAGGAAAATGCTTTTGGATGCGGGTTTATGAGATTCCTGAAGGAAGCCGTACATCAAAGGGAAGGGCAATCCAAAACCTTATCAATATAGAGAATGAGGACAAAGTAAAAGCTTTTATTTGTACTCAAGACCTTAAAGATGAAGATTATGTAAATAGTCATTATGTAATCATGGCGACCAAGAAAGGCACTGTTAAAAAGACTTCTTTAGAGCAGTATTCAAGGCCACGTCAAAATGGAATCAATGCAATTACAATTCGTGAAGATGATGAGTTGTTAGAAGCAAAGCTTACAACTGGAACCAGTCAGATTTTCTTAGGATTGAAATCAGGAAAGGCCATTCGCTTTGAAGAAAGTAAAACAAGACCAATGGGAAGAAATGCTGCAGGTGTGCGCGGTATTACCCTGGCAAATGTTGAAGATGAGGTAATAGGAATGGTTTCTGTTCATAATTTTGAGGACAACCTACTTGTCGTCTCGGAAAATGGATATGGTAAAAGATCCAATATTGATGATTATCGCGTAACTAATAGAGGTGGAAAAGGAGTAAAAACCATTTCTATTACTGATAAGACCGGCGGACTTGTGGCTATAAAGAATGTCACCGACTCTGATGATTTGATGATCATCAATAAATCTGGTATTGCCATTCGTATGGGAGTGGAAGATTTAAGGGTTATGGGAAGAGCCACTCAAGGGGTTAAACTGATCAACTTAAAGGGTAACGACAGTATTGCAGCTGTAGCTAAGGTAATGAAAGATGAAGATGCTGTGGATGAGATAGATATCCGTGATATTGAAGTCAATGGTGAAGATGGCACGGCTATTGATAATGGTAGTGACGAAACACAAGAATAAATAGATAAACACTAAATTTTAATTACTCAAGACAATGAAAACTAGAATTTTAATACTTCTTGCCTTTGCGGTATCAATGGTAGGATTTTCTCAAAAGAATGAAATTAAAGCTGCCGATAAGGCGATGAAAAGTGGTAATGCTGAAGAGGCAAAAACTATCATAGAGGGTGCAATGTCCCTAATAGACGGAGCAGATGCTAAATATCAAGCTCAAGCATACTCTATATTAGGCAATGCCAAGGTCAATTTATCTGAATTTGATGGCGCCATTGAAGCTTTCAATAAAGTAATTTCAGTAGAAGAAGCTTCTGGAAAGCAAAAATATAGCGCAGATGCTCAGCAAAAGATGGTACAAATGACTGGTGATTTGGTCAGTGCTGCTGTAGAAGATAATAATAATAAAAACTATAAAGAAGGCGCTAGCAAATTATACACTGCATACAAGTTAAGCCCTAGCGATACAATTTACCTCTACTATGCAGCGAGTGGTGCTGTTAATGCTGGACCTGATAACTATGACCAAGCTATAGCTTTTTACGAAGAATTAAAAGACTTGAATTATGATGGTAGTGAAGTGAAGTTTACTGCGGTAAATGTAGCAACTGGTGAAGTTGAAGCAATGGATAAAACCACTCGAGACCTTTATGTTAAAGCTGGTACGCATAAAGATCCTAGCGAAGAAAGAACACCATCTAAGAAAGCTGAGATTGTTAAGAATATTGCCTTGATTTATCAAGAACAAGGTAAAAATGACCAAGCTTTGGCTGCTTATGACGATGCCATTTCAAGTAATCCAGATGATGTGAATTTGGTATTAAATAAAGCAAATTTATATTATGCGATGGGAGAAAAGGATAAATTTAAGGAGTTGATGAACCAAGCTTCCAGTATGGCTCCTGACAATCCTGATTTAATGTATAACATTGGAGTCATTAGTATGGAACAAGGAAATCTTGAAGAAGCTCGTGCTGCGTATAATAAGGTTTTAGAAATAGACCCAACTTATGTAAATGCACAACTAAACCTATCAACTTCTTATGTTAATGAAGGAAATGGTTTAATTGATGAGATGAACACTTTGGGAACTTCAAGGGCAGATACAGCTCGTTATGATGAACTTAAGAAAAAGAAGGATGATTTGTTTCTTGAAGGAGCAAAGATTTTAGAGGGAGCTCTCAAAACAAATCCTAATAATGAAGGTGTTCTTGCCCAATTGAAAAATATTTATGGAGCAATGGGCGACAACGAAAACTTCATGAGAATCAAAAAGTTAATGGGAGAGTAATTTCTTTAAAATTGTATAAAAAAAGGCCTCAAGTCATTGAGGCCTTTTTTTATACAATCTTTTTTATGACTCTCAATTTATGTGAATAGTTCTTTTCTTGAACATTGAATATTCCAGTATGGTCAATCCTATCAATTCGGACTTTACCATGTGCATGAATTATATAATTATCTTTTAGAATTATTCCTACGTGATTTATGATTCCGTCATTGTCGTCAAAAAAGACTAAGTCACCTGGTTCACTTTCTTCAATAAAACTTAATGGTTCGCCTTGTGAGGCTTGTTTTTCCGTTTCTCTAAACAGTTTATAGCCATTAATTTTATAGACCATTTGTGTTAATCCCGAAGCATCTATCCCAAAAGGGGTTTTACCACCAGATAAGTAAGGTGAATTCAAATATAATAAGGCAGTCTTTACCAAATTGGATTTTGATTGTGTTACAGTTGTTGCATTGCCTTCAAAAGAATGATCGATTAATTTTGAAATATCGATTCGAGAACCTAGCAAAATAGGCAAAAGTAGTTGTTGATTGGAACTAACATGGGCTATAAAATCAGTATTTATTCGTTGCTCTTTTTTAGTATGAATAGCTTTGAAATCTGATTCTAGAATGAGTTGGTATTGCTTGTTATTTATCCATCCTTCATGATTATCAAAAGCGACTTGAATTCGACTGTAGTACTTTCGTCTTTCTTTTACTTTAAAATGATCACCGTATAACAATTGGGTGACCATTTCATCATTGACATTGGTGCCGTTTCTAACTGGTACTACACTTAAGTGGCAAATTCCGTATTGCATTTAATTACCAGACTAATTTAGCTACGTTCAATTACCATGGCTGAAGCACCACCACCGCCATTACAAATAGCTGCTGCTCCAATTTTTGCATTGTTTTGTTGCAGTATATGTATTAGTGTAACCAAAATCCTAGCACCAGAGCAACCTAATGGGTGACCTAAAGAAACCGCGCCTCCATTTACATTTACATTGCTATCAGTTAAGCCAAGTAGTTTTGTGTTCGCCAAGCCAACTACAGCAAAGGCTTCATTGAATTCAAAATAATCTACATCTTCAATAGAAATACCAGCCTTATCCAATGCTTTTGGAAGTGCTTTCGCAGGAGCTGTTGTAAACCACTTTGGTTCTTGGGCTGCATCAGCATAACTTTTTATAGTGACAAGTGGTTGCAATTTTAATTCGGATGCTTTTTCAGCACTCATAAGTATTAGGGCGGCCGCTCCATCGTTTATGGTAGATGCATTTGCTGCAGTAACTGTACCATCTTTTGTAAATGCAGGTCGTAAAGATGGAATTTTTTCAATCCTCACATTTTTGTATTCTTCATCTTCAGAAACTAGTATGGGTTCACCACGTCTTTGCGGAACTTCAACAGGAACTACCTCATTTGAAAATTTTCCGGCCTTCCATGCATCTGATGACCGATTATAAGACTGAATTGCATAATTATCTTGATCTTCTCGGCTAAAATCATGCTCTGAAGCGCACGCGTCAGCACAAACTCCCATAGCGTTTTGATCATACACATCTACTAAACCATCTTTTTGCATACCGTCAACAAGTGATGTAGGACCAAACTTTACCCCATTTCTCATGTGCACATAATGAGGAATCAAACTCATGTTTTCCATTCCACCAGCAACTACGATATGGGCATCACCTAAGGCTATGGCCTGTGCTGCCTGCATTACTGTTTTCATGCCAGAGGCACAAACCTTATTTATAGTGGTACAAGGCACCGTATCCGGTATGCCTGCATAAATCGCTGCTTGCCTTGCTGGAGCTTGGCCCGTACCTGCTTGTACTACATTGCCCATTAGAACTTCATCTACCATTTTTGGAGATAAATTAATTTTATCTAAAGCATCTTTTATGGCAATAGAGCCTAATTTTGGAGCTGGAATACTTGATAATGAACCCATAAAACTTCCAATGGGTGTGCGTACTGCAGAAACAATGACAACTTCCTTCATTATGCATAAATTTAATGTTGCGAAAATACTAAAATTAAACGCATTTACTTTTAAAGTGAGGTCTGTTCAATGCATGAATTTATATTTTTCTATTTTTGAGAAGAGGTAAGAGTACTATGGGAAAATCGTTGGACAATTTCTACAAAAAGCAATCACTCTTTTACAAGTATTTTCTTTATCTGATTTCTATTGCGCTTATTGTTTTTTTCTTCCCAAGAGGAGGGAAGTTCAAGTATGAATTTCAAAAAGGAAAACCCTGGCAGTATGAAAACCTTTATGCACCCTTTGATTTTTCGATTAAAAAGACTGCTGAAGAGATTGAAAGTGAACAAAAAAATCTTACTGACAATATCTTAGTATACTATGCCTATGATGATGCTATTTATCAAAGTGCCCAGCAAAAATATTCACAAGAGTTTGAAAAGACTTTTCCAATAGATGCATTGGCCGCATCAAAAAGGCGAGACCTTTTTAGACTAGGCAATAATCTACTTGACTCCATTTATAAAAACGGGGTATTTGAACAGACTATTTCAGGAAAAGGAATTTTGCTGGTGGTAAATAATGAGGCCAAGAATTTACAACCTGACCAAATAGTAGATTTCACTAGAGCAGAGATCATTATTCAAAATGAATTAAAAAACATTTACCCAGAAGCTTTGCGAACTCAATTAACGGCTTTGTTGAAAGGGGTAATTCAGACAAACACTTCTTATGATAAGAATTTATCAGATAAAGCTTTAGAAGATGAATTATCTAAAATTTCGTTTACCAGGGGCGATGTACTAGAAGGAAAACTAATCATAGCCAAAGGAGAAGTGGTAGAATCTGAAAATTTTAATATCCTGAATTCTTTGAAAGAAGAATTTGAATCTGAATTGTGGAAAGGTAGTAACTATTATTTTATACTTTTTGGTTATACGGTTTTAGTGGCGTTGGTATTGATGATGTTGTTTTTATTCTTGAAAAAGTATCGGCCTGAAATCTATTCAAACAATACTAAGGTCACTTTTATTTTTGTGAATATTCTTTTAATGGTTTTCGTAACTACTTTGGTCGTAAAGAACAATGAAAGTTATGTTTATGTCGTTCCACTTTGCATTCTCCCCCTAATACTTAAAAACTTCTTCGATGCCAGATTGGGACTCTTTGTACACGTGTTGACCATCTTGATATTAGGTTTTGTAGTACCAAATAGTTTTGAATATATATTTCTGCAGATTATTGCAGGTATTGTCACTATTTTAACTGTTTCGGAGCTTTACAAAAGAGCAAATTTGTTTATATCTGTCGGCCAGATTACACTTATCTATATCACTGGTTATTTCGCATTTCATACCATTCATGAAGGCAACTTAGAGAACATTGAATTAATAACCTTCGGAATTTTTCTTTTAAATGGAATGATTACACTTTTCGTACAGCCATTAATATATCTTTATGAAAAAATATTTGGTTTGGTATCAGATGTGTCTTTGTTAGAGCTATCTGATACCAATTCAAAACTTTTAAAAGAATTATCGAATAAAGCTCCTGGCACATTTCATCATTCGCTACAGGTAGCAAATCTCGCTGAAGCTGCTGCCAATGAGATTGGGGCAAATTCAATGTTGGTAAGGGTAGGGGCATTGTACCACGATATTGGTAAGATGAACAATCCTACTTATTTTATTGAGAATCAAATTACCAATGTAAATCCTCATGATGATTTACCCCCGAAAGAGAGTGCTAAAATCATTATTGACCATGTAATAGAAGGAATTGAACTAGCGAGGAAAAATGGGCTTCCAGATAGAGTGATTGATTTTCTTAGAACCCATCATGGTACGACATTAGTATATTATTTCTTTAAAAAACAGCAAGAGTTGGACCCAGAAGTAGAAGATTCACAATTTAGATACCCAGGACCCATACCTTTTTCAAAAGAAACTGCAATTTTAATGATGGCTGATTCCGTAGAAGCAGCATCAAAAAGTTTAAAGTCTCCTACCTATATGATGATTGATGAGTTTGTTGAGAAAATCATAAAAGGACAAATGCAAGCCAATCAATTTCTAAACGCCAATATTACCTTTAAAGAGATTGAGACTGTAAAAAAAGTGTTGAAACAAAAATTGACCAATATATATCATTTAAGGGTGGAATATCCTGAATAGTAAATTCATGGGTCGATAAAATTATTCTTTAAAAAACCACTAAAAATAGTTGCGTTGTTGATAATGAAAAAGTATTTTTGCATCCGCGTTTTGCGCAGGTTCTTATACAGACAAGATTAAAGGAGAGGTGCCGGAGTGGTAACGGAGCAGATTGCTAATCTGTCGACGCGTAAGTGTCGCATGGGTTCGAGTCCCATTCTCTCCGCAATTTCTTTTAACAAAAGATAGCCATCGGGGTGTAGCGTAGCCCGGTTATCGCGCCGCGTTTGGGACGCGGAGGTCGCAGGTTCGAATCCTGCCACCCCGACAAAAACCGAATCGGAAGATTCGGTTTTTTTATTTTATTGATAAGGTCGCGTAGCTCAGCTGGATAGAGCATCTGCCTTCTAAGCAGACGGTCATAGGTTCGAATCCTATCGCGATCACCAGAATTCACAGGGCCTCAGAGGTTTATTGCTTCTCTGAGGCTTTTTTATTTGCAAACGCTTCAAAATTCAGCAAATATTAATGTTTATCAAACCAATTAGAATCAATTAAAATGCATTCTTCTTTGGTAATCCATATTCCTATATTTTCGAATAAGCACAAAAAACTTTTGGATGAATCTTCACCCTAATTTTTGCACAAAATTTTTGTTAGATTTTTTTTGATATACTAGAATATTATAAGCTTAAGGGGGAAATGGATAGGTTGACGGAATATGATAATTTTATCCTTAAAGAGAAATAGAGGTCCGAACGCAAGCAAGTTTTTTAATTGCTGGAACATATTACAAATGAAAAAATCAGGATTTTGGGCTTAGAGCACAAAACTGAGTTTCACTAGCTTATTTGTTGCTGATAAATTTTAAAAGAGTAATTACACTTTGTTAAAATTTAATTAGGCATACAGGTTATTAATATTAATAATTTAAATCATAATAGCTGAATAACCTAATTAACTAATATAGTGTTTCGTTCTTTATAAAGATCTTTGTTTTGAACAATTCAAAGTAATAATCAGTATGAAAAATATTCTTATATCTATTTTATGCCTTGCTTCATTCGGTATTCTAAAAGCTAACAAAAATGATAAGGTAAGATTAGATTCTATAACTGAAGGGAAGAGAACTGTTGGGATATTAATTTTTAAAAATGCTGAAGTGTTGGATTTTGCAGGTCCTTTTGAAGTATTTTCAGTATCAAATCAGATTCATAATAATGAATTATTTGAGGTAAGTGTTGTAGCCAAAACAAAAGAGCCGATTATAGCAATGAACGGACTTTCGGTTAATCCTGATTACTCATTTAAAGATGCACCAGATTTTGACGTATTAATTATTTCTGGTGGTATGGGAGCCAGTCTAGTGGCGCAGGATGATGAAGCTCTAAATTGGGTGGCTAAAATGGTTGAGAAGTCAGAACTAACAATGAGCGTATGTACTGGAGCTGCTATCTTAGGTAAGATTGGTAAATTAGACGATAAACCCTATTGTACCCATAATACGGTTTATCCATTCATAGAGAAAATGGTGCCTAGTGCAAAGCCTCAAAAGAATAAGCGTTTTATCCAATCAGATGAGAAAATTTTTACATCAGCCGGTATCTCCGCCGGAATTGATCTTTCCTTTCATATAGTTGAAAAATTCTATGGTAAAGAAGTTGCTAAGAATACTGCAAATTATATGGAGTATAAGGGTTATGAATAAGTAATTACTAATAATATTCTTTTTTCATTGATTTATAGTGAAACTAAATTGCCAAATCATTGATAAAATAAATATTCTGTGGCCTGTGGTATCTCTTCCTCAAACGCTGTCCGGATATCTTTAAAGAAAAGACGTGAAAATAAAAGATACTAATCAAAGCTTATCAAGCTATCAGAAATGTTCGCAATAGATTTTACCATCCATGACAGAGTTCAAAATCAAGGAAGTTGTAAGTTCTCCATACACAGCTAATCTCACATTAAGTTCTTCTAGATGTTTAGGGTCGCGTACAACACCTCTTAAAAGCATACAATCTCTACCTGTAAGTTTGTGACACTCACTAATTTCGGGAACAGTTAAAATAAACTCCTCAAAGCGCTGGGTTTGCCCAAACCGAATTTTAATAGTAATATAAACCCCTAGGGAATAACCTAGTTTATCTAGGTTTACTTTTGTGTTATATGATTCTATAACGCCTGCATCTTCCATTTTTTGAATGCGCTCTGCTACCGTCGGAGATGAAAGCCCAACTTCCTTTGCCAAATCTTTCAACGCCACACGAGCATTCTCTTGTAACATTTGCAGAATTTTCCAGTTAATTTCATCAATTTTCATTTATAAGGATATTTTTAATAAAAACATTATTTAATAAATAAAATATAAAATAATTTCAAATATAATAATTAATTTCTTGTGGTAATTATAATAATTTTATATCACTAAATTTTTTATGATGAAAAGATTGAGTTTGTTCATATTATCAATTTGCTGTTTTAACTGTTCTATTGATGATTCGGAAAATGATATTAAGGACCTCCTAAGGATTCAGCTCGGTTTGGTTGACTACATGACCGACTATGATGGAGATACCACCTGGATTTATCAATATGACAATCACAAAAGACTTACAAAAATTACTTATAGTGACTTAGAGAATAAAAATGAAATACAATTTTTATTCAAGTATGAAAATAATTTTCTTATAGAAATAGAGCGTGATTATATCACTTTTCCTGAATTTTCTTATAAAATCAAATATAATTATGAAGATGATAAAATTAAGAGAGTGACAATTTTAAAAAGTGATAATATCATCAGTACCAGGAATTTAAATTACAATGACATTGATAAGGTCATTTCCATAAATAGAAACGATGAAAAGCCTTATGTTCGTTTCATTTATGATGATCAAAATAAAAATGTTGTTGAAGCTATATTTCTATTGGTAGACTCTTGGACAGGTGAGGAATATGAGCAAGTACATCATTTTGAATATGATGATAGAAAAAAGCCAAATTTTGGACTTCCTTTTACTCCGGGTTTTAGGCCTGAGGTATGGGGTGAAAGTACTAAATGGGAAGTAAGCCTTTCAGAAAACAATATGATTCTTGACAAACATGGAAAGCGAAGTTTTCAAATAGAATATTTAAACGATTTGATTCCAAAGGCAATAACTTATATACCACAAGAATACACAACTGTCGACCCTATAATTCAAAATATAATATATAAATAAACTAAAAATGACTGTAATATCCGATTTAAATGAAGTTGAATATCATCCATATTATTCGAGATATATAAATAAACTTGATGAGTCTACGGGTTTAATTGAATCTTTTCAACTTGCATTGGTCGAAGTGGTAGACTTTTTTAATAATATACCATCTGATCTTCATCTTTTTAGATATGAAGAAGGTAAATGGACCATAAAAGAGGTTTTTCAGCATTTAATTGATACTGAAAGGATTTTTATGTACCGATGCTTTAGGATTGCGAGAAATGATAAAACTGTTCTTGCTGATTTTGACCAGTCAATATACATACAACCTTCTAGGGCGAATGAAAAGAGTATAGAAGTATTGATCGATGAATATCAGATTTCAAGAGCTAACTCCATTGGGCTTTTATCTAGTTTGACCGTAGATGATTTGAAGCGCGTTGGTAAAATCCAGCTAGGTCCAATGTCTTCAAGGGCTGCTGCTTTTACGATTACGGGCCATGAAATATGGCATATGGAAATCATAAACAAAAGATATTTATGAAATAAAAAGACGCTCTAATGCACGGTCATTATTAAACGAATTCGAATACATTATTATGAGATATTTATCATCTAAAATTTTAATAGTTTTTCTATTAGTATGTTCTGAGGCATTCGCTTGTACCATATTTTCAGCCATCGCAAAAAATGGTCAAGTGTGGGTTGGAAATAACGAGGATAACAACTTCAGTTTTTATAATTATATAAACGTTTTCCCAAAAAACCAATCCATAAAATATGGGTACTACACCCTTTCTTATGATTCCCCCGAAAATGGTAAAAACTTTAATATTCAGGGTGGAATGAATGAAGCGGGATTGTTCTATGATTTTAATATACTCACTGAATCGGGTGTACAGTACATTATAAACAACCTGGATAAAAAGAAATCTTTCCCTGGTGGTGATCAAGCAATTTTGAGTCATATACTGGCTAATTTCGGTACTGTTCAGGAGGTAATAGATTTCTTTGAAGTCTATTGGTTTGATATAGGTTTTAAGGGTGCTCAAATGCATTTAGCAGATAAATATGGGAATTTCGGCATGATAGACCCCACCGGTAGTCGTATTTTGAAAAATGCCCCTTATCAATTATCTACAAATTTTAGTATTTGTGCCAAAGAAGATGCTGGCACTTGCTGGAGGTATCCAATTGCAAAAGAAGTTTTAGAAAATAAAGGACCTAGTCTTGATACTTTTAATGCTATATGCAAAAAAACCGCTCAGAAGGGGCCATTAGCAACAATTTACTCGAATATTCAAAATCTCACTACTGGAGATATCTGGTTTTTTTTTGGTCTTGATTATGAAAACTCATTTAATGTTAATATTAAAGAACTATTGGGTTGGGGGCAAAAATCCTATTTGATGAGAGATTTATTTCCCAAACACCCATTGAGTCAGGCCTATAGTCTCTATAAAGCAGGTCATGAAGAAGAGGCATTAAAGACACTTAACTCTTTTGAACTGGATCGTGAGATGAAGAATACAGTTCTTGCAGCATTTGTAACTAATCAAATTGGTAGTCAGTATGATTTGAACGCTTTGCCATTTTTAGAGGAATATCTAAAATCAGACCCTATTGGACATTGGATGATTGGTGCTCGTGCAATCGCATATTATAATAGAGGAAATAAAGGAAAAGCTATTGCAATAGTAAAAGAATATCAGAAAAAATACCCAGACACCAGTATGGATGTACCTTATATACTTACACGTTTTAATGGGGAGTTTGAAAAAGGGTTCAATACGACAATAAAACTTAATGAGAACAGGGATGCCAGAGATGTTTTTGTAAAAGGTTTACCTGGGGGTATATACAATTATATGTCCAAGTCCAATGATGGTTGGGTGTTGAAGGTGAACTTGCCCGATGGAGTTTACGACTACAGTTTTGTTGTTGATGGACGAGAGGTTTTTGATGAGAAGGTTAAACTGTATACTAAGAATAACCCATTTTCTCAGAAAGAAGAAAGAACGCACAGATTGGCTCTTAATACTAGTTTAGAAGCTTATGATACCAGAATTAGGGTAGTCGTTCCAAATGCTTCTGATGAAGTATATATTGCGGGTAATCAAAGGAGTTTAGCTAATTGGGGGTCGGTTTTTCGAATGGAAAGGATATCGGATTTTGAAAGAGAAATTAATGTTAAGCTACATTATCCAACAATGTTAAAGTTTACCAGAGGTAACTGGGCAAGTGAAGCAGTAGTTGAAGGGCTACCATTTGATAATGAAGAAAACTCATATCCTCCTATCCAATTAAAAAAGAAAATTAACGCCGTGGAGTTCAAAATCATAGATTGGAAAGACCAAATTCCATAGTTCTGATTGCTGGATTTAAAACAGTTATATGATGTTAAAAGTTAGACCAAGTTGTGACGCTAATTTTTTACCTAGACCAATAAAGCCAATCGCCATATTAAATAGATTTCCTTCATCAACAAAGGAGTAGTTGAAAGGAAAACTTGAGAACAAGTTGATGAAATGAGAGATAAATATCCAACCATAAAATCATAAGAATGATGAGCAGTGTTTTTGAAGTATATAAACCTAGAACCATACAGTTCAGCGAGCTTTTGAATAGTAGTGATTGGGCTATTAAAATCTATACTATAACTAATAAACCCGAATTCGCTTCTGATCAGATACTTCAAAATTGCAAACGACATTTGCCTGTATGGCTTGGTCAAATAGAAAATGCTAAACTACCTACTTACAGACAGGCATTCTTGATTATTCATGAAGCTAGGGAAGGTGTTTGGATTCTGTTAAACTGGTGGACTGGTGGTGAGATGGTTGAATCTAAAGTATTTTTTTCAAGCTTCGACACACCTGATATCATAACAGATTCTCCTTACAATACAAATTCTTTGTTGTGTGTTTGGGAACTTGAGGTGTTTGCACATGAAAGAGCGTCTTGGATTAAACATATTCTATCAAAGGCAAATCAACCAGATTATATAGGATATATAAAAGCAACTTTTTGTAAAGCAGTATGACAGAGCAACATTTATTGACTTTCGCAGAAGCTTGGTCAACTAAAAATATAGACGAGGTTATGCGGTTTTTTACGGAAGATTGTATGTACCGACCGTCAATCATTTCGGATGGAAAAGAAAGTTATTCGGGTAAGAGTGAAGTAGCCCAAGCAGTAGAAAAAATGATGAAGTTGGACAATTCATTGTCTTCGAAAGTGTCCAATATCTATATAAATGGGGATTTTGGTTTTTGGGAATGGAAATATAAGTTATCAAATAATAGGAACGTAACCGGTTGCGATCTTTTTAAATTTAGAGATGATCTAATTACTATTAAAAATGCCTTTAGAAAAATGGAAGAAAAATAATATACAATTTAACTAATTGTAATTTCCTATAAAATATATATAACTATTTAAAATTCAGTACTTTATGCAAAAAATATATTTTTTTGCCTTAGCTCTTTTTTGCCTTTTTTGTAGGGTTGTATGTGCCCAGGATACAATTCCAAAACGTATCTATAATACTACATATATAGAAGGTAATAAATCTCCTAAAATTGACGGTCTAATCAACGAAGACACATGGAATATAGTTGATTGGAGTGAAAACTATGTTGAATTAAGTCCTGATGAAAACACAGACCCATCTTATCCTACAAAGCTCAAAATTATATACGACGATAAGAGTTTGTACGTTGCTTTTAAGTGTTATGATGATGAACCAGAGAAAATAGTAAGCCGCCTATCGCGTAGGGATGGTTTTGATGGCGATTGGGTAGAAATCAATGTGGGTAGCCTAGGTGATCTTCGTACAGCGTACTCGTTTACCATATCTGTTTCTGGAGTCCAAGGGGAAGAGTATATTACAAATGATGGCCAAAATTGGGACAATACTTGGAATCCTATTTGGTATGCCAAAACAAACATCGATGATGAAGGATGGACTGCAGAAATTAAAATTCCGTTAAGTCAAATACGTTTTGGTAAGGCAGACAATCAAGTCTGGGGGATTCAGTCTACTAGACGTTTTTTTAGGAAAGAAGAAAGGTCTGTTTGGCAGCGCACTCCATTAAATGCACCAGGATGGGTAAGTAGTTTTGGAGAGCTACACGGACTTAAAAATTTGAAGCCGCAACGCCAATTAGAAATTCAACCATATACCGTTGTATCACAAAACGAATTAGGGAAGCAAAGTGTAAATCCGCTTATAAAAAACAGTGAAACCAAATTAAATGCAGGACTTGATGGTAAACTTGGCATTACAAATGACCTTACACTTGACTTTACAATAAATCCAGATTTTGGTCAAGTAGAGGCAGACCCTTCAGCAATTGCCTTAGATGGTTTTCAAATTTTCTTTCAAGAGAGACGCCCATTTTTTATTGAGAACAAGAATATTTTTGATTATGCCTTTTCGAGTTCTGTAAATGGGGGTCGCACTTTTGGTTTTGATAATCTTTTCTACTCTAGGCGTATTGGGAGGTCACCGCAAGGGTTTCCGAATTTACAAGAAGGTGAATTCAACTCACAACCCAATATTTCTACAATTTTGGGTGCCGCTAAATTTAGTGGTAAAACAAGAGATGGCTGGTCTATTGGAGTTCTTGAAGCTACAACTACAAAAGAAATAGCAACGATTACAGATGGCACTTCAGAAAGACAAGAGGCTGTAGAACCTTTTACAAATTATCTCGTTACGAGGGTTCAAAAAGACTTTAACAATAACAACACTTTTATTGGAGGAATATTTACGGCTACCAATCGTAGCCTAACAGACAATCTAGATTTTCTTCATACATCTGCATACACAGGGGGTTTTGACGTTACCCATAACTGGAAAAACAGAACGTATTATGCTAAAGCGAACCTTATTTTTAGCTCGGTAACTGGTTCAGAAAACGCAATAAATAGAACACAGCAATCTATCACTCATTTATTTCAGCGAGAAGGTGCCGACCACGTAAATGTCGACCCTAACGCTACCGCTTTAAATGGTACAGGAGGGAATGTACAAATAGGTAAAGGTGCCGGGAATTTATTATTCCAAACAGGTGTTACTTGGCGTTCACCAGAATTAGAACTCAATGATATTGGATTTCAATTAAGAGCAGATGACTTTCGCTATTATGGCTGGATAGGATATAGAACCACAAAACCTTTAAAATCTATGCGTTCTTGGCGATTAAATTATAATCACTTTGCGGCCTTTGATTTTGGAGGGAATCTCAATGAGCTCATCTTTAATACCAATGCTTGGTTTAACTTAAAGGATAACACCTGGTTTAACGGATCTGTAGATTTTAAACCTATTAATTTTAATAATTTTTTATTGCGCGGAGGTCCTAGATTTAAATTACCCTATGAATACACACTTGGTGGACGCTTTACTTCTGATAGTCGCAAAAAGTTACGTTTTGGAGCAAACGCCTCAACTCAACGAATGGCAGAAAATGCATTGAATCGTCTTTCCCTAGGCGGTTCAGTTACCTACCAACCGACCAATGCACTTACGGTTTCGTTGTTGCCATCTTACACAAAGACTAAGGATAAATTACAATATGTAAGCACCTCCAATTTCGAAAATAATTTAAGATATATTCTGGGCACCGTAAATCAAGAAACGCTCAATTTTCCTTTGCGCATCGATTACATTTTGACACCTACTTTAAGTTTACAATATTGGGGGCAGCCATTTATTTCACAAGGAGTCTATGATGATTTCAAGTTCGTAGATGACCCTATTGGAAATAGTTTAAATCAACGAGTAACGTCATATTCCAACACCCAAATTCAACTAGAATCGGGAAACTATCTCATAGATGAAAATACCGACGGAGTTTCAGATTATAATTTCTTTCAACCTGATTTTGCTTTTATACAATGGCGTTCAAATATGGTATTGCGTTGGGAATATATACCCGGCTCTGAGTTATATCTAGTCTGGAGTCAAGATGCTTCAAATTTTGGTGATTTTAATAATGGATTAACATCCAATCTTCGATACAATATCAAAGAGCTGAATAACATTTTCTTAGTGAAACTAACATATAGGTTTATTAGATAATAAGATGAAAATTCAAGGAAAAATACGATTTGCAAAGCCGGAAGATATTCCCCAAATAATTCAGCTGTGTCATTTACACGCAGCTTATGAAGAAGCTGAGTATGTTATGGAAAGGAAGGCTGAACTTTTAAAGAAAGACTTATTCGAGACATCTCCGAAACTTTACTGTTTAGTCGTAGAATACGATTCGGTTTTATTAGGGTATGCAACTTATATGAAGCAATATGCTACTTGGGATGCACGAGAGTATATCTATATGGATTGCCTATTCATAAGAGAATTTGCAAGAGGGCTAGGGTTGGGCGAAAAGTTGATAGTGAGAATTCAGAAAGAGGCTACTTTTCTAGATTGCGAATTAATACAATGGCAAACTCCTGATTTTAATACTAAGGCGATGAAGTTTTACAGACGCATTGGCGCTAAATCTAAATCTAAAGAACGCTTCTTTTTGAAGACAAAACAATAGCATACTATGACACATAAGAAAATTACCCTTTTCATAATATTTCATCTTACGTTAATGCTAATAGTAGGATGTACATCTAAAACGTTTAATACCACTACAGATTGGGCAAACAGTCATCTTGATGTTTTACATCAAGATATTGATATATCGGTAGATTTGGATAACAAAAGATTATTTGGGAATACGAGACTTGAAATTTTGCCAAATAAAATTGTTGATAGTATTAGATTGAACGCAGTACAAATGTCAATAAAGTACGTTAAAAATAAGGATGGGAATTCAATTGGTTACACAGTAAATGATTCTTTAATTACGATAAATCTTCAAAATAATATTGACTTTACGGATACTCTCATTTTGGATATCGGTTTTGAAACGTTATACGAAAATCAGTCAGACCCATCTAATATTTGGGGAAGTTTTGGGAATGGAGTGCGATATTTCCAGACAACACAAACAGAGAATGAAAGAAGACAACAACTCTGGGCTTTTGGTGAACCTAATTCTAGTAGATACTGGTTTCCTTCAAATGATAACCCAGAAGATTTACGAACAACGAACATAACAATAAGTGTTGAAAAACACCTTTTAGCAATATCAAGTGGTAGTTTGGTATCATCAGTTCAAAATGGCGATAATATAATTTATAACTGGATTAGTAATCAACAATACAGCCCACATAACACGTTTCTAGTTGTTGGAGCGTATGCAAATGTAGAGCAGAAATATCAAGATGTCAATATCAATAATTATGGATATCCTGATGAAAAGTTAGGAACTAAAGAAAGTGTGATACGCTTACCAGATATGATGAAGTTCTTTTCAGAGTATATGGGAGTAAAGTATCCTTACAAGAGCTATTCTCAAATTTTTGTTCAAGATTTTGGTGGTTGGAAACCTGGTTTAGCAACATCAATTATTACTGAAAATATGATTGATGATAAAACCACCCACGAGGATTTTTTTTATGGTTGGGACTTAACTGAGAGTGAGGCTTTAGCAGCACAATGGTTTGGCAGCTACTTAAAACCAAAAAGCTGGAACGACACTTGGTTGACTAAAGGTTTTTCGCGGTATTTTTCAGGTCTTTATAATGAATATAAAAATGGAAATACTGAGTTTCTAACCTATCAGCTTTCTCCTGATTTGTCTGCTTATTTAAGTGATTGGAATGCTGAACTTCAAACAATAGTAGTCCCAGATAATATTGAGGATGTTGATTATTTTGTAAATAGCAATGCTCCTTACCTCAAAGGGGCTAGGGTATTGCATATGTTGCGCAAAGAGTTGGGAGAGAAAAAATGGAAACAATTAATCCAAACTTATGTAAATGAATATAGCGATAAGCTGATTACTACAGAGGACTTTATCGATGTTGTAAACCAAATTGCCAATAAGCCTATGAATTGGTTCTTTGAACAGTGGATTTATGGGGTTGGACATCCAAAATTCAGGGTAGAACACCGTTTTAATGATGCTAGAAACGAGCTGACATTAGATATTTATCAACAACAAAAAGTGGATTCCACTATTGGAGGTAAGCGTATTCCGTTTTTTAAAGGAAAAATGCTTATTGAGATTAATGAAAAAGTTGAGAGCATTAATATCGAAGCAGCCTATAAAAATACTTTTGTGTTTTCCACAAATACATCCCCAAGTTTAGTAAACTTAGACTTTGAAGATACTTGGATCAAAGAGCAAATATCAATTCAAAAGGAAGCGGAGCAGCTTTTAATTGAACTTAAAACGAGTAAAGATGTTTTGCATCGTATAACAACTATGCAAAGGCTTACTTCTAGAGTGTTGTCTGACACTACTGACGCTGAAATAAGATCAAAAGTGAAGGATGCTCTACTAAGTCAATCTTTTAATGAAGACTATTGGAGAATGCGTCTTACCGCAATTAGTCAATTGGGGCAACTTTTTAACCCTTCTTCTGACTTCAAAATTGTCTTAGATAAAAAAACAGAAAAGGTGTTACTACAGTTGGTGGAAAGAGAAACTTCTTGGGTGAAAGCTTGGACAATTAATTTCTTGGGAAACACTCGGGACCAGAAGTATGTTCCAATATATTTAGAAGGCTTAAAAGACTATAGTGACAGAGTTGTTTTTATGTCTGCAATTGCTTTAGGTAAAAGTAGAGATTCAAAAGCATATACGGCACTTATGGACCTACCTAAAAAGCCTTCTTGGAAAAATCAAAGTTTGATAAGTGCTTTATATGGTTTAAAAGAGTTGAAAGACCTACGCGGTTATGACCTAGCTATGGACGCTCTTTTTGATTCGAATAAGCCACATTGGAATTTGGCCACCCCCATCTGGGATCATAGGTTAGCTGCCGCTTACACATTAAAAGCACTAGATAAAACCGAAGAAGGAAGTAAATTGGTATTCAAAAACTTTAGCAATGCTATTGAAGATGGAAATATGAATGATATTTTTTACAATGCACAAACTCTAGGTATTTTAGGAGGTGAATATTGGTTACAAGCGGTTAAAATGTTGAAAAAAGAATACGCAATTGATAAGAATGTAATTAGGGCCTTAGAGAATTTAGAAAATCAATTTCCGGTAAATTGAAATATGGCGCTTAAAGTGTAACATTTAAGGGTTTTGATTATCCATCAAATAATAATAATAATCACTCAATTATGGAATTTAAAAAATATTTAGTCTGCTGCTTATGTCTTTTCGCAATAACTCTTGCCGCTCAGAATAGTACGAGATATAATGGAGAGGAAACAAATAAAATTAAAGTATTGAATTTTGGTACTTTTCATATGGGGTTAACCACAGATGAGAACAAAACAGAGTTTGACGAAAATGATGAAAAAAATATAAAAGAGGTACACCAAATAGCTGAGAAGCTAGCTCAGTTTAAACCTACGGTGATTTTGGTGGAAACTGTGCCTGATTACAATGCTAGGCTTCAAGAGCAGTACGCTGAATATGCAAAGAATCCACAAAAACGATTCAAAAACCCAAGTGAAATTGAACTACTGGCTTATGAACTAGGAAGACTAGTGGGCGCAAAAAGAATTTATGGCGTAGACCATAAAATGGGATATAATTATAAGGTGGCAAGGGAAATTAATAATCAAATTGACAATCAAACAATAACGGAATATTATAAAAACCCTTTTAAAGGTATTGAAGAGTATGATGATAGTAATGAGAATAATAAGGATATACCATTATTGGATAAATTAAAGTTATGCAATGCTGATAGATATTTAGATTTTCTAATTAGCATTAACTCAGATGTGTTAACCCACGCGGGTACTGATGGTAATTTTGAAGGAGCAGATGAAGCTGCAAAATACTATAAGAGAAACTTGCGAATGTATTCTAATATAAACCGTATTAACTTAAAACCAGAGGATAGAGTTTTTATTTTGATGGGGGCAAGTCACACAGCATTTTTTAGAGATTTTATTAGTAGAAGTCCTAAATATATAATGGTTGACACGTTTAAATATTTGAAATGAGGGTTTTGTTATTTCTTTTTTGTTTGATCCTCGTTTCCTGTCAAGAAAATATAAATAATGACAAATGGGATGTTGTTTTAGCGACGGATAAAAATGGAGAAGTTATCAAAGGTGATAAGGCAAGTTTGATAAACTGCATTAGAAATGGTGCTGACATTAAGATTGGCTGGGGCAACAAGAATAAAAGACATTCTATTGAGCACATTGCACAACCTATTTGGCTAGCGATATTAGATGAAAAAGAAGTTATTGCCCATTTAGAACCGCAGGTACTCTCTAATGTAAATTGGGAAAAAGGGAATGCTAACTACGAAACACTGTCGAAGATTCAAGAAGAGTGGCGCGTAGTCATAACAACCAAAGGCGATTTTGATGCTATTTGGTATAATAGAAAAGAAGATTCTGTAACAACCAGAAGAGTTCAAAACCCTGTTATAAGTTGGTTTGGTAAGCGAACTAAAGAAACATCTAAATCACTTCCTCTGTATTCAGAGAAAAGGTGAATTTGATTTTATAAAAATATCAAAAAAGAATGCATCTTTTTCATTCATTGTAGTCAATAGAAACCTGATTTACAGCTTAATAATTCAAATTTATGTACTGTGAGATACATTTTGTTAGTCTTCATGTTTGTTATTCTTTGTTCCTGCAAAGATGCGTCTTCGCATAATCAATGGCATTTGGCATATAAGAATGATTCAAATGGAAAGACCATATTTGGTTCAAAACAAGATTTAATTCTTGCCATAAGAAATGGTGAGAAAGTTCGTGTTGGTTTTGGAGGTCGACTAAGAAGCGATAGTACTCTGACAATAGAACATACTTTTGAGGCGCAATTCTTAACCATCTTGAACAATAAAGAAGTTTACGCTCAAATGACACCTATTTTGGGCCAAAATCCTTTAATTGAGAAAGACACAACCAACATTTTATTTCGGCCGACACAGTGGAATATTATTGTTGGCACCAATGGATTTTCTGATAGAATTACACTTAGCTTGAACAAAGATTCAATACTTTCTCAAAATCAAAGAAACATGGATGTTTCTTGGTTTCTTATGAAAGTTCCAGTTAATAAAAAAGAAATTGGCATTCCGTTATTTGAACACTAAACTAACTGCTTAAAATAGTGACTTTTTTTTTGCTGAATTCTTTAAAAGTTATCTTAGCATTTCAATGCTCATGGTACTATTTTTCTGTTTTTAAAACAGCAATTTTGATAGTAGAGTATTGATTATTTTAAAAGAAAGTTACCGATTACTTGTTATACTTATCTAGTATTCAAATAAGGCTCAGTAGTATTTAGTTTGCTAGGTCCAAACATAGCTGAAATATTTTGTATTGGCATATTATTCAGCTTCAGTTGAGTTGCAAAATTAGGAACGGAATCAACCGAATCATAAGTTATTAGATTTTTAATTTTTTTGAACGAAGGTTAACTGATATGAATATAAATTTTATTTGTTATTAGATTTTGTGAATACTCTTAAAGAAGCTTCCAAGTAGACGGTCGAAGGTTTGAATCCTTTTGCGATTACCAAGAATACCAGGCCTTCACAGATGTGAAGGTTTTTTTGTTTATACTCCTTACGGAATCTGTGTGTTAAGAAAAAATTAAGGATGCATTATCCTCACTTGCTAAGTTCATAAATGAAAGAAAAAAAAGTAATTTAAGTAGGTATTCTAGTTTCCCCTCTCGATTTATAATTCAATGACAATTTTAGGTTTTTTAAAGCTCCTAAACTTTTCATTTTAACCGTAAAACTAAATATGATGAAATTAAGAATCGCAACATTCAATCTAGAAAATTTAGATGATCAAGAAAATCAGAACCCTTCATTAGAGAAAAGAATTAAAGTTTTAAGACCTCAATTGTTAAGACTTAAAGCTGACGTTATTTGCTTTCAAGAAATTCAAGGGCAAGAGACTGTAGGAGAGCCAAGAGATATTACTGCGCTGAAAGAACTTTTAAAAAATACTCCATATGAAGATTACAATATGGTTTCCACTAAAACACAGGGCAGTGATGAAGTATATGATAAGAGAAATTTAGTTATTGTAAGTAAATATTCTTTTGAGGGAGAACCAGTGCAAGTTAAAAATAGCCTTCTTACACCTCCAAGCTATAATTACGTGACTGACACAGGTGCAGATGCGGACCAGGCCAAAGAGATAAAAATAGAACGGCCCATATTTTATGTCAAAATAAGGGTGAATGATGATACTATTCTTCACGTAATCAACCTTCATTTAAAATCTAGAAATGCTTCTAATGTAACTGGGCAAAAAATAAATCAATTTGCGTGGAGAAACAGCTCGGCCTGGGCAGAAGGGTATTTTGTTTCATCCATGAAACGAGTTGCACAATCCATAGAGACTAGAATGCTAATAGATTCTATTTTCGAAGAAAACCCTAATGCTAAAATAGTTGTTTGTGGCGATTTTAACGCCCATCCTAAAGAAGTCCCTGTTGAGGCAATAGCGGGAAAGGTGGCCAATACGGGCAACTCAGAACTTAATCAATTTGAAATGGTAGCTTGTGAGAATACTATTCCAGAATCTTCAAGGTACACCTATATCTATCGTGGGCAGAAACGATTAATAGACCATATTTTGATTTCCAAAGCTTTGATGCCATTCTACAGGACATCTGAAATACACAATGAAACTTTAGAAGATGAATCGGTTGCTTTTGCTCTAGATTCTAAGTTTCCAGAATCTGATCATGCTCCTTTTATAATTGAGCTAGAATTAGAATCAGTGGAGTAGACTGAAAACAGCAAGGTTTTTTACTAACATATTGGCATTTATGTGCTTAACAACGTTTGGGTTGAGCAGTGTTTTTGGATGAGGTCAATATTTTTTATCTGTTGCTTATCTTTTTAAGCTTAATTTTCTTTATTCATAGTTTTTGGCGTACTTCACATAAAACAATTGAAATGACAATTTTTGTTGATATGGATGAGGTAGTTGCAGATACCTATCAAGCCCATTTAGATATTTACCAAAAAGATTTTGAAACTTCATTTGGCAAAGAAGATTGTGATGGCAAAGAGTTTTGGCAATGCGTACCAAAAGAACACCAGAAAAGTGTAAAAGACCACGCTTGGCAAGTGGGTTTCTTTAGAGATTTAAAGGTGATTAAGGATAGTCAGAAAGTTTTAGAAAAAGTTTCTAAAAAACATCATGTTTATATTGCTTCTGCAGCTATGCAGTTTCCAAATTCGCTAAAAGAAAAATCTGACTGGTTAGATGAATTCTTTCCGTTTATACCATGGCAGAATAGAATTTTATGTGGTCATAAACATATTTTAAAAGGAGATATTTTGATTGATGATAGAAGCTATAACCTTCACAATTTTGATGGCCGGTCAATTTTATTTACATCTCCTCATAATACTAAAACTGTTGATTATGAAAGGGCGAACTCATGGTTAGAAATAGAAGAAAAGTTATTATGAACAGATTAGTTTTGATATCTATACTACTTTCTGTGCTCTTTTTAGGAGGTTGCGCTGGTCAAAGTCGCTTGATTGATAGTGAACTGCAAACCGTTACTAAAGAGAATTTGCAGTATTATCTTTACTACCCTAGGGATTACGATAATAAAGAAGAAACTAACTTTGGATTGCTATTGTTTCTCCATGGAGGTGGAGAGTCTGGGGCTGAACTGGAGGAAATCAAGAAAAACGGACCGCCAAAATTGTTGGTGCAGGGCAAGGAGTTTCCGTTCTTGGTTTTGGCACCACAAAATCCGCATAAGCGAAAATGGTGGAACATTCATGCCGTAAATCAATTACTAGATGAAATTATAGCAACCAATAGAGTTGACCCCAACCGAGTTTATTTAACAGGACTGAGTAGAGGAGGAAGCGCAGCATGGGACTTGGCAGTGCAATACCCTAAAAAGTGGGCGGCTTTGGCCGTGGTCTGCGGAATGGCCCCAGTACCTTATGCCCATTGGATTGATAGAGAATTGCCCATTTGGGTCTTTCATGGAGATAAAGACCCTATTATTTCTGTTGAAGAATCAGATAAAATGGTGGCTAAACTAAAAGAGATGAGTTATAAGGTGAAGTATACGCGTTATAAAGGTGTAGGTCATAATTCTTGGACTAGGGCTTACACCACGGATGACTTGTATGAGTGGATGGAAAACCAAAAAAGGGATTAATGGCACGTTATTTTTTTCTCATTGGATTACTTATTATAAGTGGCTGTAAAAGGTCAGTGAAAGTGCCAAAAACCGCAGTAGATGAAGTAAGGGAAATTGTTTTAGACTCTGTGAGAGATAGTGCAGTTGAAAAACAGATTACGCAAAAAGAGTTTCGTTCTTTCGATAGACTAGCCGATACCACTTTTGTTCGATTGGCAGATTTTAGCGATGATTTTGTCTATGATATGCGTTATGCAACTGAAAATAATTTTTTAAAGGCTAAAGTTTATGATTGTGCGGAATGTTATACCCGTGCAAAGACGGCCAAAGCCTTGATTAAAGCTAATAAAGAATTTATTTCTAAGGGGTTTAAGATAATGTTCTACGATTGCTATCGCCCTAATTCCGTGCAATATAAAATGTGGGAAATTGTACCCAACCCACAATATGTTGCCAACCCTGTAAAAGGCTCCATTCATAATAAAGGCGGTGCCGTAGATATTACTCTGGTTGATTTAGAAGGAAACGAGCTGGACATGGGAACCGATTTTGATTTTTTTGGGAAACGTGCTTACCACGATAACCTAGATTTACCCCAAAACATACTTGACAATAGAAAACTCCTAAAAGAAACTATGGAAAAACATGGTTTTTGGTCTATTCGTACTGAATGGTGGCATTATAATCTATCCAACGGCAGTAATGATAAAGTGGCTGATTTTAAGTGGGAGTGTGAGTAGTGTGAATTGATCATTGTTAAAAATTAAATTTTCTGGCAAAAGACAAAAATAAGCTGGTCATTTAAATCGGTTGTAAAAAATAAATAGCTATCACCACCATCGCTAATCTTTAGCTTTTTACGAATAGTAGCTACCGATTCGGGGAAATTACGCGTAGTAATATTAGCTTTAGTTCCCTTTAATTTTCGAAACTCTTTTTTAGTGTAGGGAAATACGTTTTCAACTTTAAATCTGCGCCCGGGAAAATCGATTGGTTGATTTGAAGTATATAAATGAGAATGTTCATGTAACTTTTTTAACCCAAAAGCCTCGCCAATAGATTTAAACCCACCAGATTTTAATATCGCAGCATTAGGTTCGTAAAGATATTTTTCTGGTAATCCAATTTCAGAAATTAACTTTTTTTCACCACTAAGTGTAAAATCAAATGCTTCTTCAGAATTGATTTGAAGGTTTGTGGTTTTTATTTGAATGGTATCTTCAAAATCTTTTTTTAAAATCCATAGCAACTCTTTTACCTCATTTTTGAAAGCAACAACATGCACCTCTTTTACAGATTTTAAATCTGAAATCCCTTGACTGATGTCTAAAAGGGGAGCGGTTTTTATCATCACGTTTTCTGTTTTCTCAAAAATTGTTTTAAGATTTGCAGGAACATTTGGCAGACAATCTTGTAACAAAAACACTTTTCCCTTAGCATCATTTCGTCGCGATGGATCAATGAAAACCCAATCAAATTTCTTCTCTGAAGTGCTCAAAAAATCAAGTCCATTTTCAACAATACATTTGATGTTTTTTACATTCAAAATATCGAAGTTATAGGCAGCAATTTCTGAAAGGTTTTGATTGATTTCACAATGAATGATACGGTCGAATTCTTTCGAAAAAAAGTAACTGTCCACACCTAATCCTCCAGTGATGTCCAAGAGAGATTTTCCTTTAATAATACTAGCTTTGTACTTCGCTGTTTGCTCAGAACTGGTTTGCTCAATATGCAACTTTTTGGGGTAGTATATTTGCGGAGTAGCGAACCAAGTAGGCAGTTTGTCTTTACACTTTTTTTTGGCTTCAAGCTGTTCTGAGAGTTCTTTTTGGGTTACATCATCAAAAAAGGGCTTTTTAAGCAATACTGACACGATGTCAGTATTCCAATTATTTTTTATAAATTCTTGAAAACCAGTTTTTAAAATAGCTTTATTCAAAGTGTTACTATAAATTTTTAGTCAACTTTTTTACAATACTATTTTCACTCAAAAATTCTTTTAAAATAACCTTAATCGCTGTATAACCGGGTACAGCAATGACCATTCCGACTACACCAAAAAGTAACCCTGCTATAATAATGACCAAGAAGATTTCTAAGGGATGAGACTTCACGGAATTTGAAAAAATAAATGGTTGTGAAAAGAAATTATCGATGAGTTGACCAACTAGCAATCCGATTAAAACATAGGAGGTTTTAGGCAAAATTACAGCACTAAAATCAGCTCCTAAATAACTGGTCATGGTCAGGGTGATCATGATAACCCCACCAATGATTGGACCCACATAGGGAATGATGTTAAAAAGGGAGCATAAAAAGGCAATTACAATGGCATTTTCAACCCCGACAATTAACAAAGTAATCGTGTAGATTACAAACAGAATAAATAGCTGTAAAAGTATTCCGCCAAAATATCTTGACAATAAATTATTGATCTTATCGATAGACTTTACCATGTTGCCCTCTTTTGTATTTGGAACAAAAGTCAAAAGGCCATTTTGAAAAAGTTTGCTATCCTTTAAAAAGAAGAAAGAGATAAATAAAACAGAGAAAAGCCCGATACTAAAATTGCTTAAAACGTTTAAAAAGGAATTCAAAAAATTTGGAATGAAATTTAAATTAAGACCCTCCAAAACATTTTTCTCTAAATCTGAATCTTCTATAATGTCATTTACGTTAGAAGTGGTAATTCCAAAATAATCGACAATTTCAAGATATAAGGTGTTAAGGTTAACTTTTAAGTCTTCAATATCAAGTAGCGAAAGATTTCTACTTTGCTCATTAATCAATGGAATGAACAAGGCTAGAATACCAATGAATATGGCAAGCATTAAAACCATGGTTAAAATGACCGCCAAGGTGTTTGGAAATTTTAATTTCCTTCTCAAAAACAAAACGATTGGCCTACCGAGTAAGGCAATAACTGCGGCAATGGCCAGATAAGCTAAAACTGACTGTATCTTCAGTAAAAAATAAAATGCTATTGCAACAGCAGCGAGAATAAAAACTGCTCTTAGAATTCCATTAGATATGGTTTTTGAATTCATTGGTTAGGTTTTAAAAGCGTAAGCTACAATATTTGCCCCCATTTGAAGGGCCTTTAAACGAACTGCTTCGGGGTCATTATGCACGGAAGGATCTTCCCAGCCATCACCAAGGTCACTTTCAAATGTAAAAAGCAATACCAATCGCCCTTTATGAAAAATACCTAATGCTTGAGGTCGCTTACCATCATGTTCATGTATTTTGGGCAGCCCATCGGTGAAATTGTATTTTTGATTAAATATGGCATGGTCACTGCCCAATTCTTCCAATGCTTTGTCTGGGAACACTTTATTAAGCTCTCTTTCTAAATAAGGGCGCATACCGTAATTGTCATCGATATGTATAAATCCACCTGACAATAAGTAAGTTCTAAGATTTTCAGCTTCTTCACCTGAAAAGAAAACATTGCCATGCCCGGTCATATGTAGTAGTGGAAATTGAAAAATATTTACATCACCTACTTCAACCGTCTGCGGTTTGGCTTCAATTTTAGTGTTTATATTTTCATTGCAAAAGCGGATAAGATTTGGCAAAGCCGTGGGGTTAGAATACCAATCGCCGCCACCGCCGTACTTCAGAATGGCAATTTCTTGTGCTTTTATATGAGTTGTCACAAAAAAAGTTAAAAAAACAAGTGCTTTAGTAAGTTGCTTCATTCAAAAACGAATAATCAGAGAGAATCAAAAATACAGAATAAGATGTATAAAAAAATTATAATTCCGGTTGTTATAGTCATTGCCTTGTCATCCATGGCCTTTTATCAATCCAAAGTAGAAGATGAAGCTATTGACATCCCAACTCCAATAGAATTAGAGGGATATGAGCCAATCGTGGTTTTAGAGCTTTTTACATCGCAAGGTTGCTCTAGTTGCCCGCCCGCAGATATTTTGTTGGACAAGGCTAAATCTAACTACCCAGAAAACGTATTTGCCTTATCTTATCATGTTGATTATTGGAATTATATAGGTTGGGAAGACCCCTTTAGTAAATCAGCATTTAGTGTGAAACAAAGGGCTTATAATCAAAAATTTAGATCAAGAAGTAATTATACACCGCAAATGGTGGTAAATGGTTTGGAACACTTTGTGGGTTCTAATCAGTCTAAGCTGACCTCAAAAATTAGGGCATACAGTGAAAAGGACTCAGAGAATAAAGTTTTAATTTCTAACATAAAAAAAACGGGTGCATCGATTAGTTTTGATTATGCTTTGCAGGGAGAATTGAAAGGAAAAAACTTAAGAACAGTAGTGGTGTTAGATAGCAGGACCACTTCAGTCAAAAGAGGTGAGAACCGCAATCGAACTTTGAAAAACTCCAATATCGTAGTTTCAGAAAACTATTTACGACTGACTACAGAAACGGGTTCTGGTAATATTTCAATACCCAGTTTTGTAAAAGATAACGAATCAATAACATTAATACTTATTGTAGAAAAAGATGATTTAGCCATTACTGGAGCTGCAAAGCATAGTGCCTAATTATTGAGCATGGCTACGACCGTACAGGAATAAATGGCAGCGGTCTCAGTTCTTAAACGGTTTCTTCCTAAAGAAACTGGAGAAAATCCGTTTTCATAGGCCAACCTAATCTCATTGTTAGAAAAATCTCCTTCAGGCCCAATAAGAATGACTACATCTTTATCAGCTTGCAACCTCCTTTTTAGCTCTACTTTTTCACCTTTTTCACAATGGGCTATTAGCTTTAAATCTCCTTCGCTTTTCTCTACGAATTCGTCCATGGTGACCATTGGGTTCAATTTGGGCAAATAGGTTTGTAAAGACTGCTTCATAGCCGATTGCAAAACTTTCTGCAGACGTTCGGGTTTGATTACTTTTCGTTCCGAATGTTCGCAAAGAATAGGTGTAATTTCGTTGACTCCTATTTCAGTGGCCTTTTCTAAAAACCACTCAAAGCGGTCGTTCATTTTAGTAGGAGCTACAGCTAAATGCAAGGAATATGACTGAGGAATGGTCTTGTCTTCAGAAATTATCTGGGCCTTACATTTTTTAATATCCGCATTCAAAATTTCGGCTTTATACAAGTACCCTTTTCCATTCGTAATGTAAAGTATGTCGCCCTCTTTTTTACGAAGTACCTTTACAATATGTTTGCTTTCTTCTGCACTAAAATAAAATTGTTTAAAGCTATTGTCTAGAGATGGGTTGTAGAAAAGTTGCATTGTTTTGCTAATTATATTTGTTAATCTCGTAAAGTAAAGATTTTTTTACCGTTGGCCATTCTGCATTTATTATGGAAAAAACAACGGTATCTCTTAGGGCACCATCTAGGTCGGTTCTATGATTACGCAATACACCATCTTGTTTGGCACCCAATCTAGTAATGGCATTTCTAGAAGCATGGTTGAACCAATGGGTTCTAAATTCAACGGCGACTGTTTCT
The DNA here is from genome assembly GCF_031846445.1 of Croceitalea rosinachiae. Classification (NCBI taxonomy): domain Bacteria; kingdom Pseudomonadati; phylum Bacteroidota; class Flavobacteriia; order Flavobacteriales; family Flavobacteriaceae; genus Croceitalea; species Croceitalea rosinachiae. Next base: position 24,779 of record NZ_JAVRHR010000005.1, on the reverse strand, counting down.
AACGTTTCAAAGGCATATTGTAATAATAAAAACTTACAAATGGTATTAACTCCTGTTCGTTGGTAAGATTTAGCATACCAAGTGGAACCAATTTCTAATCTGCGGTTTTCCGCTTCAACATTCATATACCTAGTCGTACCAATTATGGCGTTCGTTTTTATATCAATGACGGTAAAAGGTATGGCAGTCTGTCTTTTTTTATTGGATAATGCAGTTTCTATATAGTCACTAATTGTGGTTTCAGAAGGAACGGAAGTAACCCACAAGTTCCATAACTCTCCATCTGAAGCCGCCTTTAAGAGACCATTTTTATGGGCTTTCTCCAATGGAACTAATTTTATTCCGTCTAATTCTAGCTCTATTTTTTGGAACCAATCTTTCATGAATAAAAAAGTTTATGCTAGTTTTGATTTTGCATGTTCCAAACCAAGTTCAATCCAATATTGCAATTGCTCTTCGGTTCGATACCCTTCTTCAGAAACGAATATAAATTCTTTCATTGGTTTACCGGTAAAGTCCATAGGTCTTACAAACTCCTTTGCAAGCTCATCATCAATCTTATTGCCAATAACTCTAACCATTAAATCATTGTTGATTGCACCAATTGTCATTTTTCCTTTGTATAAATAAGCAAGTCCCCCAAACATCTTTTTCTCGGTGAATGCATCTGGAAATATGTTTAGGGCAACGTTAATTCTATTCGATAGGTCTTCATTGTATGCCATGGCTATAAGGTATATCTAGCTTTTGCTGCAATATTTTGCGCTGCAAAATCTTTTTCTAAAAATTTTAAGTATCCAACAATGCCTATCATAGCCGCATTATCGGTACAATATTCAAATTTAGGAGTGTATGTTTTCCAACCTAAACTATTTTCCGCTTCTTTTAACCTAGCTCGAATTCCAGAATTTGCAGCTACGCCACCACCAATTGTAATTTGTTTTATCCCTGTTTGTTTTACAGCTAGTTTCAATTTATCCATTAGAATTTCTAAAATGGTAAATTGAATTGAAGCACAAATATCATTCAAGTTTTCTTCAATGAACCTTGGATTTTCTCGTACTTTCTTTTGAACAAAATAGAGAATGCTTGTTTTTAATCCGCTAAAGCTAAAATTCAAACCGTCAACCTTTGGTTTGGGAAACGGAAACGCTTTTGGATTACCTTCTTGAGCATATTTATCAATTAAAGGACCCCCAGGGTAGGGTAAGCCCAATAGTTTGGCACTCTTGTCAAAAGCCTCACCTACAGCATCGTCCAATGTTTGTCCTAAGATTTCCATATCAAAGTTAGCATTCACTTGTACAATTTGAGTATGTCCGCCACTTAAGGTCATCGCTAAAAATGGGAAAGATGGTGAAGTCTGATTTTCATCCTTTATAAAGTGTGCTAAAATATGAGCCTGCATATGGTTCACTTCTATAAGTGGAATACCAAGCCCTAACGCTAAAGACTTAGCGAAAGAAGTACCGACCAATAAAGATCCCATGAGCCCTGGGCCTCTAGTAAAGGCTATTGCCGATAGGTGTTTTTTGTCGATATTTGCCTTGGCTAATGCTTGATGTACTACAGGTACAATATTTTGCTGATGTGCCCTTGATGCCAACTCAGGTACAACCCCACCATATTGTTCATGTATGTGTTGTGTTGCCACCACGTTGCTTAACACTTTGTCATTGCAAAGTACAGCGGCAGATGTATCATCGCAAGACGATTCAATGGCTAGAATAAAATTTTCTTGACTTTTCACCTATTTTGGAACAGAAGTTGATCGTACAAAGATAAAAGGTAAAGCGCTATCAAAAAATTTAGAAAAATATTGCTTAGAATAGTACTGGTGCTTCTTCTCATTTTAGTGCTATCTTCCATTATTTTTTCACTTCCTGTGGTGCAGACCAAGATTGCGAAAAGAGCTACAGACAGTCTTAATGCTGAATTTGGAACCAATATCAACATTGATAGAGTCCAGTTTTCACCATTCACGCTTGGTGCAATTGTGAAAGATATTTATGTAGAAGATTATCAAAAAGACACCTTGTTCTTCATTAAAAAGCTTTCGACCTCAGTATTGAGCATTCGTAATATGATGAATGGTCAATTGGAGTTTGGTGATATTGATGTGGATGAGCTTTTGTTTAAAATGAAAACTTATAAAGGTGAAACAGATACCAACTTAGATAAGTTTGTAGCTAAATTAGATGATGGCCAGCCAAGAGCGCCTGGCACCCCTCCATTTTTTATGTCATCTACTGAGATAAACCTTAATGATAGCAAATTTTATTTGATTGATGAGAATCTTGAAAATACTGATGTACTGCGCTTTCGTGATTTAAAAGTAAAAGCTACCGACTTTCAAATTCTTGGTCCAGAGGTTGGTATGAGTATCAATAATCTTTCGTTGCGTAGTAGGAGAAATTTACGACTAGAAAAACTTACCACAGAGTTCAAGTATACAAAGCAGCAAATGCGCTTTGATTCTCTGTACATCAATACGCAAGAGTCGATCTTAAAGGGTAATCTACAATTCAATTATAATAGAGAAGACTTTTCTGATTTTTTAAATAAGGTCAATGTTAAAGCAAACTTTGAAGAATCTACTGTTGCATTCAATGAAATCAATGCTTATTTCAATGAATTTGGTACCGATAAAACAGCAAATTTTTCTAGTACTATTGACGGTGTGCTAAATGATTTGTTGGTTACGGACCTAATTTTGCTTTCTGATAATACAGGAGTGCGTGGCGATTTTAATTTTAGAAACCTTTTTAAAGAAGAAGAGCCTTTTATTATGGTGGCAAAAATGGATAATGTCACCTCAAGTTATTATCAATTGCGCGGATTGCTGCCCAATATTTTAGGAAAATCCATACCCACTTCTTTTCAAAAGCTTGGACAATTTACAGTTAGGGGAGATGCTGAAGTAACTGATAGTTCAGTCGATGTTCAAGTAAATTTGAATACAGCTATCGGTAGTAGTTACTCAGACCTTCAAATGACCAATATCAATAATATTGACGATGCTTCATATCGCGGATTTATATCGTTGATCGATTTTGACTTAGGGGAATTTATTGATAATCCTAAGTTTGGCAAGACGTCATTAGATGTTAATGTTGAAGGTCGTGGTTTTATTGCCGAATACCTCAATACAGAAGCGATAGGTGAAGTGTATAGCATTGATTTTAATAATTACACTTATAAGGGATTAAAACTTTCTGGAATCATTAAAGAAGAGCTTTTCGATGGTTCTCTGATTAGTACAGATGAAAATTGCAAGTTCGATTTTAAAGGTTTAGCAGATTTTAGTGAAGAACGTAGCGATTTTAACTTTATCGCTAATGTTGACTATGCCGATTTTAAGAGGCTTAATTTTATTTCTGACACAATTTCTATTTTTAAGGGGAACGTAAAAATGGATATTGCAGGTAACTCACTTGACAATATTACGGGTGATGTAAAATTTGAAAACACCATTTATCAAAATAAAAACAATACCTATAACTTTGACGATTTTGCGATATCCTCAACCTTTGAAAATGACTCTTTGCGAAATATCCAGATCATATCTCCTGACATTATAACGGGATATATGAAAGGTAATTTCAGAATTGCTGAGTTAGGTAAACTATTTCAAAATTCTTTAGGTAGTATTTATACAAATTATAAACCATTTGAAATCTCAAATGGACAAGAAATAGCATTTAATTTTAAAATATATAATAAGATTATCAGCATATTTCTACCTGAGGTCAATTTTGGGCCTGATACTTTTATTAGGGGTAATATAGTTGCCGATGAGGGAGACTTTAAACTAACATTTAAATCACCTGCAATTGAGGCATATAAAAATGAGTTTGAGAATATCGAACTCAAAATTGATAACAAAAACCCACTTTTCAATACATTTTTGGCTGTAGATAACATGAAAACAGTCTATTACGACCTAAAAGATTTTAATTTAATCAACACTACATTAAAAGATACTTTGTTTTTTAGAACTGAGTTTAAAGGAGGGAGTCAGTTCAATGACAGTTATAACCTAAATTTTTATCACACGTTTAACCAAGATAACAAATCAGTTATTGGTTTAAAAAGGTCTGAAATCAATTTTAAAGGAAACAATTGGGTATTGAATAAAACCGGCAATAGACAAAATAAGGTTATTGTTAACAGAACTCTAGATAGTATTCAGATTCGTGAAATCGTCATGGACAATGGTAAAGATGAACAGATTCGTTTAAAAGGCCAATTGGCGGATTCTACATATAAAGACCTAGAATTACAATTTAAGATTGTCTCGCTAAACAAAATAACACCTGCAATTGATAGTTTGAAATTAGATGGACAAGTGAATGGTTTTTTAAATATTCTTCAAAAAGATGGCAAGTATCTACCATCTTCAAGTTTGGACATCAATGATTTTTCAGTAAATGACCTGCATATGGGTGATATGGAAGTAGTTGTGTTTGGTAATAATGATTTATCAGAGTTTGGAGTAAATTCTTGGCTAACTGATAATGGGCAAGAAAAATTTAGCGTGAGCGGTAAAATCAATAACTCTAAAACAGAAACTACTTTAGATTTATTGGCATCTTTAAATGATTTTAAGTTAGAACCATTCGCGCCTTTAGGGGAAGATATTATTTCGAATATTAGAGGTTTTTTAAGTGGAAATGTTCGGGTAACAGGTGATGTTAATAGTCCAAATTTTAATGGTACACTTTCCATGGATGAAGCTGGTTTGGGCATATCTTACCTTAATGTAGATTATGATTTTGCACCATTGTCTAGAGTACGGTTGTTTGACCAAACTTTTTATTTTGATAATATAGTATTGAATGATGTCACTTTTGATACCAAAGCAACATTAGACGGTACTATTACTCATAATGCTTTTAGCGATTGGAATTTAGGACTTAATCTGAGTACCAATAATGACCGTTTTTTAATCTTGAATACTGATTTTGATGAAGATGAACTCTATTACGGTACTGGCTTTGTAAACGGAACGGGCAGTATTTTTGGTTCGACCAACGCCTTAAATATTGAGTTTGATGGGGCATCTGCAAGAGGCACACAATTGAAGATTCCTTTAAGTGATGTAACTAGTATTGGCGATTATTCATTTATCAATTTCATAGAAAAAGATGAAAGCAATGTTGTGGTTGGAGAACGCGTTTTAGACAATTATCAAGGATTAGAACTTGCTTTTGATTTGGCTGTAACTCCAGATGCCGAGGTAGAAATTGTGGTAGATCGTGAGAGTGGCAGTACACTTAAAGGTACCGGTGAAGGGCTTTTACTATTTGAAATCAATACCAATGGTAAGTTCAATATGTTTGGTGAATTTGTTGTGGTAACCGGTGAATATCGGTTTAGAAGAGCTGGTCTTATTGATAAAACTTTCACTGTAAGGCCAGGAGGCACAATTCTTTGGGAAAGAGATCCATTGGAAGCTGAACTAAACTTGGAGGCTGTTTATAAACTAAATGCCAATCCTGCGCCATTACTTGATAACCCAAATTATGCCCGTAGAATACCTACAGAGGTGGTGGTGCGTTTAGATGGAGAATTAGAAAGCCCAACTATTGATTTTAATATTGAATTTCCGGGTACAAATTCAGTAATCAAATCTGAACTGGAATATCTCTTACAGGATCCTACTATTGAAAGTAACAATGCTTTTTTCTTACTAGCTCAGGGAACCTTTGTGAATAATCAGACAACTGGTCTGAATCAACAAGCGGTAACAGGTAATTTGATTCAAACCGCATCTGGACTTTTGAATCAAGTACTGGGCGGTAATGACGGTAAGTTTAATTTCGGCTTGTCTTATGAACAGGGGTACGAAGATGTAAACGCGGGAATCAATACTGAAGATCGAATAGGAGTTACCGTATCTACACAAATTTCAGACCGTGTTTTGGTTAATGGCAGAGTTGGTGTACCAGTAGGCGGTGCAACGGAGACAGTTATAGCAGGAGATGTTGAAATACAAGTCTTGTTGAACGAAGATGGTACTTTGAGTGCCAAATTTTTCAATAGACAAGGAGAGATACAGCAATTTTTAGCTGAACAAGGCAATAATAACACCCAGGGCATCGGATTATCATATCAAGTAGATTTCAATAATTTTAATGAACTGATGAACAAGATCTTCAAATCAAAAAAGAAAGAAGAATTGCCAGAAGTTGAACCAGAACTTAATTCAAACGTGATGGGAAAGGATAGTTTAATTCGCTTTTACACTAAAAAAAATACCTTTAAAGAATAAAATGACAGGTTCTTGTGAAAATTTGTTTAAAAAACTTAACGAAATCGTTTGCGTCTATTAGATATTTTAAATTAGTTAGTGTCTCATTTTTTTATTGGAATAAGTTTGCTAGTTTTGACCTCTCAAAATGAAAAATGGCCAATAAAATCAGTAAAGTAGCCGTATTAACTTCAGGTGGTGATTCACCAGGAATGAATGCTGCTATAAGATCTGTTGTACGTACCTGTGCCTTTATGAAATTGGAGTGTATTGCCATATATCGTGGTTACCAAGGGATGATAGATGGAGACTTCGAACCTATGAACGCTCGAAGTGTAAACAATATAATAAATAAAGGAGGAACTATCTTAAAGTCAGCTAGATGCGAAGAGTTTCGAACACCGGAAGGTCGTAAGGAAGCACATGAACAGTTGTCAAAAGAAGGGATTGATGCCCTAGTTGTTATAGGTGGTAATGGAAGTTTTGCTGGAGCATTAAAGCTTAACGAGGAGTATAATTTCCCAGTGATGGGTATACCAGGTACTATAGATAATGACATTCTTGGCACTTCATATACTATTGGTTTTGACACGGCCATAAATACAGTAGTAGAAGTAATTGATAAAATACGTGATACTGCTAGTTCGCATAACCGATTATTTTTTGTTGAGGTGATGGGTCGCGATGTTGGTCATATTGCCTTAAACGCGGGTGTTGGTGCCGGCGCTGAGGAAATTTTGATTCCGGAACAAAATTTAGGTTTAGAACGACTTCTCGATTCTTTAAAAAGGAGTAAAAAGTCGGGCAAATCTTCAAGCATTGTTATCGTTGCCGAAGGAGATAAAACGGGTAAAAACGTATTTCAATTGAAAGATTATGTTGAAGAGCATTTGCCAATTTATGATGTAAGGGTTTCAGTACTTGGTCATATGCAAAGAGGGGGGAACCCAACATGTTTTGATAGGGTCTTGGCAAGTAGAATGGGCGTAAAAGCGGTTGAAGCCTTGCTGGAAGACAAAACTAACTATATGGTGGGCATCAGAGATCATAAATTAATCTTGACTCCTATCAGTGAAGCTATAAAAGCACATACCCCTGTTGATGAAGAACTAATCAGGGTATCTGATATAATGACAACTTAAAACAAAAAAAGTAAACTTTAAAAGCAATAAAATGGCACAGGTAAAAATTGGTATTAATGGATTTGGAAGAATTGGACGTTTGGTCTTTAGGGCTTCTGTCAAGAGAGATAATGTTGAGGTGGTAGCCATAAACGATTTGTTAGATGTAGAACATCTTGCATATTTGTTAAAGTACGATTCTGTTCATGGAAAGTTTGACGGAACCGTTGAGGTAAAAGACGGTCACCTAGTAGTTAATGGAAAAACCGTTCGTATTACTGCAGAAAGGGACCCTAAGAACCTAAAATGGGACGAAGTAGGAGCTGATTTAGTGGCGGAATGCACAGGTATTTTTACAACACTTGAGACAGCACAGTATCATATTGACGGTGGTGCTAAGAAAGTAGTAATTTCTGCCCCATCTAAAGACGCTCCGATGTTTGTAATGGGTGTCAACCATCATGAAGTTAAGGCGACTGATACTATTGTTTCTAATGCTTCGTGCACGACAAACTGTTTGGCTCCTTTAGCTAAGGTCCTAAATGACAATTTCGGTATTGAAGAAGGATTGATGACCACGGTACATGCTACAACAGCTACCCAACTAACAGTTGATGGCCCCTCTAAAAAGGATTATAGAGGTGGTAGAAGTGCGATGTTAAACATTATCCCTGCATCGACTGGTGCTGCTAAAGCAGTTACGAAGGTAATACCTTCATTAGTAGGTAAATTAACCGGTATGGCCTTTAGAGTGCCCACCGCGGATGTTTCTGTTGTGGACTTAACGGTGCGTTTAGAAAAAGAGACTTCTTATGAAGAAATTAAAAAAGTATTTAAAGGAGCTTCTGAAGGAGAGTTAAAAGGTATTTTAGGTTATACTGAAGATGCTGTAGTTTCACAAGATTTTGTTTCAGATCCGCGTACAAGTATTTTTGATGCTGGTGCTGGAATTGAATTAAATTCTAAATTCTTTAAGCTGATTTCTTGGTATGACAATGAAGCTGGTTTCTCAAACAAGATGTTAGATTTAGCTAGTCACGTTGCTAGCCTATAGAAATTAATAATATTCATATATTCCTGAAAATTTGGTAATTTCCTTATTTTCAGGAATATTTATTTTAAAAGGTTATGGTTTTAATCGTTGATAGTGGAGCAACAAAATCTGATTGGATAGCTCTAAGTGAAGAGGGCGAACAACTTTTTGTCACCCAAACCCTTGGGCTTAGTCCTGAAGTTTTGACCCGAGAGGTCATCGAAGACAGATTGGCCAATAACTTTGAACTTTCAAAAAACAAAGAACAGGTTTCTCAACTTTATTTCTATGGTGCAGGATGCGGAACTGACCGTATGAAAAAGTTTTTGAAAGAAATTTTTAAAGATTTTTTTCCAAATGCCAAGGCTGAAGTACGAGAAGATACTTTTGCTGCTATATATTCGACTACAAAGATTGGACATCAAGGTATTGTCTGCATTTTGGGAACAGGGTCTAATTGCAGTTATTATGATGGACATCAACTTTTTCAAAAAGTAATCTCATTGGGTTATATTCTAATGGATGATGGTAGCGGTAATTTCTTTGGCAGAAAATTACTTCGAGACTATTACTTCCATAAAATGCCACAAGATTTAGGAATTCAATTTGCAAAGGAATATGAGCTGGATGCCGATGTTATCAAGGATCACTTGTACAAGCAACCGAACCCAAATACTTATCTAGCGACTTTTGCACGTTTTATAATTGAAAATAAAGAACATCCTTATTGTCGTGGTGTAATTGATAAGGGTTTTCAACAGTTCGTAAATAATTATATTATGCAGTTTGAGCTTGCAACAAAAGTGCCTATCAGTTTTGTGGGTAGCATAGCACATTTTTTACGGGAAGAATTGACCACGGTAATTGAACGAAACGATTTGATACTAGGTGTTATTAGACAAAGACCAATTGAAGGTTTGGTTGAATTTCACAAAAGCACTATCTAACTGCAATCATAGATATTTCAACATTGACAAACATCGGTAGGTTGGCTACTTCAACGGTTTCTCTAGCGGGTGCTGTATCTGCATCAAAATGATTACCGTATACTTCGTTTACTTTAGAGAACTGGTGCATATCTTTTAAGAAAATTGACGTTTTTACAACATTTTCAAAGGTCATGCCTGCTTCTTCCAGAATAGCTTTTAGATTTTGCATACATTGCTTAGCCTCAACTTTGACATCGCCTTCTATCAATTTTCCAGTAGCTGGGTCTATTGGGGTTTGCCCAGAAATATAAAGGGTGTCTTTGACTAGAATAGCTTGATTATAGGGCCCAATGGGTGCAGGAGCTTTAGAAGTTGTAATAATTGTTTTCATCTGTTATAAATTTTAACAAGTTTAAAGAATAAAGATTATTTTTTTCTAATATTTAGCGAACTAAACGCTGACTTCTGTTCTCCCACTTAAGATCTTGTAATATTGAACTGCTTATCCCAATAAAGAAAAACCAATTTTCGTTTCTTCCAAAAGGCACCCAATCAAATCTTAGATCAAAGCTTTTCAAGTTTCTTCTGAATCCCAATTGAGTTTGGGCAAAACCTTGGTTGATAAAATCATAACCAGAACTTACTCTAACATCCCATCTGGGTGATAGTTCAACACTACCAGAAAACATTAGATTTGCTCTGTTGATATCATTTTGGCGATTGGTATTGTTATAACTCATACCAAATCGCATACTTAAATCCCATGGCAGTTTATTACCGTATAACGGATTTTCAATATCTTCTTCTGGTTTCCTATCATTACTTTGTCTGTTATCCAATCCGAACCCAAAAAGATCGTCTGTACTACCGCCACTAGCGGCGCGGTATTCATCACTCACTGCTTTTGCTTCATCAGGATCTTTTTTGTCTTTGCCGAATATTGCACTTGATAGAGAGTACGAAACATCAAACCTACCTGTGGTAAAACGTAGAAGACTTCCTCCATTCTTAACATTAAAGGTATTAATTCTTCTACCATTATTATCAATAGTGTAGGGATCTAAAGTACCAGCAAAATTTATGCTCATTTTATTGTCAAACAAGCTGGTGGCCCCATTCATGCTAATCGGAGAAAGTTTTAGAGAATCTGCTTCAAAATTATAAGAGGTAGAAAAATTGAGATTTTTTAAAATAGAAATCTTTTTCGGTTCCGTAGCGGTTGAATCTTTATCTCTTACCTTGGCTTCAAGTGTATTTTGAAGTGAAAAAGTCATTGAGTTTCCCCTTGTTAAACTTGGAGCGCCATTTAAAGTGCCTTCAAATCGACTGTATAAAACTTCTTCACCATCGAAGTTTTCATAAGTGTCATAAAATTGCTCAAAAGATGGAGTGTAGCTCCAACCTACCTGTGGCCTTACAACATGCCTAAGGGCCTGTATTTTTTTGTCCTCTCCAAAATTTAAAGTTCCATATAGCGTTGTACCGATACTCGAGCTAATACCATATCTATTATAGCGATCAAAACCAGAGATAGTATCTAAAACAACCTCTCTATTGCTTTCTGGATCATCTGGATCAAGGCCACGACGAAATGTTTCAAAAGTCCAAACATCTTCATAATTACCACCTACCGTAACACTGAAATACTTGGCGACTTTAAAATTGGTACTTATAGGTAATGTATGTCTTGCCCCAATACGGGCATTATCAAACATACCTGGTCTTAAAAACAAAGAATCTGTCGTTGCAATTCTGTTTTCTGCTCTTAGATTATATTGAAAGTTGATGTTTTGAATCAAACCTTTTTTAATACCATCTCTTTTGGCAAATGGAAAAATACGTTCCATACTTGCATTTAGTGTAGGTAGGGTCAAGTTAATTTCTTGCGTCTGCGTATTTTGGTTGTGGGTTGCCGTTAAACTCATATTCACCGATGGATAATTCGGAAATGTTTTTGAATACGAAATAGAAGATGAAAGGTTGTTATTCTGAGTATTTTGAACATTTATTTGATTGAACGAATTAGTGAAATATTCACTGCTACCTAAGTTTACAGAGGCTGAAAAACGAGAATTTGGGCTAGATTTGGGATCTTGTGAATGCGTGATTTGTAAATTATAAAGGGTTGTACGCCTAAAATCATCAAATCCTTTTTGACTAAAAATTTGATTTTCAAATCTAAAATTCACGGTACCTTTAAAGCGGTATCTTTTGACATAATCTGAACGCATTCGAAACCCATAACTGCCATTGGTGAAAAAATCACCAAGAAAACTTAAATCCACATACTCATTTATAGGTAGATAATACCCACCGTTTTGTAAATTGTATCCGCGATTAGGGTCATTGCCAAAGGTCGGAAATATCAATCCTGCAGTACGTCCAGTTGTTAACGGAAAATAAGCAAAGGGTAGCGCTATAGGTGTGGGTACGTCTACCAAATAAAAATTACTGAAACCTGCAATAATCTTTTTTCCAGGTACAAATTTGGCTTTTCTAATACGAATATAATAATCAGGATCAACAGTATCTTTTGAAGTAGTGAGTTTTCCGTCTTTTAAAAAATAAACAGAGTCATTCTCTTTTTTAGTGATGTCTGCCAAGACCTTCATGGCATCTTGCCCCAAAGAACCTAAACCAGCCTGCTGCTCAGTTCTTGAGTTCCAAATCAACGCCTTTTGGGTATCAAAATTAAAGCGAATGGAATCAGGGATCACAACTTGGTCGCCTTGCTTGAAATACGGCAATTGTGAATATACACCAGTGGAATCTTTAATACGACCAGCATACACCTCATTTTTGACATAATCCATTATTATGATACCCGCTTTTAATTCGGTATCTTGATAATAGATTTCTGCTTCATCATATAGATATATTTTTTTGTCTTTTTGACTAAGCTTTACATAATCTTTTGCCTTATACTTAATTTTGCCCAGTAGCAACTGTTTTTTACCTGATGTAGAATCAATTTGAATAGAATCATTTGATATTGAATCATTTGCAATAGTAACTGGCATTAAAGGAGCCCTGATAGTATCTTTTATGGCTTTAATGGGTAGGGGCACAATAGGATTCTCTTGGGCAGCAATAGAAACTGTCGCAAAAACCAGCAGGAATAGGAAAAGATAGAGATGTTTGTTTGCTTGCAACGTGATAAATCCTATTTTTGTAGTAGGTTGGCTCAGTTTTTGAAGCTCAAACTTACATATATTTTTTATTCTGTTAATTGGGCATTACAATAAATTTAACCTGGTCAGGATAGTAAAAATAAGCAGTTCATATGATTAAAACTCGGTTCTTTTCCACCATTTTATTTGGGTTTGTTTTCTTCTTTTCATCTTTTATCAATAATAATACCGAAATACAGTTAAAAAATAAGTTTATTGTTGTTCTAGATGCTGGGCATGGTGGTCATGACCCAGGAAATCTTGGAAATGGTTTTTTAGAAAAAGACATTGCACTGGCCATCGTATTGGAAATTGGTAAGGTTTTAGAAAAGAATCCAGATATTAAGGTAATCTATACACGTGATGATGATACGTTTATTGATTTATTTAAAAGAGGTGAGATAGCTAATCAGGCCAATGCAGATTTATTTGTTTCAGTGCATTGTGATTCCCACAATTCCGATGCCTATGGTGCGGGTACTTTTGTTTTAGGGCTTCATGCTAACAAGCAAAACTTTGAGGTTGCCAAAAAAGAGAACTCAGTAATTTATCTTGAGGACAATTACGAGCAAAAATATGCTGAGTATGATATTAATTCCCCAGAATCCATAATCGGTTTAACCATTATGCAAGAGGAGTTTTTAGACCAGAGTATTGAGCTTGCTAAATTGTTACAAACCAATTTTACTGTGCGATTAAAGCGTAAAGACCGTAAGGTAAAGCAAGCAGGCTTTATAGTGTTGCATCAAACGTTTATGCCCAGTGTATTGATTGAAACAGGATTTTTAACTAATAAGAATGAGGGTTCATATTTGGATTCTGAAAGAGGTAAGAAAGAAATGGGTACAGCTATCGCTAATGCTATTTTAAGTTATAAAGATGGGGTAGAGGCCAATCTTGAACCCATATCAATTATAGAAAAAACAAACTCGACGAATGAAGAAGCTAAAATTGTAGAAAAAACTTCTGAGCCAGCTGAAAAAGAGAATACAGAGAAAACTAGGGAAGTAATTGTACAAGAGGTTGAAAAGCAATCAGAAATTGCAAGCAACGATACAGGAAAGCCAGTAGAGGAAACTGAAAAAACTGATATAGCCACTGCTGAGGATGTACCGATTATTATTTACAAGGTACAGTTGATGGCTAGTTCTAAAGCAGTTCCTCTCGATGCTAAAAATTTTAGAGGATTGGATAGCATATCTAAAGAATCTTTTAAAAATCTTTATCGATATATGTATGGGAATGCTAAGTCTTATGAACAGGCAAAATTGTTGAAATCAAAGGCGGATGCTAAAGGATACACCACTTCTTATATTGTAGCTTATAAAGAGGGTATGCGAATTCCATTAAAAGAGGCTTTAAAATGAGTATTATCTTTGTGAGCCTGTCTTAAAAATATTTCTAATTTTGTTTAGAACAGTAAATCCAACCTTTTGAAACTATCTAGGGAAGTAAAGACCGGAATTTTAGTAATATTAGGAATCCTAGCCGTAATCTTCGGTTTTAGTTATTTAAAATCTTCTTCCTTCTTTGATGACTCTTCAACATTTTATGCAGTATATGATAATGTCGGTGGTTTACAAAGTGGAACCCAAGTTTCCATCAATGGTCTTGTAGTTGGTAATGTCACCAGTATACGATTTAAAGACAATCAGTTTAAATCGATAGTAACTTTTAGCATTAATGAAGGTTATGGATTTTCTAAAAATAGCTTGGCTGAAATTTATGATACAGGAATCATTGGAGGCAAAGGCATACAGATAATACCTGTATTTGATGACGGAGTTACTGCAAAATCTGGAGATACATTACAATCGCGTGTCAAACCCGGTCTTACTGATTTAGTGCAAGAAAATCTTACGCCATTGCAGATGAAGGTTGAAGGTGCAGTCACACATGCAGATTCTCTTTTAATGAATGTTAATGACGTTTTGGACTATAAAACCAGATTAGAATTACGTCAAAGCATAGCAGGTCTCAATAAACTAGTCTCAAGTTTTCAAGTTACTGCCAGTGCATTAAACCAAGTTTTGACTGACAATAAAGAAGAATTGGACAGCTCCATCAAAAATGTAAATACGATTACTGCAAACTTTTCTGAGTTATCAAAAGAATTGGCAAAAAGTGATTTGGCGGGTACCATTAGTGGTTTGCAAGGCACTGTTGATAACCTGAATATGGTGCTTTCCAAAATAGAGAAGGGTGAAGGCTCTCTGGGCAAATTAGCTCATGATGATGAGTTTTATAACAACCTTTCAAATGCTTCAAGAGAACTTGATTTATTATTGCAAGACTTTCGCCTGAACCCAAAGCGATATGTTAATGTATCAGTTTTTGGAAAAAAACAAAAAGAATACGAGTTACCAGAAAATGACCCTGCGGCTACTAAAGAGAATTAATTAACTTATGGAATATCTTCCTAATATCATATTTGCAATAGCTTTAGCTATTGGCTTTGGTTTTTTTGCCAAAAATGTAAGAAAGCTTTCTAGAAACATTAAGCTGGGGCGCCATGTAGATATTAGTGATAACAAACCACAGCGGTGGAAAAACATGGCTAGAATAGCGCTTGGACAAACAAAAATGATTGTGAGACCCATTGCAGGTTTGATGCACGTAATTGTTTATGTTGGGTTTGTCATTATTAATATTGAAGTTTTAGAAATCATTATCGATGGACTTTTGGGTACGCACAGAATATTTGCTCCATTGGGATCAGTTTATGATTTTTTAATAGGCGCTTTTGAAGTTTTAGCCCTTTTGGTCATTGTTGCCGTGATAGTTTTTTGGTTAAGACGAAATATTGTTAAGCTGAAACGCTTTATAAAACCTGAAATGCAAGGATGGCCCAAAAAAGATGGTAATCTTATTCTATATATAGAACTGGTGTTGATGATGCTGTTTTTGACCATGAATGCCTCAGATTTTCAATTACAGCAATTAGGAGCTGCACATTATGACAAGGCAGGAGCTTTTCCAGTAAGTCAATTCATAGCGTCTTTATTTGAAGGAATGTCCATTTCAGGTTTGATACTAATTGAACGTGCCGCTTGGTGGCTTCATATTTTAGGAATTCTATTCTTTCTGAACTATCTGTACTATTCAAAACACTTACACATTCTTTTGGCTTTTCCGAACACATATTATGGGAAGGTGAAACCACAAGGTGAGTTTAACAATGTAGAAGCAGTAACCAATGAGGTTAAATTGATGCTAGACCCATCTGCCGATCCTTTTGCCGCTCCCGCAGAAGATTCTGAAGAACCAGAAAAGTTCGGTGCATCTGATGTTCAAGACTTAAACTGGGTGCAATTATTGAATGCATATACGTGTACTGAATGTGGAAGATGCACTTCAGAGTGTCCAGCGAATCAGACGGGAAAAAAACTTTCGCCTCGCAAAATAATGATGGACACTCGCGATCGTTTAGAGGAGGTAGGGAAGAATATAGATGCTAACAACGGGGTATTTGTCCCAGATGGCAAACAGCTCCTAGATGATTATATTACAAAAGAAGAACTATGGGCCTGCACAACATGTAACGCTTGCGTTGAGGCGTGTCCAGTAAGTATTGACCCTTTATCCATTATTGTTGAAATGAGAAGGTATTTGGTTATGGAACAGTCTGCAGCACCTACGGAATTAAACAATATGATGTCCAACATTGAGAACAATGGTGCACCATGGCCCTACAGCCAAATGGATCGTTTAAACTGGGTAGACGAATAAAGCTATTATTATGAGTGAGGAACTTAAGGTCAAAACCATGGAAGAATTTATTGCTCAAGGGGCACAACCAGAAATATTATTTTGGGTGGGCTCTGCAGGTAGCTACGATGATAGGGCTAAAAAAATATCTAGGGCCTTTGTGAAAATATTAAATAGAGCTAATGTCGACTTTGCTGTTTTAGGTTCAGAAGAAAGCTGTACGGGCGATGTGGCAAAGCGGGCAGGTAATGAATTCTTGTTTCAAATGCAGGCTATGATGAATATTGAAATTTTGAATGGCTACGAAATAAAACGAATTGTAACGTGCGATCCTCATTCTTTCAATACCTTAAAAAATGAATACCCAAGTCTATGCGGAAACTATAAGGTTATTCATCATACACAGTATATCAAAGAATTGATAGATGGTGGGCGTTTGTCGATTGAAGGTGAAGCGTATAAAGGAAAACGCATTACATTCCATGACCCTTGCTATTTAGGAAGAGCTAACTCGGTTTATGATGCGCCAAGGGAGATCCTCAAGAAAACTAACGCAGCAATTATTGAAATGAAACGTCATAAAAAAACAGCGTTGTGTTGTGGAGCCGGTGGTGCACAAATGTTCAAGGAACCTGAAAAAGGTGACATGGATATTAATGTGTTGCGTACCAAAGATGCTTTGGAAACCAACCCCAATATTATCGCTACCGGATGTCCTTACTGTAATACCATGATGACTGATGGGATTAAAGCTCACGAAAAAGAAGAAAGTATTACTGTTTTGGATGTAGCTGAACTTATCGCAAACTCTATTTAAAATGTTAGTGACCTTTGAATCTCTCTTAGATACCTCAAGAATTTGGATTTACCAATGCAATCGTAGTTTTTCAGAAACGGAACTTGCTGAGGTTGAAATGGAGTTGGGTGAGTTTTTAAAGCAATGGACTGCGCATGGCAGCGATTTAAAAGCGGGCTTTGAAATCAAATATAAAAGATTCATAATTATTGGTTTGGATCAGACCCAAGCTAGTGCCTCTGGTTGCTCAATTGATGCATCGGTACACTTTATTCAAGCTCTAGAGAAAAAGTATGACGTGGATTTATTGGATAAAATGAATGTATCTTATAAGCAAGGGGAGTTTGTAGCTTATAAAACTCTTGTTGACTTTAAAAAGATGGCAAAGCAAAGAGCTGTATCTAAAAACACAGTAGTTTTTAATAATTTGGTAGCCACAAAACATGAATATATAGAAAATTGGGAAGTTCCTGCTTCTGAGAGTTGGCATGCCCGTTTTATGTGAATTTTATCCGAAAAACCTCTGATTTTCCCTATTTTCTTTAGTTTCTTCGATGAAATACAATATTTTTAGATGCTATAAGTTGATTCCCTAGACAATTTAGTATGCTTAGAAACTTTTACTTAACCTTATTTTTACAGGTTTTTTACATTTCCTTCGCTCAAAACGACCCCTTGGTGACTGTCGATACATTGGAGCAGCAAAGTTGGGTCAATGCTAAATATGAGGCAATGTCCATTGAAGAGCGAGTTGGGCAGCTTTTTATGGTAAGCGCCGCTTCAAATCAGAATAAAACAGCAACAGATAAAATTTTACAGTTAATTAATGAGCACCATATAGGAGGTGTTATCTTCTCTAAAGGTGGACCTGGGAGACAGGCGAAACTAACCAATGCCTATCAAAAAGCTTCTAAAACTCCATTGATGATCGGTATGGACGCCGAATGGGGGTTGGCTATGCGATTAGATTCCACTTATGCTTTCCCATGGAATATGACGTTGGGTGCTATTCAAGATAATTCTATTGTGAAGGATGTAGGTCGTCAAATAGGTAAGCATGCAAAAAGATTAGGAGTGCATATTAATTTCGCTCCTGATATCGATATTAATATCAATCCGAAAAATCCAATAATTGGTAATCGTTCTTTTGGAGAAGATAAGTCAAATGTATCTGGAAAAGGCATAGCCTTTTTGAAGGGAATGGAGAGTATGGGGGTTTTGTCTTCAGGAAAACATTTCCCTGGGCATGGTGATACCGCTGCTGATTCACATCATTCTTTACCCTATTTAGATTTTACCAAAGAGCGATTGGATAGTATCGAATTATATCCTTATAAAGAATTGATAAAAGAAGGTTTAAGTAGTGTCATGGTGGCGCATTTGGATATTCCTAGCCTTGAAAAGCGCGATGGTTTCCCATCCTCCCTATCTAAATCAATTATTACGAATGTTCTCAAAAATGAACTTGGTTTTAAAGGACTAGTGTTTACAGACGCTTTGAACATGAAAGCGGTCTCAGAATTTGCCCCAGAGGGTGAAGTAGAACTTTCTGCTTTTATGGCGGGAAATGATATGTTGTTGATGCCTGTAAATGTATTGAATGCTAAAGAAAAAATACTAAAAGCTTATAAAAGAGGTGAAATAACTGAGGAAAGATTGTCTGAATCGGTCAAGAAAATCTTAATGGCGAAATACAAGGCTGGGTTGTCGAATTATGAACCTGTTGAGGTTGATAATTTATATGAGGATTTGAATACTATTGAAGACGACCTAATTTATGAAAGAGCAATTGAAAATGCTATAACCGTGCTTAAAAATAGGTTTTCGTTGTTGCCCATTAAAAAATTGGAAAAAAAGAAGATTGCCTATATTAGTTTTGGAGAGGAATCAGGGCAACATTTTGCAAATACCCTACTGAAATATGGAGATGTGACTGAAATTGAGGCTAAGGATATCTTATCTTATAAAGAGCAATTAAAAGAATTTAATACTGTCATTATCGGGCTGCATAAAAGCGATGAAAGCCCCTGGAAAAGCCATAAATTTTCTCAAAATGAGCTTTTTTGGCTTCAAGAGATTTCAAGAATGCGGACTAGTAATACCATCTTAGCCGTATTTACTAAGCCATATGCCTTACTTGATGTTGTTAATTTTGAAACTATAGATGCCGTAATCGTTGGTTATCAAAATAGTAAACTGGCACAGGAAAAAACCGCACAGGCTATTTTTGGAGCTATTGGAGCAAAAGGACGATTGCCGGTATCTGCCAATTGGGTTTTTCCAGTGAACTCTGGAACCGATATCCCAGCAATTTCACGTTTGGGATATAGCATACCAGAAAGTGTAGGATTAGACTCTAAAAGATTAGCAGCTGTTGATAGTTTGATGCGAATTGGCATTGATTCAATGATGTATCCAGGTGCTCAGGTTCTAATAGCAAAAAATGGAAAAGTGGTTTATAACAAAAATTTTGGAAAACCAACGTATAATAGTGCTGATAGTATATCTGATAACCATATCTATGATTTAGCATCTTTGACCAAAATATTGGGTACGCTGCCGATGATAATGAAAATGGAGGAGGAGGCAAAAATCAGATTGAATGATACTTTTCAGGATATGATTCCTGATTATAAAGACTCTGAATTAAAAAACGTTACGGTACTGAAAGCATTGTCACATTACGGACGCTTACCTTCTTGGATTGCCTTTTATGTAAACACTTTGGATAAAAACAGAAAGCCTTCCATGGAGTTTTACAAAAGCTTTCCTACGGAAGATTACTCGATAAAAGTAAGCGATGGCCTATACCTTGCCAACGTGTATCAAGATTCTATTTATAATCGAATAGGCAGACAAGAACTTAAATCAAACCGATATCGCTATAGCGATGTTGCTTATTATGTTTTCAAAAAGTTTATTGAAGAGACCTATGGTAATTCTTTGGACACTTTAGTGGATAATTTTTTATACAAATCATTGGGCGCCACGCACACAGGGTATAATCCTATCGAAAGCTTTGAAAAAGATAAAATAGTACCATCTGAAGAAGATAATTATTTCAGGTATCAAACTGTCCAAGGTTATGTTCATGATATGGGAGCTGCTATGCAAGGTGGTGTAGGTGGTCATGCGGGGCTGTTCAGTAATGCGAATGACGTTGCTAAAATAATGCAGATGTACCTTCAGGGTGGCTATTATGGTGGTGAACGTTTTTTGGACAAAAGAACAGTTGAAAAGTTCAACAAGTGTTATTTCTGTGACAAAGATGTGAGACGGGGGGTAGGTTTTGATAAGCCACAATTAAAGGAAAAAGGTCCTACCTGTGGATGCGTATCAAGAAAAAGCTTCGGGCATAGCGGTTTTACAGGAACTTATACATGGGCCGACCCCGAAGAAGAGTTGGTTTATGTTTTCTTATCAAATAGAACATATCCAAGTATGCGAAATAACCTTTTGGTGAAATCTGGACTACGCACTAGAATACAGCAGGCAATTTATGATTCCATTATAAATTAGACGATAAAATATAACTTAGTTTTGTTGGTATGAAAATAGCTATCGTATGTTACCCTACCTTCGGTGGTAGTGGAGTAGTGGCAACTGAATTGGGAATTGCACTAGCCGAAAGAGGTCACGAAATCCATTTTGTGACCTATAAGCAACCTGTTAGATTAGAATTACTAGATAACAATATTCACTTTCATGAAGTTCATGTTCCAGAATACCCTCTTTTTAGATACCAACCATATGAGCTTGCACTTTCTAGTAAATTGGTCGACACCATAAAACTATATGGTATTGAACTGTTACATGTTCATTATGCCATTCCACATGCTTATGCGGGCTATATGGCAAAGAAAATGCTTAAAGAAGAAGGAATCTATATTCCCATGATAACGACCTTACATGGTACTGATATCACTTTAGTGGGTAATCATCCTTTTTACAAATCTGCAGTTACATTCAGTATAAATAAATCTGATGTAGTGACTTCGGTTTCTGAGGATTTAAAACAAAAAACATTGAAAATCTTTAATGTGGAACAAGATATTAGTGTAATTCCCAATTTCATTGACAGTAAAAAGTATAGTTCTGGCTATACGGACTGTCAAAGATCATTAATGGCAAATGAAGATGAAAAGATTATCACTCATATCAGTAATTTCAGAAAAGTAAAACGAATACCAGATGTCATCAAAGTATTTCATGAAGTACAGAAAGAGATTCCTGCCAAATTAATAATGGTAGGGGAAGGTCCAGAGAAAGAGTATGCAGAGCAATTATGCGAAGAACTAGGTATTGCCGATAGTGTACTTTTTTTGGGTAATAGTAATGAGATAGATAGAATTCTATGTTTTTCAGATTTGTTTTTATTACCTTCTGAAACCGAAAGTTTTGGTTTGGCAGCTTTAGAGGCCATGATTAATAAAGTTGCTATTATTTCAAGCAATACCGGCGGTATTCCTGAAGTTAATAAAGAAGGAGTGACCGGTTTTTTAAGTGATGTCGGGGATGTGAATGATATGGCAAAGAACGCTATTTACCTTTTGAGTGATGGTATCATTTTAGAGGAGTTCAAAGAAAATGCCAAAAAGATAGCTTCCAAGTTTGATATAGTTAACATATTACCACTTTATGAAGAAGTCTATGAAAAGGCATATAAATCGAGATTTAAAAACTCATACTAACTTATGTTTCGCCTTATTCTAATTGTTGCAATTTTGACTTTTTCATGTAAAAGCCAGAAAAATGAGCAGTTTAGTTCAGGAATGAATACCGATAACGATTTGATTTTAGTACTTGAAGATAATTTTGCCACCGACACACTTTTAACGATAACCATAAATGACCAAAAGGCGTTAAATAGTTTCTTTGCGAAAGTAAATAGAACCAGAAAGCCAGGTATACCAGTTCCAACAATTGATTTTAATAAAGAAATGATTGCAATAGTTTGTGCTGGAGCACAAAAGGGTGTTGAATCCATTCGACTTTTTAGGGCTAATGAAACTGAAACTACTATTGAAATAGGGATAGAGAAGTTAAAGAATAAATCTGATTCTAAGTTGATTTCATACCCTTTTTGCATTTATAAACTTCCCAAGACAAACAAAGCCATTACTTTTGATTAAATCATTTATATTTTTATTTTCAGCAAATGGTCGAGAATAATGAACCATTAAAAGTGCAATTAGTATTCTTTTATACATTTTAAGTTAAATTTGCCTTCGTAATCCCCAAATTACCAGATTATGAAAGCTATAAAGCTTAGTTTGCTAGTTGCTGTATTATTTTCCACACAAATTAATTGGGCACAAGATGTTCAGTTGACAAAAAAGGATAGTATTGTTGTAAGCTCTTGGATTTTTGGCGTTGGCTTCAACGCTGTTGACGATGCAGGTTCTGAATTTGAAAACGTGTTTAATTTTAGCGATAATTGGAATGCCGTACCATTTCCGTCAAGGATTAGTATAGGTAGGTATTTTAAGAGTGGTGTCGGTTTGGAAGCTGTAGGTACTTATAACACCTATAAAGAAGGAAAAACAATCGATGGTCAGTTGAATACAGAAGATATTGATTACTATGCCTTAGATTTAAGGGTAAATTACGATTTAAACAAGATTTTAGGGGAGACTGGTTTTTTTGACCCTTATGTTGGTATAGGTGTGGGCTATACTGATGCAAATAATCAAGGACGTGGTACTTACAATGCGAGTGTGGGATTTAGAACCTGGATTTCGGATAGATGGGGTTTAGATTTTAGCTCAACTGGAAAATGGACCATGAACTCTGAAAATTCTACTAATCATATACAACATGCTGCTGGCGCAGTTTATCGGTTTGATATCGAAAAAGGGCTTTCGGCTAAAGGACTGGAAAAACTTGCCCTACTTGAGGAAATAGAAAAAGAACAGCAACGAGTTCAAGATTCTATTGCTGCGGCAAACCAAGCAGAACGTGAAGCTAGGGAACTTGCAGAACGTTTAAAAAGAGAGGAAGAAGCAGCCAAATTGGTTGCCTTAGAGAAGGAAAGGTTAGAGAAAGAGAATTCTAAGCGGAGTTTGATAGAACAAGAAATCAAGGCATTGGGCTTTGTTTATTTTGATTTAAATTCATCTTATTTGAGCAAAAAAGATAAGGAGCTTTTGGATAAATTGTCTGAAATTCTGACTGATAACCCTACACTGATTATAAAAATATCGTCACATACTGACTCGAGAGGCACAGATAAATATAACCTCTGGTTATCTGAGCGACGACTTGATAGAACTTTAAGCTATTTAAGTGAAAAAGGAGTGCCTTCTGATAGAATTCAAAGCGAAGCTAAAGGAGAAGCAAATTTGACAAATGAATGTAATAATGTAACTCCTTGCTCCGAAGAGAAGCATAAGCAGAATAGAAGATCTGAATTTTCTGTAGTTAAAACTTAGAATACTCATTTTATTCGAAGGTTTGAAAATCATTTCAAATTTGTCAATGAATTTTGATTCTAGAATGGCATTTAAATACACGAATTAAGTTTGGTCTTAAAATTTACCAATCATCGATTAAATAACAAGTTGAACTGCTTTTATTTTTAGCAAGCGTAATGACAAATTATTTTTACAAAAAAATAACCCCCGAATTAAAAATTTATGAAAACTGTTAGGTTAATTCTACTTTTTACAGTTTTTTGCTCACTTCCTTTTTACGGTCAATACGATAAAGTGGTGGTTATTGGCGCGTCAATTATGGAGTTTGTCTATGACAGGGATATTAATAATCCAAATACTGCAAGAACAAACCAATGGAATGCACTGGGGGTCAATGTAGATGTGTATGGCTATGGTTTTGCAGGAGATGCCATAGATGATATCATTCCAGAAGTAGCTACCGCGATTTCAACGCATCCCTCCAATACACTTTTTATGATACATATTGGGGGTAATAATGTAACGGCCACTAGGCCCTATGGTACCGCCACGCCAGCACAATTACAAGAAATAAGCGATGATTATGATGCCCTAATTGCCTCTATTCCAACGGCCAGAAGAAGTGACGTGGTCATCATGCCCTTAACGTTTCGTCTTTATGATTATCCAGTTGAGGATTTGGTCAATAATCAGGAGTTGGGTAGTCTGCCATACAATGAAGATATTCTTATTCCAAAAATCGCTGCAAATTGGCCTGAGCAGATGAATATTGATGGGAACCCCATTGTGGACATTTACAACTTTAGCCTTCAAAACTTTAATACGTATTTTGACTTGACAGCTGTCCCTTTTGATGAGGTCCATCCTTCGTCACGAGGGGAAGACGAATTGTCTGAATTTATGTGCTTAAGGGCTGCCTACTTTATAAATGGGGGTGCTGTACCAGATCCACTTACTTCTAACATTGTGGTGACGGGGGTTGACATCGTTGAGAGTGAGGTAACCATCGAAACCGGTCAGACGTTTACACTTAGTGCAAACGTTGTGCCTGCTAATGCATCGGATCCAACAGTGGAATGGACAAGTGATGATTCTTTAATAGCGACTGTCACCAACTCAGGTTTGGTCACGGCACTGGCGTCGGGCACAACAATGATTACCATAACCACACAAGATGGCGGATTCACAGATCAAGTAATCATAAATGTTTCTGATGATACCGATGGGGACGGTATTCTTGATTTTGAGGAAGTAAACCTAGGCACTGATGAAAACAATCCCTGCAGCCCTGTCCAGGCTGCCGGTTACACGGACTATGATGCCGGGAACGCGATATGGGCAGCTGCGGACTGTGAC
>NZ_JAVRHR010000004.1:0-88126 GCF_031846445.1 Croceitalea rosinachiae | reverse complement strand
AGAAAGATTGATGGTTATTCCAGAACCGTCATTATCCAAAATTTCCCCAATACCTTGATTGTCGGTAATATTTACTGTTCCCCCCGAAGCAAAAGAAATATTGACTTCATGACTTTCTGTTGGTTCGATAAGAATATCGTCAACTGCCGCAACATTAAAAGAAATACTAGTACTATTGGCAGGAAGCGAAATAGTATTCGGACCGCTGTAATCTGCAGTAGTTGTACTGATATTGGTGTAGCCAATATTAAAAACAACATCCTGGCTAATAGCGGCAGAGGAAGTAATGGTAAACACATTATTGGTTCCTTCAACAGTGGAAGAATCGTTAATGGTTATTTCTGGTGTTATGCTAAGTGTTGCTGATCTTTCTAAAGAAAAGCATAGATTGTCTAAATGTGTGACGATTACATTATAAACATTATTGTCCAATCCAGAGGTATTTGAAATTGTAAGTGATGATGTATTCACACCAGAATAAACACCGCTATTACTCAGATTTATTCCATTTTCTTGCCACTGGTATTGTAGTTGACCTGAACTATTAGTTCCGCTTCCATAATTAGGTGATCCTGAAGAAAAAGTTGTGGTGTTGCTAGCATTTAAATCAATTGAAAAGCTTACCGCACCGCCATTATTGACCATTTGATTGGCAGGGGAATTATTTAAAACAATCTGTGTCGCAGTAGTTTCATTTCCTGTAGTTCCTGTATAGCCACCTTGTCCAGTAACTAAACCAGTATTATCAACAGTATAAGGGCTATTTCCTAAATAATTATCATTATCATCATCAGAATGTCCAGCTTCAATTACATCTGCACATCCATCATTATCAGAATCTGAGTCTAAATGATTTGGTAGACTATCCCCATCTGTGTTCATTTCTTGGCATGCAGAAAAACGAATGGTAAAGTCATCATAAACAGAGTAAGCAACATTACCATCGTTAGTTTGATTATAAGCATAGTACCTTAAAGTATATGTAGTATTTTCTTCAAGTTGATAAGTGACACCCGAAGGCAATAAATCAAAAAATTCGGAAACTCCATTTGAAGGATAGTGTACTTGAACATCAGTATTTAGTAGATGGTAGGTACCAAAATTATCAGATGATATCGCTATTGCGGCATCATAAGAATTTCCTTCTGTAAAACCATCAGAATTTTGATACCAATTCACTCCTAGTCTTTCTATCATAGGATCTGCAATATCAGAACCAGTAGTGAAACTAACTTCTATATATTCATTATTGGCGAGTGCTTCTTCATAGGTATAGGCATCTAAACCAGAAATTTGAAGTTCAGAACCAGGTGAGGCACTGCTTAGTCCAGCGCCTGTTATAATGTTTCCTGTACTTGCTAATAGCCAATTTGCAATTGAAGGGTTTTGAACAAAATCAACACTTCTTCCTCCTATAGGACTATTGAGTCCCCATTGTATATAATCATCGTCAATACAATCTTGTGATTCATTTGAATCTAAAATTCCATCATTGTCATCGTCTAAGTCTAATGGATCAGGAATATCATCATCTTCGGAATCTGGTGCGGCATATAGTAATACGGTTGCTACAGCAGTATTACCCGCAGCATCCGATATTTCATATGTAAAGAAATCAGTACCTGTGAAACCACTACTTGGAGTATAACTGAAATAATCATCCAAAGGATTGCCGGGAGTACCATTGTTATTTAAGGTCACAGAGCCATTTTCCGGGTTAGTATTATTGGTAATTGCATTGCCTGCTTGCGCTCCTGAACTGCCAAAAATATCGTTGTCCAGAATATTAATTCTATTGTTTGAAGAATTAGTTTCTACTACCGCACTATCGGTCAAAGCATCTGGTCCAATACCAATGCATACTGTTGCGGTATCACAAACAGTTTGGTTTGGGGCGGGTAAGCACACTTGGTATTCAAAACTATCCGTACCTGTATACCCAGGATTCGGTTGATAATTGTATGTGCCATCAGAGTTTAGCGTTAATGTTCCATTTGAGGTGCCTGAAATTAGCAAATAAGAACTACCAGTTGGTACATTATCATTTATACTTGTGTCTCCATTACCGTCTCTATCTATTTTTATATCAATACACTCATCTTGCGCATAGGTCTGCATGATAAAAAACTTACCATCACCATTATCTGAAGTTGCCGCATAATATCTGATTTGTGTAATTATAGAACCCACGGGTGCCAATTCGGATAATTCATAAAGGGCAATTGCAATGATCTGTGTATTTTCATTGTTTCTTCCACTACTCCAGTAATCCGAATTAGTTGTAGGAGGTTGCTGGGGACCAACACCATATAAATTAAACTCATTGCGTATAAAAGTCTGTCCTAACTGCTGTTCTGAACCGCCTCCGTTAGGTATGCCCCAGACTTCTATATAAAGACAGTTGTTGCCACCACGTTCCGTTACTGCCAGTATACCATCTGGGTTAGATGGAATTCCAGGAGAGTAGGATATTGTTTGAATTTGAGCGTCTGTTGTAGCAACGGCATTATAATCACCACAAAAATCATCACCATTACTATTTGCACCAAAAAAGTGATTTAGATTAGAATCTTGATAGGCAAGTAGGGCTTCTGTATTCCAATTAGGATCATTACTACTAGTAACAATTTGAGTCCCGTTTTGCATAA
Organism: Croceitalea rosinachiae; assembly: GCF_031846445.1. Lineage (NCBI taxonomy): Bacteria > Pseudomonadati > Bacteroidota > Flavobacteriia > Flavobacteriales > Flavobacteriaceae > Croceitalea > Croceitalea rosinachiae. The sequence goes on along the minus strand of NZ_JAVRHR010000004.1, from coordinate 85,478 downwards.
TGTTATTGAAACCATGACCACCAGGACCTAACCTTGTCATTTCATAGTTAGAGGGAACTACAAATGATGAATATAATGTACCATTGATGTCAATGGATTCTAAAGTAGCAGGTTGACTTACATTAGTTTGGGTATCTGCCCAATTAAAAGTTGCTCCTGTTCTTATTGAATTGGCTTGTGAAAACAAATTGTTCCCAGCGAAAAGAAAGCATATAAAAATTGTGAAAAGAAGCGATTTCTTTAAAGTTGAAGTAGTGGTTAGCTTCATAGGTCAAGATTTTGAAATTCATTTTAATCTAGCTTGACCGTATTTTTTTGACGCTTACTTATTAACGTCATAATTTGTTTAGGTCAAGTTTAGATTTTGAGTTGTAATGATTTGGGATCAATTACAGCAGTAAAAGTATTCCCAAACCTGCAAAACCCATAAATTTCACGTTGTTAGTACGATAAATTCGTTTAATTACTATTAATACAAAAGAACGCTGGGGTTTTAACAATATTTATAAATTGTTGTGAAACAGGCTGTTTTGTATGTGAAGTTTGAAGTTTTTCTTGATTGTAAGAAACGGATTAACTCTTTTGTGTTCTATAATCCAGGCATTTCATCTACTCGAGTAAATCATAAATTATTTGATTAATTTTATACCCTATAACAAAACGAAAAGATGAGTTCAAAAAAAGGAAAAGTACAAGAGGCTATTCAAGAAAAATTGCTAGAAGAGCGCAAAGTTTTTTTATGGGGTATGGTAGATGATGATTCTGCCAAACACGTAATAGATAGATTGTTATACCTTGATTTACAAAATAATAAAGAGATTCAATTGATTATTAACAGTCCTGGGGGATATGTTACCTCTGGTTTTGCTATTTATGATACTATTAAGCAAATTAAAAGTCCGGTTTCAACTGTCTGTTCAGGTTTGGCTGCATCTATGGGGTCTATTTTACTTTCAGTAGGAGAAAAAGGAAGACGCTTTATACAGCCTCATGCAAGAGTAATGATTCACCAACCTAGCGGTGGTGCCCAAGGCCAAGCTTCTAATATTGAGATTCAAGCAAAAGAAATTATTAAAACTAAAGAATTGGGAGCTAAAATATTAGCAGATAACTGCGGACAAGATTTTGAAAAAGTAATGAAAGATTTTGATCGTGATTATTGGATGGGAGCTGAGGAATCTGTTAAGTACGGAATCGTAGATGGTATTTTAGAATAAGTTTGATAACGAATTATAAAAATGAAAAGTCCTTCACAATGTATTGTGAAGGACTTTTTATATATAGGCGCTCTCGCGGAATAGTTTAAATTATATACGTAAAAATGGAGCATTTGGATGTTCTGTTAATCAGGCATATTAAGTGAATTTGATTACATTTAGGGTCTTTACTTCAAGAAATTAATATTATTATACAATGCAAACCCCAAAGCAAATTGCTATAATTGGATCTGGTCTAGTGGGATCTTTATTGGCTATTTACTTAAAAAGACATGGTCACTACATTACAGTTTTTGATAGAAGACCTGATATAAGAACTGTTAATTTTTCTGGGAGGTCTATTAACCTAGCTATGAGCAATAGAGGTTGGAAATCACTCAAAGTAGTTGGTATTGAAGAAGAAGTCAAAAAAATAGCCATTCCTTTGGATAAACGTGCCATGCATTTAATTGATACCCCAATGTATTTTCAGAAATATGGAAAAGAAGGTGAGGCTATTTGGTCAATCTCTCGCGGAATACTGAATAGAAAAATGATTGATTTTGCTGAAGAAGCAGGTGTTCAATTTAGGTTTAATGAAAAAGTATGGGATGTAAATTTGCCAGAGACCAAAGTATTTACAGGTGAGACAGAGAAAAGTGAGTGGAAAGAATATAAATATGACTTGATATTTGGTTGCGATGGCGCTTTTTCACGAGTCAGGCATAAGATGCAACGCAGAAGTAGGTTTGACTATTCACAAGATTTTATTGATGTTGGATACAAAGAATTAACGATTCCTCCAAATGAAGATGGCACCCATAAACTAGACAAAAATTCCTTTCATATTTGGCCAAGGGGCAAGTTTATGTTGATTGCCATGCCCAATCTTGATGGAAGTTTTACATGTACGCTATTTTTACCATTTGAGGGAGATGTATCTTTCGAAAAAATTACCACAAAAAAAGAGGCCAAGGATTTTTTCAAGACCTATTTCCCCAATGTTAGAAAGGAAATTGAGAATTTAACCCAAGATTTTTTCAAAAATCCAACAAGTGCCATGGTCACTATGAAATGTTATCCTTGGACCTATTGGAATAAAGTTGCTCTTGTGGGGGATTCAGCGCATGCTATTGTTCCTTTTTATGGACAGGGGATGAATGCTGGTTTTGAAGATATTTATGAATTGAATGAGCTTATTTTAAACCATGGCGATAACTGGGACACCATCTTTTCTATGTACCAAGAAAAAAGAAAGCCAAATGCTGATGCTATAGCAGAATTGAGCTATCGTAACTTTGTTGAGATGAGTAGTAAAACTGCTTATCCTATTTTTTTGTTGCAGAAAAAAATTGAAAAGTGGTTTTCAAAAAGACACCCTGATAAATGGGTGCCTGTTTATAGTAGGGTAACTTTTTCAGATAGGCCTTATGAAGAAGCACTGAAAATAGGTGATAATCAAGAAAAAATCATGGAAGAAATTATGAAAACACCTAATATTGAAGAGATTTGGAATTCAAAAGAAGTAGAGAACAAGATTTTAGAGCTGCTAAAAAACTAACCTTTTTTTCTTGAAATTTCAGCTCTTCGCATGGGCATTCCATCTATAAGAGCAAAAAGCTCATCAGGTTGAACTATAAAAGATTGTTTTAATTTGATGCCGCCATCTTTGCCAATTAAAAGTAACCCTGTAAAGTTTTTTTTTAGTTTAAATGGTTCAAGTAACCGGTCGTTAGTTCGTATTATCAAAATATCACGTTCTTTTAACCCTTCTTCATTTTTATTTAAAAGAGCTTCTTGATTCTTTAGTTTTGGATGGTTTTGATTACCAATTAAAACTATGAGTCTATTTTTCCACTGGTATTTCTTTAATTCTTGAGCAGGGCTATTTTGACATATTAAAATACAGCAGATTAGTACTAAAATTTTCATACTTTAAAGTTATAAAATAAAAAACCATCCAAGCTTTGGATGGTTTTAAACTATATAAAGTTTAGAGCGTTATAGCTTCTTAAAAAGTTTTTGCATTTTTTCTTGCTCTTCTTCTGCTAAAGTAGGGTCAACTAATATTCTTCCGCTATGCTCATCGGTAATTATTTTCTTTCTCGAGGCAATTTCTACCTGAACTTGTGGCGGAATTGTGAAAAAAGAACCACCAGAAGCTCCTCTTTCAATGGGAACAACAGCCAAACCATTTTTTACGTTATGTCGAATACGCTTGTAGGCTTTCACCAAACGTTCATCAATTTTATCTTCAAATTGTTCGGATTTCTTTAGTAAAGCTGTCTCTTCTTTTTCAGTCTCCGCAAGAATCGCATCTAATTCACTCTTCTTATGCTTTAAGTGTGCTTCTCGTTCTGATAGAATTTCTTTTGTACTAGAAACCACTTCTTTCTTTTGTTCAATCTGCGCTTTAAATTCTTTAATGTTCTTTTCGGCAAGTTGAATCTCCAACTCTTGAAATTCCACTTCTTTGCTTAAAGAATTAAACTCTCTACTATTGCGAACATTTTTTTGTTGCTCTGCATATTTTTTTATCAAGGCTTTTGACTCTTCAATTAAGTTTTTCTTGGCGGTGATTTCAAAATTTATGGTCTCAACATCAGATTTTAACTTGTCCATTCTAGTTTTAAGACCAAGAACCTCGTCCTCTAAATCCTCAACCTCTAAGGGCAATTCTCCACGAACATTTCTTATTTCATCAACTCTAGAATCAATTAATTGCAAATCATAAAGTGCTCGTAATTTTTCTTCTACAGTGATTTCTGTTTTTGTAGCCATATGTTAAAAATACTTGATGGGATTAGTATTACTTTCTGATAAAGTGATCGCAAAATTAGGAATTTTTTTTGTAAGAAAGTCAACCAATAAATTTTTTGTAAACTGCTCGGTTTCAAAGTGTCCGATATCTGCTATAACTATCTTGTTTTCAGCTTGATAAAATTCATGGTATTTTAAATCTGCGGTGATATAAATATCGGCCTTTGCATTAATGGCAGCTTTAATTCCAAAAGCACCACTGCCACCCAATACAGCAACTGTTTTTATCGATTTTTTTAACAAAGCAGAATGACGAACTATTTTTGTATTCATTTTGGTCTTAAGATATTTTAAAAAATCATGTTCAGTCATTCCTTTTTCCAGCTCACCTACCATGCCCATGCCTAAGTGTTGGTTTATGTTTTCCAGAGTTATAATTTCATAGGCGACTTCATCATAGGGATGATATTCAAAAAGTGATTTTAAAACAATATTTTCATTGTCACTGGGGTAGGTGATTTGCAGTTGTGTTTCTTTTTCATATCGAGTTTTACCAATTTCCCCTACTACTGGATTGGCATTTTCATTCGCTTCAAAAGTGCCAATGCCATCAACACTAAAGCTACAATTACTGTAATTACCTACTGCTCCAGCGCCTACCTCAAAAAGCTTCTTTCTTAGATTTTCTGCCTCGCGAATTGGTACATAGGTAGTCAGTTTTTTAATAGTTTTCTTTTTAGGGATTAATATTTTTCCATTTTTAATCCCAAGTACTTCACAAATTTTTGCATTTACACCCTGGTAGCTATTGTCCAAAGCGGTATGCGTGCTATAAATTGTGATATGGTTGGCAATAGCCTTCATAACTACACGCTCCACATAATTGCTTCCGGTTAGTTTTTTAAGGCCTTTAAAGATTATGGGGTGAAAACTGATAATCAAATTACATTTTTTTTCAATCGCTTCATCTACGACATTTTCAAGTGTATCTAGCGTCACTAAAATTCCATCAACAGTTTGGTCTGGACTTCCGACTAGTATACCAACATTATCAAAATCTTCTGCGTAGCTAAGTGGAGCTAGCTCTTCAAGTATTTCAGCAATATCTTTAACCGTCATTTCTTTTTTTTAAGGCCCATAAAGATAAAATATTCTAAATTCGTCTTCATGCAACTACTTCGTAAATTACTTTTTCCGATTTCTTTGTTGTATGGAATCGTAATTTATATGCGCAATTACCTGTATGACAGCGGCTTTTTCAAATCACAATCGTTCAAAACGCTAACTATATGCGTAGGTAATTTGAGTGTAGGAGGTACCGGTAAAACCCCAATGATAGAATATCTGATAAACATACTGCAAAATGATTTTAAAATTGCTGTTTTGAGTCGTGGATATAGACGAAAGTCGAAAGGATTTCAATTGGCTGATGACCAATCTACTGTTGAAAAATTGGGAGATGAACCGTTTCAGATATACAAAAAATTCGATAAGATTGATTTGGCCGTCGACAGTAATAGATGCAATGGCATACTGAATTTAGAAAATAGTATAAAACCTGATTTAATCCTATTAGATGATGCTTTTCAGCATCGTAAGGTAAAACCTAGTTTCAATATTCTTTTAACCGCATATGATAATCTATTTGTAAAGGATGTTTTTTTGCCAACAGGTACTCTTAGAGATGCTAAAAATCAAGCTAAAAGGTCAAATGTCATTATCGTTACAAAGTGCCCAAATAGTTTGCCAAAAGACGAGCAGAATAAAATCATCAAGCAATTGAACTTAGAAAAGACTATTCTTTTTAGTTCTTTCGAATATGCAAAAGTATTGCGATCAAAAACTGAGGAATTGAGTTTTGAAGACTTGAAAATAAAGCAGGTTTCTTTGGTTACGGGTATTGCAAACCCTAAACCGCTTGTAAAATATCTAGAATTTATTGGTGTTGTCTTTAAACATTTTGAATTTGGCGATCATCATTTTTTTTCTAAAAAAGAAATTTCAAAATTCAAGGACAATGATTATATAATTACTACAGAAAAAGATTTTATGCGTCTTGAGGGAAAGGTTGAAAACCTTTTTTATTTAGAAGTAAGGCATCGATTTTTGAATGGAGGTGATTTATTTTTGAAATCTGAACTGGAGAAAGTTATTAAGCTTAACCCTCAATCTTAGTCTTAAAGATGTTTTCTCCAATTTTTTGATAGAAGACCTCTGGTTTAAAAGGTTTCGTTACTACAGCATTGCAACCTGCAGCATAGAATTCATCAAGACTGTCATCCATTGAAATTGCCGTCAAAGCAATAATAGGTATTTCTGGGTCAAACTTTCGTATTTGAACAGTCGCTTCGGTGCCACTTATTCCCGGCATATGAATATCCATCAAAATGGCATCATATTTTTTGGTGCTGGCCGCGTCAATGGCTTCGTTGCCGTTATTGGCAATATCGGCTGACATCCCCTTCTTATTTAGCATTTTTTTAGTGATGACCTGATTGATTTTATTGTCTTCAACTATTAGAAGATGTAAGCCTTCAAAATCAAAATCTTCTACAGTTAATTCAAATGGTACTTCTTCAAGAGAATTCTCATCTGATTTTAACTCTAATTCAAAAAAGAAAGAACTTCCTTCACCAAATTTACTCTTTAAATGTATTTTACTATCAAAAAGACCTAATAGGCTTTTTACAATAGTAAGTCCTAATCCTGTGCCACCATACTCTCTATTTATTTGAACGGACCCCTGTTCAAAACTATCAAATATATTTTTCTGCTGTTCTTCAGAAATGCCAATTCCAGTATCACTTACCTCAAAATAAACAGTTAAATTATCTTCTTCTTTTTCTTTGAGCCTTGTAATAACTTCAACCTTTCCGTCTTTAGTAAATTTTAGGGCATTCCCAACAAGATTCATTATAATCTGCGATAGTTTTAAAGGATCTCCTAAAAGGTGAAGCGGTATCTTACTGTCATGATTCAAAATAATTTCGGTGTTATTATCTTTTGCATTTTGCTGTAAAGAATCAATAACATCGGTCAATACTTTTTTGAGCTTGAACTCTATATGCAATGGTTCAAGTTTATCGGCATCAATTTTATTTATTTGTAAAATATCATTGATGAAATTTAAAAGATAATCACCTGAAAATTTTAATGATTTTAGATGCTCTTTTTGATGATCTGCAGGGTTTTCATCAAGTAATAAGTGTGTTAAACCTGTAACGGCGTAAAGAGGAGTTCTAAGCTCATGTGTTACCGTAGACAAGAAATTTGTTTTCGCCTCCATAGCCGAAATGGCTGCATCACGGGCGGTTTCCAGCTCTTTATTCTTAGTTTGTAGAAGATCGTTGGTCTTTAATTTAATTTGATTGTTTCTAAAAAGAGAAACCGCCAAAATTGAGATTATTGTTAAAAACGCGGAAGCTAATATTCCAATAATTTCTGATCTATTCGCCGATTCACTAAGTTCTTCATTTTTTGCTTGTAAATCTTCAATGGTTTTTGTTTGGGTGTTTTGCAATATTTTATTGCCAGTTTTCGCCTCGAGTTTGACTTTCTCGATGCCAAACAGTGAGTCTTTGATTGCGATTAACCTAGCTTGTGCTTCATAAGCTCTGTCATAGTTTTTGAGAGTGGCATATGATGTGGTTAAATAAGAGTTAGCCCTTAAAATTTCTCTAAAAAAATTATGTTTTTCAGCAAGTTCAAGTGCGGCTTCTGCATGCTTCACGCCTTCAACAAGATTGTCTTGTTCTTCATACATCTTGGCCAATCCTAAATTTGATTGTGTAGCTAGAAAAGCCCGTTCATTTTCATCTGAATTCACTAATAATGCATTGTAATTTTTTGAGGCCTCGTCAAAATTTTCAAGTTCAGAAAAAATATGAGCCTCTAATAAGAGCATATAGTTCAATAGATTTTTATCATTACTTTGGCTTCGGGCTTCTTCTAATTTTTGTCTAGCCTGAAACTTATTGCCTGATCTAAATAATAAAGTAGCATCAATATATTTATGCACCGCATCTCCATAAGGGTATTCAATATCTTTTAGCAGAACTGAAGCACGATCCCAATAGAATTGTGTGGTCTCTTCATCTTCTAGCTCTAAATAGAGAAGTGCAAATTTGTGGAAAGTATCTAATAAAGATTTTAGATTCTCTTTTTCTTCTGCTATTTTGGCTGCTAAATCTAGCGCTTTTAATGCTTCTGTAAGCTTATTTTGATGACGGTAAAACCTTGCCTGATCATGATAATCAGCTATGGATTTATTTTTGGCAATGGAATCTTGGGCCCTAAGCCCAATGGCAAAAAGCAATGCAAAGAGTATTGTAAATGAACGATTTACATAAATCGAATGTAAATTTTTAAAATTCAAATGTAGTCTTTGTTTATAAGCAGTTGCATTAAATCAATAATTCTTGAACTATATCCTGTTTCATTGTCATACCACCCGATGATTTTTACCATTTTACCAATCACCGAAGTCATCTGAGAGTCAAACGTACAAGAATAACAACTATTGTTTATATCAATGGATACAATAGGATCTTTCGTATAGAAAAGTACGTTTTTTAGTTCATTTTCAGAAACTACTTTAAAAGCAGCATTAATTTCTTCAATGGACGTCTCTTTTTTTACATTGAAAGTGATATCAGTTAAAGACCCATTTGGTACGGGAACTCGAATGCCACAGCCACCTATAACATCTTCTAAGTCAGGAAATATCTTAGTTAACGCTTTCGCAGCTCCAGTTGTTGTGGGAATTATAGACTGGTTCGCGGCACGAGCCCTTCTTAAATCGCGATGTGGACTATCATGAAGACTTTGGTCGGAGGTATAGGAATGAATAGTGGTGATATAGGCTTGTTCAATTCCGCAAAGCTCTTTAACCACTTTTATCATAGGGGCGGCATTGTTTGTTGTACATGAAGCATTTGAGATTATATGGTTTTTTGAATTTAAAGCAGACTCATTAACTCCAAATACAATCATTTTTATTGTATCATCTGATGGTGGAACTGACAAAATCACTTTTTTTGCTCCATTTTTAAGATGAAATTCTAAATCTTCTCGCAATTTGAATTTGCCAGATGCTTCAACAACTAAATCAATCCCATATTGACCCCAATCAATATTTTTTGGATGGGGTTCATTAAGAACACTAATTATTCGATTATCAAAAAATATATTGCTGCCCTGCGTTTCAATTGGTTTTTGAAACTTTCCATGGATACTGTCATATTTTACCAAATGGACTAAAGTAGTAGCATCTGCTAAATCGTTTATAGCAACTACCTCAAATTCTTTATAGTTTGATAACAAACGGAATAAAGTTCTTCCTATCCGTCCAAAACCATTGATGCCAATTTTAAGTCTAGCCATTTAATATTGAATTACAACAAATCGAGAATAGGAGATGCTTTAATCTATGTGTTTGTGTGCCTTATAGGAAGATCTTACCAAGGCACCACTTTCAACGTGACGAAACCCCATTTTTAGACCAACCTCTTCATACTTTTTGAACTGTTTAGGTAAAATAAATTCTTTTACCGGTAAATGTTTTTTAGAAGGCTGCAGATATTGGCCAATAGTGACTACGTCAACACCAACGGAACGTAAATCTTCCATGGTTTGCAAAACCTCTTCTTCAAACTCACCTAAGCCTAACATAATACCAGACTTAGTCCTATTTGCACCATTGTCTTTTAAGTATTTTAAAACGTTTAGGCTTCTCTCATACTTGGCCTGTATGCGTACCTCTCTGGTCAAGCGTTTAACGGTCTCCATATTATGGGAAATAACCTCGGGATGCACAGATAAAATACGATCTAAATGTGTTTCTATGCCTTGAAAGTCAGGAATCAAAGTTTCTAAAGTGGTCTCAGGGTTCATTCGGCGAACAGCTTTGACCGTTTCTGACCAAATAATAGACCCCATATCTTTTAAATCATCTCTATCTACTGAAGTCAAAACAGCATGCTTTATTTGCATGATTTTTATAGAACGTGCTACTTTTTCAGGTTCAGCCCAATCAATGCTTTCAGGTCTCCCAGTTTTCACTCCACAAAATCCACATGAACGGGTACAAATGTTTCCTAGAATCATGAAGGTGGCTGTACCTTCTCCCCAGCACTCTCCCATGTTTGGACAGCTACCGGAGGTGCAAATGGTATGAAGGTCATATTTATCTACTAGGCCACGAAGTTGTGTGTACTTTTTACCCGTGGGTAGCTTTACCCGTAACCATTTGGGTTTACCTTTTTTTGGTGGAATCACATGTTCAACTGTGGTCGTGCCCATAGTGCTTATTTAAGCTACAAATATACGAAAAGGTGCATTAGAAGCCATTCTGGAAGAGCTTACTTGGTGGTAATAATTTCTGCCAATAGTTTTTTAGCGCGTAATAACTTTACCTTAATATTGTTTATAGGTTCGTTAAGTTCATTGGCGATTTCAGTGTAGCTCATCTCATTAAAATATCTGAGATTAATTACTTTTTGGTAATGGGGTTTTAATTTTTTAATATGCCCCAACAAAGTGGCCAAGTTTTGTTCGATAATAAGGTTATCTTCAGCTGAAGGGCTTTCATCAGCAACTTTATGGACTTCACTGTTTTTTCCGGCTTCAAGTTCAGCCAAAATATTCTTTTTTCTTTTTCTTATAAGATCAACATGAAGATTTTTTGAAATAGCCACTAACCAAGTGCCAAATTCATAGTTTTCATCAAAGGTGTTGATTTTATCAAAGGCTTTTGAAAATGTTTGTATTGTAATATCTTCGGCATCATTTTCATTTTTGGTGCGCAATAATTGAAAACCATAAACATCGTTCCAAAAACTATCTAGCAGGGTGCTAAAAGCGATCTGATTACCAGCTTTCGCTTTGGCAATTGTTTCTAAAAGATTGTTTTCTGCCTTATTCAAAAAAAGAGATTAATTAAATTCATGATTGCTATTGCAACTCCGGCATGGAATCTTTTTTACAATCTTGCTCTTCAGGTAATTTTCCGCAAAAACCGCAGGCTTCACCATTCTTGTTAAGATATGGGTTTTGACTGGCACAGGTGCCAGCAAATTCTCCATCTTTTTTTGACCAAATTTTAATAGCTATGCCAGCGAATGCTAATGCTAAAAGACCAACGGTAAGTAAAACCAACTTCATCTACAATTTTTTGTAAAAATACAAAATCAACAAGGAAGAAAACTAAGTTTAAGATGACTTTAGATAATTGCTAATAGTTGATATTTGCGACAATATTTTGAACTGTTGGTGTAGCATTGCCACCTTGTTGCTCAATAGTAATATAGCCAATAGCATTATCTGCATAAGGCATAGCCCATAATTTATCTTTATCATCAATATCTTTGATGATGCCTAAATTGACCATTTCACCATTGACTTCAGCCCACATCTGAAAGCATTTGTCTTCAGGTAGTTGCGGTAAGTTACTAACATTGATGTAAGAAAGCTTTTTTACAGGATTAACATAAGCCACTGCCTTAAGTTCTTCGGCTTTTTTGTTGCCTCGTACAGAGTATTTTTTGGTATTTGGGTTATTCAGTACAATGTATTGGTTTCTTATATCCTCCAATTGTACTTGCATGTCCAACTCAAGATCCTTAATCTTATTGGTAACTAAAGTATTTTCTTCTTGAAGATTCTTATTCTGATTGTAGAAGAAATATGATGAACCAGCAAAAATTAAAGCCGCAAAACTCGCGGCAATTGCATATTTGAGGAATTTGCTAGTACCTCTTTTTTGTTGTCGTATCTTGTGTAAGATAGTATCTTTTAAACCTACAGGTACTTTTAAGGCGTGCAATTTGGCAAATGCTTCCAAGTTTTCTTGAAGTTCATTATAAGTTTCCCTTACTTCAGGATACATGGCAATGTATCGCTCAACCTGCAATGATTCTTCTGTTGAAGTAGCTCCTAAAAGATACTTTTCCAACAAATCAGTATCCAAAAATATTTTAATTTTTTCTGTCATGATATTAAACTAACTATCATTATCAGCACCATTGATGTGCCATAAATTTTGCGTAACTCCCTAAGTCCGATTTTTAATCTCGATTTAATAGTACCTAGAGGAATATCCAATTCTTCACTTGCTTCTTGTTGCGTCATGCCCTCAAAAAATAATGCATCGAGCACTACCTTATATTTAAGTTCAATCTTGTCAAGATGCTCTTTCACGTCCATAAACTCTGGTCGTGTGGTGTTCACACCTAAATTATATACGTCTGAAACGTCTATTTGGATTTCTTTATCAGATTTTGTGTTAACACTTCTTAACTTATCAATGGCGGTATTTCGAGTAATTCGAAATAACCAAGTGAACAGTTTTGCTTTTGATTCGTCATAAGAATCTGATTTTTTCCAAATTTTAACAAAACTCTCTTGAACAACGTCTTGTGCCAAATCTTCATCTTTGACTACTTTATAAGCAACACCATATAGGGTGTCAGCATAATTGTCATATAACAATGAAATCGCTTTTTCATCACGTTCTTGTAATAATTCTACAATATGCTTCTCTAATAATGTGCTCATATAATGTTATGACGTCATAAAGAAAACTGAAAAAAATCCAAATTGTCTTTTTACTCGTAAATAGAATAACGCTAAAGTATAAAATTGATTACAACGGAAGCGTTTAAAAAGATACAGTTTAGTTAAGGTATATACGATTTTGGTTAGTTTGGTTTGGTATAACCCCAGTTTACTGCTTAGTAACTGGGGTTATTTTATGATATTTACCTCAGGTTCTATAATGATTTGAAATTGTTTTTTTACTTCCTCCCGAATTTTCAAGGCCAAACTCCAAATTTCTTCACCTGTTGCCTTTCCATAATTTACAAGTACAAGCGCCTGTTTTTCATGTATGCCTGCATCACCCAAACGCTTACCCTTAAAACCACATTGTTCAATAAGCCACCCCGCTGGAATTTTATATTGTCCATTTTCCATTTTATAGAAAGGGGCTTCAGGGTTTTTCTTTTGAAAACTCTTAAAAGTCTTTTTTGATACTACAGGATTCTTAAAAAAACTGCCACTGTTCCCAAGCTTTTTTGGATCAGGAAGTTTGCTTTGACGTATTTTAATTACAGCATCAGAAATATTTTTAATACTTGGGTGTACGATTCCTTTTTTTCGTAGCTCATCTTCAATGGCACCATAGAAAGTTAATAACTTATGGTTTTGTTTGGTAAGCTTTAGTAATACAGAGGTAATAATATATCTCCCTTTTGCTGAATTTTTAAATATGGAGTCCCGATAACTAAATTGACAATCCTCTTTAGAAAATTCTTCCAATTCTAAGGTGTCAATGTTCATTGCCTCACAGGATATAAAAACATCTTTTAACTCTACCCCATATGCCCCAATATTTTGAATAGGTGCAGTGCCTGTACTACCAGGAATCAGGGATAAATTTTCAATTCCGCCATAATCTTTTTCTATAGCCCACAGTACCAAATCGTGCCAGTTTTCACCAGCCATCACTTTTATGTTGACCACAAGATCATTCTCTTCAACTATTGATATTCCTTTAAGGTTAATGTGCATGACTAAGGCATCAATATCTTTAGTCAATAACATATTGCTCCCTCCACTTATGATAAACCTTTCTGAATAGGCAGAAAGTTGCAATACTTTTTGTAACTGTAAAAGGCTATTGATTTCTACAAAAGACTTTGCATTAACGTCAATACCAAAAGTATTGTATGGTTTTAAGGATATATTTTCTAGAATATTCACTTGGCAAGGTATTGTTGCAATCCTTTTTTTAAAATCTTCACAGCGCGTACTAGTTGTTTTTTGTCCAATACATATGCAATCCGTATTTGATTGATTCCCAAACCTTCTGTGGCATAAAATCCTCCCGCTGGCGCAACCATGACGGTTTCTTTGTCTAAATTAAAATGTTCCAAAAGCCATTGGGCAAAATCGTCTGAATTTTTAACAGGAAGTTGTACTACACAATAAAAGGCACCACTCGGTTTAGCAATTTTTATATTATCGATTTTTTCAAGCTCAGAGACCAAAAGATTTCTTCTTGATACATATTCCGTTATTACGTCGTCAAAGTAACTTTGTGGTGTATCCAATGCTGCTTCACTTGCAATTTGTGCCAATGTGGGAGGTGAAAGCCTTGCTTGGGCAAATTTTAATGCCGTATGAATTACTTCTTGATTTTTTGATACAATACAACCAATCCGTGCACCGCACATACTATATCTTTTTGAAACTGAATCGACTATTATAGCATTATTTTCAATTCCTTCTTCTTTCAAAATGGAATGATGGTGTTTTCCGTCATAGGCAAACTCCCTATAGACTTCATCAGCGACTAAAAATAAATCATGGTTTTTAACAAGAGAAACAAGCTGTTTGATTTCATCGTGATTATAGAGATATCCTGTTGGGTTCCCAGGATTACAAATCAAAATAGCCTTTGTCTTTGGAGTGATGTTTTTTTCGAATTCTGAAAAGGGAGGTAAAGCAAAGTTCGTTTCGATTGCGGATACTATAGGAATTACTTTAACTCCGTTAGCTGTGGCAAAACCATTATAATTAGCATAAAAAGGTTCTGGAATGATAATTTCATCACCTTCATCTAAAATGGAGCCCATGGTGAACGCCAAGGCTTCCGAGCCGCCTGTGGTCACTATAATATCTTTTGCGGTCACATTGATATCATGCATTCCATAATAATTGGCAATTTTTTCACGGTAATTATCCGAACCTTCAGTTCTACTATAAGCCAAAACTTCAATTTTATGGTTTCTTACGGCATCCAATGCGACTTTGGGTGTTTTTATGTCTGGTTGGCCAATGTTGAGATGAATAACATTAATACCTTTTTTTTTTGCTTCTTCGGCATAAGGAACCAATTTTCGAATTGGCGAAGCTGGCATCAATCGTCCTTTAGATGAAATTTTTGGCATTCTGAAATAAATTTTAACAAAAATGAGGAAAAGGCATCTGCAAAACAATAAAAGCTCTTATTAATTGGTATGTTGGGTTAATGTTAAATTTAATTTTAGTAGAGTTAATTTTCCTACCTTTAATAGATACAACCCTTTATAAATAAGCCTATTGAATAGAGTTCTTACATATATAACCTTAGTGTTTTTTTGTTTTTCCATTTCCGGTTTTGGACAACGATTTCATATCTCAAATAAGAAAAAGTATGAAAAAATAAAGTTTGAACTGGTTAATAATTTGATGGTCGTGCCGGTGGAATTAAATGGCACAAAACTCTCTTTTATACTTGATACTGGTGTAAGTAGTCCTATTCTCTTTAATTTGACCAACCAAGATTCTATTCAAATTAATAATGTTTCTGAAATTACTTTGCAGGGTCTGGGTGAAGGAGATCCGATTCAGGCATTAAAATCGACTAAGAATACATTTAAGATTGGAAATGCCAAAAATTTCAATCAGGCCTTATATGTGGTTATAGATAGAGATTTGAACTTTTCAACTTCATTGGGTATTCCAATTCATGGTATTATTGGGTATGACCTTTTTAAAGATTTTGTAGTTGAGGTCAATTACAGCTCTAGTAGTCTGAAACTTTACAACCCGAATGATTATCAATATAAAACTTCTAAAAGAAAACAAACGCTGCCCCTTTCCTTAATAGATAAAAAGGCTTTTGTGGACGGAGCGGTTACAAAAGAAGATGATTCCGAAATTCCTGTAAAGTTATTGGTTGATACAGGTAGTAGTGATGCATTGTGGTTATTTCATGACCCAGATAAAGGTCTAGATATTCCCGAAAAGAATTATGAAGACTTTTTAGGGCAGGGATTAAGTGGCAACATTTTCGGAAAGCGAACTAAATTGAAGGGCATTCGCATTGGTATGTTTCAATTGAATGAAGCAAAAGCTGCATTTCCATATAAAGAATCGTTTAGCGCAATTAAAGATTTTGGTGATCGAAATGGTAGTGTTGGAGGCGAAGTCCTTAAAAGGTTCAATATTGTCTTTGATTATCCTCGAAACAAGATTACACTTTCCAAAAACGGCTATTTCAATAGACCTTTTCAATATAATTTAGCTGGGATTGAATTACAACATAACGGGGTTCGCTATATTGCTGAACGTATTGCAGACTCTAGAGGTGTCGTAAAAGCTGAACACAATGACTCTTTTGGAAATGTTCAAATTTTGATGGATAACAGTACACGTTTGAGTTTAGTGCCTGAGATTGTAGTGTCAGGTATAAGAGCAGGTAGCCCTGCTGAAGAAGCTGGTTTGAAAGAAGGCGATGTTATTCTTGCAATAAACGGAAAAGAGATACATGATTATAAAATTCAAGAAATCCTTCAAATGCTAAATGAACGTGAAGGTAAAAGAGTTCGAGTACAGATTGAGCGTTACAACAAAGATTTGCTTTTTACCTTCGTATTAAAAGATATTTTTGAAACAAAAAAGCCTTGACGAAAGTCAAGGCTTTTAATTTGCATAGCGCGATAATCTTATTTTGCTCCTTCACCTTTTACAGTTCCTTTAATCTTTAGAACCTTAGTTGGCGTATCTGCATTTGATGAAACAGTGATTGCCTTTCTAATTGGACCAACACGTTTTGTATCATATTTAACTTGAATTTCACCAGTGGCTCCAGGTAAAATTGGAGCATCTGGTTTTTTAGGGATGGTGCATCCACAGCTAGATTTTACATCACTGATAACTAGTGGAGCATCGCCTGTATTGGTGAATTCGAATACACGAACACCATCACTACCTTTTTCAATCTCACCGTAATCCACGGTTTCTGATTTGAATTCAATTTTAGCGGTCTTGTCCTGTGCTTTTACGCTTACGGCCAAAAGACCTACAAATAATAAAAGTACTATTTTCTTCATTTTTTTTCGTTTTGAGGAATTTCAAAAGTAGTTGATTTCAACCTACATCCAAAATTCTTTTGTCTTCTAATAACGTTACTTATTTTTGTTTCGTATTTAAAGGATTGGCCAATCGCCAAAGAATAGCGTAAAATTAACATAGCGCCATTCCTTTCTGATTCTTCAATCCACCTTACTTTTACAAAAACTATACCGAAAAATGGAAATTCCATCAAAATACGAATCCAGTAAAGTAGAGCAACATTGGTATGATTACTGGATGCAACACAATTTTTTCACTTCAAAGCCCGATGATAGGGAACCTTACACTATAGTAATACCGCCACCTAATGTTACGGGAGTATTGCATATGGGTCATATGCTGAACAATACCATACAAGATGTTTTAATCCGAAAAGCAAGATTGGAAGGCAAAAATGCATGTTGGGTGCCCGGTATGGATCATGCGAGCATTGCCACAGAGGCTAAAGTTGTGGCTAAGCTTAAGGAAGAGGGAATTGATAAAGTAGATTTGACGCGTGAGGAGTTTTTAAAGCATGCCTGGGACTGGACTGATGAATATGGAGGAGTAATACTACAACAGCTTAAAAAATTGGGAGCTTCTTGTGATTGGAGCCGAACAAAGTTTACCATGGATGACGATATGTCAGCTTCGGTAATCAAAGTTTTTGTTGATTTATATAACAAAGGTTTGATTTACAGGGGATATCGAATGGTGAATTGGGATCCTGAGGCAAAAACAACCCTTTCAGATGAAGAAGTTAACTATGAAGAAAAGCAAGGGCTACTATACTACTTAGCTTATGACATAGCAGGTTCAGATGAAAAAGTAACCATTGCTACCACCCGGCCGGAAACTATTTTAGGAGACACTGCTATTTGTATTAACCCTAATGATGAACGTTACGCCCATTTGAAAGGAAAAAAGGCTATTGTACCTATTTGTGGACGGGTTATTCCGATAATTGAAGATGAATATGTTGATATTGAATTTGGTACGGGATGTTTAAAAGTTACTCCAGCCCATGATGAAAACGATAAGAATTTAGGAGAAAAGCATAGTCTTGAAGTAATCGACATTTTTAATGAAGATGCTTCTTTAAACTCCTTTGGCCTTCATTATGAAGGTCAAGACCGTTTTGTTGTTCGTAAAGAGATTTCCAAAGAGTTGGAAGAAAAAGGCTTTTTGGTGAAAACTGAACAACATACCAATAAAGTGGGTACTTCAGAACGTACCAAAGCGGTTATTGAACCAAGGTTGTCAGATCAATGGTTCTTAAAAATGGAAGATTTGGCTAAGCCGGCAATTAATGCCGTTTTAAAAGACGGTGATGTAAAGTTGTTCCCAAAGAAATTTGAAAATACCTATCGTCATTGGATGGAAAACATTCGTGATTGGAACATTTCACGCCAATTGTGGTGGGGACAGCAAATACCTGCTTACTATTATGGAGATGGTAAAGAAGATTTTGTAGTTGCAGAAAATAAGGAAGAAGCCCTTAGCTTAGCTCAATCCAAGAACCCAAAAATAGAAAAATCTGATTTACGACAAGATGGAGATGTATTGGACACTTGGTTCTCTTCATGGCTGTGGCCAATCAGTGTTTTTGGTGGAATTCTCGAACCTGAAAATGAAGAAGTAAACTATTATTATCCTACCAATGATTTGGTTACAGGTCCAGATATTTTGTTTTTCTGGGTAGCGCGAATGATTGTTGCGGGCTATGAGTTTAGAAACGAACGCCCTTATGAAAATGTGTATCTGACAGGCTTGGTACGAGACAAACAACGTCGTAAAATGTCAAAATCGTTGGGCAATTCGCCTGACGCCTTAAAATTGATTGAAGATTACGGAGCTGATGGGGTTCGAGTAGGGCTACTATTAAGTTCTGCAGCGGGTAATGATTTAATGTTTGATGAAGCTCTTTGCCAACAAGGAAAAAACTTTGCTAATAAGATTTGGAATGCCTTTCGTTTGGTTAAAGGTTGGGAAGTAGCCGATATTGAACGGCCACAGTCAGCTAAAATCGGCATTGATTGGTATATCGCTAAGTTCCAGCAAACTTTGGCTGAAATTGAAGATCACTACAGTAAATATCGAATTTCAGATGCTCTAATGGCAATTTATAAATTGGTGTGGGATGATTTTTGTTCTTGGTTCTTAGAAATTGTAAAGCCGGAGTATCAAAAACCGATTGATAAAAAGACTTTAGCCGAGGTAATTAATTTGTTTGAAGCTAATCTGAAATTATTACATCCTTTTATGCCATTTTTAAGCGAAGAAGTATGGCAGCATATGGCAGAACGAACTCCAGAACAAGCTCTTTGTATTGCAGATTGGCCGAAGAAGGTTGCTTTCGATGAAAAACTGATTGCCGAATTTGATTTTGCTGCTGAGGTGATTTCTGGAGTGCGAAACATTCGTAAAGAAAAGAACATTGCCAACAAAGAAGTTTTAGAACTCATGGAACTAAATACAGAAGATTCAGGTTCTAAAATGGATGCCATCATTACCAAATTGGGGAATCTCTCTACCATTGAATCTGTAGATAATATGGTTGAAGGTGCTTTAAGTTTTCGGGTAAAAAGTAATGAATATTTTATCCCTATTTCTGGTGCAATTGATTTTGAAGCTGAAATTCAAAAGATCAATGAAGAGCTTAAATACACCAAAGGCTTTTTACAATCTGTTCAAAAAAAACTATCGAATGAGCGTTTTGTAAATAATGCGCCACCAAAAGTAGTGGAGATGGAACGTAAAAAAGTAGCAGATGCTGAGGCGAAGATTGAGACTTTGGAGAAGAGCCTGGCAAGTTTGGGGTGAGTTAAATAGAATAGTTTCATACTCAATCCTTCTTAACCAAGGTATTCGCAACCAATCCACCAATAATTAAAAACAGGCCTAGAAAACTCAATAGGGTATAGGTGTCGCCAAACCAAAAAACGCCAATACCAATGGTGAAAACAACTTCGGTATATTTAATGGGTGCAACAACATTTGTTGGTGCGGTTTGAAAGGCTTTGGTCATATAAACTTGTCCAAAATAACCAAAAACGCCAAGACTGGTCAATAATAGCCAATCCCACCCTTGTGGTGAAACCCAATTAAAAATACTTATTGACCCACCTACTACCGTTGATAAGAACATAAAATAATTGACTACTACAACAGGATGATCTCCTTTACCAATTTTTCGAATCAAAATGTAAACCATTCCTGTAAAAACAGATGCGGTAATGACCAAGGTCATTCCTAAATTGCTCATCGAACTGTCGAATCCTTTTAGAATCAATACCCCAGAGAAAGCTATAAAAAAAAAGAGCCATTGAATGGGTTTGAGCTTTTCCTTAAGCACAAATACTGCAAAAATCGCTGCAAAAATTGGAGCAATATAGCGCAATGAAACTGCTGTGCCAACAGATAAATATTTAAAAGAAAAGAAAAAAAGACTCATTGAAATTAGTCCGGCTACTGCTCGTAGGGATAACAATTTTCTTTGATTGCCAAGAACATTGATTTTATTGGATAATAGATATGAAGTGGCAAATATAAATGAGGTAATTGACCTAAAGAACACCAATTGAAATCCAGGAATATGGTCTAAATACTTGATGAAGACATTCATCAATGAGAATGATGCCGTGCTGATGAGCATAAAAAGAAGTGCTTTTCTCACATACCTATTTAAGTGAACAAAGCTACGTCAAATTAAAGTCAACCTACCTAATTTCTTAACTTCAGCTGTCAGTCTTAGCTTGTCGTAGACTTTTTAAGTTTCATAAAAGGTTTCTATAACATCAAGGTGAAACTTTTGCATGAGTTATTCGAAATGGAGAAG
Organism: Croceitalea rosinachiae; assembly: GCF_031846445.1. Classification (NCBI taxonomy): domain Bacteria; kingdom Pseudomonadati; phylum Bacteroidota; class Flavobacteriia; order Flavobacteriales; family Flavobacteriaceae; genus Croceitalea; species Croceitalea rosinachiae. Next base: position 64,808 of record NZ_JAVRHR010000004.1, on the reverse strand, counting down.
GGGGTTTAAGTTTTTTGTAACACTTTTTATTGAATAACTAGGAAAAAAAATTGAAATTACTTTTCTTTGTTTAAAATTAGTCTAAATAAAAATGACAAAGAGAGAAGCATCCAATAAAGCACGAATTTACCACCGATACTTAGGTTTTTTTCTAGCTGGTATTATGGGCGTTTATGCACTAAGTGGCGTAGTTCTAGTATTTCGAAATACTGATTTTTTAAAAGTTGAAGTGCTTAACCAAAAACAGGTTGAAGCAAATTTAGATGCCGAACAACTAGGTAAGGAAATCAAAATAAAGAAACTGACTTTTTCTTCGATTGAAGGAGATACTGCAAATTTTGAACAAGGCACATACAACACGAAATCAGGTGAAGTCAGCTATACTTCTAAAAAGCTTCCTTACATTCTTGATAAGATGGCCCATATGCACAAGGCAACTTCTTCCGATCCTCTGTACATTCTTAATGTTTTTTTTGGTATGTCATTGCTTTTCTTTGTATTATCTGCATTTTGGATGTTTCTTCCGAATACTACAATTTTTAAGAAAGGCCTGTATTTTACTGCCGGTGGAATTGTCTTGACGCTTATTATGCTTTTTGTGTGATTTCTGCGTAGGGGTTTTCTGTTTTTCGTAAATTTAGGAGAAACAGAAAATCTATGCCTAAATGAAATCCTTGAAAAAAGAAGATATTCCGCAAGCGGTTTTTGACCTTTATGATGACTATGCCCACAATAAAATTCAACGAAGAGAATTTATTGAGAAACTTTCGCTTTTTGCCATTGGTGGGATTACATTGCCAAGCTTATTGAGCTTTATGATGCCCAATTATTTGGATACATTGTTAGTTGACCCCAATGACCCAGAATTGGATTCTGATTTTATTACGTATAACTCAGATAAAGGCGGTGGAGAAATAAAAGCTTTGCTCTCTAAACCAGATACGTTTGAAGGAAAGCTTGGTGGAATTGTCGTGGTACATGAAAATAGAGGTTTGAATCCGTATATAGAAGATACTGCTCGCAGAGGTGCTTTGGAAGGTTTTATAACTATTGCCCCTGATGCTTTGACACCACTAGGTGGTTACCCTGGTAATGATGATGAAGGACGAACGATGCAGAGGCAGCGAGACCGTAATGAAATGTTAGAAGATTTTATTGCTGCTTTTGAATATTTAAAGAACCATCCCGATTGTAATGGTAAAATTGGTGTTGTAGGATTTTGTTTTGGCGGATGGATTTCGAATATGATGGCTGTGAAAATAGCCAACTTAGCAGCTTCTGTTCCTTTTTATGGGGGTCAACCTAAAGAAAATATTGATAAAATAAATGCACCTTTAATGTTGCAATTCGCCGGATTGGATAAAAGGGTAAATGCAGGTTGGCCTGAGTTTGAGAAAGCCCTTAAAGCTTTTAAAAAAGACTATCAAGCATTTGTATATCCAGAAGTAAATCATGGTTTTCATAATACGACTACGGCACGCTATAATAAAGAAGCTGCAGAACTTGCTTGGAAAAGAACAATTGACTTTTTTAAAGAGAAATTGGTTTAACACCTTCAAGGAAAACTAAGATAGGTTCCGATTTAGTGATACATGGAAAAAAAGATAAAACGAGATATATCAACAACCGGTGATATTAAGTTCGCTAATTTAAAAGTTACAGAGCCCTCATCGTATGCCGCTGGAACAGCGGCTATTAAAAAGACTCTTGAGCATTTAAACAAAGAAGTAGGGTTGTTTAAATCACTTTCTACGTTGAGTTCCATGAATCAAAAAGATGGTTTTGATTGTCCAGGATGTGCTTGGCCAGATCCGGAAGAACCTTCTAAACTCGGTGAGTATTGCGAAAATGGTGCAAAGGCAATTGCCGAAGAAATAACCCCAGAGCGGGCAGACAAGACTTTTTTTGAGAAGTATTCTGTGGAAGAGATTTCTAGATGGACCGACATGCAGATTGGAAAAAGTGGTCGGTTGACAGAACCAATGTTGTTGCCACCTAACTCCGCGCATTATGTACCTATTTCTTGGGCAGCAGCTTTCGAACTTATTGCAAACGAACTTCATAAATTAGATTCTCCTGATGAAGCTATTTTTTATACATCAGGACGCTCAAGTAATGAGGCGGCGTTTTTATATGGTCTTTTTGTTCGCGCTTTTGGTACCAATAACATGCCAGACTGCTCCAATATGTGTCATGAATCTAGTGGGGTTGCCCTAGGTGAGACTTTAGGAATTGGTAAAGGTTCGGTGACGCTAGATGATTTGCACGAAGCAGAGTTGGTGATTGTCATTGGCCAAAACCCTGGTACAAACCATCCACGGATGCTTTCTGCTTTAGAAAAATGCAAGAATAATGGAGGAAAGATAATTGCTATTAACCCCTTGGAAGAAGCGGGTTTAGTACGTTTCAGAAATCCACAGAAAGTAAACGGAATTTTAGGTTCGGGTACTACCTTGACCGATATTTTTCTTCAGGTTAAAATCAATCAAGATGTTGCCCTGCTAAAGCTTGTCATGAAACGGTTATTGTCTAAGGAACGAGAGGGCGAAGCTGTTTTTGACCAAGATTTTATTAAGAGTAAAACAGCAGGTTACGAAGAACTAATTTCTAATCTTGATAGCTATTCAGAAGCCGATCTAATTCAATCTTGCGGAGTGCCTTCTAAAAAAGTTGATGAAGCTGTAGAGCTTCTAGCTAAAAAAAACCGAATTATTATTTGTTGGGCTATGGGTTTGACCCAACATAAAAATGGAGTAGATAATATCAAAGAGTGTGTTAATCTATTGCTTTTAAAAGGTAGTATTGGTAAAAAAGGAGCTGGAACATGTCCTGTTCGGGGCCATAGTAATGTGCAAGGTGATAGAAGTGTTGGTATAATGCATCATGTTTCAAAACCTTTGAATTTAGCGTTAAAAAAAGTTTTTTGTTTTGAAGCTCCTAAAAAAGAGGGGTTAGATACTGTACATTGTATCAAAGCAATGTATGAAGGTCATGCCAAAGTGTTTATTGCATTAGGCGGAAATTTTGTTTCGGCCGCCTCAGATACGAATTACACTGCTAAAGCACTTCAAAATTGTGATTTAACGGTTTCCATTGCCACTAAATTGAATAGAGGGCATTTGATTACTGGAAAAACTGCACTCATTTTACCAACACTTGGCAGAACAGAACTAGACGAAGTAAGGGGAAACCAACAGTTTGTCACAGTTGAAAATAGTATGGGCAAGGTGCATCAGAGTTCTGGCGGACGAAAACCTATAAGTAAAGCTTTAAAAAGTGAACCTAGCATTGTTGCTGAGATGGCCAATGCCTATTTTGAAGGAAATCATCAAGTAGATTGGCTCAGATTGGGTGAAAACTATGAGCTTATTCGAAATAAAATATCTGAGGTATACCAAGGTTATGAAGACTACTGTATACGTTCAAAAGGTTCTGGTTTTTATCTTCCAAATAATGCACGAGTGGGTAATTTTTCAAAACTTCCTGGCGGTAAAGCGCAGTTTTCGGTGAATAAATTGGCAGAACATCTGCTTAAGAAAAACGATTTTATATTAATGACCATTCGCAGTCATGATCAATTCAATACTACCATTTATGATATGAATGATAGATATCGCGGAATTTATGGTGAACGTAGAATTGTTTTTATGAATTCTGAAGACATGAAATCAATGGCAATTCAAGACAAACAGGTGGTTAATTTGACTTCAAATTACAACGGAGTCTTAAGACGAGCAGAACAATTTAAGGTAATTTCATATAATATCCCTAAAGGGAATTTAGCAGCCTATTTTCCTGAAACCAATGTATTGGTTCCAATTAATGAGTTTGCCAGAAAAAGCAATACGCCCATAAGCAAGTCGATAATAGTTCAAATCGAGACAACTATAGATTAAATACTTTTCTTATTTTCAACTTAAACTTTTCTCATGAAAGATTTAAATCGCCGCAGTTTTATTAAAAAAACCAGCCTTTCGGCGGCGGCTGTTTCTGTAATGCCAAGCTATTTAGGAGCAAATTCAGAACGACCAATAGCTCAAAAATATATGGGTGATTTTGCAGCGCCCAAAATAGAAAATGTCAGGGCAGCTTTTATAGGAGTCGGTGCTCGGGGCGGATATCATTTAAAGTTTTTGGCTGCCCTGCCAAATACTGAAGTAGTTGCGGTTTGTGATATTTATGAAGATTTAATAAAAGAAAAAATTGGTTGGGTTCGCGAAGTTGCTGACGAAGGCAGACATAAAAACATCGCGGAATATTTTGGAGATGAGAATCAGTGGAGAAGAATGCTCAAAGAAGTAAAACCAGATGTTGTTTTTATTGCAACTAATTGGAAAAACCATGCTCCAATGGCTATTGAAAGTATGGAGCAAGGTGCTCATACTTTTGTTGAGGTACCCATTGCAATAAACATTTCGGAAATGTGGGATATTGTTGATACAAGCGAACGTACTCAAAAGCATTGTATGATGCTTGAAAATGTCAATTATGGTCGTGATGAGCTTATGTTCCTAAATATGTGTCGACAAGGCGTTGTGGGTGAAATTCTTCATGGTGAAGCAGCTTATATACATGAACTCCGTTGGCAAATGGAGGAGCAAGATAGAGGTACCGGTTCATGGCGCACACATCACTACTCAAAACGTAACGGGAATTTATACCCGACCCATGGCTTAGGTCCAGTAGCACAATATATGAACTTAGGTAGGGGAGAAGATACATTTAGTAGTTTGGTGTCATTCTCAACCCCTTCTAGAGGCAGGGCATCTTACGCGGAGAAAAACTATCCTAAAGGTCATAAATGGAATGAACTTGATTTTAAAGGCGGTGATTTGAATACCTCTATTATAAAAACTCAATTGGGTAAAACAATAATGGTACAGTGGGATGAAACCAGTCCACGTCCTTATACACGCCATAATCTTGTACAGGGTACTAAGGGTGTTTTAGCAGGATTTCCAACCCGAATTGCTCTTGAAGGTGGCGCAGAGGATATTACCAAGGACCACCACTCGTGGGTGCAAGGGGAACAATTACAAGTCCTTTATGAAAAATATGATCACCCTCTGTATAAGCGTTTAAATGAAACAGCTAAAGATAGTGGTCATGGCGGTATGGATGGTATTATGGTTTATCGTATTGTAGAATGTTTACAAAAAGGACTGCCACTTGACCAGAATGTTTACGAGGGATGTTTGTGGAGTGCTGTTGCTCCATTAAGTGAGCGTTCGGTTGCTGGTGGTGGAGCCCCACAGCCATTTCCAGATTTTACGCGAGCTAATTGGAAAGAGACCAGTTCATTACAAATTATAAAGTAAACAAGATGGAGACCTATGCAAATGCCTTATTGTATGCCATTCCCTTTTTTACGGGCTTGGTCTTACTTGAAATACTCTATGGTTATTTTGTTAAAAACCAAAAGCATAATGTTATGGATACGGTCAGTAGCTTAAGTTCAGGCCTGACCAATATTGTAAAAGATTCATTAGGCCTGGTTTTGGTTTTGGTCAGCTACCCATTTTTGTTGGAAAAGTTAGCGCTATTTGAAATAAGAGCAACTTGGTTAGTTTGGTTTTTAGCATTTATCACAATTGATTTTGCAGGGTATTGGAATCATCGACTGAGTCATCATATCAATATTTTTTGGAATCAACATGTAATTCATCACAGCAGCGAAGAATTTAATTTGGCATGTGCCCTTCGACAATCCATTTCTAATTTGGTGGGTTATTTTTCATTGCTTTTAATTCCTGCTGCAGTCTTGGGAGTTCCGGCACAAGTGATTGCGATTTTAGCCCCCATTCATTTATTTGCTCAATTTTGGTATCATACGCAACATATTGGTAAAATGGGATGGTTAGAGTATATAATTGTTACACCTTCTCAACATCGTGTGCATCATGCTATCAATCCTGAATATATTGATAAAAATTTAGGGCAGATATTATCAATTTGGGATAGATTGTTTGGAACATTTCAAGAAGAATTACCAAATGTACCACCTCAATATGGAGTTTTAAAGCCAGCTGCTACTTGGAATCCGATACTAATTAATTTTCAACACTTATGGAGATTATTAAATGATGCTTGGCGCACTAAAAGTTGGTGGGATAAACTTCGAATCTGGTTTATGCCAACCGGCTGGCGCCCAATAGATGTCGTTGCAAAATACCCTTTAGCTATAATTAAAGATGTTTACAATTTTAAAAAATACCAGCCAAAAACCACAAATGCCCTTAAGGTTTATGCAATTTTTCAAATGTTGAGTAGTACCTTATTGATGCTTTTTATGTTTTATAATTATTCGGAAATTGGCTTTAATGGGTTATTACTTTTTGGAGCTTTTGTATTTGTTGGCATTTACGGGTATAGCACATTAATGGATAGAAAAAAATATGCCTTTTGGATTGAGCTATTCCGAGCGTCTGCTGGAATAATTTTAATTATTGTGATGGGTGATTGGTTTGGAATGAATGCTTATTTTATTTGGGGAAGTATTGTGATGCTGGTATATTTTATGGTTACTATTATTGGTGGAGTTTATTTTACCTTTTTAGAAAATCATGAAAAAGCTCGGCAAGTTCCTATTTGATATTTCTGATTTCCATATCTACCAGTTCAATATAATGTTTCATTGCTTCTTTTCTACCGATATTTTTCGCCTGAATAAGGGCATTTGCTTTAAAAGCATTGATTAAAGGGGTTTTGCTGCCGGGATTGTTGTAGTTTTTATTGGCTATTTTATAATAGGCATATAATTTTAATAGTAAATCAGCAGGTAATGGTTCTTTAAAATCATTGACATATTTTACCGCTTCTTCAAACTTGATATGTATTTTTTCTTCATTCATTTTTGTCACCTAACATAGCAATACATGTTTTTGCTCCTTTAACGGTATCATTTAATGAAACACAAATTTTACTATCCAGAGGTAAGAATAAATCGACCCTAGATCCAAACTTGATAAATCCGGCATCTTGACCTTGTACGACCTGTTCACCTTCTTCGGCATAATTTATAATTCTGCGTGCCATTGCACCAGCAATTTGGCGATACAATATTTCACCAAATTTTGGTGTATGTATTACAACTGTCGTACGTTCATTTTCTGTACTTGACTTGGGATGCCAAGCTACTAAGTACTTTCCAGGATGGTATTTTGAAAAAGTTATAGTACCGCTGGCGGCGTAACGCGTCACATGGACATTCAAAGGGGACATGAAAATGGATACTTGGCGTCTCTTTTCCTTAAAGTATTCCGTTTCTTCCACTTCTTCTATAACAACCACCTTACCATCAACTGGAGCAAGGATTTCATCAAAATTTGGGGTAACTAATCTTTTAGGGTTTCTAAAAAATTGAAGTATCAAAATCAAAACAACTAGCATTGTTAATTGTAATACAATTCGTAACCAATCCAACTCAACGAAAATTTGTGTTGTCAAAATAACAACTACCGCTAGAAAAAAAGCCGTAAGGATAATTTTTTGTCCTTCTTTATGAAACATAAAAAAATAGTTTAAGTGTCAAGTAAGCAAAAGGTGCAGCAAATATTAAGCTATCCAATCTATCCCAAATACCGCCATGGCCCGGTAAAATAGCACCACTGTCTTTTACCCCTGCAGCTCTTTTAAATTTAGATTGTAATAAATCACCCAAAGCACCAGTTAACACTATAATGAAGGCTAAAGTTAGCCATTGGTTTGTATTAATACTCGTTTCGTATTTCGATAATATATAACCCGCAAGCATTGCAAAAATAAGACCTCCTAATGAACCCTCAACGGTTTTTTTGGGAGAAACTGAAGGAAACAATTTTGTTCGTCCAATGGACTTGCCAACCAAATAAGCAAAACTATCGCTTACCCAAATCAAAACAAAGATTCCCATAATCAAAAATTTGGCAAACCCATTTTCATTGTAAGGTATCATGGTCAGGAATATGAACCCACCAGAGATATAGAAAATCCCTATAAGGTAGAGCTCAAAAGTAGAGAAGTATTTTTTTTGCTGCACAAAAAGATAACGCAGCAAGGCAATATTAATTAACAAAGTCACACCTAATAAAACAAGTCGCGGTGTTTCGGTAGGAATAAGGTAAATATAAGCCCACCAGAGCGCCAAATAGGCTATAAAAATGTAATATCCTTTTATGCCAACGATGCGCCTATATTCGTAAAGACAGCCTAAACCAAAAGCCATGAACAAAAAATCAAATGCATCGGAATTTAAGTATGCAGTTGATAGCAATAGTACAACATAAACAATTCCGGTGAGTAACCGCCTTAAAAGTTCTTTCATTGAGTTAGTAGTCTTCTAACAGCAAAAGATATACATTTTTTGAGGCACTACCGTAGGAAAGGAAATCATTTTTATTTTCTTGAGTTAGTTCAAAGTGTTTCAAAGTCGTAATATTATCAGGAATTTTCTTGAGATATTTCTTTTTTATGATTTTTAAGGCTTCGCTAATTGAATCCACTAGTTGGCTGGTTGTAGCAAAAACAATCAGATTTGAAGGTAATTCATTTAACTTTTTTTCTTTTATTTGGTTAGAGCATACTAAAATTGAGCCATTGTGTGCAACTAGATGTTCACATGTGGTAAAAAATATCTCACTTTCATTGATATTGTCAGTGAAACCTAACTTCTCGGTTGAAAACCGTTCATTAATTCTTTTATCAAGAGTATAAAAGAGTTTTGATTGCCAATTGTTCTCAGAAATGATATTCTGCAACGCATTTAAAACTTCGGTGAAATCTTCGCAATAAATAAATTTGCCTCCATTTTTCTTGAAGTAGATGGTAAATTTTTCATCAATGGGTATTTTCAAATCGGGCATATGTTCGCCACGGGTTTCTGCAGTTTCCTTAGAAACCTTTTTACCTCCTCCGAAAAGTTTGTCAAAAACACCCATATAAATTTAAATCCTTATGGATTGAGAATATACCGAGAAAAAAACTATTTATCTTCGTCTTTTCCTTCTTCAGAAGCAGCAGTCACAACAGCTTCTGCTTCCTGAATATCTTTTTCGAATGGTCTTTTCCCAAAGATTTTCTCTAAATCATCTTTGAAAATAACCTCTTTTTCTAGAAGACGTTCTGCCAAAGATGTAAGTTTATCTTTATTCTTATCCAGTAAGGTAATTGCTCTTTGATACTGCTCTTCAATAATTTTTGAGATTTCTTTATCTATTTTTTGAGCTGTGTCTTCACTATACGGTTTAGAGAAACCATACTCGTTTTGACCAGAAGAATCATAATAAGTAATATTCCCTAGCTCTTCGTTCAATCCGTAAATAGTAACCATGGCTCTAGCCTGTTTGGTCACCTTTTCGAGATCGCTCAATGCTCCCGTAGAAATCTTATTGAACATGACCTTTTCAGCAGCTCTACCACCCATAGTGGCACACATTTCATCTAACATTTGATCTGGTCTAACAATTAAACGTTCTTCAGGCAAATACCAAGCAGCACCAAGTGATTGTCCGCGAGGTACAATGGTGACTTTTACCAATGGAGCAGCATGTTCCAACATCCAACTTACCGTTGCATGCCCAGCCTCATGATAGGCAATAGTCTCTTTTTCGCCTTGGGTGATAATTTTGTTTTTCTTTTCAAGACCTCCCACAATTCTGTCAACGGCATCTAAAAAGTCTTGTTTATTGACCGCTTTCTTTTCTTTTCTTGCAGCAATCAAGGCCGCTTCATTACAAACATTTGCAATATCTGCTCCTGAGAAACCAGGGGTTTGTTTGGCAAGAAAATCTAAATCCAAAGTCTCTGAAGTTTTAATTGGTCTTAAGTGAACTTCAAAAATTTCTTTGCGCTCTCTAATATCTGGTAGGTCAACATAAATCTGTCTATCAAAACGACCAGCACGCATTAGAGCCTTGTCCAAAACGTCCGCGCGGTTAGTAGCTGCTAAAACAATTACATTGGTATTAGTGCCAAAACCATCCATCTCGGTCAACAATTGGTTTAACGTATTTTCACGCTCGTCATTTGACCCTGTAAAATTGTTCTTTCCCCTAGCACGACCAATGGCATCAATTTCATCAATGAATATAATTGCTGGCGATTTGTCTTTTGCTTGTTTAAATAAGTCACGTACCCTCGAGGCTCCAACACCAACAAACATTTCCACAAAATCAGAACCTGAAAGTGAGAAGAAAGGTACTTTTGCCTCACCGGCTACGGCTTTGGCCAATAAAGTTTTACCTGTTCCTGGGGGCCCTACAAGTAATGCACCTTTAGGAATTTTACCACCGAGCGAAGTATATTTATCAGGGTTTTTTAAGAATTCTACTATCTCTTGAACTTCTTCTTTAGCACCCTCTAAACCAGCGACATCTTTGAATGATGTTCTTGTATCGGTTTTTTCGTCGAATAGCTTAGCTTTTGATTTTCCGATATTGAATATTTGGCCACCTGCACCACCTCCAGCACCACCTGACATTCTCCTCATCAGATATATCCAAATACCAATGATAAGTGCAAAAGGTAAAAGCGATAGTAACAAATCACCAAGCACATTGTTCTCCGTATCAAAATCAACAATAGTATCTAGATTATTGTCTTTTTTGATATTCTTTATTTCATTCTCAAAATTTTGAAGATCTCCATAATCCAAAATGTACTGAGGTAGAACTCCGGTAGAAGGGATTAAAGGTTTTTCGGAAACATCTTTGTGAACACTTTTTTGTAATGCCTCATTGGTCAAAAATACTTTTGCTTGCCCTGCATTTCTGATAATCAATATTTTGGCGATATCTCCGTTTCTTAAATATTCTTGAAGTTCAGAAGTAGTAGTCTTTTTTGTACTCGAAAAACTACTACTGCCCAAAAACTGAAATCCTAAGATCAATGCGATAATCACACCATAAATCCACCATGAACTAAAACGTGGTTTCTTGGGGGTACTTGAATTGTTTTCTTTTGCCATTTTTTAATTGTTATAGCTGCTTGCAACCATGGTAACTTTGGCATCTCCCCAAAGCCCCTCAATATCGTAGAATTCTCTAATGTGTTTTTGAAATACATGCACAACAACATTTACATAATCCATTAAGACCCATTCTGCGTTATCTGAGCCTTCTAAATGCCAAGGTTTGTCCTTAATTGCTTTGCTTACGGTTTTTTGTACAGAAGACACAATTGCGTTTACATGAGTGTTTGATGTACCATTGCAGATGATAAAGTAGTCACAAACGGTATTCTCTATTTCCCTTAAATCAAGTAAATTGATATCAACTCCTTTTACTTCCTCTATCCCCGATAATATTAAGGCAATTAGTTCATCTGCTCCAGCTTTGCTCTTATGCATTCAAAAATTTTAGATTTCTACAAAGTTATTACTTTTTTGTTTTGTCGCGTTGCGTTTTTAACATTACATTCAATGTCTTCTTTAAAGCGCTTCAATGCAATTAATCAAACTTGATGCCACGACATCTACAAATCATTATTTAAAACAACTGGCACTACAGAACCATTTAAAGGATTATACCGTGACGATTACCCAAAAGCAAACCCATGGGCGAGGGCAAACGGGTGCGAAATGGATTTCTGAAGAGGGTAAAAATCTAACATTCAGCGTCTTGAAAATATTTGAAAATTTTAAAGCTATTGATCAGGTCTACTTAAATTGCGCAGTTTCACTTGCTCTAGCTGATGCTTTAAAAGAGTTGTCAGTACCAGATTTAAGAGTAAAATGGCCAAACGACATTATGTCAGGAAATCATAAAATATGTGGAATATTGATTGAAAACATTTTACAAGGAAATAAAGTAAGTAAATCAATCATAGGAATTGGCTTAAATGTCAATCAAATTCGATTTAGTGGATTGCAAAATGTAAGTTCATTACAATTACTTTTGGGAAAGACTTTGGATTTAGAAATATTGATGAAGCGAATCATTACAAAATTGAAGATTCGCCTAGGTGTGTTAGAAACTCCTGAAATTAAAAGCCTTAAAGTTGCTTATGAAGAGGTTCTATTTAGAAAAGATAAGCCTTCGACCTTTATAGGTAAAAGTGATATCATGTTTATAGGTATAATAAAGGGACTTTCTGATGATGGAAAACTGGTCATACAAACTGAAGATAAACAGCTAAAGAAGTTTGCAGTAAAAGAGGTCAAATTGTTGTACTAAGCAATTTTATCCATATTTTTTGATAGGGTTTCCATAAAATTGGTAATAGGGCTCTTAATCATCATTGCCATCATTGCATTAAATTCTCCCTCAAAACTCAAACCAACTTCACTTTCATTTTCACTAGTTGCAATTATGTTAACAGTTAAAGTAAATGGCAACTTATCGCTTGCAGCACCTAGAACAATCTTTTCATACGGATGCTGTTCTTTTAATCGAAGTATTATTTCTGGCATTCCGCTCAAAGCGAATTTAAAAGTATTTGCATCTAAAACTTCAAACTTATCAATGTTTTCGGGCATTAAAATTTCAAAGTTTTTGATGTCAATCAGAAAGTTATATACTTCTTGGTTATTTTTTTGTAAACTCTTTTTGGCTACTTCAATATGCATGTGATAGGTATATTATTGGTTCCATTGCTCTGGAGCTTCTCGCCATTGCAATAGGGTTTGTACTAGTTCTTCTTTTATGTAATTTGTTGTTGATGCCTGATTTATAAGGTGTTCATAATCGCTTAAGGTATTCAATTTTACATTCGCATTTTTAAAGTTTTGCTGAGCAATATCAAAACCATATGTGAAAATAGCAAGCATTCCTTTTATATCAGCACCAACATCTAGTAGTGCATTGACTGCATTTAAACTGCTTTTTCCAGTACTTATTAAATCTTCAATAACGACTACGTTTTGACCAGATTTGAACTGTCCTTCAATTTGATTTTTTCTGCCATGCGACTTAGGTTCAGGTCTGACATAAATAAAAGGAAGACCCATAGCTTCTGCTACTAAAACTCCAATTCCAATAGCGCCGGTGGCTACACCAGCAATAATATCTGGTTTTCCATAAAGAGTTTCCACCTGTTTTGCCATTTCTTCTCGTATAAAGTTTCTAATGGCTGGATAGGATAAGATAATTCTATTATCGCAGTAAATTGGAGATTTCCACCCAGACGCCCATGTAAATGGATTTTCAGGATTCAACTTTATTGCATTAATTTGCAGCAATAGCTCCGCAGTTTTATTGGCGCTGTTCTTGTCTAAAATCATTGCGCAAATGTATAAAGTTTTTGTTAATGAGTCACCCTTGATCTTAACAAATGAGAAGCCAGAGAATACCGTTGGTAATGTATTTTTAATGGATGATGATGCCATTAATTATGCCATTACTTCATTATCTAAAAAGCTTTTGAAAAAGGCATATATTTATGACCCAAGCGATAAAATTCTTGAAAAGTTCAGTAGTAAAATTCCTATTGTAGTTGCGGCGGGGGGTCTGGTCAAAAATGAAGAAGGAAAGGTTTTATTTATTTATAGAAATGATAAGTGGGATTTGCCAAAGGGAAAACTTGACAAAGGTGAATCTATTGAAAAAGCCGCAATTAGAGAAGTGGAGGAGGAAACGGGTGTTAAAGGGCTTCATATTGATAAGTACTTAAAGACCACTTATCATATCTTTAAAAGAAATGGAGAGTATCGCTTAAAAAAAGTTTATTGGTTTTCTATGGTGACTTCTTATGATGGACCATTGGTGGCTCAGGAAAATGAAGGTATTACTAAGGTAAAGTGGAAAGGACCGAAAAAAATCAAGAAAGCGCTTGAAAACTCTTATCTAAATATAAGACTGCTCTTTGAGGACAAGTCAATTTTTGAGAATTGATTCAGCAGAACTTCTTTTTTTAATTCGATATACAGGGTATTGCAAATGGGCGCTTTCGTAGTATGGAGAATGTTTATAAATCCAATCTAATTGGGCATACCAATTTTCTGAAAATTGTTGATCACTTTGCTTTTTAGCCAAAAAACTATCCCTTAATGATTGATTTTGCTTTAAAATCTCTAGGGCAATATCTTCAAAAACGTAAGGTGAAAATCCTTCTTTTTGCTGTAAAACGGTATCGAAAAAGTTCCAATTAAAGAAAGAATCTGGTGCTTGAGGCTCTAAGGTTTCCAATAGGTATCGAAGCCCTTCTTGATTGGCAGGGACTACATAATCTCCTTTTTGCAACTGAATTTTTTGCACACTAGTACCTATTTGAGTATTGTAATGTAGATAGTGACCTTCGTAAGCGGAATTTCTCGTCTTGTAATCCTTTATTTTATATGATTCGAGATAGAGTGTGGTATCTTTGTCCAATTCAAAGTAATCAATATGGTTGAAGTCTAAACGATCAATGACTTTTTGCCATCCTTTTTTAATAATATAGGCAGCTGGAACCTCAATTGTATCCTTGGGAACATAGTAATTAGAATATTTAACTTTTTTGATAAAGGGACGATTCTTATCATATTTAAGTCTAGGTAGATTTGTGATTTCACTAATCAAAGTATCTACCTCAAAACCTTTGAATTGTAATGTAGTGGTCTGAGTAGTGTCTACTTCCCAATTTAGGTGATAGGTAGAAGCGGTCGAATAATTTTCAATGGACTTATTTCTTAACTCTTTAATTTTTTCATGATTATTTTCAGCTATTGAAATCATTTGTTTCATTAGCTCGTAGGCACCTTCTACTCTAGGTTTATAAGGTTTTAACATATGGGTTTCTACCATCATGCCCAGCGTATTCCAAAGTGCAGCATAGCCCGTTGAATATCTGGGTGAGTCCATAAACTGTGTAAAACCAGTTTCGGGGGGTCTATTAAAAACATTGACATATGGCGTAATATCCCAATTAGATTCTTGAAGTTTCTGCTCAAGTTTGGGCATGAATTCAGTATGCAGATATTGCCCCAAATCACCACCTAGTTTGTTATGTTGAGTAAATAGATGTGTCAATGTATATTGATAATCGGCTCCGTTGCTGACATGATTGTCAATAAAAATATCGGGTTTTGTCAGGTGGAAAATTTCAATAAAACTTTGCGCGTTTTTCGTGTCTGCTTTTATAAAATCTCTATTTAAATCATAATTTTGGGCATTTCCGCGAAAACCGTAAGATTTCGGGCCGTTTTGATTAGCTCTAGTAGTTGAATTTCTATTTAACATGCCTCCAACATTATAAACAGGTATGGTCACCAGAACAACATTATTTGGATGTTTAATTTTCCTTTCAACCAGGTCTCGATACAGCATCATGGTTGCATCAATACCATCACTTTCTCCCGGATGTATACCATTGTTGACCAGGACTATTGTTTTGTCATTGGCAAGTTTTTGGTAATTGAAATCTCCTTCCGAATTAAAAGTCACCAAATGTAATGGATACCCACTATCTGTGCTACCGATGGTCTGTACATTAATTTCAGGGTAATTTTTTGCCAATTGTAAGTAAAACTGAATAACCTCATCATAGGTGGCCGTTTCCAATCCGTCAGAAGTTTCAAAAACTGTTTTAAAACTAGTGGTCTCTTCGTTTGTGGTTGTTTCACATGAAATAAGAAAAAGTAACGTAAATAGAGTTAAAAAAGTCCGCATGGTCGCCTTTGAAAGTTTTAAATTGTGTAGTAAAAACCATTCAAAAATAGCGAAATAATAAATTTAAGATGCTAAATATATACGTTTAATGTCTTCTAGATCAATCGAAAAGATAGGTTTGTTTTTAAATTCAAGATAGTGTTTTGTAATGGCTTTATACTCCATCCATCTTCTTTTATCACAAGGGTCAATTGATGAAGTAACAATATTGATTATAATTTTCTTGTCAATAGGTAGCTTAAGAAATTCATTTAAAAATTCCCATCCATCCATTATAGGCATATTAATATCCAAAAAAATAACATCTGGTATGCTTTGCCCTAGCTCTATTTGGTGCATTATAGCATTAAGTGCTAGTTTCCCATTTTTAAATTCGTACATGTTATTGCACTCCACAGTTCTACGCAGGAGTTTTTTAATGCCAAAAAGAGTAATGGCATCATCATCAATTATGTATATTGAATTAATCTTTGTCATTAAAATAAACGCTGAAGGTTGAACCTTTGTCTACTTCGCTTGTGGCAACAATATTCCCTCCCATTGCTTCGATCTGATTTTTAACTAAATAAAGACCAATGCCCCTGGCATCAGTATTGTTATGAAAAGTCTTGTACATGCCGAACAATTTTTTCCCATATTTTTTGAGGTCAATTCCGAGACCATTATCTTGAATACTGAAAATTGTTGTTCTATCTTCGAGTATACGTGCAGAAAGTATTATGTGAGGGTCTCTATCCGCATGCCTATACTTAACAGCATTTGTCATTAGATTTAAGATGATACTTTCCATATAAGCGGGTATAGCCTTTACATTTATATCATTTGCTATATGATTCGTTATTTTAGCCTGATTTTTATGTAAAAAGGCTGCCAAACTTTGTTCTACCTTAGTAATCTGTTCATTAAGTCCGATAGGTTTCTTTTCAAGATTTACGTTGGTACTAATATCAACTACCTCATTTAAGTTTTCGAGCGTATCCATAAGGTTATCTGATGCATGAGATAACATGTCCATAATACGTGTTTTCTCATCTTCTTCCTTTTCATTTATTAAAAAATCTAAGAGCATTGAAAAGTTGGCGGTATGTGATCTTAGATTATGGGAAACAATATGGGCAAAGTTGATTAGTTTTTTATTTTGGATTGCCGTGACGTTAATTAAATCTCTTAATTGATCTTCTTTTTGAATTAAATCAGTGATATCTATACTAATACCAATGATACCCTGACTCTGATTATTGATATCTAACCAAGGGATTTTTGAGGTCAAAAATGAAGTTGATTTACCATCTTTTTTGATATTAACTGTGCGTTTCGCCAAAATAGGCTTTTTGGTTTTCATAACGTGCAGATCTTCATCTCTTGAAATACTTGCAATATCCTTATTATAAATATCCGCATCTGACTTGCCAATAAGTTCTTTAGGGTGCGATTTACCCAAATAATCGCACTCTGCTTTGTTTACTAGTATTTTTTTAGATTCGGTGTCTTTAATGTACACGTTAAGAGGTAAATTATCGATTAAAGTTCTTAGTAACTGTTCACTTTCTTTTGTTTTTATTTCAGCTTGAACCTCTTTTGAAATATCTTGAAAAGTACCAATTAAGCGTGTTATTTTTCCATTTTTATATAAAGGCTTACCAGCTGAAATTACCCATTTCACTTTTCCTTTTTTTGTAATGATTTGAGATTTTGTATTCCATGACTCGCCTTTTTTAATACCATTATGAACTAACATTGCGACGGTATTACGACTATGACCTTGTTTATAAAAATTTATCGCCGTTTCAATATTTGGTTTATAATTTTTTGATACTTCATGTATTTTTTTGGTCATATCTGACCATATTATCTCTTCAGTAATTAGATTATACTCCCAGGTGCCAACTTTTGATATTTCCGCTTGTTCTTTGAAAAGATCTTCGAGTTTTTCAAGTTTTAGCTCGCTTGTTATGCGGCTGGTGACATCTTCAGTCTTAATAATAACACCGATAATATTTTCTTGCTCATCGTACCATGGAACATTTGACCACTCAAACCATTTTTCTTCTCCAATGTCGTTTTTTTTGCTTTGTAAACCTTGTTCCGTACTTCCTTTGAAGCAATTTTTCAAACAATTTTCCCATTCTTCATCGTATTCAACAAATAAGTCAAATAGGTATTTATCTATGCTAGCATGATATTCTAGATTAAAATATTCAATCCATTTATCAGAAGCATAAATTAGCTTAAAATTAGTGTCGATAAATGCAGTTGCGGTCGGTAATTGCTTTATTAAAAAGCTGTGTGTGGTTAACGTATCAGTTTTCAAAATGTAGGTTTAAGATTTGGGATTCTTAAATATGTAATTTCTTACAAAAATATAAGTATAAAACTACAAAATATAAATTTTGTTGTGAAGTAATGAAAAGATGTTGTTTTGGATTATTCTTTAGACCCGATGGCCGGCTGGTAGATTAATAAAGACAATCGGTTTATCAGTAGGGCTGTCAAGGAGCCTTAACGGTGTCTGGAACTAGACCTGTATAATCACCACCGTTTCTTATAACATCGCGCACAATGGAAGAGCTTATATATGACTTTCCAGATGATGTTAGTAAAAAAACAGTTTCTATCTCAGAAAGTTTGCGATTGGTGTGTGCAATAGCTTTTTCGAATTCAAAATCTGCAGGATTTCTTAATCCTCTTAAAATAAAGTCAGCTCCTACTTTCTGGCAAAAATCAACAGTTAAGCCTTCATAAGTCAATACCTTAATTTTTGGTTCATTATTGAAGGCATCCACTATAAAATTCTGGCGCTCTTCTAAAGAAAACATATATTTTTTATCTGCATTAATTCCTATGGCTATGATAAGTTCGTCAAAAAGAGTGATACCCCTTTTAATAATATCGTAATGGCCTAAAGTCAAGGGATCAAAAGACCCCGGAAAAATTGCCTTTCTCATAGGTAAAGTTGATTTGCTTAAAATTACACATTATTATTTTTAAGCGCTTCTTCAATGGCACTTTCAAATAGTTCCGGTAAAGATATTCCAGCTATTTGCGCTTGTTGAGGTAAAATACTCTCCTCAGTCAAACCGGGTGTAGTGTTTATTTCAAGCATGTAAGGATCATCACCAATAAAAATAAACTCACTTCTGCTATAACCGCTCATTTTCAATACTTGATAGACTTTCTTGGCTGTTCTTTCTGCATTTTCTCTTTGGTTTTGGGTTATTCTAGCAGGAGTAATTTCTTGAGATTTTCCTTGGTACTTGGCTTCATAATCAAAAAAATCATTTTCACTAACTATTTCTGTTATGGGCAGCACAGTAACTTTGCCTTTATAAGTTATAACTCCAACAGAAATTTCTGTACCATCTAAAAAGGATTCTATAATGATTTCATCATCTTCCAAAAAAGCTTGTTTTATGGCCGCATCTAGCTCTTCAGCCTGATATACCTTTGATATTCCGAAACTGCTACCTGCTCTATTTGCCTTTACAAAGCATGGAAGCCCAACTTTTTCTATAATCTTTTGTTCATTGATTTCGTCACCAAGATTTAAAAAATAAGAGGTAGCGCACTTGATTCCATAGGGCTTTAAAACGCTCAATAAATCACGCTTATTGAAGGTAAGTGCTGCTTGATAATGATTACAAGATGTTTGCGGAATTCTCAATAATTCAAAATAGGCCTGTAGCAATCCATCTTCCCCTGGTGTACCATGTATTGCATTGAAAATACAATCAAAGGTTATTTTTTGATTGCCTAAAAAAATGCTAAAATCATTCTTGTCAACTTCATGATTAATTCCCTCTTTATCTTTATAATACCACGATTCTTTATTTATAACAATAGAAAAGGTTTTGAACCTTTCTGAGCTTAAATGTTTGTCAACCACTGAACCGCTTTTAATCGAAATGGCGTATTCGCTAGAATAGCCGCCCATAATAATGGCAATATTTTTCTTCATCTTTTGCATTATGCTTGTGCCAAAGTAAATAAAAAAGGGCTGTTTTTCTATATTTGCTAGCATAACAAATTTTCATGAAAGACTTTTTCAATTTTTTAAGGAGTAAAACTTTTTTAATACAATTGGGCTTGGCACTACTTGCGGTCATTTTAATATGCTTTATCACTTTGCAATGGTTAAAAGGAACTACCAATCACGGAGAATTTGTTGAAGTTCCTGATTTTTCAAAAATGTCTGTGCAAGAAATGCGTAAGACAGCAGAAGATGTTGGACTCAGGTATGAGGTTTTGGACTCTACCAATTATAATCCAGAATATCCAAGGTTTTCTATTCTAGATCAGAACCCCACTGCTGGCACAAAAGTTAAAGACAATAGAAAGATTTATTTTACGGTAAATCCATCTGGATATAAGAAAGTTACTGTACCAAATATCATTCAAGTGACCCAACGGAATGCCACTTCTATGCTACGTGCTGTCGGATTAGATGTTCAGCGTGTGACTTATGTTGATGAATTAGGTAAAGACATGGTTTACCAGATGAAGCACAAGGGAAAATATGTAAAACCTGGTGACAAATTACCTAAAACTTCAAAAGTAGAACTTATTTGCGGCAACGGAACTATTCCGAACAGTGCGCGTATTCAAGCCCAATCTGACTAATGAGCGGTACGGAAAATTCAGAATTGTCACAAGATGATTTATTTGAACATTTTAAATTTATTGCTTCAAAAGGACAGGAGCCTCTACGCGTAGACAAATTTTTAATGAATTTTATTGAGAATGCTACCCGAAGTAAAATTCAAAAAGCGGCAAAAGATGGTAATATTTGGGTTAACGATGCCACTGTAAAACAGAATTACAAAGTTAAGGCTGGTGATGAGGTAAAAGTTCTATTTGAGCATCCTCCCTATGAGTTTTTGCTTGTACCGGAAGATATTCCTTTAGATATTGTTTACGAAGATGATGCGTTTCTTGTTGTTAATAAACCGGCAGGAATGGTCGTCCACCCGGGTCATGGTAATTATTCTGGCACATTAATTAATGCGCTTACTTTTCATTTTGAAAACTTACCTAATAACAGTTCAAACCGCCCGGGTTTAGTACATCGCATAGATAAGGATACTTCTGGTCTACTCGTGGTCGCTAAAACCGAAGCTGCCATGACACATTTGGCTAAGCAGTTTTTCGAGAAAACAAGCGAGCGAGAATATGTGGCCTTGGTCTGGGGCAATATTGAAAATGATTCTGGAACTATTGAAGGTAATATAGCAAGACATCCTAAAAACAGACTGCAAATGACTGTTTTCCCAGATGGTGATGAAGGTAAAGAGGCTGTTACCCATTATAAAATTTTGGAACGTTTAGGGTATGTTACTTTGGTTTCTTGTAAATTGGAAACTGGGCGTACACATCAGATAAGAGTGCATATGAAGTATATTGGACATACCTTGTTTAATGATGAACGGTATGGTGGCGATAAGATTTTAAAGGGAACTACATTTACAAAATACAAGCAGTTTGTAGACAATGCTTTTAAAGTTCTGCCCAGGCAGGCACTTCATGCCAAAACATTAGGTTTTGAGCATCCAACTACTAAAGAGTTTATGCGATTCAATTCTGAGTTACCGCAAGATATGGTGAACTGCATTGAAAAGTGGCGTAATTATTCAAAACAAGCTACTTAATGTTTTTTACTTATCAATTTTGTCAATTCTTTGATTGATAAGTCCATTTAAAAATTCTCTAAGTTTTGAGAATTTGGTTTTACATTTGATTAAAATGAACTGAGAATGAAAATTGTTATTTCCCCAGCTAAGTCACTCGATTTTGAAACCAAACTACCGACAGATAGCTATAGTCAACCTCAATTTTTGAAGCAGTCTGAAAAGCTCAATAAAGTTTTGGTAAAAAAGAAACCAAAAGCGCTTTCAAAATTAATGTCAATTTCTGATAATTTGGCTCAATTGAATTGGCAACGGAACCAAGATTTTTCAATTCCTTTTACACCAGAGAATGCACGCCCTGCCGTTTATGCTTTTAATGGTGATGTTTATCAAGGTTTAGATGCATATTCTATTTCAGAAGATAAGCTAGATAACCTACAAGATAAGCTTCGTATCCTATCAGGGTTATACGGAATCTTGAAACCACTTGACCTTATTCAACCATACCGTTTAGAAATGGGCACACAGCTAAGGGTTGGTCGTAAAAAGAACCTTCATGAGTTCTGGAAAAAAGATCTTACCGCTCATTTAAATGGAGAGCTTGAAGATAATGAGCTTTTTGTCAATTTAGCAAGTAATGAATATTTTGGAGCAATTGATGGGAAGCAACTTAAAGTACCTGTGATTACGCCAGTTTTCAAAGACTGGAAGAACGATAAGCTTAAGATTATCAGTTTTTTTGCTAAAAAGGCGAGAGGATCTATGGCACGTTATATTTTAGATACAAATGCCCAATCTTTAGATGATATTAAGGGTTTCAACTATGATGATTATATCTACAGTAAAGAACATACCTTAAAAGAAAATCAGCCTGTTTTTATTCGATAGAATAAATCTTATCACATGGCGTTCTTTAATTAAAGCGCGTGAGATATGAAAAAAATAGTTTTAGCTTTATGTTTAGTCACAATATTGGTATTTGCATGTACCGATAGAGATGATGAACTGACCTTAGCAAGTATCAGAATATTTAATAATAGCAATCTCAATTTTAACTTGGTCGAAGTAATTGCAGACAGCTTATTTTATGAAAATGTGCCAGCCGATGGTTTTTCAGAATACCTAAGCTATGACGAGGCTTTCGAGGCAATGCCATTTTCTATAAGCACAGATTCGGCAGATTTTAATTTCACACCTGATGAACTAGAACTTGACTTACTACCAATAGGCTTGTATACCTATGAAATAACTATTTCTGATGAAGGTGAGATAGTACTGAACTTTAAGATTGATTAGATTTTTTTAGGGGCAGACTTTATTTTTAATACGTTTCTTTCTTAGTTCTTAAACTTCATTTGTAGTTTTCACATACTTGGTCTGAAACCTCTTGTTTTTCAAACCATGGTAATTGTTCCTTAGTGGTTCAAAAAGACCATCTTTTTAAAACCTATTTATGGTTTAACTTTGAAGAATGTTTTTACATAAACATCCTTATCCACCTTTTCTCTTTGAAGGTGTCAGAAAAGTAATAGTTGGTACGCTACCACCTCCGCGTTTTTCGACTGGCGATTTAAAAGAAGGTGATGTCAATTTTTGCTATGGAAGTCGGGATGGGCAACTTTGGCCAATATTGAATGAAATTTTTAAGTTGAACCTAACATTTGCCACTAATAATAAAGCGATTCATGAGCGAAAGGCTTTTTTAAAAACCCATAAAATAGGAATTTGTGATATTGTGGATAGTGCTGAACGGCAAAAAATCGATGCTTCCGATTTAGGAATGGCAAATGTACGACTTCGAAATATTTTAAAATATTTAGAAGATTTTCCTTCTATTGAAACATTGCTTTTTACAGGAGGGAACAGCAAGAACGGACCTGAATATTTTTTCAGAAAGCATTTAAAAGTAAGTAGTGTCGGTTACAATGTGGTGTCAAATGTGGTGCCTCGCATACATCAATTTGAGCATCCTAAAACAAAAAGGACCATTAAAACAGTTTCTTTGATAGCTCCTTCAGGAGCGGCTAACAGAGCGGTTGGCAGTTTAAGATTATATAAAGATTTAAAAGATAAGAATCCAAATTTCAACACTTTTAACTTTAGAGTACTTCAATATAGAGAACATTTTATATAATAGAACTTTAAGGTGTTATGTTTTGATGAAACAGTGATAAATATGTGATTTGACGAAAATTTAATTTTAGATTTGGTATTCTATGACGACCTTTGAATTTGCTTAAAATTTTATTGGTCGGTATTAATGTAAATTATTCAAATGCAACAATCAAAGCGTATAACAGAGTTTAAAAAATCAGTTACCAATAAGTTTAATATCTACAATAGCTTATTCTTGAGTTTACCGTACACCAATATGGAAAATGTTGGAATGTTGGTGCCATTGCTTTTTGAACAATGTGAGAAAGGTTTGCAAGCGGGTAAAAAGCCACAAGATATTCTTGAGGGTTTTTTCTCTAACTATACTGATTTTAAGAAGGAAAAAGAACGCTTAGATTTTATGTTTCGCATTATTCAATATGTTGAACGTCAGGTGGTTTTATACGATAGTGTTGAAGATGCTGCCTTTCCGAAATTGCAAGAATATACGAACTCACTTACAATTAAAGATTACTTTAGATTGGTAGATCAGAACAAAGATTGGGATAAAATTTCCGCTAAGCTCAGCACTTTCAGTGCAAGAATTGTACTTACAGCGCACCCAACACAATTTTACACACCTTCGGTTTTAGATATTATTGCTGAATTACGTGCTTTGATTGATGAGAACCGAATTGATGATATTGACTTGACCCTGCAACAGTTGGGATTAACATCATTGATAAATGCTAAAAAACCAACTCCTCTAGATGAGGCAAAAAATATTATTTACATTCTTCGTAATACCTATTATCAAGCTGTGGGCGAACTTTTTCAATATGTTAAAAGAAATGCGCACACCACTGATTTTAACAATTATGACATTATAAAGCTGGGTTTTTGGCCAGGTGGTGATAGAGATGGCAACCCATTCGTAACAGCAAGCATAACCAATGAAGTTGCTGATGAACTTCGTCTTACTTTGATGAAGTGTTACTACAATGACTTAAAAGTATTGCGAAAAAAACTAACGTTCAAAGCATTACAAGATCCTTTGAACGCATTGAACGTTAAACTCTATAAGGCAATGTTTCAAGAGAATTTTTTGGTTAGCTATTCAGAAATTATTGAAAAATTAGAAGAGGTTAAAAAATTGTTAGTAGCTCATTACCACTCTTTGTATTTAGATGATTTGAATCAACTAATTGATAAGGTGCATATTTTTAAAACGCATTTTGCAACTTTAGATATCCGTCAAGACCACAGTAAGCATTATTTAGCTATTGAAACCATTTTAAAACAAAAAGGAGCAATAAAGAAAAGTTTAGGTGAATTAAGTGAGAAAGAATTGTCTGATTGGTTGTTGATGAAAGAAATCAAATTAAGTCCATCAGATTTTGATATTGATATTGTCAAAGATACCA
This sequence comes from Croceitalea rosinachiae, assembly GCF_031846445.1. Taxonomy (NCBI): domain Bacteria; kingdom Pseudomonadati; phylum Bacteroidota; class Flavobacteriia; order Flavobacteriales; family Flavobacteriaceae; genus Croceitalea; species Croceitalea rosinachiae. The sequence goes on along the minus strand of NZ_JAVRHR010000004.1, from coordinate 40,109 downwards.
TAACTAATATTCAGCAATTAAAAACTATTCAGGCCAAAAATGGTGAAGATGGTTGTAATCGTTATATTATAAGTAATTCTGAAGATATTTTTTCGGTGCTTTTTGTATTCGGATTGTTTAGATGGTGTGGATGGAAAGAAGAAGATATCACATTTGATATTGTACCACTTTTTGAAACGATGAAAGGTATGGATGCTTCAAAAGAAGTAATGCAAACTCTTTTTGACACACCCCAATATCGCTCTCATTTAGAACGCAGAAAAGATTCGCACACCATAATGTTAGGGTTTTCCGATGGCACAAAAGATGGAGGTTATCTGAAAGCAAACTGGTCTATTTTAAAAACAAAAGAAACCTTGAGTAAAGTGTGCCGTAAAAATGGCATCAAAGCGAAGTTTTTTGATGGTAGGGGAGGACCACCGGCTAGAGGTGGAGGAAAAACACACCGTTTTTATGCTGCACAAACTAAAGATGTTGCCAATCATGAGATTCAGTTGACCATACAAGGACAAACTATTACAAGTACTTATGGCACTAAAGCACAATTTGTTCATAATGCAGAACAATTATTAACCGCTGGTCTAAGTAACAATTTATTTGGAAAAGAATATACCATATCTGCTTCTGAACGTGAACTGATTGAAGAATTATCTGAGATAAGTTTTGCCAAGTATGATTCTTTAAAACAGCATGAAAAGTTTATGCCTTATTTAGAGCAACGTAGTACTCTTAAATATTATTCTAATGCAAATATTGGTAGCCGTCCAGGTAAAAGAGGAAACAAGAAGCAATTGACGTTATCTGACTTAAGAGCCATTTCTTTTGTGGGTTCATGGAGTCAGTTGAAGCAAAATGTACCTGGATATTTTGGGTTGGGCACAGCCATACAAAAATTAAAAGATAATGGACGATTAAATGAAGTTAAAAAGCTTTATAAAGAAGTTCCTTTTTTTAGGGCATTGATGCATAACAGTATGATGTCATTGGCAAAAACGAATTTCGACCTGACCAGTTATATGAAAGAAGACGAAGAGTACGGTGACTTTTGGAATATACTAGATCAAGAATGTCAATTGTCTGAGAAGATGTTATTACAAATATCTGGGCATAAAATTTTGATGGAAGATGAGGCGGTTTCTAGGGAATCTGTTAAGATTCGAGAGAAGATTGTATTGCCGTTGTTAGTAATTCAACAAAATGCACTTTACGAAATCACAAAGAATTCAACTTATAAAGAACTTTACGAAAAAATTGTAACTAGATCTTTATACGGTAACATCAACGCAAGCAGAAACTCTGCTTAATATTTTACCTTAGTTAAAATTTGATAGAAGTTCAGAAAATAAGAATGTAGAACTTTGTTTCTGTATTTCTCTTTCGAGCTGTATTTGCTTGATAATTTTATCAACTGCTTGTTCAAACCGTTTTTTTGGCATAGGCTTGATCAAAAAGTCATTAATACCATATTCAAATGCTGGTTGTGCAAAATGAGACCATGTAGAGTTCATTATGATAGCAGCATTAATTTCAATACTGTCTAATAGTTCAAAAGCATCAACTTGATCCATTAATACATCTAGAAAGACGATATCGACTTTATAATCATAAATGGCTTTGATTCCTTCATAAGGGTTCGCATAAGAACCAATCAACTCTAGTTTTGTGTGGTTTTTGACCAAAAAGGAAGTTGCTAAACGCTGAATTGACGAATCGTCAATAACTATAGTAGAGTATTTCATGTGGTAGGTTAGATTTGGTTTAGTAAAATTATGTCAATAACTTCTTAACGCCATGAAATATGGTTACACAGCATATGTTATCCGTTAAAACTCAGTTTTTAATAAGTTTTAAAAGCCTTAAAATACTTTTATCGAAGTTATGGGCATTTTAAACAATCCTTTTGATTAAGGTTTAGAGGATAGCAATCCATAAAATGCTCGTATGCCGTATGCTAGTTGCCCAATCTTTAAATTTTCATTGGGACTATGTTGATTATTATCATGATTCACCATTGGTACTATAAAAGCTGGAATTTTTAACTCGTTAATAAAAGGTGCAATTGGCACAGTGCCGCCCATGATTCTGATTTGAATGATCTCTTCATTAAAGTTTTCTAACATGGTGTTCACCAAAAAATTCCCATACGAATTGTTTAAATCAGTTCTGAAAGCGTCGGTAACACTACCTTCTTTTACGGTTACTATTCTCTCATACTTAAGACGTTCTTCTTTTGAGGGTATATGATTAAGTATTTGAAAGCCCTGTTTAGCAATATGTTCTTTAACTAGTTTTTTTAATCGATTGCCATCCGATTCTGGTACCAATCGTAAATCTAGTTCCGCAGTAGCACTTTCAGGAACTATCGTTCGGGCTTCCTTACCAATCCAACCAGAACCTAATCCACGGATATTTAAACTAGGGTATTGCAAAGCTTCTTGATAAAAAGAGCCTACTTTTTCCGCGGTTTTAAACGCTAACTTATTTGCAATCTCATTATCGTTATCCGGAACACTTTTTAATACTTCTTGGATTGCATCATCAATTTGAATACCGTCATAATAGCCAGGTATTAGAACTTTACCATCCTTATCTTTCATAGAAGCTAATAGTTGTGCTAACTGAAAGCCGGGATTAGGGGCGTAATTACTATAATGACCACTATGCTGAGGTTTTATAGGACCATAAGTGGTTAGCGAAAGTGTCGTTATACCGCGACAACCGTAAACTACAGTCGGCTTGCCAGATGAATGCATTGGACCATCAGTTATGAGTAGAAAGTCAGCCTCTAATAATTCACGATATTGTTTAACTGCTTTTGGTAAAGGTTTACTTCCTTTTTCTTCTTCGCTATCTAAAATCACCTTAACGTTAAAAGGCATTTCCGTACTTTCTTTTTTAAGTAAGTCAATAGCATTTAAGAACATTACTATAGGACCTTTGTCATCTGAAGTTGAGCGACCAAACAAACGCCAATCATAAGGAATATCTTCGAGCATATCATCAAATGGATGTGTTTCCCAATCATCTCCAGAGGGTTCTTTTAAGACAATATTATATGGGCTTGGTTGATCCCATTTACTCGCATCAACAGATTGCCCATCAAAATGCATATAAAATAGTATGGTTGGTTTGTCATCTTCTAGAGGTAGGGCAGCAAAAAATAAAGGGTGATTTTCAGTTTCTAATTCTGTAGTATTGAATCCACGTTCACTAAACTTTTTCTTTAACCAAAAAATGTTATCATCAATGTCATCGCCATTCAGAGCGTCATTCGGTATCGCTACAAAATCTCTAAGCTCAGTAATAGCCTTGGCGACTTGAGATTTTATTATGGTAGAATCGTTTATTTGGCTAAAAGTATGAAGGCTTAAAAAAACAAAAAGTATGGCAAAAGTGTGTTTCATCTAAAAGTTAAATTAAAATGTAAGAAAATACATCGTTATTCGTTTGAAATTAAATAAAACCCCAAATGGAGACCTACCTAAATTCAATTTCTAAAGATAAACAAGTGCTTGTTCCTATACGTAGTACAAGTGTTATTTTTCACATCTTGATTCTTTTAGTATTAGCAGGGTTAGCAACTAATTTTTTTACCGAATATGGTATTGGAGGGTTTAATAAATATTCGCTAAAACACTTGTTTGTATTCTGTACGGTCTTACTTACCGCAATTATTTGGAAGGTTAATTGGGTGTCGACAAGTTTGATGTTTTTGGTTCTCGTATATATAAATATTCTTTCTTCAACAATTTATCTGCCATTCAGGGTAGAAGATTCAGGTTCAAATTTTGAAGGATATTTTCTAAGGGTAGAGATGATTGTGTTTGTAATGGGTTTATTGCTTGCTGTATTTGAAAAACCATATCATCAACTGGTGGTTATTATTTATAATACGCTATATATCACTGCATGTATTTTATTAGTACCACAAATGGCTTTAGGTAAATTTATCTTAGCATTCATTTTAATTTCTTCGGTTGGGGCTATTAGCTATTTTGTTTTCGAAAAAGTAATTTTGATGAGGCAAGATTTACGGGAGCAGAACGAACTTAGTCTAAAGCAAAATATAGAATTGCAAGAACTTACTAGTTTTAGAAAAGAAATTGTTCAAATTATCGCGCATGATTTGAAGACTCCCATTCATCAAATTTCAATTCTTGCTGAGATTACAAAGAATTCAAAGTCAAGGGTAGATATAAACAATAATCTTGATTTACTTAAAAAGTCAGTTGATAAGACATATGTTATGTTAGAAGGCCTTCTTGATTGGGCAATGCAAACTGATGATACTATTAAAAGTTATATGCACCTTGATATAAGAGCTGTTGTAGAGGAGTTAAAGGAGCAATTTTCTGAGAAATTAAATTATAAAAAACTAATAGTTTCAAATGGGCTGTCAAGTGACTTTAAGTTGTTTTATTCAAAACAAGTTTTTGAGACTGTTATGCGAAATCTTTTGACCAATGCAATTAAGTTCTCACCCTCTGATGAGAAAATTGTTGTTAAAGCTGCCGAGCATAATGATTATTATTCTTTTTCAATCAAAAACAAGGCAAATGCCGTTGATCTTAAAAAGCTTAACCTCGTTAATCGCGGAGAGCATGTCGAGAGTACGTTAGGTACTTCTAACGAAAGAGGTTCTGGCAAGGGGCTTTCAATTGTAAAGCAAATGCTTGCTAAAAATAACGGGGAACTGCACTTAAAAGGCCTCAAAGATGGAGTTGAAGCTATTTTGAAAATATATAAAACAGCGCTTCCCGTTAAGACCAAGGGAGTTATATAAATGATGAAATGACCAACTTAATTTCTAATCTTTTTTATAAAATCACTTATGTTACTGTTGCCGGAGGTTGTTAAATGTTTAATAAATGCAGAACCGATTATAGCTCCTTTTGCAGTTCTAGTAGCTTGTTGAAAGGTTTCTGCATCTTTGATGCCAAAACCAACTATTTGTGGGTTTGCGAGATTCATAGAAGCAATCCGATCAAAGTAAGCCTCTTGTTCCTTTCCAAAACCAGATTTTGAACCCGTTACACTTGCTGAACTTACCATATAAATAAATCCTTCAGAAGCATCATCTATTTGACGAATACGAGATTCGCTTGTTTGCGGCGTAATTAAAAATATATTTAATAAACTATGTTTTTTAAAGATGGTTTCGTAATCATCTTGATAAACATCTAACGGAAGGTCAGGCATTATAATACCATCAACACCAATGTCTGAACACTTTTTACAAAATGCTTCTACCCCATATTGAAGCATGGGGTTAAAGTAACCCATCACAATCAGTGGAATAGAAACGGATTTACGTATGTCTTTTAATTGTGCAAAAAGGGTTTGAGTGGTCATCCCATTTTTTAATGCAGCGGTTGAACTTTTTTGAATGGTCGGGCCATCTGCTAATGGATCGCTAAAAGGCAATCCAATTTCAATCATGTCTACACCACTTTTTTCTAAATCTTGAATGATTTTTGCCGTGTGGTTTAAAGCAGGGTAGCCAGCAGTAAAATATATAGAAAGGAGTTTTTTATCCTCCAGCATTTTTTGGTTTATTCTATTCATGGTTTAAGCCAGCTTAAAGTAATCAATATAGGTTTGTAAATCTTTATCTCCTCGTCCAGATAAGCTAATCACGACGATGTCTTTAGGCTCAAACTTTTTATGCTCAAAAATGGCAAAAGCATGACCAGTTTCAATTGCAGGGATAATACCTTCCAATTGTGACAATTCCAATCCTGCGGTCATTGCTTCATCATCGGTAGCGGAATAAAATTCTGCTCGACCAGATTTGTATAAATGTGAATGCATGGGGCCTACCCCTGGATAATCCAATCCTGCAGAAATGGAATACGGTTCTGTTATCTGTCCATCATCTGTTTGCATCAACATAGTTTTACATCCGTGAATAATACCCACCTTACCCAAGGCCGAAGTCGCAGCACTTTCATCAGTATCGACACCTTTACCTGCAGCTTCGACAGCGATGATACCTACTTCAGCTTCGTCTAAAAAATGATGGTATGTTCCTGCCGCGTTGCTTCCTCCACCTATACAGGCCACAACATAGTCCGGGTTTTCACGACCTTCTTTCTCCTTTAGTTGCCATTTAATTTCTTCCGATATGACCGATTGAAACCTGGTTACCATATCAGGGTAGGGGTGAGGGCCAATGGCAGAACCAATAATATAATGCGTATCTACAGGATTGTTGATCCAATCGCGAATAGCCTCGTTTGTAGCATCCTTTAATGTTCTACTTCCTGATAGTGCGGGTCGAACCTCTGCGCCCAACATTTTCATACGTGCTACATTTGGTGCTTGACGAGTGATATCGATTTCACCCATGTATACAATACATTCTATACCCATAAGGGCACAAACTGTTGCAGTCGCAACGCCATGTTGTCCCGCGCCAGTTTCGGCAATTATTCTAGTTTTTCCCAGCCTCTTGGCCAACAAAATCTGACCTATGGTATTGTTTACTTTATGAGCACCGGTATGATTTAAATCTTCTCGTTTTAAATAAACCTTACAATTGTATTTTTCTGATAAACGTTGCGCGAAATAGAGCGGTGATGGTCTACCCACATAGTCTTTTAGTAGTCGATGGAATTCTTTTTGGAAAGATTTCTCATACATGATATCCAAATACTTTTGGCGCAATTCTTCCACATTTGGATAGAGCATTTCTGGGATGAATGCTCCTCCAAATTCTCCATAATATCCTTTTTCGTCAGCGTGATATTTCATTAGTTGTCGGTTAATTTCTTTTTAAACTCTTTTAAATCCTCAATATTCTTTAGTCCAGGCGCCTCTTCAAACATGCTATTGACATCAATAGCATAACAGTATTTTGATTCTGGTCTACCTAGAAATTCTTCAATTTGCTTTGAATTATCCAATCCGATACCCCCACTCAAAAAATAGGGTTTGGTCGAAGGATAGTTTTTTAAAACTGACCAATCAAAAGTATATCCGTTACCGCCTGGTAATTTTCCTTTGGTGTCAAATAAAAAGTAATCACATATTTCTTCGTAGGGTTGTAAAATCGAAAAGTCAAATTCATCTTTGATCGAGAATACTTTAATGATTTTCAAATCGAAAATCTGGTCTTGTTTTAGGGTATTATACGAATAGCGGAGACTTTTGCAATACTTAGGTGATTCTTTTCCATGCAACTGCACTGCATTTAACTTATATTTTTTTATTTTTTCTAAAATAGTATCAATGCTTGCATCGACAAATACACCAATCTTATTAATTTCAACTGGTAGTGTTGGAATTTCCCCATCAAAAAACCGTGATGATGACTCCCAAAATATAAAGCCCAAATAATCAGGTTGCATTGCTGCCACTTCTTCAGGATTATATTTCATTCCACACACTTTTAGTTTCATACTTCTAGTTTAGTGATAAACTCTTTTGCAGCCTTCCCGGGGTTTTCCGTCTTCATAAAATTCTCACCAATTAGAAAACCTTGATAACCATATTCTTTTAAGCCTTTAATAGCGTCAATTGAACTGATTCCACTTTCAGATACTTTTACAAATTGATCAGGAATTACTTCTGATAACTTCTTACTTATATTTAAGTTAACTTCAAAGGTTTTGAGGTTGCGGTTGTTGACGCCCAGCATATCTAAACTGGGCATGATAGATTTATGTAATTCTTTCTCATTATGTACCTCTAATAAGACATCCAATCCCAAGTTTTTTGCCAACTCTGATAATGCTTTTATTTCTGTTTTAGATAACACGGCGGCTATTAGTAAAATAACATCGGCCCCATGTGCCTTTGCTTCTATAATTTGATATTCATCTATGATGAATTCTTTTCTAAGCAACGGCATTTCAACAGAAGCCCTAGCCAAAATCAAATCTTCCAATGATCCCCCAAAGTATTTGATATCTGTTAAAATACTCATACCAGAAACACCTGCGTTTTCATAGCCATGGGCGACTTGACCCACATTAGTATTTTGATTAATAGTATGCTTTGATGGTGAACGACGTTTGTGTTCGGCAATGATACCTGTTTTGCTATTTCGTAAAACATTAGATAGCGATTGTGCTTTTCTATCGAAAAGAACAGATTGCTCCAATTGAGAAGTAGGGACTAAACTTTTTTTAAGTTTAACCTCTTTTCGTTTATCAGCAATTATTTTGTCTAGAATATTCATTGGGCGCTTATTGCTTGTAACTCTTTTAATGCTTTCAATCCACTTCCGCTTAGCAAAGATTCTTTAGCTTTTTCAAAACCTTGCTTTGGTGTACTTCCATTAACTGTTGCGATGGCAACGCCCGCATTGGCACAAACTACATTGTTTTGAGCTTCTGAACCTCGTCCGTTTAATATGTCTAAAAAGATTTGGGCAGAATCGGCAATATCATTACCGCCAACAATTTCTTCTGCAGTTATTGTCCCTAGTCCAAAATCAGAAGGTGTAATTATTCCTTCTGAACCATTAGAAATTGTTTTGGTATTTCCTGTTAAACTGATTTCATCATATCCGTCAAGTGCATGAAGTACTGTAAAATTCTTATCTGTATTTTGATATAGGTATCCATACATTCTTGCCAGTTCCAAATTAAAAACACCTACCATCTGATTCTTAGGAAAAGCCGGATTTACCATTGGACCCAGCATATTGAAAAAGGTCTTTACCGCTAATTCTTTTCTGATAGGCGCAACATTTTTCATAGCTGGATGAAACAAGGGTGCGTGTAATACACAAATACCAGCTTCATCAATAGATTTTTTTAGAAAGTCAGCTTCATTACTGAATTTAATTCCTAAAAACTCCATGACATTGCTACTTCCACATTTTGAAGAAACTCCATAATTACCATGTTTGGTGACTTTAATTCCAGCACCGGCAGTCACAAAAGATGCAAGCGTAGAAATATTAAAGGTGTCTTTACCATCGCCACCTGTACCACATAAATCAATTGGATTGTATGCTGATAAATCAATTGCCAAACATAATTCTAGCAGAGCATCACGGAAACCTTCTAGTTCTTCGATGGTGATGCTTCGCATCATGTAAACCGTCAAAAAAGCCGCAATTTGACTAGCATTATAATCACCTTTTGCAATATTGACCAAAATTTGTTTGGCATCTTCTTTTTCGAGGATGTCATGATTGATAAGTCTATTTAATATTTCTTTCATTTGTTCAACCAATTTTTTAAGATTTGTTTTCCGTGTGGCGTTAAAACAGATTCAGGGTGGAATTGAACGGCACGCACATCAAATTCTTTATGTTTTAATGACATTATTTGTCCATTTTCATCAAAAGACGTTGCTTCTAAATTATTCGGTAAATCGGTGTTTACTACCCAAGAATGATATCTGCCAACCTCAAGCTCCTTTGGTAGTCCTTCAAAAATATAATCAGCTTCTGTAATTTTGATAGTCGTGGCGACCCCATGATATACTTGATCTAAATTCACTAAAGTGCCTCCGTAGACTTCTGCGATAGCTTGTTGCCCTAAACATACTCCAAGAATTCGCTTTTTAGAACCATACTTCTCAATAATTGGTTTTAATAGACCAGCTTCATCAGGAATTCCTGGGCCTGGTGATAAAACAATTTCTTTATAGGAGTGAACTTCCTTCAAACTCAATTGGTCGTTTCGCTTTACAATAACTTCGCAATCCAAATCCTCTAAATAGTGAACCAAATTAAAGGTGAAACTATCGTAATTGTCTATCATTAATATCTTTCTGCCCATTTTAAATAGTTTCAGCAATTTCTAAGGCTTTATTTAAGGCTCCTAGTTTGTTGTAAGTTTCTTGAAGCTCATCATTGGCATCGGAGGCAGCGACCAGTCCTGCACCTGCTTGAAAATGAAGTTCATGATTTTTACTCAAAAAAGTACGAATCATTATGGCATGATTAAAGTTTCCTTTGAAATCCATAAAACCAATGGCTCCACCATAATATCCACGACTTGTTTTTTCATATTTTTCAATCAATTGCATCGCCATATGTTTTGGAGCTCCGCTTAAAGTCCCTGCGGGGAAGGTATCTGCTACAATCTTTAGAGTAGAAATATCAGGTTTTTTAATACCCGTAACTTTGGAAACCAAGTGGATTACATGAGAAAAATATTGAACTTCTCTATACGTTTCTACATTGACAAGGTTTCCATTTCTACTGAGGTCGTTTCGAGCTAAATCTACCAACATTACATGTTCGCTATTTTCTTTGTCATCTTGAGCCAACTGTTTAGCCAGTTCTGCGTCTTTTTCATCATTTCCAGTACGTTTATAGGTTCCTGCAATAGGGTGAATCTCTGCTTTACCGCCTTTAACAATCAACTGCGCCTCTGGAGAACTTCCAAAAATTTTGAAATCGCCGTAATCGAAAAAGAATAAGTATGGTGAAGGATTTATAGACCTTAAAGCTCGATATACATTAAATTCATCACCCTTAAAACCTTGAGAAAATCTTCTAGAAAGTACTAATTGAAAAACATCGCCCCGTTGACAATGTTTTTTCGCCAATGCAACATGTTCTTTATAAGCCTCATCTTCTAAATTAGTTTTGACATCACCTTCTTTTGAAAAATTATAGGACGCGAAACTTCGAACTTTTAATACCTGTTCTAATTGTGATATGTTGTTTTCACTTTCAAAACAATGGGCAAAAAGATAGGCCTCATTTTTAAAATGATTTATTGCTATGATGTTCTGGTAAACTGCATAATAGATGTCAGGAATCTCAATAGAATTCTCTTTTTTTGACAACGCTATATCCTCATAATAGCGCACAGCATCGTAAGCCATAAACCCGAATAGGCCATTAGTGATGAATTTAAAATCTTGATTCTCAACGGAGAATTGTTTGGCAAAAGAATCAATCTCTTGGGTAACCTCAATGTCTTTAGTAATTTTAATTTCTGTTTGACTTCCATCAGGAAACTCTTTGGTAATAACTTCATCTTCAACCTTGATTGATGCGATTGGGTTGCAGCAGACATAGGAAAAACTATTATCATTCGCATGGTAATCACTACTCTCTAAAAGAATACTGTTCGGGAACTTATCCCTGATTTTTAGATAAACACTAACAGGTGTGATGGTATCCGCTAGAATTTTTTTGTAATGTGTTTTAAGTTTAAAAGCCATAATTAATGCTATAAATTAAAAAAGGCTTGTCGTGATGACAAGCCTTTATATATTTTTCAATAGGGACTAGTTCACGATTTAAGTCGTAAATTATTCCACCACCATGTGTTATTTATTATTTTCATTGGTTCAAATATAGAAATCAATTTGAAACTATCAAACAAAGAAATGTGATAAAAAAAATATCCTGCCAATTGACAGGATATTTTTCTTTTCTCTTCCAAAGATTATGAATGAATTAGAATTCTAAGTCAACTACTAAATCAAATTCGTCATAAATGGTTTTGTCTCCTAAATTTTCAAAGAAACTTCCTGAACCATATTTTACATTGTACTGTGCTCTATCAACTTTCAGTGTCGCAGTAGCTTTGCTTCCATAAACAGAAACATCAAAAGTCACAGGCTTATTAATACCTTTTATGGTTAAGTCTCCGGTTACTTTGTATGAGTTTTTTCCAGAAGCTTCAACTTTGGTGAAAACTAATGTAGAAGTTGGGTTAGAAGCTGTTGAAAAGAAATCATCAGAATTTAAATGTCCATCTAATTTTGCTTTATAGTCACCTTCTAAATCAGTTACGTTAATAGTGGTCATATCTACTGTAAACTCACCACCAGTGAGTTTGCCTTCGTCAAATTCTAATGCACCAGATTTAAGCGCAATGGTTCCTGTATGTGAGCCGGTTACTTTGTATGCTTTCCAAGTTACTGTGCTTGCATCAGTTTTTACTTCTTTTTTTTCTCCGTCAATGGGTCCAGCGATTACAGTTGAACAGAATACTAAGGTTAGGGCTAAACTTAAAATGTTCTTTTTCATGATTTTAAAATTGAATTTGTGTTTATTGATTTATATATAAGTAAATAATTCTTCTTTTGATTTACGAACCTTTGCGTAATGTTGGGTTTCATCTTCATCAGAGCGATATCCTATTGGTAACGCAACACTTGCATTCAATCCTTTTTCTATAAGCCCTAAAATTTCATTATATTTTTCTGGCTCAAAACCTTCCATTGGACAAGTGTCAATTTTAAGTTCTGCGGCGGCTTGCATTAAGTTGCCCAGAGCAATGTAGACTTGTTTTGCGGTCCAATTGGTTTTAACTTCTTCAGGTAAATCAACTATTTTTGATTTTGCAAAATCGGAGTACCCTTTTAGATTTTCTAATGGTACGTTTCTAACTTTTGACAAGTTGTTCAAATAATCGTCTACCAGTTCCCCACCAAAATTGGTCTGGTTTGCAAAGATTATAAGATGTGAAGCATCGGTGATTTGAGATTGGCCCCATGAAACTGGTTTTAGTTTTTCTTTTATGGCCTGATCTGTTATTATAAAAACATGATACGGTTGAAGTCCATAAGATGATGAACTTAAACGGGTTGCTTCAAGCAACAGTTCCAAATCTTTGTCTGAAACCTTCTTAGTGCTGTCAAATTTTTTAGTGGCATAACGCCAGGTTCTATTTTCTAATATGTTATTCATTCTAAAATTTATCTAGTAACTGATTTAATTCTTTCAATTCAAATTCGGTAAAATTCTGAACGGCAATAGTCTCTGCGGTTTTTATAACGTCACTCATTTGGTCCAGAACTTTTTCTCCTTCTTTAGTTATAAAAATTTCAACTTTACGACGATTGGTTTCACAAACACATCTGTTTACAAATCCTTTTAAAATCAATTTATCAACAAGTCTTGTAGTATTGCTCATTCTAGAGACCATACGTTCATTCAAAGTGGATAAATTCGCAGCAGTACCTTTTTGACCTTTTAAGATTCTTAGCACATTAAATTGTTGTAGTGAAACTTCAAATGGCTTTAAGGCATTTCCCATAGCTTCACTTAGCTTATTGCTTACAAGAGACAAGTGAATAATCGTCCTTGTCTGCAATGGAATTGTCTTATTCGTTTTTATGATTTCTTCTACATTCATGTCATTACAACAATTGTATATACAAATGTATATTTGTTTTTCATTCTTTTCTATATGAAATCGATAAATTTTTGTTAAAAAATTATAAGCAATGTAGGATTGACTAATTTTAGATTTCAATACCATGTAAATGAAGTATTTATCAGTTTTCACCCTTTTAATGCTTTTTGTTGCCTGCGGCTCTAAAAAGGAAAAAGAAAACACCGAAGAGTTATTGACAGAAACTAAAGTCGAAGTTCCAAATTCTAATATTCCTTTTCCAATTTATGACTTTGACGGTTTAGAGCCTTTATTGAAAAAAGAAGGTGATAAAACATATATCATAAATTTTTGGGCTACCTGGTGTAAACCATGCATCGAAGAGATGCCTTATTTTGAAAGAACATATCAAGAACAAAAAGCAAGCGGTGTTGAAATGATTTTGGTAAGTTTAGATATGCCCTCAATGTGGGAGAAAAGATTAGTACCATTTGTGAAGAAAAATGATTTAAAAGGAGAGGTAGTTATTTTAGACGACCCAAAAATGAACGATTGGATTCCAAAAATTGATACCGATTGGCAAGGGGGAATTCCTGCAACCTTAATTTATAATAAAGATAGGAGAACGTTTTACCCTCATGGGTTTACTTATGAGGAATTGAATAATGAACTTAATAAATTTATCAATTAGAAAATGAAAACACTTAAATCAATTGGTTTTGCTTTACTACTAACTGTTTTTTCATCATTTGGCGTAAATGATTATCCTGCTGCCACTGGATATGGTATTGGGGATATTGCTGCAGACTTCTCTTTAAAAAACATTGATGGCGAAATGGTTTCGCTTTTAGATTTTAATACTGCGAAGGGCTTCTTAGTAATTTTCACATGTAACACTTGCCCTTATTCGGTGGCTTATGAAGACCGTATTATTGCTTTAGATGCTAAATATAAATCCCTTGGGGTTCCTGTTATTGCAATAAATCCTAATAACCCTGATATCCAGCCTGGCGATAGTTTTGATGCCATGAGGGTTCGCGCCAAGGAAAAAGAATTTTCATTTCCTTATTTATTGGACGATGGGCAAGAGGTATATCCGCAATATGGAGCACAACGCACACCACATGTTTTTCTGTTAGAAAAAAATGAGACAGGCAATATGGTGCGCTACATTGGTGCCATTGATGATAACTATCAAGATGCTTCGCAAGTGGAAGATAAATATGTTGAAGATGCAGTAGATGCAATGCTATCTGGTACAGAGATTGAAGTGACCTTGACAAAGGCCATAGGATGCGGTATAAAGGCATAATCAGAAAAATTAATAGTTTTAGGTCCGGAGTTTTGCTTCGGACTTTTATTTTTGAAAAACTTAATTTGATAAAAAAGATGGATTTGACTCAAGAAGAGTGGGCGGAACAATTAAAGAATGATGATAATGCTTTTGTTCTAGATGTTAGAACACCCGAAGAAGTAGAAGAGGGCTATATAGCTAATTCAGCTAATATTGATATCTATTTAGGACAGGGCTTTATGGATGAGATTCAGAAATTAGATACTTCTAAAAACTATTACGTCTATTGCCGTTCTGGAAATCGTAGCGGACAAGCCTGTGCTATTTTAAACAGTATTGGTATAGAAAATGCCTATAATTTAGAAAGTGGTTTTATGAATTGGGAAGGTGAGGTGGTTGAACCTTAATGTTTTCTGATTTCATCATAGCCGAATTGGAGCAACATAAAAAAGTATTTGAGACTCTTTTAGTTGCTGTAACAAAAGAAACTCATTTGTTTAGACCGTCACCTGATTCATGGTGTTTGCTTGAGGTCACTTGCCATTTGCGAGACGAGGAAGTTTATGATTTTAGAGCAAGAGTAAGACATGCTTTGGAGGCACCTAATGCCCTGCTAAAACCTATTAGTCCAAAAACATGGCCTTTAGAGCATGATTATTTAAATAAAGACTTTCAAAAGGTTACGCGACAATTTTTAGAAGAACGAAGTAATTCTATCGCATGGTTAAAAGGTCTAAAAAATGCTTCTTGGAACAATAAGATTTTGCATCCTGATTTAGGAGAGCTCTCTGCTAGAACATTTTTAGAGAATTGGTTGGCTCATGATTACCTTCATATTCGTCAAATCAATAAGATTAAGAGAGCTTATTTAAGCCAAGTTTCAAATGATGATTTAAGTTACGCAGGTAATTGGTGATCAATTTTCCTATTTTAGTCAAATGCGTGAAGATTTACTTCATTTTATATGGAACACCCATAAAGTTCAACCCAAACAGCTTAAAACGACAAAAGGCGAACCTCTGGTAATTTGGAATTATGGAATACATAACCATGGTTCAGGTCCTGATTTTTTCAACGCCAAAGTTGAAGTTGAAGGGCAACTATGGGCAGGCAATGTAGAAATGCACATTAAAGCTTCTGATTGGTATGCCCATGGTCATGAAACCGATAGTAACTATGATAACGTTATTCTTCATGTGGTCTGGGAAGATGACGTTTTGGTTTTCAGAAAAGATAAGACTGAAATACCAACTTTAGAACTTAAAAACGTTGTCACTCCTAATCTTTTAGATTCTTATCAAAAGCTATTTAAAAATAGCAATCACAAATTTGTTAACTGCGAAAATGATTTTGCAGACGTTGATGATTTTATTCTTGACAACTTGCTCCAACGACTGTATTTTGAAAGATTAGAGCAAAAGTCTAAGCTTATTTTTGATTTACTTAAAGATTCAAAAAATGATTGGGAAAAGGTGTTATTTACCTTGTTGCTCAAGAATTTCGGATTAAAAGTAAATGGAGATTCATTTTTATCAATTGCAAAGGCTTTAGATTTTTCAGTAGTCCGTAAGCTTCAAAATGATGTGAGAGCTCTTGAAAGTGTTTTGTTTGGAATGGGTGGATTGTTCGATAAAGAAGAGATAACCGATAATTATTTTTCTGAGCTTAAAAGGGAATTTGATTTTCAGAGCAAGAAGTTTAAACTTTCAGGCACCCAAATTCAAAAACCTGAATTTTTTAGATTGCGACCGCACAATTTTCCTACAATTCGGCTATCTCAAATTGCAAATTTATATGGTTCACAGCAAAATTTGTTTAGGGATCTAATGAACGCTGATACTTTAGTAAAGATTCAGACTTTTTTTAAGATATCAGCAAGTTCGTATTGGCATAACCATTTCACATTCGGAAAAGAATCGAGCTCCAGCTCAAAATCTTTATCAAAAGACTTTATTGATCTACTACTTATAAATACCATAATCCCCTTAAAATTTTGCTATGCCAAAAAACATGGAAAAGATGTTAATGATGAATTGGTTAGTTTGATTACAGTTTTGAAACCTGAGAAGAATACTATTATTAACAATTTCGATAAAGTAGGCAAGAAAACAAAGAATGCACTTCAAAGTCAGTCAAAGATTCAATTGTATAACGAATACTGCAGTAAGAACCAATGTTTGAAATGTGCAGTAGGTGCAAGTCTTTTAAATCGAATTAGCTAATTTTGAACATGCGCTGGATTTACGACATCTTATATTATTTTCAAAAAAGAGGGTTTGAGGTTTGTAGAAGAATAGCGGAGCGTTTGGGTATTCGTGCAAGAGTAGTAAGAACTACTTTTATTTACCTCACGTTTGCTACTCTTGGTTTCGGATTTGCGTTATATCTTTTTATTGCTTTTTGGTTGAAAATAAAAGATTTGGTGTATACCAAACGAACTTCTGTATTTGATTTATAGTTATGTATAAACTATTTCGTTCAAAAATTGCAATTGCATTAACTTTAATGCTCTTGGTATTTTTTGTTGGTGTTTTGGGATATCGTCTAATAGCCGATTTCTCATGGGTCGAATCGGTTTATATGACGATTATAACCATAACGACGGTAGGTTTTGCAGAAGTGCGTCCATTGGATGCAAATGCACAAATTTTTACCGTATTTTTAATTGTAAGTAGTGTTTTTATTTTCGGTTTTGCCATTTCGGTCATATCAGAATATATCTTAAGTAGAAATTCACTGCAGCTTCTAAAGAAAAAGAAAGTGAAAAATAAAATTAAAAGCTTATCAAACCATGTAGTGGTTTGTGGATATGGGAGAAATGGTAAACAGGCAGCAGAAAAATTAAAAGCCTATAATAAACCATTTGTGGTTATTGAAAAGGATAAAGAATTGATTGAATCACATGAGGATGAGGTGCTTTTTGTTGAGGGAGATGTAAATGAGGATGAGGTTTTGTTAGAAGCAGGAATTAAAAGGGCACAATATTTAGTAGCAGCTTTACCTGATGATGCTGTCAATCTTTTTGTCGTGCTCTCGGCCCGACAGCTGAACGAAAACCTATTCGTTATTAGTAGAGCATCACAAGTAACATCCGTAAAAAAATTAGAATTTGCTGGAGCCAATAAAGTCATTATGCCAGATAAAATAGGCGGTGATCACATGGCTTCATTAGTTGTTATGCCAGATTTAGTGACCTTTATGGATAAATTATCGGTAGAAGGAGAGCATACCACGAATTTAGAGGAAGTTGAAATTGAAGACTTTCAAGGTCAATTGAACTGTAATTCCATAAGAGATTTAGACCTTAGACGAAAGACAGGTTGTACCATTATTGGGTATATAACCCCAAATGGACGTTATATCATAAACCCTGAGGCTGACCTTGAGTTAGAATCTAAAGGGAAAGTTATTGTTTTGGGTAGGCCAGAGCAGATTGATAAGTTGAACCAGATGTTTCAGTTGGACTAGTTTAACAATTAATAAATTTGATTCCATTGAATTTTTTTAGGATATTGTCAGCTTTACATCAAATTAACGTAACCAAATAACATAATTATGAAGTATAAACTTCTTGCAATTCTCACTATGCTGTTTCCATTGCTATCTTCCGCTCAGGAAACTGAAGAATTGGGACTTGACCAAAAGATTGACCAAGCCTTTCAACCAGTATCTTCGTTTTTTGAAAGTGTTATATTTTTTGAAATTGCTGGGACTCCCTTTGTACTTATTTTGTTGGTAGGGAGTGCATTGTTTTTTACGCTTTATTTCGGTTTTCCTAACATCAGATATTTTTGGACTGCTATTAATGTAGTCCGAGGAAAGTATGATGATCTAGAAGGTGCAGAAGGTCATGGGGTTGAAAAAGCGGAGGTAAATATTGTAGATGGTGATTTACCGGATACTATACGTGATGAAAGCGAAGAAGGGGAGGTAAGCCATTTTCAGGCCTTAGCTACCGCAGTTTCTGGTACCGTTGGTAATGGAAATATTGCAGGTGTCGCTCTGGCGATTGCATTGGGTGGTCCGGGAGCAACGTTTTGGATGATTGTATGCGGTTTGATAGGGATGTCCACAAAATTTGTTGAATGTACCCTAGGTGTTCAATATCGTGATGTAGGGGAAGACGGAACCGTATATGGTGGACCTATGTATTACATTAGTAAGGGGCTAAAATCAAGAGGATTTAAAACTTTGGGCAAAATTGCAGCAGCTTTGTTTGCTATTTTTTGTATTGGGGGTTCTTTTGGAGGTGGTAATGCCGCACAGTCGAACCAAGCTACAATTGTAATAAAAGAATTATTTGGTTGGAATAGTACTGCTGCTGGCGCTATTGTTGGAGTTGTTTTGGCTATTGTTGTAGGGGTTATTATAATAGGTGGAATAAAAAGAATTGCTTCTGTTACTGAAAAAGTAGTTCCATTCATGGCTTTGATTTATATTTTATGTTGTTTATATATAATTTTCAGCAATTTTTCACTTATTGATGACGCCATTGGTCTAATTGTCTCTGAAGCTTTTAATCCTACAGCTATGGGGGTTGGTGGTGTAATAGGTGTGTTATTGGTAGGGTTTAGAAGAGCTGCATTTTCAAATGAAGCTGGCGCTGGTTCAGCCTCAATTGCACACTCTGCGGTCAAAACAAAGTATTCAGCTTCCGAAGGATTGGTTGCTTTATTAGAACCTTTTATTGATACTGTGGTTATTTGTACTATGACGGCTTTGGTTATTGTAATTTTCAATTTTGGAGGTTTCTTTGAATATGGAGGTGATGGTTCGGGAGTAGTATTTATTGGCGGAGAAGCATTTGAAGGTGCCGGTATAACATCGAAAGCGTTTGCCGAATACATTCCTTATTCTAAGATATTCTTAACTATAGCAGTAGTATTATTTGCAGTTTCAACTATGATTTCCTGGTCATATTATGGATTACAATCTTGGAAATTCTTGTTTGGTAGAGGTAAGGCTATGGACTTGACGTATAAATTTTTATTCTGCGTATTTGTGATTATTGGAGCGGCAGCGAGTATGGATTCTATTTGGGCATTTTCGGATGCAATGATTTTTGCCATGGTATTCCCAAATATGATAGGGCTTTACTTTTTGTTTCCAGAAGTTAAAAAGCAACTAAAAAGGTATTTGGATGCCATAAAGGCGGCTAACTAAATTTTGATATTATATGAAATCCCACTTCAAGTTCAATAAACAAGAACGAAGTGGGATTCTCTTTTTATTACTTCTTATTATTCTTTTTCAAGGAATTTATTTTTTTGTAAAATCACAACCTTTTTCTAATAAAAATACCAAGGTAATTTTAAATGAAGCTGAGCAAGCTAAGATAGACAGCCTTAAAATAGTTGTCTCAAAAGATTCTGGCTTTAAAATCTATCCTTTTAACCCAAACTTTATAACAGATTACAAAGGTTATACTTTAGGCATGTCGCCTGCAGAAATAGACAGATTGCATACTTTTCGAAAAACAGAAAGTTATGTGAATTCTGCAAAGCAATTTCAAGAAGCCACCAAGGTTTCTGATTCGCTATTGAACGTTATATCTCCGTACTTCAAATTTCCAGAATGGATTGACAAAAGTAAACCGTCTGTAGCGAACAAAACCAATACCTTTCCAAATAAAATTGTTCCATCTACTCAGAAGGTTATAAAAGATTTAAACTCGTTAACAGCTCAAGAACTTAAGACTATTTATGGCATAGGTGATAAACTTTCTGCCCGTATAATAAAATTCAGGGATAGACTTGGAGGGTTTATAATCAATGAGCAGCTATATGACGTTTATGGTCTTGAAAAAGAAGTGGCTGATAGAGTACTAAAGCGATTTCAAATTTTAAATCAACCTATAATTACTAAAATTAATATCAATACTGCATCTACAGCAGAAATAGCAAAACTAGTTTACATTCCATATAAAGTTGCAAACAGAATAGTGGAACAGAGGGAGTTTAATGGGCGTATCAATTCCTTTGATCAATTACTGGAAATCGATGGATTTCCTAAAGAAAAACTAGATAGAATAACCCTATATTTGTCTCTTTAAAAAATTGTTATGAATAGCGTGTACTTCACCCAAGAACATCAACTTTTTAGAGATAGCCTTAAAGATTTTTTGCAAAAAGAAGTTGTACCCCATATTGATAAATGGGAAAATACTGGTACCATTGAACGTTTCATTTGGAAAAAACTTGCTGCTATGGGGTATTTTGGGTTAGCGACGCCGGAATCTGAAGAAGGACTTGGACTAGACCTTTTTTATACCGTTATTTTATTAGAAGAATTACAGAAGATAAATTCTGGCGGTTTTGCAGCGGCCATATGGGCCCATGTTTATTTAGCAATGACCCATTTAAATAAAAATGCCAACCCATCACAAAAGAGAGCATACTTAATTCCCAGTGTAAATGGAGATAAAATAGGATGTTTAGGAGTCACAGAACCTTTTGGAGGAAGTGACGTTGCAAGTATGCGAACTACTGCTATCAAACAAGAAAATTGCTATATCATCAATGGTTCAAAAACCTTTATTACTAATGGAGTTTATGGTGATTACGTCATTCTTGCTGCGAAAACAGACCCAAAAGCTGGTAATAAAGGAATTAGCCTTTTTATTGTAGACTTGAATAGTGATGGAATAACTGCAAATAAATTGAATAAATTAGGGTGGAGAGCGTCTGATACTGCTGAGTTAGCGTTTGATAATGTCAAAGTGCCAACTGAAAACCTAATGGGCGGCGAAGGTACTGGCTTTACATTTATTATGGAAGCCTTTGCCCTTGAGCGTTTGGTTATGGCCATTAATGCTCACGCTAGAGCAGAATATGCATTAGACTATGCGCTGCAATATATGTCAGAAAGAGAAGCATTTGGTAAGTCAATCAATCAATTTCAGGCTTTACGACACCGTTTGGTTGATTTATATGCTGATATGGACCTTTGTAAACACTATAACTATGGTGTTGTAAACAAACTTGATAAAGGGGAATACGCCGTTAAAGAAGCCACAATATCAAAATTGAAATCAACTGAAATGGCAGATGCAGTCATTTATAATTGTTTACAATTTCTTGGGGGTTATGGTTATGTCGAAGATTATCCAATGGCACGTTTGCTGCGTGATAGTCGATTAGGACCTATTGGTGGTGGAACCTCCGAAATTTTAAAAGAAATTGTGGCCAAGATTATTATTGACAAGAAAGAATATAAGTCACCCAATCAATAGAAAATAAAATAAATTCAAATAAGTCTTTTTTGAAAAGGATTCATTTGTATATTTGCAGCCCGATTCATATCGGATATAATCATAAAGAAAGGAGGTTGTAGCCAATGTTAATAATACCAGTAAAAGAAGGAGAAAATATCGATAGGGCTTTGAAGCGTTTTAAAAGAAAGTTTGATAAGACCGGCACAATGCGTCAATTACGCAAGCGTCAACAGTTTACAAAACCTTCGGTTCAACGCAGAGCAGAAATTCAAAAGGCACAGTATATTCAGGGCCTTAGGGATCAAGAGGAAATTTAAGGTCCGAAGATTCATAATAAAATATTAATCCTGTTCATTTATGGACAGGATTTTTTTTGTTTTAAATTCCAAGCTCTTTAAAAAATCACGGTAATCTTATACTTAAGAACTTTGTAACTTTACAATATGTCTTTAGAAGCTTTTACTTCTTATTTGTCCATAGAAAAAAATTATTCGCATCATACAGTCAATGCCTACCAAAAAGATATTTTAGAATTCACTTCGTTTTGCTCTTCCAACTACGATACTATGATGATTGATAATGTTGATTATACTTTAATCAGAAGTTGGATTGTTGACTTGGTGGATAAAGGAATTTCTAATCGAACAATAAATAGAAAGATTGCTTCTTTAAAGGGTTATTATAAGTTTCTCCAAAAAATAGGTCAATTATCCAAGAGCCCTCTTCTAAAACATAAAGCACTTAAAACACAAAAGAAACTGGAAATTCCTTTTTCTGAATTAGAAATGGAAAAAGTGCTTATGCAAATTCCGTTTGAAAATGATTTTGAGGGGATACGTGATAAATTGATTATTGAGTTGTTGTATGCAACAGGTATGAGAAGGGCAGAACTTATCAATTTAAAAGTCGATGATTTTAATGGAACGAAAACTACTTTGAAAGTATTGGGTAAGCGAAATAAAGAGCGTATTATTCCAATCTTACCATCATTGTCCGAACTTTTTACTAGTTACTTATGGTATAGGTCGAGCATAAGTTTGAATGAAAATCAACCATTTCTTTTTTTGACAAAAACAGGTTATAAAATATACGAAACACTTGTTTATAGGGTTATAAATAAGTACTTTAGTATGGTTTCCCCTAAGATAAAAAAGAGTCCGCATATACTTAGGCATACCTTTGCGACTCACTTATTGAATAAAGGGGCTGATTTAAATGCTGTGAAAGAGTTATTGGGTCACTCAAGTTTGGCATCCACACAAGTATACACGCATAACAATATTGCCGAACTGAAGAAAGTACATCTAACTGCCCACCCTAGAAACAAAGAATAGAATTCTTTGTATTGTTTAACCCGTTTGCTTAGAGCAAACCAAAAAACTTAGCATATGAAGGTAAATGCACAATCTGTAAATTTTGTTGCTGATGGAAAACTTATCGGTTTTATTCAAAACCGAATGGATAAATTAGAAACGTTCTACGACAAAGTAATTAGTTCAGACGTATATCTAAAGGTTGAAAATACCAGTGAAAAAGAAAATAAAATTGTAGAGATTAAGGTGCACGTGCCTAGAGATCAGTTTATAGTAAAAAAACAATGTAAATCATTTGAAGCTGCTGTTGATTCTGCTTGCAGTTCTTTAGAGCGTCAATTGGTAAAAAAGAAAGAAAAAATGAGGGCACATGTCTGATTAAAATTTTTCACAATTTGTTTTGATTAAAAAAATAAATATATACATTTGCAGTCCGTTAGAAATGACGGGCTTTTTTTGTGCTAAAAAGTAGGTGAAACGCCGATGTAGCTCAGCTGGCTAGAGCAGCTGATTTGTAATCAGCAGGTCGTGGGTTCGAGTCCCTCCATCGGCTCTAAAGCACTGAAAATCAAGTAAAGGGGAGATACTCAAGCGGCCAACGAGGGCAGACTGTAAATCTGCTGACTATGTCTTCGCAGGTTCGAATCCTGCTCTCCCCACAGAATGAAGTGGAGCATTTGTGTTGTAAAGGCATAATTCATTTTTTAAATGAATTATTTAGAATTTGAGTTTTGAAATATTGAATTTAATAAAAATTGCGGGAGTAGCTCAGTTGGTAGAGCGTCAGCCTTCCAAGCTGAATGTCGCCGGTTCGAACCCGGTCTCCCGCTCTAAAGTCATTTTCGTGAAAACGAAAATCTCTTCCATATTATGGGAGAACTATGTTAAAGTAGTTGGTTCAACACTTTACGCCGGTGTAGCTCAGGGGTAGAGCGTTTCCTTGGTAAGGAAGAGGTCACGAGTTCAAATCTCGTCATTGGCTCAAAACGATTTGTACACTAATATAAACTAAGATTAAAATCATTTAAAATGGCAAAGGAAACTTTCGATCGTTCCAAACCGCACTTAAATATTGGTACCATTGGACACGTGGATCACGGTAAAACTACATTGACTGCAGCTATTACAACAGTATTAGCTAATGCAGGTTTGTCTGAGCTTAGAAGCTTTGACTCAATTGATAATGCTCCTGAAGAAAAAGAAAGAGGTATTACAATTAACACATCTCACGTTGAGTATGCGACGGCTAACCGTCACTACGCTCATGTTGACTGTCCTGGTCACGCTGATTATGTTAAAAACATGGTAACTGGTGCTGCTCAAATGGACGGTGCTATACTTGTTGTTGCTGCTACTGATGGTCCTATGCCACAAACTCGTGAGCACATTCTTTTAGGTCGCCAAGTTGGTATTCCTAGAATGGTTGTTTTCATGAATAAGGTTGACATGGTGGATGATGAAGAGCTTTTAGAGCTTGTTGAGATGGAAATCAGAGAATTACTTTCTTTCTACGAATATGATGGTGATAATGGACCTGTAATTGCTGGTTCTGCTCTAGGAGCATTGAATGGTGAGCAAAAATGGGTTGACACTGTAATGGAATTAATGGCAGCTGTTGACGAGTGGATCGAGCTTCCTAAAAGAGATGTTGATAAAGATTTCTTGATGCCAGTTGAAGATGTATTCACGATTACTGGTCGTGGTACTGTTGCAACCGGTCGTATTGAAACTGGTGTTGCGAATACTGGTGATGCTGTTGATATTATTGGTATGGGTGCAGAGAAATTGACTTCTACCGTTACTGGTGTAGAGATGTTCCGTAAGATTTTGGATCGAGGTGAAGCTGGTGATAACGTAGGTATCCTTTTAAGAGGTATTGAGAAGACTGATATCAAAAGAGGTATGGTTATTTGTAAGCCAGGTTCAGTTAAGCCTCATGCTAAATTCAAAGCTGAGGTTTATGTCTTGAAAAAAGAAGAAGGTGGTCGTCACACACCATTCCATAATAACTATCGTCCACAGTTCTATGTAAGAACTACAGACGTCACTGGTAACATTGGTTTGCCAAGTGGTGTTGAGATGGTAATGCCAGGTGATAACTTAACTATCGATGTTGAGTTGATTCAGCCAATCGCATTAAGTGTAGGTCTTCGTTTCGCTATCCGTGAAGGTGGTAGAACTGTAGGTGCTGGTCAGGTTACTGAGATTACAGATTAATTGCATTTATAATCATAGTTTACGCTAAAAGGGTGTTCCGCTTTGCGGAATACCTTTCGGTGTAAATAGAAACGGGTGTAGCTCATCCCTGAGATTGGGGTAGTGTAACGCCATATTTACGGGCGTAGCTCAGTTGGTAGAGCACTGGTCTCCAAAACCAGGTGTCGGGAGTTCGAGCCTCTCCGCCCGTGCAAGAGTAAAATTTAGTTTTATGTTGACATACGTTAAAGAATCTTGGGAAGAATTAAAAAACAACGTGACCTGGTTGAGCAGGGAGCGAGCATCCAACCTTATGGTCATTGTTGCTGTATTCTCAATTTTGTTTGCATTGGCGACATGGGGTGTTGATTCAGTCTTTAGTAAATTGATTCAGTTATACTTTGATAATTTAATAGGATAAGCTGATGTCTGAGGTATTAGAGAAGAAATGGTATGTTGTTAGAGCTGTAAGTGGCCAAGAGAATAAAATCAAAGGTTATATTCAAAGCGAGGTCGAAAGACATGGCTTTGCTGATTATTTAGAAGATGTTCTTGTGCCAACTGAGAAGGTGGTTCAAATCAGAAACGGTAAAAAAATCAATAAAGAGCGAACCTATTTTCCGGGTTATATCATGATAAAAGCCAATTTAGGCGGTGAGATGGTGCACATAATTCGTTCAATTACTAATGTTATTGGTTTTTTAGGTGAGGTTAAAGGTGGTGATCCAGTACCATTGCGGAAGGCAGAAGTGAATAGGATGCTAGGCAAGGTCGATGAACTTGCTGTAAATACAGATAATATCTCTATTCCTTTTGTAATAGGGGAAACCATAAAGGTTATTGATGGTCCTTTCAACGGATTTAATGGAACTGTTGAAAAAATCAATGAAGAAAAGCGTAAGCTTGAAGTGATGGTTAAGATTTTCGGAAGAAAAACACCATTAGAGTTAAGTTATATGCAAGTAGAAAAAGTATAGTAAGAGCTGTTACATATATAGAAATTGTGTTGCTTCCAATTAACACATTTTCATTTTAAACAAAAACAATGGCAAAAGAAGTAGATAAGGTAGTTAAATTACAAGTTAGGGGAGGTGCTGCGAATCCGTCGCCACCGGTTGGACCCGCCTTAGGTGCTGCCGGTGTTAACATCATGGAGTTCTGTAAGCAATTTAATGCTCGTACGCAGGACAAACAAGGCAAAGTATTGCCTGTTGTTATCACGGTATACAAAGACAAATCTTTCGAGTTTGTTGTAAAAACACCTCCGGCGGCAGTTCAATTGTTGGAAGCAGCAAAGATTAAAAAAGGATCGGGTGAACCTAACAGAGTAAAGAATGGATCTGTTTCCTGGGATCAAGTAAAGCAAATCGCCGAAGATAAAATGATCGATTTGAATGCTTTTACAGTAGAATCAGCAATGAGTATGGTTGCAGGTACTGCTAGATCAATGGGATTAAAGGTTGCTGGAAAAAGACCTTTTTAAAATCTAAAAGCAATTTCAAATGGCAAGATTGACTAAAAAGCAAAAAGAAGCACAAGCTAAAATTGACAGAAACAAGTTGTATTCTGTGGATGAGGCTTCTGCTTTAGTGAAAGAAATAACCAATGTAAAATTTGATGCATCTATTGATTTGGCGGTTCGTTTGGGCGTAGATCCAAGAAAGGCCAATCAAATGGTTCGTGGAGTAGTGACACTGCCACACGGAACGGGTAAAGATGTAAAAGTTTTAGCGTTGGTGACACCAGACAAAGAAAGTGAAGCTAAAGAAGCAGGTGCTGACTATGTAGGGTTAGATGAATATTTGGATAAAATAAAAGGCGGTTGGACTGATGTTGATGTAATTGTTACCATGCCAAGCGTTATGGGTAAATTAGGGCCATTAGGTAGAGTATTAGGACCTAGAGGTTTGATGCCCAATCCAAAAACAGGTACAGTTACCATGGATGTTGCTAAAGCAGTATCTGATGTTAAGGCTGGTAAAATAGATTTCAAAGTTGACAAAACCGGAATCGTACATGCAGCAATTGGTAAATCCTCATTTTCTGCTGATAAGATAGCAGGTAATGCTAAAGAGCTTTTAGAGACTTTGAACAAGTTGAAGCCAGCTGCAGCAAAAGGGGTTTACATGAAAAGTATTTTTATGTCAAGTACCATGAGCCCAAGTGTACCATTAGATCCTAAAGCAGTTTAATTACTGGGTAGTTCAAAATTATAACAATGACAAGAGAAGAAAAAGGAACCGTAATTGAAGATTTGACTGCACAGTTGGCTGATAACCCTAATATATATCTTGCGGATATTTCTGGGTTGGATGCATTGAGCACTTCTAATTTGAGAAGAGCATGTTTCAAAGCCAATATTAAACTTGCAGTTGTCAAAAATACATTGCTTGCAAAGGCAATGGAAGCTTCTGATAAGGATTTTGGAGAACTTCCTGAAGTATTAAAGGGGAATACCTCTTTGATGTTTTCTGAAACAGGAAACGGTCCAGCTAAACTTATCAAGAACTTTAGAAAAAAGTCAGATAAGCCTTTATTAAAAGGTGCCTTTATTGAAGAGGCAATTTATATTGGTGATGAAAACCTTGATTCTTTGGTAAATATTAAGTCTAAGGAAGAGGTTATCGGAGATATTATCGGATTGTTGCAATCACCAGCCAAGAATGTTATTTCTGGGCTTAAATCAGGTGGCGGTAAATTGGCCGGTATTATTAAAACTTTATCTGAAAGATAGTACGCACGCACTTAAACAATTATATTTTAAAAATTTTATTTAAACGATAGAAAAATGGCAGATTTAAAAGATTTTGCAGAACAGTTGGTCAACCTTACCGTAAAAGAGGTAAATGAATTAGCTGATATTTTAAAAGAAGAGTATGGTATTGAGCCTGCTGCAGCAGCTGTAGCAGTTGCTGCTGGCGGTGGAGCTGCTGGTGGTGGTGAAGAAGCCGCTGAAGAGAAATCAGAGTTTGATGTAATCTTGACGGCAGCTGGTGGTTCTAAATTAGCAGTAGTTAAATTGGTAAAAGAATTGACAGGTCTTGGTTTGAAAGATGCTAAAGAGATTGTTGATAGCGCACCAAAAGCTGTTAAAGAAGCTGTTTCTAAAGATGAAGCAGAAGGTATCAAAAAATCTTTGGAAGAAGCAGGAGCAGAAGTTGAGCTTAAGTAATAGCTTTTACATAGATAATATGGTTAAGGTCTTTCCGTAAAAGCGGTTGGACCTTAGCCTGTTTTTATAGCAACGTGTGATGGCGCACGTATATCCTTTAGAGAATTCACTATCAAAATTTGTCCATAGATGTTCACAAATAAGACTGAAAGAGTAAATTTTGCATCCGCTAAGAACATACCGGAATACCCGGATTTCTTGGACATTCAGATTAAATCATTTCAAGACTTTTTTCAACTTGAAACAAAATCTGACGAAAGAGGCAACGAAGGTTTGTACAATACCTTCATGGAAAACTTTCCAATAACAGATACCAGAAACCAATTCGTACTTGAGTTTTTGGATTATTTTATAGATCCCCCACGTTATTCCATTCAAGAATGTATTGAGCGTGGTCTTACCTATAGCGTTCCATTAAAGGCGCGTTTAAAACTTTACTGTACCGATCCTGAGCACGAAGATTTCGAAACCATCGTACAAGATGTGTATTTGGGTACAATTCCATATATGACTCCTAGTGGTACTTTCGTTATCAATGGAGCGGAAAGAGTTGTTGTATCTCAATTACACAGATCTCCAGGTGTATTTTTCGGACAGTCGTTCCATGCAAATGGGACTAAATTATATTCAGCAAGGGTAATTCCTTTCAAAGGGTCCTGGATTGAATTTGCAACTGATATCAATGGAGTAATGTATGCCTATATTGATAGAAAGAAAAAATTGCCTGTTACTACATTGTTCAGAGCTATTGGATTTGAACGAGATAAAGATATTTTAGAAATTTTTGACCTGTCTGAAGAGGTTAAAGTTTCTAAAGCAGGACTTAAAAAAGTCATGGGGCGCAAATTAGCCGCAAGGGTTTTGAACACTTGGCATGAAGATTTTGTTGATGAAGATACTGGTGAAGTAGTCTCTATTGAAAGAAATGAGATAATTCTTGATCGTGACACTATTCTTGAAAAAGAGCATATCGATCAGATTATTGATGCTGACGTAAAAACTGTTCTTTTACATAAAGAGAACAATGCACAATCTGATTATGCCATTATTCACAATACCCTTCAAAAAGATCCAACAAACTCTGAAAAAGAAGCTGTCGAGCATATTTATCGTCAACTACGTAATGCAGAGCCGCCAGATGAAGAGACTGCTCGTGGTATTATAGATAAATTATTCTTTTCTGACCAACGCTATAACTTAGGCGAAGTAGGTCGTTATAGAATGAATAAGAAATTGCAGTTAGATATTGGAATGGATAAGCAGGTCTTAACCAAAGAAGATATTATAACAATAATCAAATACTTGATTGAGTTGATTAACTCAAAAGCAGAAATCGATGATATCGATCACTTGTCTAACCGCCGTGTAAGAACTGTTGGTGAACAATTGTCTTCTCAATTTGGTGTTGGTTTGGCTCGTATGGCGCGCACCATTCGTGAACGTATGAATGTTCGTGATAATGAAGTGTTCACACCTATTGATTTGATTAATGCGAAGACACTGTCTTCTGTAATTAACTCATTTTTTGGAACAAACCAGCTATCTCAGTTCATGGATCAAACAAATCCATTGGCTGAAATCACACATAAGAGAAGGTTGTCAGCATTAGGTCCTGGTGGTCTTTCAAGAGAAAGAGCGGGCTTTGAAGTTCGAGACGTTCATTATACACATTATGGGCGTTTATGTCCGATTGAAACACCAGAAGGACCAAATATTGGTTTGATTTCATCACTTTCGGTTTTTGCCAAGGTTAACCCGATGGGATTCTTGGAAACTCCTTATCGTAAGGTTGAAAACGGAAAAGTGGACACCAAAAACTTTGGTTATCTAAGTGCTGAGGAAGAAGAAGGTATGAAAATCGCTCAAGCGAACATTCCTTTAAAAGAAGACGGTACCATAATTAACGATAAGGTAATTGCACGTGAAGAGGGAGATTTCCCGGTTGTCGATCCATCCGAAATAAACTATACGGATGTTGCTCCCAACCAAATTGCGTCTATTTCTGCATCTCTAATTCCTTTCTTGGAGCATGATGATGCGAACCGTGCATTGATGGGCTCAAACATGATGCGTCAAGCCGTACCGTTGTTACGTCCGCAATCACCAATCGTTGGTACAGGTTTAGAGCGTCAAGTAGCTACTGATTCCAGGGTATTGATAAATGCGGAGGAAGATGGAGTTATTGATTATGTTGACTCTCAAAAAATTACTGTGAAATATACAAGGTCAGCTGAAGAAAAGCTCGTTAGCTTTGAAGAAGACCACAAGTCGTATAACCTCATTAAGTTTCGTAAAACAAATCAAGGTACCAGTATTAACTTAAAGCCAATCGTTAAGAAAGGTGATAAGGTTAAAAAGGGTCAGGTACTTTGTGAAGGATATGCTACCGAAAAAGGTGAACTGGCGCTTGGTAGAAATTTAAAAGTAGCCTTTATGCCTTGGAAAGGGTATAATTTTGAGGATGCTATCGTGATTTCTGAAAAAGTTGTTCGTGAAGACATCTTTACATCAATCCATATTGACGAATACGCATTAGAAGTTCGTGACACTAAATTAGGTGCTGAAGAGCTGACCAATGATATTCCTAATGTTTCAGAAGAGGCTACAAAGGACTTGGATGAAAATGGAATGATTCGTATTGGTGCTGAAGTAAAACCAGGAGATATACTGATTGGTAAGATCACACCGAAAGGGGAATCTGATCCTACTCCTGAAGAGAAATTACTTCGTGCAATCTTTGGTGACAAGGCTGGTGATGTAAAAGATGCTTCTCTAAAGGCATCACCTTCATTAAGAGGTGTTGTTATTGATAAGAAGTTGTTTTCACGTTCTATTAAAGATAAGCGTAAGCGTTCTGAAGATAAAGAAGCTATCTCTAAATTAGAATTGGAATACGAAGTGAAGTTCCAACAACTTAAGGATGTTTTAGTTGAAAAACTATTCACCATGATTAATGGAAAAACTTCACAAGGTGTTTTAAACGATTTGGGTGAAGAAGTACTTCCAAAGGGCAAAAAATATACTATCAAAATGCTTAATGCAGTTGATGATTTTGCCCACTTGGTTACTGGTAGCTGGACTACTGATGACAAGACCAATGGGCAAGTTGCTGACTTGCTCCATAACTATAAGATTAAGTTGAATGACCTACAAGGTAACTTGAGAAGGGATAAATTCACAATTTCAGTTGGTGATGAATTACCTGCTGGTATTATGAAATTGGCCAAAGTTTATATCGCTAAGAAACGTAAGTTGAAGGTTGGTGATAAAATGGCAGGTCGTCATGGTAATAAAGGTATTGTAGCTCGTATAGTTCGTCAAGAGGACATGCCTTTCTTGGAAGATGGAACCCCAGTTGACATTGTATTGAATCCACTTGGTGTGCCATCTCGTATGAACATTGGTCAGATTTATGAAACTGTTCTTGGTTGGGCAGGCGAAAAGTTAGGTCGTAAATACGGAACGCCAATTTTTGATGGTGCTACATTAGAGCAAATCAATGCATTGACTGATGAAGCTGGAGTACCAAGATTTGGACATACACATCTTTATGATGGAGGAACAGGAGAACGATTTGATCAAGCAGCAACTGTTGGTATTATCTATATGTTGAAGCTAGGTCATATGGTTGATGATAAGATGCATGCACGTTCAATTGGTCCGTATTCTTTGATTACACAGCAACCATTGGGTGGTAAAGCACAGTTTGGTGGTCAGCGTTTTGGAGAGATGGAAGTTTGGGCTCTTGAAGCTTATGGTGCTTCATCCACCCTTCGCGAGATTTTAACTGTTAAGTCAGATGACGTAATCGGTAGAGCCAAGACTTATGAGTCCATTGTAAAGGGCGAAACAATGCCAGAACCTGGATTGCCAGAATCTTTCAACGTATTGATGCATGAACTTAAAGGTTTGGGCTTAGATATTAGATTGGAAGAGTAGTAGTATGGTCGAAAGACTATTTATAAAAGAACATTTTTAACATTTTCATCTTTATAGCATTATGGCTAGAATAAAAGATAATAACGCACCAAAAAGGTTTAATAAAATTTCAATCGGATTGGCTTCTCCAGAATCTATTTTGGCAGAGTCAAGGGGTGAGGTTTTAAAACCAGAAACCATTAACTATAGAACACATAAGCCAGAGCGTGACGGATTGTTCTGTGAACGAATTTTTGGCCCTGTAAAGGATTATGAATGTGCTTGTGGTAAGTACAAGCGTATCCGTTATCGTGGTATCGTTTGTGACCGATGCGGTGTTGAGGTAACTGAGAAAAAAGTACGTCGTGACAGGGTAGGACACATTAATTTAGTCGTACCTGTAGCTCACATATGGTATTTCCGTTCACTTCCGAACAAAATAGGATATTTATTAGGTCTCCCTTCTAAAAAGTTGGATATGATAATTTACTACGAACGCTACGTAGTTATCCAACCTGGTATCGCAAAAGGTGCTGAAGGGGAAGAAATCAATAAAATGGATTTCTTGACCGAAGAAGAGTATCTTAATATTTTGGAATCAATTCCCGCCGAGAATCAATATTTAGAAGATACTGACCCAAATAAGTTTATCGCTAAGATGGGTGCAGAATGTTTGATTGATTTATTGGGAAGAATTGATTTGGAACAATTGTCTTATGAGCTAAGACATAAAGCAAATACAGAAACTTCTAAGCAACGTAAAACAGAAGCTTTAAAAAGACTTCAAGTTGTTGAGGCCTTGCGTGAATCACAAGATAACCGTGAAAATCGTCCGGAATGGATGATTATGAAGGTTGTTCCAGTAATTCCACCGGAATTGCGTCCATTGGTACCTCTAGATGGTGGTCGTTTTGCTACTTCAGATTTAAATGATTTATATCGTAGAGTTATTATCAGAAACAATCGTTTAAAGCGATTAATGGAGATTAAAGCTCCTGAGGTGATTCTTCGTAATGAAAAAAGGATGCTTCAGGAATCGGTAGATTCACTTTTTGATAATACCAGAAAAGCATCAGCCGTTAAAACTGAATCAAACAGGCCATTAAAATCCCTTTCAGATTCTTTGAAAGGAAAACAAGGTCGTTTTCGTCAAAACTTATTGGGTAAACGTGTTGATTATTCTGCACGTTCTGTAATCGTCGTTGGTCCAGAAATGAACCTTTACGAATGCGGACTTCCAAAAGATATGGCTGCAGAATTATACAAACCTTTTGTAATCAGAAAATTGATTGAAAGAGGTATTGTAAAAACTGTGAAATCAGCCAAAAAGATAATTGACAGAAAAGAACCAGTTGTTTGGGATATTCTTGAAAATGTATTGAAAGGACATCCAGTTTTGTTGAATAGGGCGCCTACATTGCACCGTTTAGGCATTCAGGCGTTTCAACCAAAATTGATTGAAGGTAAAGCGATTCGCTTACACCCATTGGCTTGTACTGCATTTAACGCAGATTTTGATGGAGACCAAATGGCAGTCCATTTACCATTGGGCCCTGAGGCTATTTTGGAAGCACAGTTATTAATGCTTGCTTCACAAAATATTTTGAATCCAGCTAATGGCTCGCCAATTACAGTACCTTCTCAAGATATGGTTTTGGGCCTTTATTATATGACCAAGCACCGAAAATCCACAAAAGAAGTTCCTGTAGTAGGAGAAGGATTAACTTTTTATTCAGCAGAAGAAGTTGAAATTGCTTTTAATGAAAAGAAAGTAGAACTTAATGCTGGTATTAAAGTTAGAGCGTTAGATTTTAATGAAGAAGGAGAACTCGTAAATCAAATTATTGAAACTACGGTTGGTAGGGTTATTTTTAATAGTCATGTACCAAAAGAAGCTGGTTTTATCAATCAAGTATTGAATAAAAAAGCACTTCGTAATATTATTGGCGATATTTTGGCGGTAACTGATGTTCCGAGAACTGCTGAGTTTTTGGATAAGATTAAAACCATGGGGTATCAATTTGCCTTTAAAGGTGGATTGTCATTCAGTTTAGGGGATATTATCATTCCGAAAGAAAAAATTGAAATGATTGATGATGCCAATGGTCAAGTAGATGGTATTATGGCCAACTATAATATGGGTCTTATCACAAATAATGAGCGATACAATCAAGTAATTGATGTTTGGACTTCGACAAATGCGATGCTGACTGAATTGGCTATGAAGCGAATTAGAGAAGACCAGCAAGGATTCAACTCAGTATATATGATGTTGGATTCTGGTGCAAGGGGTTCTAAAGAACAAATTCGCCAATTGACCGGTATGCGTGGATTGATGGCTAAACCTAAAAAGTCTACTGCTGGTGGAGGGGAGATTATTGAAAATCCTATTCTTTCTAACTTTAAAGAAGGACTTTCGATTTTGGAATATTTCATTTCAACTCACGGTGCACGTAAAGGTCTAGCGGATACAGCACTTAAAACTGCTGATGCAGGGTATTTGACAAGACGTTTGGTTGATGTTTCACAAGACGTTATTATCAATATTGAAGACTGTGGAACGCTTCGTGGAATTGAGGTTCAGGCCTTGAAAAAGAATGAAGAAATTGTAGAAACTTTAGGCGAACGAATTGTTGGTCGAGTTTCTTTACATGACGTTTACAATCCCATCACTCAAGAGTTGTTGGTGTCTGCGGGACAGCATATCACAGAAGTTGAAGTTAAAAAAATAGAAGCTTCCCCAATTGATAAAATTGAGGTTCGCTCTGCACTTACTTGTGAAGCGCCTAAAGGAATATGTGCCAAGTGTTACGGTCGTAATCTAGCTACTAATAAAATGGTACAACGGGGAGAAGCAGTCGGTGTTGTAGCTGCTCAATCAATCGGTGAGCCTGGCACACAGTTGACTCTTCGTACATTCCACGTAGGTGGTATTGCAGGTAACATTTCAGAAGATAGTAAATTAGATGCTAAGTTTGAAGGTAAAGCTGAAATTGAAGATTTAAGAACCGTTGTTGGAGAAAATAGTGAAGGTGAAAAATCTAACATTGTTATCTCTAGAACATCTGAAATTAAAATTATTGATGAGAAAACTGGCATCACCTTAAGCACAAATAATATTCCTTATGGTTCCCAATTGTTTATTAAGAATGGTGCTAAAATCAAAAAAGGTGATGTTATTTGTTCTTGGGATCCTTATAATGGAGTAATCGTTTCTGAATTTACAGGTAAGATTGCTTATGAGAATATAGAACAGGGCATTACATATCAAGTCGAAATTGATGAACAAACCGGTTTCCAAGAAAAGGTAATTTCTGAATCTAGAAACAAGAAATTGATTCCGACACTATTGATTCAAGATGCTAAAGGTGAAACTTTACGTTCTTATAATTTACCAGTTGGTTCTCACATTATGGTTGATGACGGAGAGAAGGTTAGTGAAGGAAAGACTTTGGTAAAGATTCCTCGAAAATCAGCTAAAGCAGGGGATATTACTGGTGGTCTTCCAAGGGTAACTGAGCTGTTTGAAGCTCGTAACCCTTCTAACCCAGCAGTTGTTTCTGAAATTGATGGTGTAGTATCTTTCGGTAAAATAAAGCGTGGTAATAGAGAGATTATTATCGAATCTAAATTAGGTGAAGTCAAGAAATATCTTGTAAAGCTTTCTAATCAGATTTTGGTACAAGAAAATGATTACGTTCGTGCGGGAATGCCGTTATCTGATGGTTCTATCACGCCGGAAGATATTTTAGCGATTAAGGGGCCTTCTGCCGTTCAGCAATATTTGGTGAATGAAGTACAAGAAGTGTACCGATTACAGGGTGTAAAAATCAATGATAAGCATTTTGAAGTTGTTGTCAGACAGATGATGCGTAAAGTTAGAATTCAAGATTCTGGCGATACAATTTTCTTAGAAAACCAATTAATCCATAAAGATGATTTCATTCGTGAAAATGACGGAATCTTTGGTAAGAAAGTGGTAGAAGAGCCAGGTGATTCTGAAAACCTGAAAGCAGGCCAAATTATAACAGCTAGGGAGCTTAGAGATGAGAACTCACTGCTCAAAAGGGCTGATAAGAACTTGGTAACTGCTAGAGATGCCGTGGCTGCAACAGCTACACCTATCTTGCAGGGTATTACAAGGGCTTCATTGCAAACAAAATCATTTATTTCTGCCGCTTCTTTCCAAGAAACTACAAAAGTATTGAACGAAGCAGCTGTTAGTGGTAAGGTTGATACTTTAGAAGGACTGAAAGAAAATGTTATTGTAGGTCATAAGATTCCTGCAGGAACAGGTATGAGGGACTATGACAGTATTATCGTGGGCTCAAAGGAAGAATATGATGAAATAATGGCTCGAAAAGAAGAGTTCAAATTCTAAATTATAATAAACCCTGACACTTATGTTGGGGTTTTATTTTTATAACCAATTTTATAATGGCAGAAAAGAATCAAAACCAAAAGCAGATTAATATTGAATTGGATGAAAAAATGGCTGAAGGAATTTATTCCAACCTGGCCATTATTAATCACTCGGTATCTGAATTTGTGGTCGATTTTATAAGTTTAATGCCTGGAGCACCAAAGGCAAAAGTGAAGAGCAGAATTGTGTTGACCCCACAACATGCCAAAAAGTTTTTAAAGGCATTGAACGATAACGTACAGAGATTTGAGAAGGCACATGGAACGATAAAGGACTATGAGCAACCTCCAATACCTTTAAATTTTGGACCTACGGGAGAAGCATAAAAAAGCCCTGACATTTGTCAGGGCTTTTTTATATCCGAAGATTATATTTTACTTAAGCCAACCATTTATAATGCCTTTTTTAGCGAAAAAGACTAAATAAATTCCTATAAGAATTACAAGAATAGGCATAACAATCGCATGAACAATTCCATATACCTCGATTGTATTACTTATAAATAGTGTATAAGAAAATAATGCGATAGAGCTTATCAATGATAAAACTAGAATAGGTCTTGCCCATTTTTTGCGAATTAATAATGCGATACAGCCAATAGTCCCAGTAAATACTGCAATTGCAAAAGCTCCAGTAGCCCAAGCAGGTTGTCCTTCATAAAGCTCTCGTTCTGCTTGCGACATGGCTTCCAGTTGTTCTATAGGTAAATAGGCCTGTACTAGATAATTAAAAACGCCCATCAAATTCCATAAAAGTGCTATAACACTTACCACCCAAAACCATATAGGTGGCTTTATCGATGTGTTTGTCATAAAATAAAGTTTATTGGTTATTAGCCAATAAGTTACGAAAAAATGACTTTACCAAAATCATCCTTACCTATTTTGAAATAAAGAAAACCTTATACCTGTTTTGCCTATTCAAATTCTGAAGTGAAATGTAGTTTGACCG
This sequence comes from Croceitalea rosinachiae, assembly GCF_031846445.1. Lineage (NCBI taxonomy): Bacteria > Pseudomonadati > Bacteroidota > Flavobacteriia > Flavobacteriales > Flavobacteriaceae > Croceitalea > Croceitalea rosinachiae. Next base: position 2,589 of record NZ_JAVRHR010000004.1, on the reverse strand, counting down.
TAGGGTATTTTTGTTGTGTCATCTGCAATGAGAATTGTGAATCTGCCAAGAAGACCAGTTGTCCACTTTTGTCAGTGGCCAAAAACTTTTGTTTTATCCTTTTAAATTCTTTGAATTCTTCGTTGTTACTCTCAGCTTCAACCCAACAGGCTTTATGCACAGGGAAGTTTTCATAGGTACATTTAGCTCCATATTCATGCTCAAGGCGGTATTGGATGACTTCATATTGTAAGGCACCCACTGTACCAATAATTTTTCTGCCATTTAATTCGAGGGTAAATAGCTGGGCCACTCCCTCATCCATTAATTGGTCAATACCTTTATTAAGCTGTTTTGCTTTCATAGGGTCGGCATTATTGATGTACCGGAAATGTTCAGGTGAAAAACTGGGTATCCCCTTATAATGAAGTTTTTCTCCATTGGTAAGCGTGTCTCCAATTTTAAAATTACCAGTATCATGTAAGCCCACAATATCGCCTGGATACGAAATATCTACGATTTCTTTTTTCTCTGCAAAAAATGCATTGGGACTAGAAAATTTTAAATTTTTGTTGTGTCTTACATGTAAATATGGCTTGTTGCGTTCAAAAGTTCCAGAAACAATTTTAATAAATGCCAATCGATCTCTGTGCTTAGGATCCATATTGGCATGAATTTTAAATACAAAACCTGAAAAGTCTTCTTCGTCAGCTTCAACCAGACGCTCTTCGGACATTTTTGATTTTGGCGCAGGTGCTATATTAATAAAACAATCAAGCAATTCTCGCACTCCAAAATTGTTCAATGCCGAACCGAAGAATACAGGATGCTGCTCAGCTTTTAAATAAGATTGGATATCGAACGGTGGATAAACGCCCTCAACCAGCTCTAAATTGTCTCTTAACTCAAGAGCTGCCTTTTCACCAATTATATTTTCAAGCTCAGGGCTTTCAATATTATCAAAAGATATGGTTTCTTCTATGTTTTGTTTGCTATTGCCACTGAAAAGGTTAATGTTTTTTTCGTAGATGTTGTAAATACCTTTAAAATCATACCCCATCCCTATTGGAAAGCTTAACGGGGTAACTGATAAACCCAGTTTTTGCTCAACTTCATCTAATAAATCAAAGGCATCTTTACCTTCCCTATCAAGCTTATTAATAAATACGATCATAGGGATGTTTCGCATTCGACAAACTTCAACCAATTTCTCAGTTTGATCTTCGACTCCCTTTGCAACATCAATAACAATAATTACACTATCTACGGCCGTCAAAGTTCGGAAGGTATCTTCAGCAAAATCTTTGTGCCCGGGAGTATCTAAAATATTTATTTTTTTGTCTTTGTAGATGAAAGCAAGAACTGAAGTGGCTACTGAAATTCCGCGTTGTCTTTCAATTTCCATGAAATCGCTGGTTGCTGATTTTTTTATTTTGTTGTTCTTAACCGCGCCAGCTTCTTGTATTGCACCACCAAAAAGCAGAAGTTTTTCAGTTAAGGTTGTTTTCCCAGCATCAGGGTGTGATATTATACCAAAAGTTCTTCGTCTTGCAATTTCTTTTTCAAAACTCATTTAAAAAATTTGAGGCAAAAGTAGCTAAATTCTTTTGTGACTTCTTAAAAAAGAATGGGTCACATATGTTAATATAATATGAATAAAAATGACAAAAAATAAGATATTAACTACAAAATCCAAGTATATTTCGTTACTAAATGGTTTTTTTTAATTTTTGAGCGAAGGAGCAACTTTTTTAAAGAATCCATCGTATCTATTCAAAATCAAAAGATGACCGTTTGTCGAGTAAAATAGGTAGTTAATTTGATAAAAAGTAACTATGCATAATAAATCGCTTGCAGAATAATTGAATATCTTGCAATTGTATTGATTGCCCCAAAATCCTTACACAACATACCTGCGTAATGTTATAGTGATTAGTTTAAAAGAGAAAACTGTCATTTATGAAAAAAATTACGCTACAAGCTTTAAAAACTAGAGAGAGCATATCTTATAGGTTGATTCTCATGTTTTTTGTATTTAGCTTGCTCACTCCTTTTTTAGCTACTTCTTCATTCAATAACAATATAACTATTTATACCGATAATGATGGCGATGGGATTCCTAATCATGAAGACATGGATGATGATGGAGATGGAATTTTAGATATTACGGAAGGTAATGGAGATAAAGACGGAGATTATATACCTGACTATTTAGATGTTGATTCTGATAATGATGGTATTATTGATAATGTCGAAGCTCAAGACTCAAAGAATTATATCGTTCCTTCAGGTAAAGATGTGGACGGCAATGGTCTCGATGATGCTTACGAAATCACCCCGGGGAGTTGTAACGGTTTAACACCTATAGATAAAGATGGAGATTATATTCCTGACTACTTAGATGTCGACTCTGATAGTGATGGAATTATAGATAATATTGAAGCGCAATCGGTTGAAAATTTTCAAGCGCCTTGCGGGATAGATTCAGATGGTAATGGTCTTGATGACCATTATGAAGAAAGCCCTGGAGCATGTGGAGGAATATTACCTATTGACACTGACGGTGATGGCATAGCGGACAGTCTGGACATCGACAGTGACGACGATGGC
>NZ_JAVRHR010000003.1:0-509569 GCF_031846445.1 Croceitalea rosinachiae | reverse complement strand
CTTTTTGAATAAAAATTAAAAAAAAATTTAACCTTCTGTTTATCAGATAAATAAAATGATTAAAAATTAAAAAAAACGGACCAATAAGATAATAACTTTTAGTGGTTTTACCAAATACCCTTGAATACCTGTTCTTTATCTAAATTTTTATGCACACGAAACCAGCTAATATAATTGTAGCATTCGCACAAGATATTATCTTTGCGGCTATTCTAATTTTAAAGTAAGATGATTAATATTACGCTGCCCGATGGTGCTGTAAAAGAAGTTAAAGAGGGAAGTTCTCCTTTTGAAGTAGCTAAGAGTATTAGTGAAGGTTTGGCCAGAAACGTGATTTCAGCAAAATTTAATGAAACTATTGTGGAGGCCAATACTCCATTAAACTCAGACGGTAGCCTTACCTTATATACATGGAACAATAATGAAGGTAAAAAAGCATTTTGGCATTCATCCGCCCATATATTAGCACAGGCCCTCGAAGAACTATATCCAAAAGTTAAGCTTTGGGTTGGACCTGCTATTGAGAATGGGTTTTATTACGATGTTGATTTAGGAGATGAATCATTATCTGAAAAAGACTTTAAAAAAATTGAAGACAAAATGCTCGAAATTGCTAGGGGCAAACATGATTTCAAAATGAGGTCTGTTAGCAAAGCTGATGCCTTATCCTATTACAAAGAAAAAAATGAATACAAAGTAGATTTGATTTCCAATCTTGAAGATGGCGATATTACTTTTTGCGATCACTCTACTTTTACCGACTTATGCAGAGGTGGACATATCCCAAATACTGGAATTGTAAAAGCTGTAAAAATTTTAAGCGTTGCCGGCGCTTACTTTAAAGGAGACGAAAAAAACAAACAACTTACTAGGGTTTACGGAATATCATTTCCAAAACAGAAAGAGCTTACTGAATATTTAGAATTGATTGAAGAAGCCAAGAAAAGAGACCATAGAAAACTTGGTAAAGAATTAGAGCTATTCACCTTCTCTCAAAAAGTGGGGCAAGGCCTACCACTATGGCTCCCAAAAGGCGCAGCACTTAGAGAACGTTTAGAAGACTTCTTAAAAAAAGCACAGAAAAAAGCTGGCTACGAAATGGTGGTTACTCCTCATATAGGCCAAAAAGAGTTATATGTTACTTCTGGACACTATGCCAAATATGGTGAGGATAGCTTTCAACCTATACATACACCAAAGGATGATGAAGAATTTTTATTAAAACCCATGAATTGCCCGCATCACTGTGAAATTTACAATGCAAGCCCTTTCAGCTATAAAGATTTACCTAAGCGCTATGCTGAATTTGGAACGGTATATCGTTATGAGCAAAGTGGTGAACTACATGGTCTGACCAGAGTTAGGGGTTTTACACAAGATGATGCTCATATTTTCTGTACTCCAGATCAGTTAAGTGGTGAGTTCAAAAATGTAATTGACCTAACTTTATACGTATTGGGTTCTTTAGGATTTGAAAATTTTACTGCTCAAGTCTCGGTTCGTAATTTAGATCAACCTGAAAAATATATTGGAGAGGTCGAAAATTGGCAGAAAGCGGAACAAGCGATTATCGATGCTGCAGAAGAAAAAGGACTTGATTATGTTATTGAAACTGGGGAAGCAGCTTTTTATGGGCCTAAATTAGATTTCATGGTCAAAGATGCCCTAGGGAGAAACTGGCAATTAGGCACAATTCAAGTAGATTACAATTTACCTGAACGCTTTGATTTAACATATAAAGGTAGCGACAATGAGCTTCACAGACCTATAATGATTCACAGGGCTCCATTTGGGAGCTTGGAGCGTTTTGTTGCATTATTATTAGAACATACTGGTGGAAACTTTCCGTTATGGTTGATTCCAAAGCAAGCTATAATATTGCCAGTCAGCGAGAAACATGAAAATTATGCAGAAAAAGTTTTGAATTCGCTAGAAAATCACGAAATTCGCGCGCTCATTGATAATAGGAACGAGACTGTAGGTAAGAAAATTAGAGAAGCTGAGTTAAAGAAAATACCCTTTATGCTCATTGTCGGTGAAAGCGAAGAATCGGCTGAAACCATTGCTGTTCGCAAACATGGAGGAGAAGACTTGGGTAGTATAAGCATATCGCAATTTTCAGACTTGGTTTCAAAAGAAATAAATAGTACCTTAAAGTCGTTCTAAAAAATTAAGTTTAATTAAAAAGTGTAAGTCATAGCAATACGAAGAAGATTTAAGCCCCAACCAAGAAGGGAGAATAAAAACCCTCACAATATCAATGAAAAAATACTTGCTCCTGAGGTGAGGTTGGTTGGAGACAATGTAGAAATAGGTGTATACCCTATTAGAAAGGCTTTAGATAAAGCCGAAGAATTGGAATTGGATTTGGTAGAAATTTCACCAAAAGCTGTTCCCCCTGTTTGTAAGATAATTGATTACAAAAAGTTTCTCTACGAACAGAAAAAGCGCGAAAAGGTCATGAAGGCCAAGGCGACAAAGGTCATTGTAAAGGAAATAAGATTTGGCCCACAAACGGATGACCATGATTACGAATTTAAGAAGCGACATGCTGAAAAATTCTTAAAGGAAGGTGCTAAATTAAAGGCATATGTTTTTTTCAAGGGTCGTTCCATTGTGTATAAAGACCAAGGAGAAATATTATTACTAAGATTGGCCTCTGAGCTAGAGGAAGTTGGAAAAGTAGAACAAATGCCAAAATTAGAGGGTAAAAGAATGACTATGTTCATAGCCCCGAAAGCAAGTAAGAAGTAAGCGGAAATAAATCATAAAAAAGAAAAATGCCTAAAATGAAAACAAAATCCAGTGCTAAAAAGCGATTTAAGCTGACCGGCTCTGGTAAAATTAAAAGAAAGCACGCTTTTAAAAGTCATATTCTGACTAAGAAGTCTAAAAAGCGTAAACTTAAATTGACACACTCTGGCCTAGTGCACGAATCTGATGTCAATAGTATCAAAGAACAATTACGTTTAAAATAATTGTTCATTCGGTAAATTATTAACCCTGGAGTTAGGCTTAAAAAAGTGTCATAAATAGACCGCCTACTACAAAAAAATTAAAAAAATGCCAAGATCAGTAAATGCAGTAGCTTCTAGAGCCAGAAGAAAAAAGGTGATGAAGCAAGCAAAAGGTTACTTCGGAAGACGCAAAAATGTCTGGACAGTAGCGAAAAATGCGGTAGAAAAAGCAATGCTTTATGCTTACCGTGATAGAAGAAACAAAAAGAGGACTTTCCGGGCGCTTTGGATTACCCGTATCAATGCAGGTGCCCGTTTACACGGAATGTCTTATTCGCAATTTATGGGAAAAGTAAAATCTAATAGAATTGACTTGAACAGAAAGGTTTTAGCCGATTTGGCTATGAACCATCCAGATGCTTTTAAGGCTATTGTCGAAAAGGTGAAATAAAAATTTTAGTAAACTTACCCCGCTTATTAAAATCCTGTTCTGTAAAGAGCAGGATTTTTTTATTGTAGTTTCTTTTCTTCAACTTCCAAAAGCAGTTATCGTTAAATCTCTTCCTTTAGCATGGTTACGGTGCTCGCAAAGATAAATTCCTTGCCAAATACCCAGATTAAGTTTTCCATTACTTATTGGTATTTGTACTGAAGCTCCCATTAATGATGCTTTAATATGGGCGGGCATATCGTCTGAACCCTCATAATCATGTTTATAATATGGCATATTTTCCGGTACCATTTTGTTCATATGAGTTTCAAAATCTATTCGAACCGTTGGGTCAGCATTCTCGTTAAGGGTTAAACTAGCCGAAGTATGCTTAATGAACACTTGTAACATACCTATCTCAATACTGCTGATTTCAGTGATAGTGCTCAATATTTCACTTGTAATCAAGTGGAAACCCCTTGAAAATGGATTAAGTGTAATTTGTTTTTGATAAAACTTCATCTTACTAAAATAATATAAACTTAACCGCATAACCTGAACATACCTGTACATTTGCAGCTTAAATTTTATTGATGGATTTATCAAGTATAAAAATGGTCGTTACCGATATGGATGGCACCCTACTGAATGCGAATCATGAAGTTAGTAGCCGATTCTTTGAATTATTCAAAAAAATGAAACAAAGAGGTATTCAGTTTGTTGCAGCCAGTGGGCGCCAATATTCTAGTATGGTTTCAAAACTAGATTCCATAAAAGATGATATGATTTTTATCTCTGAAAATGGGGCCTATGTAAAAAGGCAAGAAGAAGTCTTGCTTACGACCCCAATCAAAACAGAAAACATTAATGACATTCTAAAATTAATGAAGAATGTAAAAGATGCTCACCCGGTCCTTTGCAGCAGAAACAATGCTTATGTGGGTGGTTCATCAAATAAATTTATAAACTTGCTAAAAGAGTATTATTCTGAATTTGAGATAGTCGAAAATCAATCAGATATTACCGACGAAGTTTTAAAAGTAGCTATTTATCATTTTGAAAGTTCAGAACAATTCATTTACCCCGTAGTAAAGCATTTAGAAGATTCCTTAAAGGTTAAAGTCTCTGGGGCTAATTGGGTCGATGTATCACATCAAAATGCCCATAAAGGCTTTGCTTTGGAAAAAGTAATGAAAGAATACAGTATCGCTTCTAATGAAGTATTAATATTTGGCGACTATAATAATGATATTGAAATGTTACGACTCTCCGATTATAGTTTTGCTATGGCCAATGCGCACTCAAATGTGAAAGAGGTCGCAAAATTTGAAACCGCCAATAACAATGAATTTGGAGTTGAGGTAATCTTAGAAAAACTATTCAATTAAGTCTTCTGCTTTTTCTTTCTCGCAGCTGGGAACAATACATTATTTAAAATAAGTCGATACCCAGGCGAAGTCGGATGCAGTTCTAATTCTGTTTTAGGGTCACCGACCCTATGTTGATAATCTTCAGGGTCGTGTCCACCATAAAAAGTAAAAAATCCTTTACCTTTTATTCCATGAATATAACGGGCTTCGGCATTTATTTTATTCTCGCCAAGTATCATAACAGTTGGTTTGACCTCACCCCTAGTAAAAGAAGTTGTTTGCCCCATAAAACCTTTTACCAATGTGGTATGATTCTGTGTTAGCATAGTGGGAACAGGATCCCACTTGGCAGAGAATTCCATTAAAGAAAAGTAATCCGATTCTTTAGGGATTTTTCTTTTTGCAGTCATATCTATAGACGAGAATTCATAGCGTAAAGGGTTTCTTTCCAAAACAAAGTTTTGAAAGGCAAATGTGCGATCAAAATTTAACTGACTTTGATAATTGGCATTGGATGGGTCATTATCAAACATGGGTTCACAAATATCAACTCCATTTGCGGCTAGAGCAATATCAAAACTATCTGTTGCCGAACACATTGCAAACATAAACCCTCCGCCAATGACATACCTCCTTATTTTTTCAGCTACCGCCCCTTTCTCTTCAGATACTTTGGAGAATCCTAATTTAACGGCACGCTCTTCCGCTAAACGTTTTCCTTCAATGTACCAAGGAGCTGCGCGATATGCCCCATAAAACTTGCCATATTGCCCTGTAAAATCTTCATGATGTAGATGTAACCAATCATACAGGGCCAATTTATCATCTAAGACTTCTTCATCATAAATTGTAACATAGGGAATTTCAGCATAGGTCAACACCATCGTAACAGCATCATCCCAAGGGAAATTATCTTTTGGTGAATACACTGCAATCTTTGGGGCCTTCTCTAAAATTACTGCATCTTGATTTTGAGACGGACTGCTGATATCATCCAAAATATTATTCGCTTCACCATCGGAAAGTATTTCAAAAGATACTCCCCTAATCTGACATTCTTTGCGAATAGCTTCGCCATCTGGCAGTAAAAAAGAACCTCCTCTATAATTCAGCAACCATTGCACTTTTTGCTGTTTGGTCAAAACCCAATAGGTTATTCCGTAAGCTTTTAAATGATTCTTTTGACTTTCAGCATCCATAGGAATTAAGATAACCGATGCTGATGTTGAGATAGAGAAAAATAATATTAAAATAGTTAGATACCTAAAATGCCCTCGAAATAGCAAACCCTTAAAAAGGAACGTCATCATCAGCATTCGCATCATCATTGAACGAACTACCAAAGGCCTCATCCGTGCTTGGAAGATTTGGACTTGCAAAAGGATTTTCTTCATTGGCATTCATCTTAGATTGAAACTCAAAAGGAGAATCAAAATCATCTAAGTTATCAAACTTCCCTAAATTTCCGATAAACTTTAACCTAATATTATCCAGTCCGCCATTACGGTGCTTTGCAACAATAAATTCCGCTTGCCCTTGTGTTGGCGTTCGTTCTTCATCATCCCATTCATCAATTTTATAATATTCCGGACGATAAATAAATGATACAATATCTGCATCTTGTTCAATAGCACCAGATTCCCTCAAATCAGAAAGAATAGGTCTTTTACTTCCTCCACGTGTCTCTACCGCTCTAGACAACTGTGATAAAGCAATTACAGGCACATTCAATTCTTTGGCTAAAGCTTTTAGATTTCGTGAAATAGTGGAAATTTCTTGTTCACGATTTCCCCCTTTTTGACTACCACCAGCTGTCATTAATTGCAAGTAGTCAATAACGATAAGTTTAATTCCATGCTGTGAAGCTAATCTTCTGGCTTTTGCACGTAAGTCAAATATGGAAAGAGAAGGAGTATCATCAATAAACAATGGTGCTTTTTCTAAGGTTTTCACCTTTACATTAAGTTGCTCCCACTCATGTTTCTCTAATCGGCCTGTTCTCAGCTTTTCTGATGAAAGACCGGTCTCCGAAGAAATTAAACGAGTAATCAACTGGACTGAAGACATCTCTAAAGAGAAAAAAGCTACAGGAATTTCAGCATTTACAGCAATATTTCTTGCCATAGAAAGTGTTAAAGCTGTTTTACCCATACCGGGTCTGGCCGCTACAATAACTAAGTCGCTAGGTTGCCAGCCAGAAGTAAGCTTATCCAATTTATCAAAACCAGATGGAATTCCACTTAACCCCTCTTTATTTGCAATCTCTTCAATTCGCTTTTTTGCCTGAATTACCAGATTCTGAGCAGTTTCTGCGGAACGTTTTAAATTACCTTGAGTTACCTCATATAATTTTGATTCCGCATTGTCCAATAAATCAAAAACATCAGTCCCTTCGCTGTAAGCATCTTCAATAATTTCATTTGAGATTTTTATGAGGCTTCGTTGAATGTATTTCTGTAAAATAATACGGGCGTGAAACTCAATATGTGCAGAAGAAGCGACTTTTTGAGTGAGTTTAATAAGGTAAAAATCACCCCCAACTGCCTCTAAATGACCATCTTTCTTTAATTGGGAAGAAACGGTTAATAAGTCAACCGGTTCAGAAGATTCGAACAATTTAAAGATTGCTTCATAAACAAACCGATGCGCATCTTTGTAAAAAACTTCTGGATGTAAAATATCGATAACTTCATCAACCCCTTTTTTATCAATCATCATTGCACCCAACACAACTTCTTCTAAATCAACAGCTTGAGGTGGAATTTTTCCACGCTCCAAGTTGATGATAGTAGTTTTATCAACCTTGCGTCCAACAATAGGGTTTGATTTGTCCATGAGTGCGAAAGTATGGAATTAACCTTTAGTTAACTTTGAATTTAGAGGTATGGATGTTCACATCTATTCAACAAAAATACTGTTGATAACTTAAAAAAGCTGTTAATAACCCTAATAAATAGGAAAAGGTTGACAAATTAGTTTTTAAGGTAAACCAAAATACAAGGCTTAGCCGTTGAATACACCCATATTGGCATATTTATCCATACGTTGATTCACCAATTCTTTTGGTGATAACTTTTTTAGTTCCGCAAAATGAGTAGAAATTTTGTTTTTTACCGTATCAAAAGTTTTCGCCCTATTTGTATGCGCACCTCCTAAAGGCTCACGCACTATTTCGTCAATAAGTTTCAACTTTTTCATGTCAGGAGCCGTCAACTTCAGTGCTTCGGCCGCTTGTTCCTTATACTCCCAACTACGCCATAAAATGGAAGAACAAGATTCTGGGGAAATTACCGAATACCAAGTATTTTCAAGCATCAATACTTTGTCACCAACACCTATGCCTAAAGCACCACCTGAAGCACCTTCACCAATAATAACAACTACTATTGGCACCTTTAAACGGGTCATTTCAAGTATATTTCTGGCAATTGCCTCACCTTGGCCGCGTTCTTCTGCTTCAATGCCAGGATAGGCGCCGGGAGTATCTATAAAGCATACTACAGGGACATTAAACTTTTCAGCTGAGCTCATTAAACGCAATGCCTTGCGGTAACCCTCAGGATTTGCCATTCCAAAGTTTCGGTATTGACGAGTTTTAGTGTTGTATCCTTTTTGTTGTCCAATAAACATAAAGCTTTGGTCACCAATCTTACCCAAACCACCTATCATCGCTTTATCATCACCCACTGTTCGATCTCCATGCAATTCTAAAAAAGTATCACCACATATAGCATTGATATAATCCATTGTATAAGGTCTATTAGGGTGCCTTGATAGTTGGACCCTTTGCCAAGCAGTTAAATTTTTATAGATATCTTTTTTAGTTTCCGCAAGCTTCTTCTCTATCTGCTGACATGTTTCAGTCACATCAACATCACTCTCTTCTCCTATTACCATGCATTTTTGAAGCTGGTCTTCAAGTTCTTTGATAGGAAGTTCAAATTCTAAATATTCCATAAAAAGTTGTTGTAGTCAAATTGGTTTGGTTGGGCAAATATATAACATGTATCAAATACTGCAACATCAACTTACCAGTTGCAGAAAAGTTAACGTTTGGCCTTTTGAAGTAACACCAACCCTAAAATGCCAAATAATACATTAGGTATAGTTACTGCCAATATGGGTGAGAAGCCTGATTGTTCCGCCATTGTGCCAAAAACTCTATCGAAAAAGATATACACCATGCCTAATGCTATCCCTAAAAGAAGACTAAAGCCCATACCTCCCCTACGCTTTACAGATGATACGGCAACTGCAATAATAGTTAAAATAAAAGCTGCAATTGGTAATGCCCAGCGCTTGTACTTTACTACCATGTAAGTATTTATATTTGATGCCCCTTTTCGTTTTTGATCATTAATAAAGTCATTTAGTTCAAAAAGATTTTTGGTGTCTGCTATATAAGAAACAGGAGTCAAATCATCAATTCTAAAATTGAACAGTGTGTCTAACCTTCGCTTTGTCTCGACCAATTCATATCCATCTTTCATCTTACGTTTTGAATACGAAGTAAGTCTATAAGTACTGTCCTTTTCGACCCACCTAATATTGGCAGCAGCTAGTTTATAATCCAGCTGATTTTCTTCATTAAAATGTTCGTATGTGAAATTATAGCCTATCTGCCTATTCGCATCAAAACTACTTAAGTAAAGAAAGTCTTTATCATTAAGCTGGGTGAATATATTCTTGTCTTGTCGATTCTTTCGACCTTTTTTAAAATATTTATATTCAAATTCGTTGAACCCAATACTGGCATGCGGTACAATAAATTGCCCCATAACAAATATTAAAACGGCTACTATACTAGCCCCGATCAAATAGGGTCTTAAAAAACGCCAATACGAAATACCCGAGCTCAAAATGGCAACAATCTCCGTATTTCCTGCAAGTTTCGCAGTAAAGAAAATAATGGAAAGGAATAGAAGAATTGGCATTAAAATATTGCCTAAAACCAAGCTAAAATTTCCATAAAAAACTATTACCTCTCCTAGCGGAGCCTCGTTATCTATAATCTTGCCTATCTTTTCGGCCAGACTGATCATTATTCCTATAGGAATAAATAGTAATAGAATCCCAATAAAGGTGAACAAATATCGCTTTAAAATGTATTTGTCAAGTATGGTTAGCATTACAATCTTTTATCCATTTGTTTGACCATTGTATTTTTCCAAGAGGCAAAGTCACCCGCTATTATATGTTCCCTAGCTTCTCTGGTTAACCACAGGTAAAATCCTAAGTTGTGAATCGTGGCAATTTGTTTGCCCAAATACTCATTTGCGGCAAAAAGATGCCTCAAATATGCTTTTGAATATTCCATATCAACAAAAGTAATTCCCATTTCATCAATTGGTGAAAAATCATTTTCCCATTTTTTATTCTTGATATTAATTGTTCCGTGCGCAGTAAATAACATTCCATTTCTTGCATTTCTGGTAGGCATAACACAATCGAACATATCCACACCAAGGGCAATATTTTCCAAAATATTGATTGGAGTACCTACGCCCATAAGATATCTAGGCTTATCTTCAGGTAGAATATCACAAACAATTTCTGACATTTCGTACATCTCTTCTGCAGGCTCACCAACAGATAACCCCCCAATCGCATTTCCAACTGCACCTGCCTCGGCGATATATTCTGCCGATTGTATTCTTAAATCTTTATAGGTAGATCCCTGAACAATAGGAAAAAAAGCCTGACCATAGTCATATTTCATAGGCAATTTTTTCAAGTGATCAATACACCTATCCAGCCAGCGATGTGTCATGTGCATTGACTTTTTTGCATAACCATAATCACATGGATAAGGTGTACATTCGTCAAATGCCATAATAATGTCTGCCCCAATTATCCTTTGTATTTCCATTACACGCTCTGGGGAAAAGAAATGACTGGAACCATCAATATGGGATTTAAAACTAACCCCTTCCTCCTTTATTTTCCTGTTTCCAGAAAGGGAATATACTTGATAGCCCCCACTATCGGTAAGTATATTTCTATCCCAGCCCATAAACTTATGCAAACCACCGGCCTGTTCTATAATTTCAATTCCTGGTCTTAAATAAAGATGATACGTGTTCCCCAATATAACATCGGGCTTAATATCGTCTCGTAGTTCACGTTGGTGAACACCTTTTACTGTAGCTACAGTGCCAACGGGCATAAAAATTGGTGTTTCAATAGTACCGTGGTCTGTTGTTATTTCCCCAACTCTAGCTTTTGAGCCAATATCTTTATGTAAAAGGCTATATTTCAAAAGTGATTTTTTGAATGGCAAATATAGGAATCTCCTACGCAGCATGTCCTTAACAAAAAAATAAAATTATGTGTGTAAATGGGTTCATAAAATATTGGTTTTTGGTTTGTTTACTCAACTGAATGCGATTACATTTGAAAAGGTTCAATAAACTAAATCTAATGGCAGAAATTAAAGAATTACAAGATCTCGTAGTTCAAGTAAGGCGAGACATTCTAAGAATGGTTCATAAAGTTAATTCAGGACATCCAGGAGGTTCTCTTGGTTGTACCGAGTTTTTTGTTGCATTATACAATGAGATAATGGAACTTAATGATGGTTTTGATATGGATGGAAATGGAGAAGATTTATTCTTTTTATCTAACGGACATATTTCTCCAGTTTTTTATAGCGTTCTTGCTCGCAAAGGGTATTTTCATGTGGATGAGTTAAACACTTTTCGATTAATCAATTCAAGATTACAAGGTCATCCAACAACTCATGAAGGCTTACCAGGAATAAGAATTGCTTCAGGTTCTTTAGGACAAGGAATGTCTGTTGCCATAGGTGCCGCCTTAGCAAAAAAATTAAATGGTGATAACCATTTAGTCTATAGTTTACATGGTGATGGGGAATTACAAGAAGGTCAAAATTGGGAAGCCATTATGTATGCGGCAGGGAACAAGGTTGATAATTATATTGCTGCCATCGATTTAAATGGTCAACAAATCGACGGAGCTACCGACGATGTTTTACCTATGGGCAACATAGCAGAAAAGTTTCGAGTATTTGGATGGGATGTTCTAGAAATTGAAAATGGGAATGACCTACAACAAGTTATTGACGGTCTTAGCGAAGCCAAAAGCAGAACGGGTAAGGGAAAACCAGTTTGTGTAATCATGACAACAATGATGGGCAATGGTGTAGATTTCATGATGCATACTCATGCTTGGCATGGCAAAGCACCAAGTGATGAACAGCTCGAAAATGCACTATCGCAAAATCCAGAAACTTTAGGTGACTATTAATCTTTAAGAAATTGACATGACAAAATATATAGATCAAGGAAAGAACGATACCAGAAGCGGTTATGGGGCCGGTATGACAGAACTTGGGAGAACCAATCCAAATGTGGTAGCATTATGTGCCGACCTTGTGGGATCGCTGAAAATCCAAACATTTATTGATGAGAATCCTGAACGTTTCTTTCAAGTGGGTATTGCCGAGGCAAATATGATGGGGATTGCTGCTGGCCTGACCATTGGAGGAAAAATTCCGTTTACGGGCACTTTTGCAAATTTCTCAACAGGTCGGGTTTACGATCAAATTCGACAATCCATAGCATATTCTGATAAAAATGTAAAGATTTGTGCATCTCACGCTGGTATTACTTTAGGGGAAGACGGAGCAACACATCAAATTCTCGAAGATATTGGCCTAATGAAAATGCTACCGGGAATGACCGTTATCAATCCATGTGATTATAATCAGACCAAAGCTGCGACTTTGGCCATTGCAGAACATCACGGACCAGTTTATTTACGTTTTGGAAGGCCAAAAGTTGCGAATTTTACTCCATTTGACCAGAAATTTGAAATCGGTAAGGCCTTAATGCTCAGTGAAGGTACCGACGTTACGATTATTGCAACAGGTCATTTAGTATGGCAATCATTGATTGCTGCTGAAACACTAGAAAACCAAGGGATTTCTTGTGAGGTTATAAATATCCATACTATAAAACCCTTAGATGAAAAAGCCATCTTAAATTCTGTTAAAAAGACAGGATGTGTTGTGACCGCAGAAGAGCATAATTTTTTAGGTGGATTGGGAGAAAGCGTCGCTAGAACATTAGCGATACATCACCCAACGCCGCAAGAATTTGTGGCTACTCAGGATACTTTTGGCGAAAGTGGCACTCCTGAACAATTGATGGATAAATATGGGCTTAACAATAAAGCCATCGAAGCGGCCGTTTTAAAAGTGTTGAAAAGAAAATAGTCTTTGGTATCGTCTTTGATACCTCTTTTCATCGTAACTATTAAAACGAAACACATTATGAAAAAAACACTTCTAGTTTTAGTTATGGTGCTTTTTAGTACTACCGCTTTTTCGCAAGCAGGTTCAGGTTTTGGTATCAAAGCTGGATTAAATTACAATGGCAATGGAGATTATTTTGATGATGCTCAAAGCGCATTCGAAAACCCGGATAGAAATGCTGGTTTTCACATCGGGGTATATGGAAAATTAGGAAATCGAATATATATTCGTCCTGAAATTGTATATACCAGCACCAGTTCTGGATATAATGAAGGTGATCTTAAAATCAAGAAATTAGATGTTCCTGTACTAGTTGGCACAAAAATAATCGGACCCCTACATGTTTTTGCAGGGCCAGCTTTTCAATATCTTTTAGATACTGAATTTGATGGAATTACTTTTGATGATGTTGAGAATGATTTTTCAGTTGGGCTTAATCTAGGAGCTGGGGTCAACTTAGGTAAGTTCGGAATTGACCTTAGGTATGAAAGAGGTTTTAGCGAAAACGAAGTGAGTTTTATCAATTCAAATATTACAAATTTAAATGGCGATCGTGTTGATACAAGACCTGATCAACTCATACTCAGCTTTTCTCTAAAACTATAAAATTAAAAAGCCCCGAATTTGGGGCTTTTTTTAACTATTATCCGGGTCTAAATAATCTGGGGTGCCATCACCATCAGTATCCGGATATGGAATAATGACGTTACCTTGCTCGTCAGTAATTTCGTCAATCGTAAATGTACTATCACCATCATCGTCGAAATCTAGATAATCAGGAATACCATCCTCATCGGTGTCGTCATTAAAAAGGTTTTTATCGTTATCCCTATCTTCTTCTATACTCGGCACGCCATCTCTATCATGATCAGCAGTTTCCACTGCCAAGAGATTGACGTTAAAAATAATAGGAGCATATGAACTGCCTGGCTGTGTACCATTGAAATAAGCAAGACCAGAGGGCATAATAATCAGACCTGATCCAAAATCTTCAATAGTAAAAGTACCGTCTTCCATTTCGATAACCGTCGTCCCTGACCTAAATTTTGAAATCCCTTCTTTAAAACCCGTAATTGCTCCAGGAATAGTAAATGTTCCTTGTAAGTCAAACCATATACCGCTACCTAAAGCACTGTCAAATATGCTTCCGTCCAAATTTGTTCCATCATAAGATACAAAGGTAGAATCTGCAATAGTTGGAAAGTCTCCACCACCTTCTCTAGCTAACAAATAATAGTAAGTATGTGGTATATCTTCTTCATCTTCATCCAAACCAAAATCGGCTGAGGAAATATTAATAACCTCTGAATTTAATTTATCTGATTGAGATAAAGGGGTTTTTGTTGCATTTTCGCCCGCAATGGTATCTATTACAACCCTGTAGTCAAAACCCGCCGGAGGGTTTTCAAATTCTTCATAATTATAAAAATGGGTATCCAAATATTCTTGTATCTCCATTTCATCTTCTGGAGCAACCTCGCTCAACAACCTTGGAGGCACAAACTCCGCGCTAATTCCATCATCATTATTACATGACCAAAAAACTATTATCATGAAAACAACAATCAAATATCTAATCATTTAGCAACATTTTTTGTTTAGTCGCGCAAGATACAATTTTCCACTATTTTTGCTTATTACCTTAACAAACATTTGCATACTAAATGCGTATTGACAAATATCTTTGGAGCGTTCGTTACTTCAAAACTAGAAATATTGCCACAATAGCTTGTAAAAAAGGACAAGTGAAAGTCAATGGATCTCTAGTAAAACCTTCTCGCGAAGTTTACCCAACTGATGGTATTGTAGTAAGGAAGAATCAAATTAATTACCAATTAATTGTTTTAGATATTCCGACAAGTCGAGTTGGTGCAAAACTTGTTGACATATATCGAAAAGATACTACCCCAAAAGAAGCCTTTGAGCATGATGAGCTTTTAAAACATGCTAAAGACCACTACAGAAAAAAAGGAATAGGACGCCCAACAAAAAAAGATAGACGCGATATTGATGACTATTTAGACGAATCAGAATAGTATTATCTTTACTGAAATCATTGACTTATGGTAAGCCAGATTCTAACACACGAGCAAATTCATCATAAAACCAAGCGCATAGCCTATCAAATTTACGAAGCCAACGTGGATGAGACTGAAATTGTAATAGCTGGTATTGAAGGGGGTGGATTAAATTTTGCAAAAAAAATAAGTACAATTCTTCGTAAAATCACTAATGCCCAAATTACGCTATGCAAAGTACATATGGACAAGCAAAACCCATTAAAAAGCGGTGTTTTTACTTCTTTAAAAGAACACGATTATGCAAATAAATCTGTAATTCTTGTAGATGATGTTTTAAATTCTGGCACAACACTTATTTACGGTGTTCACCATTTTTTAAGAACACCCTTAAAACAACTAAAAACTGCTGTTCTAGTCAATAGAAATCATAAAAAATATCCTGTTAAGGCAGATTTCAAGGGCATTTCTTTATCCACTTCGTTAAATGAGCATATAAGAGTAGTCTTTGAAGCTAAAAATGATGCTGTCTTTTTAAATTAAAGTTCTTGAAATTTCTTTGGCAATATCTTCAACTGATTTTTGATTACAATCAATTATTTGCTTCGCCAACAAATAAAATTGATTTCTTTCGAAAATGTGTTTTCCTACAAATTCTGGTAAATCATGGTCCATAATATTTGCAACTAAAGGGCGCTTGTCCTTTTCTCTTGATATACGACTTACCAATGAGCCAATGGTCAATTTTAAGTAAAAAGTATTTGAGGTATTTATATGAACAATATCAATATTGTTCGCATAACATGGGGTACCACCACCCAATGCGAGTACAAATCCATCTTCACTACCCATAACTTGCTTTAGTATTTCAGTCTCTTTTTTTCTAAAAAACAGTTCTCCTTTTTTATCGAAAATTTGTTCTACTGACATTCCAACAACCTGTTCAATTTCATCATCAAGATCTTTAAAAGGTAGATTTAATTTTTGGGACAATAGTTCGCCAACAGTAGATTTTCCACTCGCCATATAACCTAATAACACTATTTTCAAGCCCTTACTCATCTTATAAATTTAAAAAGACAAATTTATTACTAAATCAGCTTGATAAATTAATATTTGATATTATATTTGCAGCCGCTTAAGGCAATTATTTTTTTGCAAAAAGTGCAGATGACCTGATAGCTCAGTTGGTAGAGCATCTCCCTTTTAAGGAGAGGGTCCTGGGTTCGAGCCCCAGTCAGGTCACTTTTAAGAGTCCATAATTATTCAAAAAGTCTGTAAATCGTTGATTTACAGACTTTTTTGTTTTTTCTGATTTCATTTGATATCAAATAATGCCATTATTCGCGGTGTACAAATCGGTGTACACTTTGTTGAATTCGAAAAGTGTACACCACGAGGCTGTTAAAATTTGTGATTATCAAGTTCTTACAAAGAAAATTTAACATTTTAAAAATCAGTAAAATCACTGTTATGGAAACAAATTCTTTCTCCATTTTATGCTACATCCGCAAGGCTAGAATAAACCAACAAGGCGAAGTACCTATCTTTCTTAGAATTACCGTAAACTCAAAAAGAGCTGAATTCAGTCTAAAAAGAAAAGTGAAACTGGAAAAATGGTGTTCAATTAAAAGCAGGGTAAAAGGTTCTAATACTAAGATTAAAGCTCTAAATCACTATTTAGATGAATTGGAAGCCAAAGCCTACAACATTCATTCAAAATTGGTAATCAAAAAGAAACCTTTTTCAGCCGAAACCATAAAGAATAAAATTATTGGCACAGAGACAGTTCACAAGACCTTACTAGAAGTTTATGACGAACATAATACTCAAATTGAACAGTTATTAGGTATAGAATACTCCTATGGAGCATACAGAAGACATATTCGTACTAGAAATCATCTAGCAAACTTTATGGAAAAAGAATATAAGCTGAAAGACCTATTTATTAGAGATGTGGACTTAAAGTTTATCAATCGTTTTCATCATTTTTTAAAAACTCGGAAAATTGGTAATCAAAATACCATTACCAAATATGTGGTCAACTTTAAAAAGATAATGAGGATAGCTGTAGCAAACAATTGGGTGAATAAAGACCCCTTTTATCACTGGAAAGCAAAATGGAAAAAGGTAGAGCGAGATATTCTAACGGAACTGGAACTACGCTCATTAATTGAACAAGAGTTCGATATAACCCGCTTGGAACAAATTAGAGACATTTTTGTTTTCTCATGCTTTACTGGTTTAGCCTATGTAGATGTCAAAAAATTATCATCAGATCACATCGTTATCGGTATGGATGGGCAACGATGGATTAAAATAAATCGTTCAAAAACTGATTCTCGAAGTGTTGTCCCCCTTCTCCCAACTTCGGAAGAAATTTTAACCAAATACAAAGACCACCCTTTGACCAAAGAGAATGGATTGTTATTACCCGTAATCAGCAATCAAAAAACCAACGCCTTTTTGAAAGAAATTGCCAAAGTTTGTAAAATTCAAAAGAACCTAACCTTTCACTTGGCAAGACACACATTTGCCACTACTGTAACTTTAGCTAATGGTGTACCAATTGAATCCGTCAGTAAAATGCTGGGGCACCAATCATTGAAAACAACTCAGATCTATGCCAAGGTGATTGATAAAAAATTGATGAAAGATATGGAGGTTGTCAAGGCTAAATTCAAATTGGGTTCTTGATTTTGGTACAATATGAGCGAGCGAAACGAGGTTTCGCGCTGCAAGTCCCAAATACTTACCCAGAACTTTGCACAAGGATCCTGTTCGATTTTTGTAGTGTTCCGACAGATAAACGTAAAGCAAAAATCGGATAGGGTGCACTACTTAGTATGGCTTGAATCGAAGTTTCAAACCTTGGTCGTTACCCTTTAAAGGTATTTTTTAGACCTCGCTTGTATCTTTCGAGTTCTTCTTCGGTAATTTCCAGTCTTACGTAGGACTTACCAAAACCTTTCTTTATCATCTTGGCATTGTCCAAGACATATTGAAAATCCCTAACGGTAAGGCTCAGTTTGTCAGCCAATCGTTCATAACGGATTTTGGGCACTGTGATTTCCATTTCTCCGAAATCCTTATCAAATTCTTTTTTCAAAAGTTTCTTTTCTCTCCTTATCGGCTTTTCTTCCTTTAAACTTCCACCAAAAAGGGAAAGGAGCATGGCATTGTTGGGTTTAGTCTGGGTAATCTCAATATCTCGGAGTATGGCAATATTGGCCTCAGTTCGTTTGCGGTTCTTGCGTATCTCATCCAAGATACTGGGCACAAATCGGTCATTGGGCTTGAAGCCGTGCCACTCAAAAAAATCAATCATTTTTTCCAAAGCCTCGGATTGTGAACCTGAAATCTTTTTGGCAAACGAACGGAACCGTTTTACGACAGATGCCTTTAGGTTCAAGGCGAGATATTTGTACTCATATTTACCTTTTACACGCATTTTTCAACAAACTTTTTCAATGTTCATGGGGTATATGGAGCGTTTTTCAACAAACTTTAAATTATTTTTCATTTTTAAAAACCTCCAAAACCTCCTAATAATCAACTATTTGCGAAGCAAATCAACCCCGTAGCGTCGCCTTGGCGCGCTACCCTCTTGCTAATCCGAATTTTCGCCAAGGGCGAATTCAGATCAGCCTTTCTAGAAGATAGGTATCATCTCCCATTATAGGTTGGGCGTCATGCGATTTTAAGAACTATTGAAAAGAAAATGTAATAATATTTTGGTATTCGAGTGAAATCCTTCAACATCCTTCAACATCCTTCAAAGAAGTTTAAGGATTGATTTTGAGGCAGAAGTTAAATATGCATTGCTTGTCTAACAGGAAATAACTCATAGCGTTATTCTATTTCGACAATGTAACAAAAAGTATAGTTGATTGCAGCAATCATGTTTTTTGCCTTCTATAAGTCCCAAAAAATGTTGGTTTTAGGGGACTGGAAAGACTGGTAGTAAAGCGTTCTCATATATGGCTTTTGCCAATTGTTTTCTACACAAGGTTATACTAAAATTAGCTTATGAAGAAGTAAACTTTTTTGAGTAAAACAGGAAGTATGGACTCTACAATTATGCTTTTCGGTTTCTTGTACACTTTTTAGGTGTAATTACTTTTCTAACTCTTTAATGCTTTTTCAATAGGTTCGGGCTCAAACCAATCTTTTTTCATTTTAAACTTAACCCATATGGCTGCGTAGATGGTGGCAATAAGTACCATAAGCCCAGCATTCATATATACTTGTAGCGTCATTTCTGGCGAAGGTGAATTATTCAAGATCATATAGACCATTCCTATAATTCCCAATATTTGAGGGAAAGGATACCAGGGGCTTTTAAACGGACGCTTATAGTCCGGATACCTTTTACGCAATACAATAAGATTTATGTGTGAGATAACATAGGCAACCAGCCAAATAGTAGCGGCAGAAATCACCAAAGTCAATATGATATCATCTTGACCACCAAGCAGTATTGTTGGGATCATTATGAGTGAAGCCACAAATACAATGGCCAACCAAGGCGTATTTGTCTTAGGATGCAAGCGGGTAAACAGGGTAGGTAATTGTTGGTTACGGCCCATACCATAAAGCATGCGCGGAATGGTTGCCAATACTGTATTGATGGTACTGCAGGTGGCTGTGACAGCCAAAACTGCAAGGATCATTTTTCCTGATTCACCAAAAAGGGCGGTTACCAATACGGCATGCGGAATCTCAGATTCGGACAAGGCCGTTTGAGGAACAGTCAAGTACCCCGCCAATGCAACCAAAGCATAAACCACCAACAAAACCACGGCGGCCAATATCATGGAGCGGGGTATATTTCTGCTAGGGTTTTTGGTCTCCTCTATCATCGGGCAGACGAATTCCAATCCAAAAAAGGACCATAGTGCCAGCATAGTAAGCGACAGCACGCCAATATCCAGATCTTTTAACCCTTCCAAAATGGACATTACCGATCCGCCTTGGGGTTCGCTTTGCGATAATCCGGCTATGCCAATTACCAGTAATGAGACTATCATTAAATAGGCAAACAAATTCTGAACTTTAGCAAAAAAGTCCACGCCCAGAATATTCAAGAACATCAAAACTAAAATGATCAACCAACCTATTTGGGTAAACGACCCCGGAAATAAAGAATCCAAAACAGCTTCCAGTAAAAATAATTCTGCAGGCAAACCAAAAATTGCCGGTGCCAGGTATCCGGCAATCGTAGCTACAATAGCAGGCATATGTCCTACTGCTACTTCCGTGTAAGCGCTAATGCTTCCGGCTTTGGGAAGCATGAGTGCCAATTCAGAGAATGTAAATACATAACAGAGCGTCAGAACAAATGCTACAAGAAGCGCAACAAAAAAGTCACTTCCTCCCAGCCCCACGCCTTGTAGGATACTAATGAATACTACCTGTGCAACTACAACCCCCACGGCAATGGCAAACAAGGAGCGAAGGCCCAATATTCTTTTCAATGCACCTTGTTCACTTTGAGCAGTCTTCATCTGTGTAGTTTTAAAGCATAGATCATCAACCCGCTGTCCTTGTTAGAAATAAAGCCATCTGACGAATAAGGCTCATTTTTATTGGCTTCAATCGCTTTTGCAACCCTTCTCTTGTCCCTAAAAGGAGAGAAATAAATCCGGGCTGCACCCAAGGCTTCACAAGCAGCACCGGTCCATTGATTGGTGCCGGTAATTAGCATGTATTCATATTCTTGTTTCTGAAATTGTTCAAATGAGGCCGCAAAGAGTTCAAAGGTGTGTTCGGTGGGTAGTTCAGCAGATCGAGCAATCATGGCGATGTATCCTACTTTTCCAACCTGCAAAGCTCTTTCGAAATTAGGATACTTGTCAATAAGTGCATGAATGGCCACATGTTCTTGCTTATGGATAAAGTCGAGTATTGGATCTTGATACGAAAACATCGCCCGGAGGAAAGGATCATCCTGTCTTAATTCATCTTCTTGGGCAGGCAGCGTGACGTTCAGAGCACCGCCAATGGGTTTGGAATGGCTATCTGTGATCATAAGTGAATGGCGCAAAAGATCTTCGTTTATCTCCATGCTACCTATTGGTTGGGAGGGATTTGTTAGCATAATCAGTCGTATACACCAAAATAGAATGTTTTCTGTTGTCCAGGGCCCAAATGGGTCATTTCCCAATGCATCAAGGTGTTTGGTATTGATTATTTCTGTAGGAACTTTCACAGGAGGATGTACGTGCCTGTTCATAGGCTCATTAATGGCAAACGAACTGGCAATGATATGGGCTAATTCTAAAATTTGGGGTTTGTCAAACCCATCAAGCGGTATTGCGGTGTATTTGTCGCTGCGGAAATTATGGGCCAACTCAAAATCCACAAAGGGTAACTCTCCTTGAAGATTGTATAGTCCATGCTGTTGAATATCACCAACTGTAGGATAATCGCACTGGGGCAATTTTAATGGAATGGTTGGCTGGCTCATGCATTGAAGGTACGTATAATTATCAAATTCTGAATGATATAGGGTAATTGCACCTAACAGTGTCGCATATACTGTGCGGCCCACTTTTGCTAGGCATGACCGCTATTGGCATTGTTAGCCTTTCGTTATTTTATCTCTTCAATATATAATTGTTTTGTACAAAAAAATATTCGGAGAAATGAGTTAGTTTGTTTATCTCATATCCAATTCTGATTGAAGCCTAAATTCTATGTCTTTCATGTTATCGTAAATAGAATTGGCCCAATCTATTTCTTGTTTTCGATTTTCAATGTTTGATTTGAGAATGTTCATATATCTTTGATTACTTAATAGGCTTTCATAATTATTTGGTTCCACACCTTCATTGTACAAATAAGGAGCACTAGTGAATTCAAAAAGCTCGGTCATTTCAGGTATTACGGTTTGGTAATAGTACTGAGTTTGTCTATTGTCTAGTGTGTTACTCCAAACCATTTGATACTCGTATAATTTTGAAAGTAAAGTTCTAGTGGAATCGCTCTTTATAAAATTCAATCCATAGGACTTTGCATTATCATAAGGACCTTTTGCAAGCATCAGCTTTGTCCAATTGTTTGATTCCCGAAAATGCATTGACAATGAATCATGGTATGGCAGATTCTTGTTCAAGTGTTTCAAAATAATTTTACAAGATGATTGGGCACTTTGATTTAATTGAAGTACCATTTCTACTTGAAAATAATCATTTATGATTGCTTCTTTCAATTCTGTCAAGAGTTTGATCTCAACTTTATCAGCTTTCCGGGCTTCATTCCAATTATTTACACTTAATGCTAATAGAATCCCTATCATAACCAAGAAAATCTCTCCTATGGCATAAAGCACATATTTTTGAAATCGATTCTTGACCAGTAATTTTTGTCTAATTTTCCGAAAGAATTTTATCATTGGTTTTTCTTTGTTTTACTGGAGGCTGAGATATCCATAAGTTATTAACTAATATATGGATATATAGTTAATGATTATATCCAACTTAAACGAGTCATAGACCTGATAGTCCAAGTTCTAAAAATCGGCCTTTTAATAATACTCATTTCTAAACATTAGAAAGGGTGAAAAACAAGAACTGATATCGCCTCTAATTCACAATCAATATTTCTTATATCGACCCCCATTGGCAAACCATTTCCTTGCAATAGAAAGGGCCTTTTCAAAAGCTTCCTCCCTCTTAAAGCCGTGAACATCAATCATACCATTGGAAAGCAATAGTACTTTTTCCCTGATTTCCTTTTCTTCCTTACCAACCTTTTTCTTGATCTCGTCAGGGGTAAACTTTTTCAAAATAGCGTTGTTTTAAAACAAAGTTAATTTAAAGTAAATAAAACGCAATGTTAAGTTTTTTGCATCAATCTTTTGAATTAGGTTAATCCAAACTTAAAGCAACGATATACATAAATTAAATGCTTATGGGAGTATCTTTCTGCAACCTTTTCTTGTTTTTATTATCTTCAAAAAAAACAAATCGATGAAATGGTTAAGAAAACTTCTATTGGTTCCTTTGCTAATGGCATTTCAATGCGACGATGAGATAAATGCAGAGGAGGATCTACTTTTTGAGTCAGGAATCTATGCTGGCTGGCAATTAACTAGTCAAAGTATTGATGGAATATCAGACTTAACTCCACTACCTGAAACGCTTCTAGAATTTTATCCTGATAACAACACTCAAGACAATAGAGGAGAATATAATCTCGAGGAGCTCTCAGCAAATATTGTTGGTGTTTTTATAATGGATCAAACGGAACAGACAATCACATTTAAAAGGGAGGGCAGCAGTGATGTTATTTATGATTATACTATCAACAGTGATAAAGACTTTATTACGTTTAGCTTTACGGAAAGCGATGCTCAATTCGAACAAGGGTGGACCAAGAGATTTTAAATTAAAGACATGAATAACCAAATCCAATTTGCTTTTGGTCTAATTACATCAATAACCCTCCTTTGCATTAGTTCATGTACAGAAGATCCTGTAACCAGTTTTAATCGTTTCATAATAGATAATCAGTCTTCTACTGAATTATTCTACAATACAGGTACGGGGCTTGACGCTCGAACGATAGAAATCGCAATTCTTGATCAAACCGAGATAGAGGTTGTCGAATTTGATGGGGATGGGATAATGCTCATTCAGGCAGAGGAATTCTTTAGCCAAAACGAAGAGGACATATATCTCCTTAAAGAAATGAATGGAAATTTTATCCAAGCGTTGCAATTGAATACCACTGGAATTTTAATTTGGCGAACGGATAAGGTGAGCAATGATACATATGAACACATCTTGCAAATTACTGATGAAATGCTTGATTAGAATTTACTCCCTCTTTTAAAAGATATAGAACGATTGATGTACCTCAATTCAACCCTAGAAAATCAATCACCATGGCGGTTATGTGCAATTGAGGATATCAAGGTGATTGGTTTAAAACTCATCGTATTTGATGTTTGAATTGTTAAAATTTAGTCAAACATGTGTCCCCCTTCGGCATCAGCGAAAATTTAATCCTTTTGAAGGTCACAAAAACATCGAATATTTTCGATTAGAAAAAGGCCCTCCTTTATACGTCCATACAAAGTGTACCTTAAATCGTTCGATTTAAAGGACTCGAAAGAATTACAGTCTAATGGTTAAGTACGTGAGTAGTGCTACCGTTTAGGCAGCATTATCCCATAAACGGATGTTAGCATTGGTTATCTAGTTGCTTTATATCCCAATAACTTTCTAATCAGCATTAGTTGTCCCAAATGCTCGAAACTATGGGTAAGCCCCATATGAACAAGGAACCAAGCCTTTTGCTTGGTTTGGTAAAACTCTTCAACCCATAGTGCATTCTTGTGAAGCACTCCTTCGTCAATCATCACTTTGTGCAAATAATCCTTGTCCAAATTTTCGTAAAGGGGCATGTCAGCAACTTTTTTAAAGACTTTTGTTGTTTGTTCGCCTACTGCTTCGTGATAGTTTTTCAGGGCCTCAATATCAATACTGTTACTTAGTGATTCCACTTCCTCCTTAGTCATTCCAGTTCCGAAATGACGTATATCTATGTTTAAATTTCCCATCCAATCAGATTGGTCAAAAACCTGTTGTCCATCTGTAACCAATCGGTTTATACCAACATCTTCAGCTCTTGCCATATGCCATATGTTCCAAACAATGGAATTCATATCTGCCGGTCTTTTCCTTACGTCTTCCTCTGAAAGTCCATCCCAAACGCTCGATTTAATGTTTCTTCTAATGCCGGGGTAACGCTGCATCAAAAGTGCGTCTAATCTAAGGTCGTTCATATTTCTTAAAGGATTTGATGTGATGACTGGAATGCCAAGAATTCCAAACAAGCCATTCTTTAAGATTTTTCTTCTGTTCATATTAAAATAAGTTAATTGTCATGCGGCAATTTGGTTAAGACTAATGGCCTTTGTTCATGACGTGTGGAGCATGCCCCAAGGGGAGCCGTCATAGCGCTTCATTCATCATAAATGTAGTCGATGACTGCACCTTTTGCTGTTAGCCCATTGTTAAGTTTAGGAAAAACTTTGGTTGGAGATGAGGGGTAATGTACAAAGCCCATCAATGACCATGAGCAAAATGGGAGCGTGCTGCTAAACTCGCAGATTAATGGGACTGTTTTCACGGAAAGTGCCAATTCCCAAAAAATGTTTGATTATTGAAAACTTAACATTGCAATTTATTTACATTAAATTAACTTTGCATTTATTAAAAAAGATGCTTTGAAAAAGTTCACCCCCGAAGAAATAAAGAAAAAGGTAGGTAAGGAAGAAAAAGAGATTAGGGAAAAGCTACTGTTGCTGTCCAATGGTATGATTGATGTACATGGATTAAAAAGGGAGCAGGCCTTCGAAAGGGCTCTTTTGATTGCAAGGGAGTGGTTTGCCAATGGCGGTCGATATGAACATAAAAAACATTGATTGGTTTTTAAATGCTAATGTGCTCTACATTGGGGTTTTAATCTATTTAAATAATTAGAAAATTCAGCTTTATAAAACGGCCAGTTCTTGGGACCGTTTCAGAAATTCATCAGAGTCCTAAAATATGTTGCTTTCTGGGACTTTGATAGTTTATCTGGAATTGCTTGTTTAATGATTAACAAATAGCGGAAAGCCACTTTAGAATCATTTAGATCTATTTTATTGCGCTACAATCAATGCGATTTCCATTATTAGATATATGGCGGAGAACAGGTATAAGTTTTATCGCTTTTTAATGAAATTTAAATAAAGTCTTTACATCCAGTTTTCATACCTTAAGATTCTTCATAGCTGGTTTGATTATAGATTCGGAAATTGAATATAATTGTTTCCAAAACCATTGGACTCTTTTTGGCAGGTGATCAATGAAAATGATATGATAATCAAAACAGGGCACTCCACCCCGTTGTTTCTTGAATGTTGAAGCGCCGCTACTCATATTGAATATTTTATCTTCTTCAATAGCAATTTCGGAGAGTTTCAAATGCATTAAACGATAAAGTCCAATATTCTTTGGCTTCATATGGTCATATCCAATAAAAGGCGTGCAAACTACATGTTTAGTTCGTTCAACAGCCTGCACCGCAAGGGGCACATCACTGCTTATTTCTCTTAAGATATAGAAGTCTAGAATTTTTGAGTTCATGGAGGCCTCAAGAAAATCTGCAGAATAATCTGGGTTCAGTTGAGAATATTTTTTTAAGTACAAATCCCTGTAAAAGGTGAGGAGCGTGCTAATTTCAATTTTATCAAATCTTAATACCTTTTGCCAATACAAATCTTTTGTTTTCTCCCATAATTTTCTATCCCTAATTACAGGTCTTTTCTTCTGAAAGTTATCATGCTTAGGGTCGAGTATATACAACTGCCTGCAAGCCAAAGGTAAACCCCCATGAAGTTTTAATTTGTTTAATAGGTGGGAATCAGTTGATTCGTTGATTGACCGAAAAGCTATTACACAATTGGGGTAGTACTCCTTAAGATACTGGGTTACCATTGTGTCGCTAAGCAAAGTATCCTTTTCATACAAGTTAGTTGCCAGAAAGAAGTTGTTTACAAAAACGGTCCTTTCCATACCCATCCAACTTCCAAATACCCGGAGAAAAGGAAAAAAGAACTTTACAATGGCCTTTTGCGATTTATTGTAGCTGCTACCCTTGAGAACCTCTTCCCTGGTATAATCAATATATTGGGCTTTTAGGCTAAATAAGTAACATGTTTTTTTATTTGATTTTCTTCCAATGGTCAATGGATACAGTTCTGTTCCTACTTGAAGAATTTCCACCTGGTGGTCCGAATTCCGAACAAAAATCTTGCTTGAATTTTTCACCAACGGTTCATAGTACTTACGAAGTACTTTACCATTTTTAACAGAATCCCAATCTAACCTAGTAATTGATTCCTTACCAAAAACCTGAATAAACATCATTGAAAAGTAATACGATATTGAGATATATTAAATGAAGTACCACGATTTCTCAATTTAATAATTTTAAATTTAACTTTCCATAACCTTGTCGATAGTAACTTTCAAGTTTATTAGAACTTCAATCCTATCCTTCGTTTTCTTACTTACCGAATTCCTTAATCAACTTAAATGCAAAAGAGAATAAACAAACTAAAAGATAAGATTTTCTCTAAAGTTCATTCCAATAATCTCATTTATAATACCTGCTGGGAAGATTCACGTATTGATAGGCAACTGCTAAATCTAAACGACACAAGTGAAGTGGTTATGATTACCAGTGCGGGTTGTAATGCTTTGAACTATTCTTTGGACAATCCCAAGACAATCAATTGTATTGATGTAAATCCGAGGCAAAACTCACTGCTGGAATTGAAAAAGGCCAGTATCAAAAATGGCGATTTTAATTTGCATTTCAAGATGTTCGGTCGAGGTCGCTATAAAAATGTTGATGAATATTACCAATCAAAACTTAAACCCTTGCTGCCTGATTATGCCATTAAATTCTGGGACAAAAAAATAAACAAGTTCAATGGAAGAGGAACAAAAAAATCATTCTATTTTTTTGGAACCTCAGGTAATTTTGCTTGGCTTTTCAAAAAATACTTTGATTCCAAACCTGGTACACATCAATTAATAAATAGACTATTGAACTGTGAAAGCCTTGAAGAGCAGAAAGAGGCCTACTTCAAACTGGAGTCAAAATTCATGAATAAAATAATACTATGGCTCATGAACAGGCATTTGACAATGATGCTTCTTGGTGTCCCGAGGGCTCAAAAAGATCTTATATTGGAAAAATACCCTGATGCCATGGTGGGTTACATTAAAACCAACCTAAGACATGTCTTCACAGGAATCCCTATTAGGGATAATTACTTTTGGCGGCTCTATTTGACTGGTAGGTATACAAAAAACTGCAGTCCAGAGTATTTAAAGGAGAATAATTTCGAGGTTTTACAAAATAATATAGATGGACTAAAAACACATACAACAACGATAAGTGATTTCCTTAAGAAAAATCCAGGTAAATACTCCCATTATGTCCTTTTGGACCATCAAGATTGGTTAGCTTATCATTTGCCTGAAGCATTATACGAAGAATGGGAACTTATACTTAATAACAGTCTACCTGGCACAAAAATTCTAATGCGTTCCGCAGCGCTAAAAATAGATTTTTTCCCTGAATTCATTCAGGAAAGAATCGAATGGAAAACTGAGATGACAGAAAAAGCGCATTCTTTTGACCGTGTAGGCACTTATGCAAGTACCTACTTGGGAATCGTTAAATAAAAACTCTTAATCACAGGTGTCCTTTCGAGCATTAATGAATTGTCTTTAGTTAAAAATTATGTCTTTGCCGAAAGGACACCGTCTAAAGACCTAGCCCATTTACCCCGGTTTTTCCAACTTTTCATTGGTACTCACGTTTACAAATCGATGAATACTTTAAGAAATCGAAAAACTTAACATTGCAATTTATTAACCTTAAATTAACTTTGCGAATGAAATAGAAAACCTGACCAAATTGAAAAAGTTCACCCTGAAAGAGATAAAGAAAAAAATAGACAAGGAAGAAAAGGAAATACGAGAGAAAGTCTTGCTACTAGCTAATGGTATGATTGATGTGCATGGATTTAAACGGGATGAGGCTTTTGAAAAGGCTCTTTCAATCGCAAGGAAATGGCTTGCCGATGGAGGACGATATAATTACTGATTAGACACTACAGGTAAAAGGTAATCGTATTATTTACAGCATGCTTCATTAAATGGCTGTTTAATGGTACGGATTGAGAAGAAGGACCAGATTCCCTCAAAATGTTCCTTTTCAAACTACTAGAAAAATTACTATTAACGACCTGCTAATAGTAGTTCTAGGATTTTTAGGAAAATATAGCTAAATCGTTACACAAGGTTATAAGAAGGGTACGTCGGTTTTCTCTTGTGACGTTGTTTGCCCTGCAGGTGCCAATGCCCGAAGCTTATTTACCCTTGTTCAAACAATAAGGATATATGCTACTTTACAAAAGACATCTTGCTGATGGAAATATTGGAAAAGTAGGTAAGTAAAACATATATTTGCGCCATTCATTGTATTTGATAATAGATACAAGCAAATAAGTTCATTTGATTAATCAATTTAAACTGGTGCGCAATTCGGTGCACACGTTTAAATTTTGAATTTTAACTTTTTGAATATCAAATGATTGGAGCTTAAGTTCGAGCCCCAGTCAGGTCACTAAAAGTTAAGTCAAAAGACTTAACTTTTTTTGTTTAAATTCATATTTCCTATAGCGCACGTGGCGGAATTGGTAGACGCGCCAGCTTGAGGGGCTGGTGGCCACTAGGTCGTGGAAGTTCGAGTCTTCTCGTGCGCACAAACCTCTTATATAACTATAAGAGGTTTTTTTATTCAACAAATTTTAACTCTTGCTTATAACTATGATAGCATTAAAAGTGTAAATTTGTTTAACGATTTTTATAAAATAATGAACAACGTAAAGAAATTATTCAGCATCCGAGATATGGAAAATTTATCCGGAATCAAGGCTCATACGATTAGAATATGGGAAAAGCGATATAATCTCTTCTCACCAGAGCGAACTTCAACAAACATCAGAACATATAGTTTAAAGAGTTTGCAAAAATTATTGAACATAACATTGCTATATCATAACGGCTATAAAATTTCCAAAATTGCAAAACTTCCAGAAAGTGAAATTGCCGTTATCGTTCGTGAAATTGTAGCCAAAAACAGTGAGAAGAGTCATGCAATCAATGCCTTCAAACTGTCAATGATAAATTTTGACCAAACACTTTTCTTTAATACTTACAATAGTCTATTGTCTGAAAGGTCTTTTAGAGATATTTTTAACGAAGTGTTTATACCGCTTTTGAATGAATTGGGGCTTTTATGGCAGACCGATACCATTAGTCCTTCTCACGAACATTTTATCACCAACCTGATTAAACAAAAAGTATATATTAATACAGAGAAGCTACAGCTTATAGAACCAACACGAAAGGACAAGGTTTTTGTATTGTTTTTACCTGAAAATGAGATACATGAACTCGGTTTGTTATTCCTAAATTATGAAATCATTTTAAAGGGTTACAAGTCAATTTATTTAGGGCAAACAATGCCGATTGATAATTTGGTCGATTTATTAAAATATTATGATAACCTGCACTTTGTTTCCTATTTCACAGTATCCCCGAATAAAGATGAAATCGGCAAGTATATTCAGAAGTTTACTTCAACCTTAAATGAAACCGGAAAATCAAAGCTCTGGATATTGGGTCATCAAGTTCAGCATATTGCCCAACACACCTTGCCTAACTCAATTAAAACTTTCAATTCTATTGAAAAACTGACCAATAGCTTGACGCCGTCATCTATTATTGTATGAAGAAAGTAATTGTCATTGGTTCTGGTTTTTCATCGTTATCGGCAGCATGCTATTTGGCTAAGGCTGGTTTCGATGTGTCCTTATATGAAAAGAATTCAACCATTGGCGGTAGAGCAAGACAACTCAAGAAACAAGGTTTTACCTTTGATATAGGACCCAGTTGGTATTGGATGCCCGATATATTTGAAAAATTCTTTAATGATTTTGGGAAAAATACCTCAGATTTTTATAAACTGAAGAAATTAAATCCTGCCTACAAAATATTCTTTACGGATGATGTGATTACAATTGGGGATTGCATGGACAAAATATGCGAGGAGTTCGAGCGCATTGAAAATGGAAGTTCAAAACACTTAAGAACTTTTATCTCTAAAGCGCAAGACAACTATGATATAGCAATCAACAAAATTGTTTTAAGGCCTGGTATATCTCCTCTTGAGCTAGTTACAAAAGATACTGTGTTAAGGGTCGATCAATTTTTTAAAACAATAAGTCAAGAAGTCAGAAAGCGATTTAAAAATCCAAAATTGATATCAACGTTGGAGTTTCCAGTATTGTTTCTTGGAGCCAAACCAAGCAATACCCCATCTTTTTATAGCTTCATGAATTTTGCAGATTTTGGTTTGGGAACCTGGCATCCTGAAGGGGGAATGTATGAAATTATTAAAGCCATGAAAGCTCTTGCAGAAGAATTAGGTGTGGTCATACATGTAAACGCCGCAATAGAAAAAATAGAAGTAACCAATAGAACCACTTCTGCCGTTGTCGTTAATGGTAAAAACATCAAAGCAGATATTATAATAAGTGGTGCAGATTATCATCATTCAGAAACGCTGCTAGATAAAGAATACAGACAGTATTCTGAAAAGTATTGGAATAAAAAGACTTACGCTCCATCCTCATTATTGTTTTATGTTGGTTTTGACAAAAGACTAAAGAACATTGAGCATCATAATCTTTTTTTCGATACCAATTTCGAAAAACACGCGGAAGAAATATATGATAATCCTC
The DNA here is from genome assembly GCF_031846445.1 of Croceitalea rosinachiae. Taxonomy (NCBI): domain Bacteria; kingdom Pseudomonadati; phylum Bacteroidota; class Flavobacteriia; order Flavobacteriales; family Flavobacteriaceae; genus Croceitalea; species Croceitalea rosinachiae. Next base: position 478,138 of record NZ_JAVRHR010000003.1, on the reverse strand, counting down.
AATGGCCTTCTGAACCATTATTTTACGCCAATTTTCCATCTGTAACCGATAAGAGTATGGCACCCGAAGAGTGTGAAACTGGTTTTTTCTTAGTTCCAATCGCTCCTGGTCTAGAAGATACCAGAACGTTGCGCAACCAGTATTTTGATATTATCATGAATCGATTTGAACTTAGAACCAATCAGGTTGTTAAAAATAATATTATATTTAAAGAAAGCTTCTGCATAAACGATTTTATTGAAGAATACAATTCGTTTAAAGGAAATGCTTACGGAATGGCAAATACTTTGACCCAAACAGCCTTTTTAAGACCTGGGTTAAAAAGTAAAAAAGTAGAGGACCTATATTTTACCGGACAATTAACCGTTCCAGGTCCTGGTGTTCCCCCGTCTTTGATTTCGGGGAAACTGGTTTCCGAATTGATTATTAAAAAACATCTTTGAAAATGAAGTCTCTTTTTGATACCGTATCATATAACTGCAGTAAAATAGTTACCGAATCATACAGTACTTCTTTTGCCCTAGCAACAAAAATGCTAGGAACATCTATTAGAAGTGATATCTATAATATCTATGGTTTTGTAAGATTTGCTGATGAAATAGTTGATACTTTTCATGATTACAACAAGGAAGAATTGTTCAATAATTTTGAAAAAGATTTACAACATGCCATTGACCACAAAATTAGCTTAAACCCTATTTTAAACTCTTTTCAATACACCTACCATAAATATGACATTCCATTTGAACTAGTGGCTTCCTTTATGAAGAGTATGCGAATGGACTTGGTCAAAAAACAATATAAGACCACTGCTGAATACAAAGAATATATCTATGGTTCAGCAGACGTAGTTGGTCTTATGTGCTTATGTGTTTTTGTAAATGGTAATAAAGAACAATATGATGAGTTGAAGGAATCGGCCATGGCTTTGGGTTCAGCTTTTCAAAAGGTGAATTTTTTAAGGGACTTAAAAGCCGATTTTGAGTTATTAGAACGCTCATATTTTCCTAATACTAACCTTTTAGAACTTGATGAGGCATCAAAGAAACGAATTGTTGATGAAATTAAGGAAGATTTTGTATTAGGTTATTCTGGTATTGAGAGGCTACCCGATGATGCAAAATTTGGAGTTTATACCGCTTACAAATATTACAATAAGCTTTTACAAAAATTACAGAAAACACCACCCTTAGAAATAAAAAATACCAGAATACGTGTGCCCAATTATCAAAAATTTGGACTCTTAGCCAAATCGTACGTCAACTATAAACTTCAATTGGTTTAGTAAAATGAAAGTTTTTATCTGGATAGTCATTTTCCTTACGACTTTTTCAATAATGGAATTTATGGCATGGTTTACACACAAATACGTTATGCATGGTTTTTTATGGAGCTTACATAAAGATCACCACAAAAAAGACCATAATTCTTGGTTTGAGCGCAATGACGCATTTTTTATTTTTTATGCTATCGTAAGCATGACTTGTTTTTACATAGGTGCTGAAACCACTTTTTGGTATGGTTTTCCTCTTGGTTTTGGTATTCTTGCCTACGGAATTGCATATTTTGTTGTTCATGACATATTTATTCATCAGCGGTTCAAGCTGTTAAGAAGTGCTAATAATTGGTATGCAAAAGGTGTTCGTCGTGCTCATAAAATACACCATAAACATTTAGGCAAAGAAGATGGTGAATGTTTTGGTATGCTTATGGTACCCTTTAAGTACTTCAAAAAGTAATGCCAAGAACGGCGATTGTAATTGGTTCGGGAATCGCTGGCTTAGCCGCTGCTATTCGATTGGTCAAAAAAGGTTATGTTGTAAAAGTCTTTGAGTCAAATTCATATCCTGGCGGAAAACTTCATTCAAAAAGAGTCTCAGGTTTTCGTTTTGATTTAGGCCCCTCTTTATTTACTATGCCTTGGTTGGTGACAGAGCTTTTTGAATTACATGGTAAAAATCCGGTAGACTATTTTCAATATGTAAAAAAAGACGTTATCTGCAACTATTTTTGGGAAGACGGAACTTTTTTTCCCGCCGAATCAGATAAGGATTTCTTTATTCGCAGAGCTGCAGCCACTTTTGATGAAAATCCCAATAAATTAAATCGATACCTAAAAGATAATAAAAAAAAGTATGATCTTACAAGCTCCATATTTCTTGAAAATTCTTTGCATAAGACTAAAACCTACTTTTCTAAAAAGACTCTAAAAGCTATAGCAAATATAGCTACTATGGGAATTTCAAAGTCTCTAGATGTAACAAACAGGGCCTACTTTAACAGTCCAAAACTTATTCAACTTTTTAATAGGTATGCCACTTATAATGGCTCTTCACCATACAAGACACCAGGTATAATGTCTATGATTCCTCATCTTGAAATGGAAATGGGCACTTACTTTCCAAAAGGAGGAATGCATAGCATTACCAAATCATTATTTCAATTGGCCAATGAGATAGGCGTTCAGTTTTATTTTGAGGAATCAGTAAAAGAAATTGTTGTTAAAAACAAAAAAGCAATCGGTATCAAATCTTCTAAAGAAACATATTTTTCGGACTATGTAATTAGTAATATGGATATACATCCTACTTACAAAAAACTCCTGCCACTTGAAAAGCATCCAGATCGTATTCTTAGACAAGAAAGGTCAAGCTCTGCATTAATATTTTATTGGGGAATTCAAAAGGTTTTTCCCGAATTAGACTTACATAACATTTTATTTAGCAATGATTATGAAGATGAGTTTAACCACATTTTTGATAAAAAGAACCTTTACAATGATCCTACCGTCTATATTAATATTACTTGTAAAGAAAATAAAAGTGATGCACCTGAGGGCTATGAAAACTGGTTTGTAATGATTAACACTCCTGCAAATTATGGCCAAAATTGGCATAAACTAGTAGCTAAAGCCAGAAGTAATATTATCTCAAAAATCAACTCCATCTTAAATATAAATATTGAAGATTATATTAGTACAGAGTTTAATTTAGATCCAGTTGCCATTGAGCAAAATACATGTTCATACCGCGGAGCATTATATGGTGCAGCCAGTAATTCAAAGTTTGCCGCATTCTTGAGACATCCCAATTTTAGTAATAATATTAAAAACCTTTATTTCTGTGGTGGATCCGTACATCCAGGTGGAGGCATACCGCTATGCTTATTATCATCAAAAATTTTAAGTGACCAAATTCCTAGTTTATCCAATGGAAAATAGCAACATCAAAAAAATCAAATTTGGAGTGTTTTTGATATGGCTATTTCATATCTCTGGTCTTATGGGTATTTATTTTGGCAATCAAGATTGGTTCATTTCTAAATCTCCACTAAATCTTTCTGTGAGCCTTATAATTTTCATTTGGCTCTACCCAATAAATACTCTAAAAAAAATTAGCACTCTTAATATTTTCTTTCTGCTCGGTATGTTTGCTGAATGGCTTGGTGTAAACTTTGGGGTTTTATTTGGAAATTATAGTTATGGTGAAAATCTTGGATTTAAACTGGGTGGTGTTCCCTATTTGATTGGGACATATTGGGCGTTGCTTACATTTATAACGGCTGAAATTGCAAAAAAATTAGTTGCTAATCATTGGCTGAAAATAACCACAGGTGCCCTTTTAATGGTTCTTTTAGACTTTTTGATGGAAAAAAATGCTCCTGTGTTTGATTTCTGGCAGTTTATCGGTGAAGTACCAGTAGAAAATTATATTACTTGGTTCTTAATAGGTTTTTTAATGCATTTGATTTTTGAAAAAACTAAAATTAAAGGAAACTCGCTATTATCAATACACCTATATTGTGCTCAGATAATTTTCTTTAGTTTCTTCTATCTATTCCCAATCAATTAAAACTAATTTGCTAACAATTCATCCAACAAATTTCTTACTGTAGCGGTATTCCAATCAGCTATACCATCTTGTTCAATAACGATATAACCTTCTTTATCGATGACATATGAATACGGAGGCTTTTCAGGTATTTCAACAGCGGACTTATCACCAACAATCAAATAAGTAACAGGAAAACTTAGCTTTTGTTTCTCCATGAATTCTTCAACTGGAGGGCGATTTTCATTGGTAATGATATAAAAATCAACCTTACCCTCATACTGATCATATAAGTCTTGAACACTTTGAAGTTCTGCTTCGCTCGGCAATCGCCATGATGCCCAGAAGTTAATTACAATTACATTTCCTTTAGATTTTTCAAAATTGAAAAAATCCCATTCGGCATCTTTCAAGCGCCAGTTATAATCAGTGATCTGTTTTCTATTGGATTCCTCAACTATATATGGAGAAAACGAAAAAACACGATTTAAAAATAGCTTCCCGTAATGCCCAAGTGGAGTCACGAAAAAGGAAAGTATAAATAGTATTAGAATTATGTTTAAAACCGTCTTTTTCTTTGCCGCCATATTTAAGTTAGGTCAGAACTAAAAAGCTCTTGAAAATTCAAGAGCTTTTTAGTTCTACTTATTTTTATTTATGCATTTTCTTGTTTGATAACATTCAGTGCCGAACCTTCATTAAACCACTCAATTTGAGATTGGTTATAGGTATGATTTGCCATAATTATGTCTTTACTACCATCGCTATGCACTGCTTCTAAGGTAAGTGGTTGATCAGGAGAAAAAGATGCAATATCAACAAAATTAAAGGTATCATCCTCTTGAATCAAATCATAATCACTTTCATTAGCAAAAGTCAACCCGAGCATTCCCTGTTTCTTTAGGTTAGTCTCGTGAATTCGGGCAAAAGATTTTACTAAAACAGCAGCTACCCCAAGATGACGCGGTTGCATTGCTGCATGTTCTCTTGAAGAACCCTCTCCATAATTATGATCCCCAACTACAATAGATTTTATTCCTGCTGCCTTGTATGCCCTTTGCGTATCAGGCACCCCTCCATATTCACCGGTTAGTTGATTTTTGACAAAATTGGTTTTCTTATTATAGGCGTTAACGGCTCCTATCAAGGTGTTGTTTGCTATATTATCTAAATGCCCTCTGTAACGTAACCATGGTCCTGCCATTGAAATATGGTCTGTCGTACACTTACCAAATGCCTTTATCAATAGTTTTGCTCCTTGTAATTCTTCCACTTTTATTGGAATGAATGGGTCGAGCAATTGCAAACGTTCTGACGTTGGTGAGACTACAACTTGAACTCCACTACCGTTTTCAATTGGCGGTATAAAGCCCGCATCTTCCACTTCAAAACCTTTTGGCGGCAATTCCCAACCTGTAGGTTCCTCAAACTTAACTTCTTCTCCATTTTCATTAATCAATGTATCTGTCATTGGATTAAAATCTAACCTTCCAGCCACAGCTATTGCAGCTGTTATTTCTGGTGAGGCCACAAAAGCGTGCGTATTTGGATTACCATCTGCACGTTTAGCAAAGTTTCTGTTAAAAGAGTGTACTATACTATTTTTAGGCGCATTCTTAGGATCATTATATCTAGCCCATTGTCCAATGCATGGCCCGCAAGCGTTTGTAAATATTTTGGCATCAAGCTCTTCGAAAATTCCTAAAATTCCATCGCGTTCAGCAGTATACCGCACCTGTTCAGAACCAGGGTTGATTCCTAATTCAGCTTTCATTTTCAAACCTTTATCCAAGGCTTGCTGAGCAATGGACGAAGCTCTAGATAAATCTTCATAAGATGAATTGGTACAAGAACCAATCAATCCCCACTCTACTTGAATTGGCCATTCATTTTCTGTAGCTTTTTCGGTCATTGAGGTTCCAACCTGAGTTGATAAATCTGGAGTAAAGGGCCCATTTAACAATGGACTCAACTCCGACAAATTAATTTCTATTACCTGATCAAAGTATTGCTCTGGATTTGCATATACTTCACCATCAGCAGTTAAATGCTCTTTAACAGCATTGGCGGCATCTGCAACATCAGCTCTTTCAGTAGCTCTCAAATAACGCTCCATAGACTCATCATATCCAAATGTTGAAGTAGTCGCTCCTATCTCTGCACCCATATTACATATGGTTCCCTTACCTGTACAGGACAATGCCTTGGCTCCCGGTCCGAAATATTCTACAATTGCTCCTGTTCCACCTTTTACAGTAAGGATTTCAGCAACTTTTAAAATAACATCTTTAGGTGCAGTCCATCCAGAAATAGTACCAGTTAACTTGACCCCAATCAATTTCGGAAATTTCAATTCCCAAGCCATACCTGCCATAACATCAACAGCATCAGCACCACCTACTCCAATTGCTACCATGCCCAATCCGCCGGCATTTACCGTATGTGAATCAGTACCTATCATCATCCCACCAGGAAAAGCATAATTTTCTAGCACTACTTGATGAATAATTCCAGCTCCTGGTTTCCAAAAACCTATTCCATATTTATTGGATACAGATTCTAAAAAATCAAAAACTTCGGCACTTGTGGTATTAGCCGATTTTAAATCAACTGCTGCTCCACTCTTAGCTTGTATTAAGTGATCACAATGTACCGTTGTTGGTACGGCAACTTTCGTTTTCCCAGCCTGCATAAACTGGAGTAGAGCCATTTGGGCAGTAGCATCTTGGCATGCAATGCGGTCAGGAGCAAAATCGACATAATCCTTGGCCCTTTTAAATACTTTGCTGGGGTTACCATCCCAAAGATGGGAGTAGAGTATTTTTTCAGCCAATGTTAATGGTTTGCCTACTAATTTTCTCGCTATATCTACCTTTTCTCCCATGGTAGCATAGACTTTTTTGATCATGTCAATATCAAACGCCATTACGCAAAAGTGTTTTTATAATTACAATTTGCTAAAATTACGAAAATGAAGTCGGGTATAAAATACTAGTTTGATTAATAGGCCTACTTTTATTAAAAGATAAAAAGCTTTATTTCATCTTTATCATTTTAACAACTAAAATCATAAATAACTATAGTCGTTAGACTATAGCAGCTCTTGAATAATAGCATCTTCTGATATACCCTCCGCTTCTGCTTTGTAGTTCTTTAAAATGCGATGCCTTAAGATTCCTGTAGCGACTGCCTTTACATCTTCAATATCAGGTGAGAACTTTCCGTTAACGGCGGCATTAGCCTTAGCTGCCAAAATTAGATTTTGTGAAGCGCGTGGTCCAGCACCCCAATCCACATAATTTTTAATGTAGTCAGATACCCCATCTATATTTGGTCGTGTTTTGTTGACCAAACGTACTGTGTAATTAACAACATTATCAGCCACCGGTATACGGCGTACCAAACTCTGTACATCATTAATAGCATCCGCACTAAAAAGTGTATTTAAGATTACTGAATTGTCAGTAGTGGTTGCCTTTACAATATCAATTTCTTCTTCTATAGAGGGATAAGTCAATTTAATGGCAAACATAAAACGATCTAATTGCGCTTCAGGCAAAGGATAAGTCCCTTCTTGTTCAATCGGGTTTTGTGTGGCCAAAACAAAGTACGGCCTTTCTAATTTATGTTGTTGCCCAGCAATAGTAACTGCCCTTTCTTGCATGGCTTCTAATAAAGCTGCTTGCGTTTTAGGCGGAGTACGATTGATTTCATCTGCCAAAATGATATTTGCAAAAATTGGACCTTTTATGAACTTAAAATTTCTGTTTTGGTCCAATACCTCGCTTCCTAGAATATCACTTGGCATTAAATCAGGTGTAAATTGAATCCGTTTAAAATCCAATCCTAAAGTTTGAGCTATCGTATTGACCATTAATGTTTTAGCCAAGCCAGGAACTCCAATTAAAAGTGAATGTCCACCAGTGTAAATTGATAGAAGAATTTGTTCTATCACCTCATCTTGACCCACTATAACCTTCGCAATTTCTTTCTTTAAAGTTTGATGTTTTTCAACAAGGTGCCCAATGGCAACTACATCTGTCATACTAATTCTTTACCCAATTATTAGAGAAATCACAGTCTTTATTTTCACTATCCACATGAATATAGACATCCTCAATTTTCTCTGCCATCCATTCTTGAACTGCTTTATACTGTTTGTCACGAAGCGCTAATTCTTGAATTTTGATGTAATCCCTAGCAAAGTCCGCTTTATGCTCGTCATATCTGTTTGAGATTTGCATAATTTTGAATTTAGAAGGGCCGCCGCGAGGATCATCTTCTCGAGTTGGTCTTGAAATTTCGCCATCTTTTAAGTTGCGAACTTGATTGTAAAGCGTTGGGTCCATTTTTGTAAGTTCAAATTTTGAATCAAAATTTACCGGATTTCTTAACAAGCCGCCATCAAACTTTGTCTCTTTTTCATCTGAAAAATTAAGAGCCGCCTCAGCAAAAGTATATTTACCATCAAGAACCTGTTGTCGTATAGAATCTAATTCTTTGGAAGCTTTTAACATAACCTCATCTGAAACCTCAGGTTGCAACAAAATATGACGTAAATCAACCTCTTGACCGCGAATCTTTTCTACCAAAATAATATGATATCCAAACTGGGTTTCAAAGGGGTCAGAAACCTCACCTTCCCTTAAACTAAATGCTACATCTTTAAACTCTTTTACAAAGGGGGTTTGCCGTGTCATACTGTAAAAACCGCCTTTTGATTTAGATCCAGGGTCTTGTGAATACAGAATAGCCTTTACATTAAAACTGGCATCGTTTTCTTCAACATCTTGTTTAATAGTATTCAATCTATCTACAACTTTCTGTTTTTCTTCATCCGATGGCTCTGGTTGTTTTACAATTTGAGAAATTTCTAACTCCGCTCCAAAGACTGGTCGTTCATCTTCAGGAATTTTATAAAAGAACTGGCGTACTTCTTCTGGAGTAACTTCAATTTCTTCAACTATTTTACTTTGCATTTTTTCAGAAAGCATACGCAATTTGTTAATCTCAAAAAGCTCGGCCCTAAAACTTTCTAAATCTGGTTTTTTATAAAATTTCAACACTTTTTCAATAGAACCAACCTGAGAAGTCAATTGTTGTATTTGACGATCACTAGTGCCATTTACTTGATCATCAGAAACCAATAAACTATCTTGTACCGCTTGGTGCGCATATAAACGATCTTCCATCAATTTTCCTAATAGTTGACAATGTGTAACATCTTCGGTAGATGCCCCTTGACTTCTAAGGTCTATCAATGTTTTCTCAATATCAGAATCTAGAATTACATAGTCACCTATTACAGCAGCAATGCCGTCTAGTTTAAATCTTTTTCCAGAAGTAACCGTATCTTTTACAGTTTCAGTTTGGTTAGAGGTTACCTCACTACTATCGATTTCTTGAGCCGAAACACTCAATGCTGCTCCAAATAACAAAACGGAAAAAATTCTAATCTTATTTTTCATAAATCTCAAATTCATTTTTCTTGATTCCTTCATCTATAATTTCTGTTTCCAGTTTTCGTACATATTCCAACCGTCTTCTATTGAGCAAAACCCTTTTAATATCAGGTTCAATATAAGCTAACGGCGCTATATCATTAATATCTAAAACATTAGTAACCTTTCCCAAATATACCCCCAATGAATCTTCTAATTCAAAAAATTGTGATTTCTTTAAGTGCTTGTCTTGGTTGCTATAGTTGAGCGGCCCTATTTGAGCCAAAACCCTCGAAGTACTTACCCAAACAGAATCATTAAAATGTATTTTTTTGAATTGTACAGCAATGGAGTCTAAATAGGCTTTATCTTCACCTTTAAATGATTTGATTTTGTCCACTACATCTTGCTTATCTAAAAACTGGTTTGGTAATACCACAAATCTTAACTGTACCAATTTTTCGTTCAGTTTAAAATTCTCTTTTTGACTTTCATAAAAACTTTCAAGCTGCGATTTGCTTACCGCTGTATCATTTGATTGTTGAACTAGAGCTTCAATGTAAGCACGGGTATACAAATCAGCTTTGTAATCATTAACTAGCCGATTGAACTCCTCTAATTTTTCTTCGGAAAGATTTATTTTAGATTTTGAAAGCAATAGCTGTTTTGAAGCCCATTTATTAATATAATTTATGGCAAAGGCAGTGCTATCTTGCTGCGACATATCAGGCGTGATAAATGATTGAAGATCTTTAGCATACAAATAAGATTCACCAACTCGAGCGATTGGCTCAACTTCAGTGTCATCTTTTAAAAAAGAACCGCAAGAAATCAAAAAAAGTACGCCAATTATTAAAAAGTACTTATTGGAATGATGTTTTAAAAAAAGCATTTCGCAAAAATAACAATTACTTAAAGCCACACAAGTTGTTATATATTGATTAACACATTTTTAGTGCTGCCAGTATATCAAGATTTTAGTACTTTCAGATTCTAAATCCACCTATAATGAAGTACACAACAGAGATAACTATCGATTTACCTCGAAAAGAGTTCATTAAAAAACTTGATAATGCAGAAAATATGAAGCATTGGATGCGGGGATTACTAGGTTATCAAGTACTTTCGGGTGAACTCGGACAAGAAGGTGCTAGAATGAATATGAAATTTAAAAGAGGAAAAGGGGAAATGGAGATGGTAGAAACCATTATAACAAGAAATTTTCCTGATGAGTTTCATGCAACTTATGACACAAAAGGCGTGCATAATATACAGAAAAACTATTTTAAAGAAGTAGATGGAAGCACCAAATGGATATCTGAGAGCGAGTTTCAATTTGAAGGTATGGGAATGAAATTGATAGCTTTTTTGATGCCTGGAGCTTTCAAAAAACAATCTATGAAATATGCCAAAGATTTTAAGAACTTTGCAGAAAATGGTATTTCTGTACTTAAATCATAAAAATAAAGAATGGAAAAAGTTTTAGATCGTAAAATCAAACTTATTTGGGATTTTAAAGGCCCTAATGCTGCCAAAACAGCTGAACACTATGAAAAACACCTACAAGAATATATTTTTCATGAAGAATTAAAATTTGATACAACTGGCTTTAACCATTTAAGTGATATGCATAGCATTACTTTTTTAATAGTTGCCGAATTTGAAATGATTCAAGCCCGTGATGACCTTAGACCTCATAGGGGTGAGATTTATCAAGATTAACTAAAGTTTAATTAATGCGACTTCAAAAAATAGTTGTTTTAGTCATTATTGCTATAGTACTGTTCTCTTGTAAAGAAAAGGAAAATAGAAATCCATTATTGATTTCATTGTCCTCTCAAGTTAACAACATCAAAATAGTTATGGACAGTATTGAAAACTATGAAGTTCAAATTCGCTATACCCAAATTGACCGAAAAAATGACAGTATTATTTTTACTGATTATGACTTTCAAGTTGATGAAAACAATTATTTCTATCCAGCAAGTACTGTTAAATTTCCAGCAGCAGTAGCTGCATTGGAAAAACTTAACGAACTTGACACTTTAGGTAGAAATACCGCTTTTTATGTTGAGGGTGATTCAGTCAATACCACTATAGCTAAAGCTGTTTCAGAAATTTTTGCGGTCAGTGATAACCAAGCTAACAATCGATTAGTAGAATTTTTGGGCTTTGACGATTTAAACAATCGAGTTAAAAAGAAAGGCTTGCGGCCCTTCAGAATATCGCACCGCTTATCAACTAGAGATGCCGATGAGGTTACTACAAAACCATTGGTTATTTATGTCGATGATAGCACTACAGCTACTTCAGAGTCGATTATAAATGCGGTTCCGAAACAGTTAGATTTAAATCTTATAAAAAAAGGAATTGGATTTTATGCTGGCGATTCGCTTTATGAAGAACCTTTTGATTTCAGTTACAAGAATTATTTTCCCGTTAATACTCAACATGAGCTCCTTAAAAAGATTATCTTTCCTAGTCAATTCTCGGAAAACGAGCGCTTTAATTTGAACGAGGACCAATATAGTTTTTTACTTGAAGCCATGCATACATTACCAAAAAATGCAGGTTATAATGAAGAAGAATACTATGATAGTTATGGCAAATTTCTAATGTATGGTGATCGCAAAGACCCTATTCCTAATCATATTGAAATTTATAATAAGGTTGGTTACGCTTATGGTACCTTAACAGACTGCGCATATATCAAAGACACAAAAAACAATCTTGATTTTATGGTCACTGCCACCATTTTGGTCAATAGAGATGGTATTTTTAATGATGACAAGTACGAGTATGATGAGATAGGAATCCCATTTTTGGCGCAATTGGGAAGGGAATTGTACAACCACGAATTAAAACGAAAAAGATAGATTCAACGAATATCATTTTTGACCCCTGTTTTTTCAAAATCTAGCAATCATTTTTATTTAAATTTTCACATTCTCTTTAATTCCAGTTTAAACTTTCTATCTACAACTATTTTGATATGTTCGTTTCCGAAACTGACTAATATAAGGAGCATTGAAAGGAGATATTGATATCAAATTACTTGAAAGTTTATTTGCTGGCGGAAAAACCCAACATTACCTTAAAGGACATACTATTTGTGACATTCATAGAGAAATAAAAAAGTTCCGTTGGTTGGTAAAAGGGTCTCTTGATTATTTTATCCCTTTACAAGAATCAGAAAATGAAATTCTGGTATGTCAAATTTCAGAACCGATGAGTACCATTGGTTTAGGTGGACTAAACGCACCTCGTCGCTACACTTATAAGGCCATGGTCTCTTCGGATAGTGCAACTTTCTTTGAGATTGCTATAGATGAGCTTGAAGAACACCTTAAAAAAGATACAGAAAACAAACTATTCAAAAGCATTTCTTCTAGACTATATCATCAACTTAGGGCAGCACTTTTAAAACAGATGGATTTATTGCAACCTGTACGATTTCATCCGCTAATAGGCGATAAGGAATTCTTTATGACCCCTGAGACCGAAAGTACCGAAGTAATCTCATTAATGCGGTGCTCTCCTTTTCTAGATCAGTTCAATGAAGACAGACTTTCAAAATTGGCATCGATTGCTGAAAGACGTGAATATGAACCATATGAAATTTTATATACCCAAGACCATTCTGCAAATGGGCTTTTTATTTTAATTGATGGAGAAGTAAGTATCAAAAGAATTGAAGGTAATATTGAAATCAAGCAACGTGCAATAAACAATTCGGGTTTCATTTTTGGCTGGTCTTCATTAATTGGTGAAAAAGACATTTGTTCTGCGATGACCACTAAAAAAACAGCAACTTATTTCATACCTTTTAAGGGCTTTTTAGAACTCTTTAGTGCAGATAAGTCTTTCGAGAGACAATTTCACAAACGGCTTTTATGGCTTATCGGTAATCAAATTAATGCAGCCTTTCTAAGATTTGTTGGTTTACTTGGCAAGCATAATTTACAAGCTGTTTTTCAACTTATTGAAAACAATAAATCTAGACTACCGTTAACTTCCCATCTGCATCAGGTAGCCCACCTTTTAAAGAATACTACAACCAAAAACTTAGCTTATACTGCTTTGCAGCAATTGCTTTCTCAAGGAACTTCATTAGAGAGGCATTTAGCTTCGCTAAGTTTAGAACTTCTCAAAGATGATCAAGAAGAACTTCAATATATAAATGGATTACACCATATCTATGAAACTGTTGCGCTGCACAAATCGGATAATCCAAAGGAAGTTAGAAAAGCATGTGCCCAAGCCACAAAAAAATTGTTTTCTACCCTTAAGTATCATATTGAAGGGCAAGAAAACATTCCTGAAAAATCAGGTAATATATTTATTTACAATCATTTGGTCAATGATCGATATTATACATTGAACAATAACTTTCAAATAACACTAGATTCTCATTTCATAAGTGCAATGATTTTAGATGAAAAATACGGGGAACCCGGCATACGTACAGTAAGAATTGGGCAGGGGCAAGAATATGGACATCAGAATTATTACAAAAAGCTCGGGCACATAAATGTTTATACTAAAGAATCCGCACAAACCTCATCAGAGACAAAAAAAGAATCAAGAAGTATTTTTTATAAGGAAAGTGAACAATATTTAAAAAAAGGATACAATCTCATCATAAGCCCCGAAGGTACCTCTTACCGCACCGAAAATTCACCAGGTCCATTCAAACTTGGAAGTTTTAAGCTGGCGCTGAACGCCCAACCTGAACCAAACATCATACCTATTGTTCTTGTAAATTTTGACCATAGGATAAAAGACACTCTCTACTATTGTAAAATTTTACCCCCATTTAAAATAAGTGAATATGTAGAGCGAAATAACATTGATAGCTTGATAGATTTTGTTGAGTCATACCAAAAAACATATACAACTTATGTCCAGCAAGCTCGAGAAGAGGCCGATAAGCTCAAATTAAATCTGCCAAGCCAAGAAAAAATAACAAATCCCCCCGAAATCTGGCACAATGAAATCAGAAGGTTGAAACAACGAGTCGCCAAATTAGAGCATCAAAATGAACTCACCGCTTTTTATGGTAGCTCATCAATACGCTTATGGGTCAACATGAAAAAAGACTTGAATCCGCTTCATGTTTTGAACTTAGGTTTTGGTGGTTCTTCGTTTGCCTGGTGCACTCATTATTTCACTGAAATATTCAAAGATGTCAACCCAAGTAAAATAGTGCTTTACGCAGGGGAAAATGATTTATCGGAGGGAAGGACCCCACAAGAAGTTCTAACCGATTGCAAAGAATTGGTGGAACTAATCCTTGCCAAATACCCAAGAGCCGAATTAGCATTCATAAGTTTGAAACCGAGTGTAGAAAGAACACATTTAATCCCTCAAATTATGGAGACCAATCTATTGTTATCTAAATATGTCATCGGAGAACTAAATGCACAATTTATCAATGTATTTGCCAGAATGATAACCTCAGACAATCGCCCTAGGCCAGAACTATACCTAAGCGATGGGCTACATTTAAATAAAAAGGGATATACCATTTGGAGCAATGTAATACAAGAGGCTTTGGTAATCAGCGAACAAATTTTTAGTGAGTAAAAATAGCCACCGGCTGGTGGCTATTTTATATTTTAAACGGACGTATCCAAACTATAATTTGATAACAATACTTCATCAAAATCAATTCCTTCGATAGGTTTTATTATCTGTCCTTGTTTGTCCCATTCAATTCTTCGTCCTAATTTCCAAGAAAGTCCGGTCATATGGGCAGTTATGGCTTCTTCGAATCCTTCTTTAATACCACAACTTACCTCTCCTCCATTTTTTATGACGCTCAGCCATTCTTTTAAATGTAAAAATGTGGAATCTACCCTTACCCCATCAATATAGGTCCACATTAAACCTTTATCAGCAAAGTACTGAGAGGTTGCCGAAGAAACCGCATCTGGCATGTTCGTATTACTGCCCGGGGTGTATTTAAAAATGGGAATATGGGGCTTCATTTTATCTAACTCCAATGATGCTGCATATCGAGTGGACGAGCTATCTGGCCAAACAGTTAAATTATTCCCCAACTCTAAGGTCGCATCGTGCCCCATCAATATGGTTGGTCTATTAAAACCATTTCCCAATGTAGCGCTATAGCAGAATGTCATTCCTTTTTCTTTACCCTTGGTTTGACTACTTCCAGTACTAAAATCCGGAAACTCCATATTTGCCTGTAGCACATCAGGAACATTTCGGCCATCATTATGCGTATAAATGCCACCCGATGCCATTATTGATTGTGGAATGCCCATATTGAGCACACAGTTCAATCGGTCATAATCATGTGTCAGTAAATCTCCAGAAAGCCCCGAACCATAAGCCCACCATTTGCGCCATCTAAAAAAATGGCTTTTGTTGAATGGAACTTTTGGCGCCGAGCCCAAGAACATCTCCCAATCTATAGTATTCTCATTTGCTTTTTCATCTAAAGCATAATTCCACGCTCCATTATCATCATTTCTATTGGTATTTGTCTGAATCAAGGATACATGTCCTAAAGTACCTTTTGATACGACATCTTGGGCAGTTTTAAAACTAAGGGTCTGGCGATGTTGGTGACCAACCGCGAAGGTAGCTTTGGAGCTTTTGGCCGCTTCTTGAAGGCGATAGGTTTCTTCAATGGTATGTGTCATTGGCTTTTCAACATAAACACTAATGTTATTGTTCAATGCATCTATGGCCATGGGTGCATGCCAGTGATCTGGTGTTGCAATAATCATAGCATCTATCTCACCACTATTTATCATATCAAGATGAGTTCGATATCTTTTAATTTGATTATCAGGTGTAGTAAAAGAATTCAAGGCTTTCTCTGCCCTAACATCGAAAATATCACAGACTCCAGCTAAACGAACATTCAGTTTGGCCTGATTCCTATAAACCTTTAGTGCCGTATGATCAGGATTCTCTGAGGCTTCTAATTCCATTTCTTCTATCCATTCATTGGTTGCAAAACCCAAAGAACGACACAACTGCTCACCACGAATGCCAAAACCAACAATACCAACACGAACCGGAATGCCCGTAATTTCGGGCAATGTTGATGGCAATGATGGACTGATGTTCAATTGTTCTAAAAGTTCATTTCGTTCTTTTCTACTGCTTATTGTGTTTGCAGCACCTGCCCACCATACAGCCCCTAGTATTGGTAAACTACCCAGCCCTTTCAACAGGTCTCTTCTAGTCCATTTCATACCTTTTCAGTTTTTATTGGTTTCTTATCTTTTTTCCAGAAATATCGTATTCCAAAAATCTCACCAGTAGGGTTTTGAAACAAGATGACACAAGCAACAAGCTCAATAAGGTTTTTGTTCACAAACCAATAATTTCCTTCAACATTCAATTGTTGTAAACCAGGAAATGGAGGGTGTGCAAAGTAATACATAGCCAATAGGACAATGGCCGCTAAGGCACCTTTTTTTTCGAATACACCAAGTAGCAATGATATACCAACAAAAAGTAAGGTCAATACATTTAATGTATCTACCCAATCAATAATTCCAGGTTTAGCTAGTGGCGTAAACAAAAAACTTAAAGGACCTTGTGCAGTGGCCAAATAGCTAAAGGCGGACCAATCAGGATTATAAATTTTGACGGCACCCTCATATAAAAAATGCCACCCAATCAAAATCCGCAGTAGTATGATACTATTCATTTTCATTCTGTTAGGTTTAGTTATAAATTCAGTTTCTACCTTTAAAAGTAACCCTTGAACTAACTAAATACAATGACATATGTCATATATGGAAAGTACCAGAAAACAATGAAGGCTTATACTTAAACAAAAAAACCACCGCAAAAAAGCGGTGGTTTTATAAATGAATAAACACTGTTGCCTATTCAGGCATTACAACATCTTCAATAATGTGTATTACACCATTTGAGGCCATTACATCAGTTTTTGCAATTTTACTGTAGTTACCATTCGCATCCATTAAAAAGATTCCTCCGTCTTTGCTAACGGCAGTAACTTTACTTCCATTTAATGTGGTAAGTTCAGCCTTACCATTTCCACTTTTAAGTGCAGACGCAACATCGGCAGCAGCAAGCTTTCCAGCTACCACGTGATACGTTAAGATGGCTGATAGTTTCTCTTTGTTTGCAGGTTCTAATAACGAGTTTAAAGTATTAGCATCAATTTTTGCAAATCCTGAGTTTACTGGTGCAAAAACTGTAAATGGACCTTCGCCCTTTAATGCACCAACCAAATCAGCTGCCTTAAGAGCCGTTACCAAAGTTGAGAAATCATCGACTGAAACCGCGACATCAACAATATCTTGCGATTTTTGCGCGGTTGTTGTTTGTGTAAAAAGGACTAATGCCACTGTTGAAAGGATAAAAATTACTTTTTTCATTTTTTGTGTTTTAATTGTTTAATAGAATGATTAATTTTTCAATGTTATACGTTAGTATGTACACCACGAAAATCGCGTTGGATGAGTTCCGCTTTATTTTATCATATCTTTAACATAGTATATGCCCCATCACTTAGATGACATTCAAATAATCAATCGCTTATCTAAAAAGGATAAAGATGCATTGTACTTATTATATGACAAGTACTCTGGTGCTCTTTACGGCGTCATTGTACGAATGTGTCGGAATCAGGTTTTGGCCGAAGATTTATTACAAGAGACTTTTATTAAAATTTGGCAGAAAATTGATTCTTATGATAGTTCAAAGGGTAAATTTTATACTTGGGCATATCGTATTGCCAAAAACGTTACTTTAAATTCTTTAAGAAAGCCAGATTTGCTCATCCAAAGTGAAGAATTAGGTGTAGATACCAATAAAGCGCAGTCAGAGCAAAAAATTGATTTTAATGAACTAAATGGTGCAATAAGTAAATTAGAACCGCATCATCAAGAAGCTATTTCTTTGGTCTATTTTAGGGGATACACGCATCGAGAGGCTTATCAAGAGATGGGTGTGCCATTAGGGACGTTCAAATCATATATTCGGCAAGCAATACAATTGCTTCGAGAAAGTTATAAGCATGAGCTGATAATCATTTGGTTACTATTAGAAACTTTTTGATGATGGATAGAAAGAAAATATTGGAAGAAGGATTATTAGAAAAATACCTCTTAGATGAACTTTCTGCAGAAGAGCGGCAGCAGGTTGGCATGGCTATTGACAATGATAAGGGTTTAAAGAAACAATTTGAACTTCTAGAAGAAGACTTTGAAAAAATGGCATTAGAAAATGCTATTGATCCTCCAACCCGGGTCAAAATGCGACTAATAGAGCAGTTGCAAGGTTCTAATGTAAAAACAATGCCGAAAACATGGCTCTATGCCGCTGCTAGTTTAGCACTGTTATTTTTGCTTTCTTCTTTTTGGATGTTCAATCGCTGGAAAAGTGCAGAACTAAATTTTGAATCACTTCAAAATCAGACTACAGTGTTACAAGAACGTTTAAATGCATTAGAAGAAAATTATCTGTTGACCAATCAACGTTTAAAAACCATCAACGGACCCCAAACTATTCCGCTGATTCTCCATGGTAATGAATTAGTGCCAAATTCAAGAGCTGTGGCCTACGTCAACCATGAAAATAAAATGGTAGTTGTCAATGCACAAGGGCTACCAGAGTTACCAGAAAACAATACCTACCAAATGTGGAGTGATGTTGATGGTGAAATGATAAATATGGGATTGCTCCCTACCGATCAGGAGTTAATTACATTAAAGTACATCGATAAAGCGGAATCATTGAACATTACCATAGAACCCGCGGGAGGCAATGACCACCCTACTGTCGAAAAGTTGATTGCCTATGTGACTTTGTAGTTATAATGGTTTCTAAATTGGCATACTAACTAAATTTAGAAATCATGAAAAAATTAATTGCAGAATTTATTGGAACGTTGTGGCTTGTGCTTGGCGGATGTGGTAGTGCGGTCATTGCAGCGGCTTATCCTGAATTGGGTATAGGGTTTGTTGGCGTAGCCTTAGCCTTTGGCTTAACTGTCTTAACCATGGCATATGCAATCGGTCATATTTCAGGTTGTCATTTAAATCCTGCCGTATCAATCGGCTTGGCTATTGCTGGGCGTTTTGATAAGAAAGACTTATTCCCTTACATTATCGCACAACTTCTAGGAGCCATCGCTGGCGCAGGAATATTGTATGCTATTGCTACAGGAAAACCTGGATTTGAACTAGGCGGATTTGCGGCCAACGGTTTTGGAAAACATTCCCCAGGAGAGTACAATATGTTTTCAGCCTTCTTTACCGAATTGATTCTGACCTTTATGTTTTTAATCATTATTCTAGGGGCT
The DNA here is from genome assembly GCF_031846445.1 of Croceitalea rosinachiae. NCBI lineage: Bacteria > Pseudomonadati > Bacteroidota > Flavobacteriia > Flavobacteriales > Flavobacteriaceae > Croceitalea > Croceitalea rosinachiae. The sequence goes on along the minus strand of NZ_JAVRHR010000003.1, from coordinate 458,549 downwards.
ACCCATTCAAAGGCTCCTAAAGGAATGGCTGGTCTGGCCATTGGTTTAGGCCTGACACTGATTCATCTCATTAGTATTCCCGTTACCAACACATCGGTTAATCCAGCGCGTAGTACAAGTCAGGCATTATTCGCAGAGGGCGCATGGGCAATTCCACAATTATGGTTGTTTTGGGTCGCTCCGATTCTAGGTGCTATCCTAGCCGGTTTTGTTTACAGTATTATATCCCCAGAAAATGAATAGACTTTAGCTAATTCACTTGACTAAAAGCGCAATCAGACATGGTTGCGTTTTTTTAAGAAACTGGTTCACCGTACAAGTCAAAATCGGAAGCTTCTGTAATCTTAATATTGGTAAAATCACCAATCTTCACATAATGCGCGGTGGCATCAATGAGCACTTCATTATCTACATCAGGAGAATCAAATTCAGTTCGACCAACAAAGTGGTTCCCTTCTTTTCGGTCAATAATACAGCGATAGGTTTCACCTATTCGTTCTTGGTTCAACTCCCACGAAATTTGTGACTGCACTTCCATAATTTCATTGGCGCGTTGTTGTTTCACTTCTTCTGGAACATCATCGACTAAATTATAGGCATGCGTATTTTCTTCATGGCTATAGGTAAAGCAACCCAAACGCTCAAAACGCATATCGATCACCCATTGTTTTAAAGTTTGAAAGTCCTCTTCCGTTTCACCCGGATAACCCACAATCAATGTTGTTCTAATGGCCATTTCTGGTACGGTCTCCCTAAAGTCTTTTAGTAATTTGGTTGTTTTAGCTTTGGTTGTTCCGCGACGCATACTCTTTAAAATGGGATCGGCTATATGTTGTAATGGAATATCAATATAATTGCAGATTTTAGGTTCGGTTTTCATCACATCCAAAACGTCCATTGGAAAACCAGTAGGAAAAGCATAGTGCAAACGAATCCATTCAATTCCCTCTACCTTCACTAATTTTTGAAGTAATTCAGCAAGATTTCGTTTTTTATATAAGTCAAGACCATAATACGTTAAATCTTGTGCGATTAATATCAATTCTTTGACTCCTTTTACGGCTAACTTTTCTGCCTCTTCGACCAATTCTTCAATCGGTTTACTTTTATGTTTTCCTCGCATTAATGGAATAGCACAGAAAGAACAAGGTCTATCACAACCTTCAGCAATCTTTAAATATGCATAATTCTTTGGGGTGGTTGTCAATCGCTCACCTATCAGTTCATACTTATAATCTGCACCTAGTGCTTTTAACAAATTGGGTAAATCGCTGGTTCCAAAGTATTCATCAACATTCGGAATCTCTTTTTGTAAATCGGGCTTGTAACGTTCACTCAAACATCCAGTTACGAAGACCTTATCTACCTCGCCAGCTTCCTTCTTTTCAACATACTCTAAAATGGTATTGACACTCTCTTCCTTAGCATTGGCAATAAACCCACAGGTATTGATCACAACAACATTTCCCTCTTCTTCATGAACAACCTCTTTGTTGTTCGCTTTAAGCTGCCCCATTAGTACCTCGGAGTCGTAAACATTCTTACTACAACCCAACGTTACTACGTTGATTTTGTTCTTTTTAAGTGATTTTGTGCGCATAGTGTTCAAATGGATGGCAAAAATACGATAAGCCCGTGCAATTGGTCGATTTTAACGCATATTTCTTTGGGTACTACGTTAAACTTAAAAGGCTTATCAGTGTCTAAATCTAAAACCTAGCCTTATGAAAAAGTTAATCTATATTATATTTTTAGTTTGTCTGTCAATAGCTTGTTCTACTGATAATACAGAACCTACGAATACCGATACTACTGAAGAATCACAAGCTTCAAATTTATACTTTCCTCCTTCACAATCCGCAACTTGGGAAAGCGCAACTATTGCAGAACTTAACTGGAATGCTAATGGCGAACAACCTTTACAAGAATTCTTAGATGAAAACGGCACCAAGGCCTTTATCATTTTAAAAGACGGGAAAATTGTAACAGAATGGTATTTTGATGATCATACCCAAAACACGAGCTGGTATTGGGCCTCGGCAGGAAAAACTTTGACCGCTTTTACAGTTGGAGTTGCACAAGAAAATGTTTTCTTGAATATCAACGATAAAACCTCAGATTACCTTGGTCAAAATTGGACTTCTTTGGAACAAGAGAAAGAAGATTTAATCACAATTTGGCATCAACTTACTATGACATCAGGAATGAACGATTTACAATTTGATTGCGTTACCCAAGACTGTTTGACCTACGTTGCTGATGCAGGAAATCGTTGGGCATATCATAACGGGCCTTATACCTTGTTGCAAAGTGTTGTGGCCAATGCTACACAAGAAGACTGGTCTGACTATTTTAACACTAACCTAAGGGATAGAATTGGGATGGATGGTTTTTGGTTTTCAACCAACGATTTGAACAATGTATTTTTTAGCACAGCTCGCAGTATGGCGCGTTTTGGGCTTTTGAACCTAAACAATGGTATTTGGGATGGAGAAACAATTTTAGCGGATACAAACTATTTAAGCGATATGAAATCAACTTCTCAAAATATTAATGATGCCTATGGGTATTTATGGTGGTTGAATGGAAAATCAACTTATCGTGCCCCTAGTTCACAATTAGAATTTAATGGAGAATTGATACCCAATGCGCCAGCAGACACCTATTCCGGGTTGGGTAAAAATGATCAAAAGTTATATGTAGTTCCAAGCCAAAACTTAGTAATTGTTAGAATGGGTGAAGATGCTGGCGAAAGCCTTTTAGGCCCTTCAAGTTTTGACAATGAGCTTTGGGGCTTGCTCAACGATTTGATGAATTGACTACTTTTCGAGAAGTACCTGCCATTTTTCAATATTCTTTTCGTTCATGCGGACAAACTCATCCTTTTCTAATTCCCGCACAATTTTAAGTGATTTTTTTGCTGATGAGATAGCTGCTTTATAATCCCATAGTTTAGCTTCCACCAGACTTTTGACCCGATGAAAATAATAGGTATCACCACCTAATTCCAATGCTTTATTCAAATATACCAAAGCTCTTTCAAAATCTTTTCCTTGTTCTTGAAGGTATCGTCCAGATTCATAATAAGTTTGAGCAGTAGGGTTTTCTTTGATTTGCTTTGCAATCTCCAATTCCATTTGCGAATGGGTATCTACGTTAAAAGGAATGGTTATCTGGGTTGATTCCCAAATTAAATTCAGGCTAAAAGAATTATGGGTAATGGAATCAAAAGCAATTAAAAAGTTTTCTTGGTGATAGGGTATTACGTGGGGCTTTACTTTAATTCTAAATGCATCTTCTGCCGGATTGTAATTTTTACGCCCATCACCCCAATGTGTTATATTGGTATGGAAAGCAATTTCCCATTCCTCTCTCTTAGGGAAAGCATATAATGCATACGTTCCTTTTGGCAGCGAATTCCCTTTGACTTCCACATCAGTATTAATAGTGATTTTGGTGCTTTCATTCGCACCAACACGCCAAATACGACCATAAGGCACTAGCCCACCGATTACTTTTCTTCCTCTTACTGCTGGTCTGGAGTATTCGATTGAAATTTTAGATAAGCCTATTTCTTGCTCAATTTGAGCGAAAGGACTCGATTTTGGGTAAGTTATTTGTGAGTTAACAACAGTGTTTACTAGAACACACAAAATGATTGAAAACAAATTACTTTTCGGCATATTTTAAACCTTAAAAAAAGAATCTACAAACTCGTATTTATTAAAAACCTGTAGGTCTTCAATACCTTCACCTACCCCTATGTATTTTACGGGTATTTGAAATTGGTCTGAAATTCCGATGACCACACCACCTTTTGCGGTACCATCTAATTTAGTGACCGCTAATGAAGATACTTCGGTGGCTTTAGTAAACTGTTTTGCTTGTTCAAAAGCATTTTGCCCAGTCGAGCCATCCAACACCAATAACACCTCATGTGGTGCCTCTGGCACCACTTTTTGCATTACCCGTTTTACCTTGGACAACTCGTTCATCAGGTTCACTTTATTATGTAAGCGCCCTGCTGTATCAATTAAAACAACATCTGCTTCATCTGCCACAGCAGAATTTAAAGTATCAAAAGCCACGGATGCGGGGTCGCTGCCCATTTTTTGTTTGATAATAGGTACTTCTACTCGATTGGCCCAAACCTCTAATTGGTCAATAGCTGCTGCCCGAAACGTATCGCCAGCCCCTAAAACCACTTTCAATCCTTTATTCTTGAATTGATTCGCCAATTTACCAATAGTCGTCGTCTTACCTACTCCATTGACACCAACCACCATAATTACATGGGGTTTGTGCGTAGTTGGCAAAGCAAAATCAGTATCCTCACCCACATGGGTTTCAGAAAGTAAACCAGCAATCTCCTCACGAAGAATCTGGTTCAATTCATTTGCCCCTAAATATTTGTCTCTTGAAACACGTTCTTCAATGCGCTCAATAATCTTTAAAGTGGTATCAACGCCAACATCAGAAGTTACCAATACCTCTTCTAAATTATCCAATACCTCATTGTCAACTTTTGATTTACCGGCAACCGCTTTGTTTAACTTACCAAAAAAACTACTTTTTGTCTTTTCAAGGCCTTTATCTAGGGTCTCTTTTTTGTCTTTAGAGAATATATTTTTAAACAAACTCATGGATGATTATTGTTGTAAATCAAAGATAGGAAAGTAAGGGCAGTTTTGTTAAACTAAAAAAGCCGCTAAATAGCGGCTTCTTATATATGTGTTCTTGTATAAGATTATTTTTTAGATAACCAATCGTTTACCAACTCTGGTGACATTACGGACTCGACGAATGTGTATGCACCTGTTTTTGGTGACTTTACCATTTTAATGGCTTTTGTCAATCTCTTTGAACTTCCTTGTAAAGTTGCTACGGTCTTCTTTGCCATGGCTTATAAGTCTTTTATTTAATTTCTTTATGAACTGTCATACGCTTAAGAATAGGATTAAATTTCTTAATCTGCATTCTATCAGGCGTGTTCTTTTTATTCTTTGTAGTTATGTAACGAGAAGTGCCTGGCATACCTGATTCTTTATGCTCCGTACATTCTAGTATAACTTGGATTCTATTGCCTTTCTTTGCCATTTTTCTAATCTTTTACTTCACAAAACCTTTAGCCCTTGCGTCTTTCAAAGCAGCAGAGATACCTTTCTTGTTAATAATTTTGATTCCTTTTGAAGAAACATTAAGGGTTACCCACTTATCTTCTTCTGGAATGTAGAATTTCTTTTTGGAAATATTGACGTCGAATCTTCTCTTCGTTTTATTGATAGAGAAAGAAACGTTGTTACCAAACATCACCTTTTTTCCTGTAACTTCACAAACTTTGGACATCTCCCTAACTTTTGAGTGATTTTATTGAGGGTGCAAATTTAGTTATTTCTGTTAGACAGACAAAAATTAATTCTCAAAATTTCAGAATTTCTTTTTGAAGTAATTCAAAAGCTTTATTGACCGACTTTTGAACGATACGTTCGCGATGATTACCCATCGTAAATTTCTGAGCAAAAGTATGTTCCGGTGTGCTTATCCCAATAAAAACCGTACCGACCGGTTCTTCAGAATCACCTTTGGTCGGGCCTGCGTTTCCTGTGGTAGCTATAGCAAAATCAGTATCTAAAATTTGCTTGGCATTTCGTGCCATGGCGACTGCCACCTCTTCACTTACAACCGAATGTGTTTTGATAAGGTCTTCATCAACCCCTAGTAGCTTTATTTTAGTTTCTGTGGCATAACTGACCACACTACCCTTGAAATAGTTTGAAGCACCAGGAATAGCCGTTAACTGTTCTGCAATTTTCCCTCCGGTAAAACTCTCCGCGGTAGCTAAAGTCATTTCTTTTTGAGTAAGCAGGTTTGCAATAAGAGCCTCTAAACTTTCATCTTCCTCTTCCCCATAAATGATATCTCCAATAAGCGGATATAATTTTTTAGCTTCAATATTGACCAAGTCTTGAAGTGATTTTTTGTTTTCTCCCTTTGCAGTCAATCTTAATCGAACGCGACCTAAACTTGGAAGATATGCTAGTCTAATTGGGGCAGGAAGGCTATTTTCCCAATCCTCAATACTATTTGCGATTGCGCTTTCGCCCAAACCATAAGTCATTATGGTCTTATGGATAATATGGGGGCGTTTATACTTTCTAATGATTCGTGGAAGTACTTCCTTACTAATCAACCCTTTCATTTCAAAAGGTACGCCCGGTAAGGAAATAAATGACGTACCCTCTTTTTCCATCCATAATCCAGGAGCTGTACCAAAATCATTCTGAAGCACATCAGCTTTGGTTGGCACTAGAGCTTGTAATCTGTTCAAATCTGAAATGGGAGTAGAAATGTATTTATCAAAAAGCATTTCTATATGAGACAGCACATCTTTATTTTGTACCAAAGTATCATCAAAATACTCGCAAAGTGTATGCTTGGTAATATCATCTTTGGTAGGACCAAGACCACCAGTAATAATAACAACTTGGCTCCTTTGATTGGCTGCCCTTAGTACATCTAATATATGCTGTCTGTCATCTTGAACAGAAGTGATTTGATAGACAGAAACCCCAATCTTGTTTAATTCTTTTGCAATAAAAGCGGAATTAGAATCCACTATTTGACCAATCAATATTTCATCACCTATCGTAATGATTTCTGCCTGCATAGTATACTTTTAAATATATTGATGTCATCATCAAAATTCAAAAATAACCAAAACGAATTTTATGAATACTAGGAATAACTTAGACGTTAAAATCTTTTTGTAGTTCAGAAATTACTTGTTCAACATCTTTCTTTAGCAAAGGGAATTTAGCTATAATATCTTCCATATTACCAGCAGTTTTACCCAAAGTTTCTATTTCTAATGCGTTGGCCCGTGTTTGTTCCATACCCAAGAGGTCTACATTGGGTTTTATTTTATGTGCCATCTTATATATCTGATCAAAATCCTTCTCATCAATCGCACTTTCTAAAGCACTTAAATCTTCAGGAACTTCTTCCAGAAAAACTGAAACAACGGAAAGTATGAAATCTTCATCACCTTCAGCCAATTCATTAATCTTATCTAGGGTGTAAATCATTATTTTACATTAATTGCAAAAATTTGCTCATCTTCAATTCTCCCTTGAAGGTAATCATTTGCAACTACTTTTCCAACACCAGCTGGAGTACCAGTAAAGAGAATATCGCCCTTTTTGAGCGTAAAATAGGTGGAAACGTAAGAAATTAACTCATCTATCTTCCACAACATCAGCGAAGTATCTCCTTTTTGTACAATTTCCCCATTCTTTAACAATGAAAACCCTAATTTGTCTATTTTTTCGTACTTTTCTTTTTGTAACCACTTACCAACTACTGCAGATCCATCAAAACCTTTTGCTTTTTCCCATGGTAAACCTTTTGCCTTTAACCCTGACTGTAAATCCCGTGCTGTGAAATCTATTCCTAAACCAATCTCATCATAATACTTGTGCGAAAACTTTTCAGATATGTGTTTGCCGAGCTTTTTTATTTTTACTAAAATCTCAACCTCATAATGAACTTCATTGGAGAATTCAGGAATATAAAAATCTTGTTCTTTTGGTAGTATTGCGGAGTCGGGTTTGATGAAAACTACAGGTTCTGAAGGACGTTCATTGCTAAGTTCGTCAATATGGGCAGCATAATTTCTGCCAATGCAAATTAATTTCATAAAGGCTTTATGAGAGTTTATTATTGAGTTTGCTCAGCTTAAGCTGTGTCAACACCTTCTTAGTGTATAAAGGGAAGTCAGCATTTAAAATCCAGCCAAAATAACCAGGCTCCTTTTCCATTACCTCATCAACAGTTTTTCCTTTATGCTTTCCAAAAGCAAAAATGGGTTGATCATCTTTATTAACCCCAATAAAGCCAGCAAAATCTAAAGATTGTTTACGGGTAGTAAATTCAGATAGTTTTTTTGTATTGTTCTCTAAGTCAGGATAACGCTCTAATTGTGATAAAAGAACCTCATAAGTGGCCAAGGTATCTGCTTCTGCGCTATGCGCACCTTCTAAATCTTTATCACAATAAAATTTATAAGCTGCGCCAAGAGTTCGCTTCTCCATTTTGTGAAAAATTGTTTGGACGTCCACGGAAACCATATGTTTCATATCAAAGTCAACATCAGCACGAAGCATTTCTTCAGCTAAAAGTGGAATATCAAATCTGTCTGAATTGAAACCAGCCAAATCACTGTCTTTTATCATTTTATAGATTTCTTTTGACAGTTGTTTAAAATTAGGTTCTTTGGCTACTTTATCATTAGAGATGCCATGTACGGCTATTACCTCTGCTGGAATTTCCATTTCAGGGTTTACCAACCATGTTTTGCTCTCTTTATTTCCGTTCGGAAATACCTTTAAAATAGATATCTCAACAATACGGTCCTTTGCTACGTTGGTCCCTGTCGTTTCTAGGTCAAAAAAACAAATTGGTTTAGTAAGTTTGAGTTGCATAAGTATTTATTTAGATATGGAAAAAAGCCAAGGCAACAATTCTGCTTCCGCAAAAGCATTGTCCCAGCTATTATGACCTACATTTGGATATAAAGAATACGTGACATCCGAACTCACCTTTTGTAATGCATTTACCATTTGAGTAGAATATATAGGCGGTACAGCCTCATCAGCATCTCCATGGAATACCCACCAATGCGTTTTCTTTATTTTATTCGCAATTACAGGATTAGCCCCGCCACAAATTGGAAATGCCGCTATGAACATTCTGGGATTTCGCCTTACCAATTCAAAAGTACCCATCCCGCCCATTGATAATCCACCCACATACATTTGGTCTTTATTAATGTTATACTTCTCTTTCAAATGCTTTATCAATCCTTCCAATAATAGCATATCGGCAGTAGGTTTGGCTTTCTTATAAAATGTAAACTCACGATTAGCCAATTGACCTCCATAACCCACCTTGGCCCATGAACTATTTGCTTTACATTGAGGAAATACAACAATGGCTGGGTAGTTTTCACGAACCTCGTCTTTTAAAAACAAACTAGAACCATGCACCAATTGAGATTCATTGTCATTCCCACGTTCGCCGGACCCATGCAAAACCAATATCAAAGGATATTGTTTCTGTTCATCAAAGTCTTTTGGTAATAGTATTCGATAGGGCATAGCTCCATTATCCATTTCAAATACCTGCTTTTGGTAAGATGCTACATCCTGGGCATTAAGATTTACCAAACAAAAAAGAGCAGTAACTACAATAAAGAAAAATGACTTCATTTGTTCTTAAATTTTGACTACCCTAAAATTAGAAAAGTATACGCAGAAAAAGGGAACAATAACTAGATTTCTCGATTAACATCCCAAGCTTCTAAGTAATCAGCAACTGCTTTAACAAACATTCCACCCAAAGCCCCATTAACAACCCTGTGATCATAGCTGTGCGATAAGAACATTTTGCTTCTAACTCCAATAAAGTCTCCTTCGGGAGTTTCAATTACTGATGGCATTTTTCGAATAGCCCCTAAAGCTAAAATACCTACTTGAGGTTGATTAATTATAGGTGTGCCAAAAATACTACCAAATGTACCTACGTTAGTAACTGTATAGGTTCCATCTTTGATATCATCTGGTTTGAGCTGATTGTTTCTTGCACGATTAGCCAAATCATTCACTGTTTTTGCCATCCCAACTAAGTTTAATCTATCAGCATTTTTTATTACCGGTACAATCAAATTACCGTCGGGCAAGGCAGCAGCCATGCCAATATTTATATTCCTTTTTTTGATAACGGTGTCACCATCTAAAGAAATATTGACCATAGGATATTTTTTTAAGGCAACAGCAACGGCCTCCATAAAAATAGGTGTAAACGTAAGCTTCTCACCTTCGCGTTCTTCAAAGGATCTCTTTGTTTTATTTCTCCAATTGACCACATTGGTCACATCAACTTCGACAAAACTTTGTACGTGGGCAGAATTTGAAATACTCTCTACCATATGATGCGCGATTAACTTGCCCATTCTGGTCAGTGGTATGCGTTCATCACCCGAGACAGATTCAACCTTCTTCGATTTTAGAACTTCTGCAACTGGTTTAATAACAGCAGTCTTTTCTTCTCTCGGCATATCAGGTTTGACCTGAATTTCTTCCACAAACTTAATTTTGCCACTACTTCTATTATCAATAAATGCCAGTATATCATTCTTGGTAACACGACCTTCCTTTCCTGTCCCTTGAATTGCATCCAGCTCCGTGATTGAAATACCTTCTTGTTTAGCTATATTTTTAACTAATGGAGAATAAAAACGCTCAGAATTAGAAAGGTCATAGATAGGGGTTGCTACAGTTTCCTTAGCAATGGAAAGTTCCTTTTCAATCTGGGCAACAGGTGTTTCAATGTTTTTCTCTACAACAACTGGAGCAATTTCTACTTGCCCCTCGCTTTGTTCAAAAGCACCATCTACCTCGATTACAGCAACTACTTCACCAACTTTAATGACATCATCAACATCAAATCTTTTCTCAACAAGTTTCCCTTCGACCTCGCTGGGCACTTCAGAATCTACCTTATCCGTAGCTATTTCGAAGATCGCTTCATCAAGTTCTACGGTATCTCCAACTTCTTTAAGCCAAGTCGTCAGTGTCGCTTCGGCAACACTTTCTCCCATCTGAGGTAATTTCAATTCAAAATTTGGCATATTCTTAATTAAAGTATCGTTTACGGCTTATTTTTTGCAAAAATACTACAAAAATGTCCTTATTTCTGATTTAAACGTATTAAATATAATATTTCGTATTCCTATTTTGTTCTAAATTCAATTTGCTTTCATTGAGTTTTCAAAGGGCACTCTATTTAAAATACTTCGACCTAAAGTCACTTCATCTGCATATTCTAATTCATCACCAACAGCTATTCCTCTGGCAATGGTAGAAGTAGTCACGTCAATACCTTCTAACTGTTTATAAATATAAAAGTTGGTAGTGTCACCTTCCATAGTCGAGCTCAAAGCAAAAATCAACTCTTTTATATTGCCTTCTTTTATTTTAGTTATCAAGGGAACAATATTAAGGTCTTGAGGACCAATACCTTCCATGGGGGATATTTTTCCCCCTAAGACATGATAAAGTCCTTGATATTGAGAAGTGTTTTCTATGGCCATTACATCTCGAATATCTTCCACAACACAGACCAATGAGGCATCTCTTTTGGGGTTGGCACATATTTCGCACAATTCAGTATCAGAAATGTTGTAGCACGAACTACAGAAATTAATTTCTGTCCTAAGCTTTAAAATTGCTTCTGCTAACAATGTGGTTTGTTGCTCTGGCTGCTTTAAAAGATGTAAAACCAGGCGCAATGCTGTCCGCTTGCCGATTCCTGGTAGCTGAGATACCTCGTAAACTGCATTCTCCAATAGCTTTGATGCGTATTCCATTCGTATAGTTGAGCAAGTAAAATTACGATTTTACATTTATGATTAGAGATATTTGTACTTTGCATTACAAATTGATTTTATGACCGCTACTCAAATTATACTCCTTATAGTAGCCTATTTTATTGTACTCCTTCTGATTTCCTATTTCACAGGGAAAAACGATTCTAATGCTGATTTTTTTAAAGCAGGAAAGAAATCTCCTTGGTATTTGGTTGCTTTTGGTATGGTAGGAGCATCGCTGTCTGGAGTGACATTTATTTCGGTTCCAGGCTGGGTAGAAGCCTCACAATTCGGGTATTTTCAAGTCGTCTTGGGGTATTTAGTGGGTTATTTTGTAGTTGCATTTGTGCTACTTCCAATTTACTACAAACTCAACCTTACCTCTATTTATGAATATTTACTTGAACGATTTGGGAAAGTAAGTCATAAGACAGGTGCTTTTTTCTTTTTTGTATCCCGTGTATTGGGGGCGGCTTTTAGGTTATACCTAGTTGCAATTGTTTTACAGCAATTTGTATTTGATGATTTCGGAATTCCTTTCGAAATTACCGTAATCATTTCTATTTTATTGATTTGGATTTACACTAACAAAGGGGGAATCAAAACCATCGTCTGGACAGATACGCTACAAACCGCCTTTATGATTGCTGCTGTTGTCTTATCTATTATTTTAATCAATCGGGAATTGGATTGGAGCTTTGGTGAGTTTTTGGTTTCTGAAGAATTAAAACAATACAATAAAGTATTATTCACTGAAGATTTTTTGGCTCGTAATCATTTTATCAAATCTTTTGTGGGTGGCATGTTTGTTACCATATGTATGACAGGGCTTGATCAGGATATGATGCAAAAAAACCTGACCTGCAAAAATTTAAAAGACGCTCAAAAAAACATGGTTTCTTTCAGTTTTGTATTGGTTGGTGTTACTTTTTTGTTCATGCTCTTAGGCGCACTTTTATTCATGTATGCTAACCAAAACACTATCACAATGCCATTAATGGATGGAAACCCAAAAACCGATTTGCTCTTCCCTGAAATAGCATTAAACAGTGGACTTGGATTAACGCTTTCCATCACTTTTATGCTGGGGCTTATAGCCGCAGCCTATAGCAGTGCTGATAGCGCATTAACTTCGTTGACCACATCTTTTTGTGTAGATTTTCTGAATTTAGAAAAGAAAGAAGAAGCAGAAAAAAAGCGTGTTCGCAAAAGAACCCATATTTGGATGAGTCTTGCACTAATCATAGTGATTATTGCCTTTAAATACATATTGAGCAGCAATGTGATTGACAGTTTGTTGACCGTAGCTGGGTATACCTATGGTCCATTGCTCGGGCTATTTGCCTTTGGTATTTTTACCAAACATAAAATTAAAGATAGATATGTATGGATTGTCAGTATTTTATCGGTAATACTAATTGCAATAATTGCCAATGTAGACAAAGCTTATTTAGGAGGATATGTTTTAGGGTATGAATTATTACCTTTAAATGGCCTATTGACCTTTTTTGGTCTTTGGTGTATTCGCCATAAAAACAACAACTTAAAAAATACTAGATGAAGGCTTTAATCTTTTCATTTTTATTTATTTCTATCTGCACGGTTTTCTCACAAGAAATAGTGAAACTGCCGCATAATACCATTGACGGGGTTACATGGACGAATCCGGAAAAAGAATACTTTTCCAATATTTGGATGACCCAAGTTGTGACTAATGTATCTGAACCAACCATGCAGGTTTATAGACCAACCAAAGAAAGTAACACGGGTACTGCAGTTATAATAGCGCCAGGGGGAGGCCTTTATGCCCATAGTATCAATAGTGAGGGCAATGAGGTGGCCAAATGGTTAGCTAAAAAAGGGATAACCGGTTTTGTATTAAAATATAGATTGGTTCCCACTGGTGAAGATGGGGTTGCAGACATCACCAAGTTATCGCAAACGAATCCACAAAAAATTGGAGAAGAAGTTGCCAAGGTTATGCCATATTCTATTCAAGATGGTTTAAATGCGATTTCTCACATCCGCGAAAATGCCTTAAACTATGGAATTGATCCAGAAAAAATTGGCTTTATGGGCTTCTCTGCGGGGGGTTCGGTAACTATGGGAGTTTCTTATAATTACGAAGAAAAGAACCGTCCTGATTTTTTAGTTCCTGTTTATGCTTGGACGGATGCAATGGCCGTTCAAACACCCAAAGAAGATGCTCCACCCATGTTAGTTGTTTGTGCCACTGACGACCCACTTGGTTTAGCAAAAGGTTCTATTGACCTGTATTTGTCAATGTTCAATGCAGGAAAAATTGTTGGTCTACATATGTATTCTAAGGGCGGCCATGGTTTTGGAATGCGAAAAAACGGATTACCATCAGACACTTGGATAGAACGTTTTCATGATTGGTCAATAGTAGAAGGAATCACTAAAGTTAAAATTCAATGATCAAATATTTTTCAATTCTCTTAATCGTCTTTGTCTCTATTCAGTCTACTGCCCAAAATGCCTTTCAAAAGGAAGTTGACAGTATTACTAGACGTAACGATAGTCTTTGGGACAATAACAAAGAAACCATTGTATTTACAGGGAGTTCGAGTATTCGGTTCTGGACAGATGTACAAGAACGTTTTCCAAAATATCAAATTTTAAATTCCGGTTTTGGAGGTTCACAGACTGCAGATTTATTATATCATTTAGATAAGTTGGTTTTGCGATACCAACCAGTCCAAGTATTTATCTATGAAGGGGATAACGATGTTTTTGCAAGAAAAAGGCCTCGTCAAATTATCAAAACTACTCAAGAGGTCTTACAACAGATTCAAACTAAATTACCAAATTCAGAAATCGTTTTGATTTCAGCCAAACCCAGTATCTCACGTTGGAAACTAAAAGGAAAATACAAACGGTTAAATAAACGTTTTTCAAAAATCGCTTCAGAAAATCCTAGAATCAGTTATGCCGATGTTTGGGATATTATGCTTAATGGTAGAAAAGTTAGAACAGATATCTTTATTGAAGATGGGCTTCATATGAACAAATTGGGTTACGATCTCTGGTATGAAAAAATCAAATCTTTTTTACCATAATACTATCAAAGTTTGAAAAAATAATACAAATCTTTATGACTTTTTCTCTCGTACCTTTGAGTTTAGTCAAAAGTTTAACCCTTCATAAAACTAGCTATGCTTAAATCTGCAATTTATAAAGGTATAATTGTATATACTGCGCTATTATTTTGTTTCGCCTGTACTGAACCAAAAAAAGAAGTACTTGTTCCCGATATCGATTTAGCTGAAGAAGCCCTGATTCCAATGCCTTTAAAGGTCATCCCAACAAATTCTGCATTTGCGTTAGATCAATTCACCGCGATATACACCTCATCAAGCGATAGCAGTCTTGCTGATATAGGAGCGTTTTTATCAACTAAAATTCAGTCAAAAACGGGGTTAAGACTACCTGTAAATGATACGGAAGGGAGTACAGTAGATCGTATTATTTTTATTAACCAAACTGAAAATTTGGAACTGAAAGAACATGAAGCCTACCAACTATACATTAACAAAGATTCATTGATTTTAAACGCAAAAACTACTGAAGGAGCTTTTAGAGGAATACAAACACTAAGGCAGTTAATTCCGGAAAAAAGCAACGACACCTTGAATGAGCATTCCATTTGGCCTATTCCCTCAGGTAAAATTATAGATGAACCAAATTTTGAGTTTAGAGGGGCAATGCTTGATGTTGCGCGTCACTTTTTTGGTGTAGATGAAGTCAAAAAGTTTATTGACATACTTGCCTATTACAAAATCAATGTATTGCACATGCATTTGACCGATGATCAAGGTTGGCGGATTGAGATAAAATCTTGGCCAAGGCTTACAGAAATAGGTGGTAGTACAGAGGTAGGTGGTGAATCTGGAGGTTTTTATACGCAAGAAGAATATAAAGAACTCGTGGCATATGCCAGCAAGCACCATATGATGATAATTCCTGAAGTCGATATGCCAGGTCATACCAACGCAGCGTCAGTTTCCTATCCATTCTTAAATGGCAATGGAAAAACACCTAAACTATACGAGGGAACCCATGTTGGTTTTAGTACATTTGACACTCGCAAAGACACCGTTTATTCTTTCATTGATGATGTTGTTCGAGAAATATCTCAGATGAGCCCAGGCCCATATTTTCATATTGGTGGTGATGAAAGTCACGTTACTAAGAAAAATGATTATAAATACTTTGTAGAACGTGTTGAAAAAATCGTTCAGAAACATGGAAAGAGAATGATTGGTTGGGATGAAGTGGCCACGGCAGATATAGATTCAACCTCAATTACACAATTCTGGAATAGCGAAGACAATGCAAGATCTGCCGTTAAGAAAGGAATGCAGGTTATTCTCTCGCCTGCAAAAAAAGCATATTTAGATATGCAATATGATCCATTATCAAAATATGGGTTGCACTGGGCTGCCTATATTCCCGTTGATTCTGCCTACGTGTGGACTCCTGAAACTTATAGTGGAATTGACAATGAAAACATTTTAGGTGTTGAGGCGCCGCTTTGGTCAGAGACCATTAGCAATTCTTCTGAGTTGGAGTATCTAGCGTTCCCAAGAGCAATTGGTTATTCTGAACTGAGCTGGTCTACAGAAGAAAACAGGGATTGGGAAAACTATAAAGTTAGACTGGCGAAACAAGCTCCATTCTTAGAACGAATGAATGTAAATTATTATCCTTCAAAATTAATAGACTGGGAGAAAAGCAAACATACTGTCGAAACAATTAAAAAAGACTAGAGTAGAAAAAAATTTTACTCCTCTTCACTTTTGGCAACTTCTTCATCATCTGTATCAGAAAAGTCTGTGATACCTTGTTCGTGAAGAATGTTATACCATTGAATTATTTTTTTAATATCGCTGGCATATACCCTATCCTCATCATAGTTTGGTAATATTTCAAAGAAGTATTCTTCTAATTTTAACTTATCCTCTTTATGACCTACTGATGTCTTCTCACCTTTTTCTTTATCCTTAATTTTTTGGAAAACATCTTTTAGGGGAACCTCCTCTTCCAAAGTGTAAATTGCAATTTCCGATAATACACTTACATTATTTTGCAAACTTACAGTCACTCTTTTGCCGTCTAATAAAGATTCTCCAACAAAACCGGCTCGGGTTTGTGTCAATAATTTATAAAGTCCTGGTTTACCCCCTATCGATAAGATTTTATCTAAAGCCATTTAAAACAATTTAGTGCGCGCAAATTTATACTTTTCATTAAAAATATGAGTGATTAGCGTCCTTTTTTAAGATTAGGAAAGCGCATTTTATAATCTACGTTTATTTTTCCTTTAGAAATTTTATCCAACCTACTTTTTAGCAATCGCTTTTTTAAAGACGATAGTTTATCTGTAAACAAAATACCTTCTATATGATCGTATTCATGTTGAATTACACGCGCAACTAATCCATCATAAATTTCTGTACGTGTTTTAAAGTTTTCATCTTGGTAAGAAATTGTAATCGTATCTTTTCTATTGACATCTTCTCTAATATCAGGTATGCTCAAACATCCTTCATTGAAAGCCCAATCTTCACCAGTTTCCTCTTCAATCTTCGCATTGATAAATACTTTCTTGAAGCCTTTCAAAACTTCTTGTTCTTCTTTGCTCAAGTCCTCATCATCTGCAAAAGGGGTAGCATCAATCACAAATAATCTTAACGAAAGTCCTACCTGGGGTGCGGCTAATCCAACACCACTAGCTTTATACATGGTTTCCCACATATTTGCTATTAATTCTTTCAATTTAGGGTGACCAGCATTGATATCTGATGCTCTTTTTCGCAAAACGGGGTCACCGTAGGCAACAATGGATAAAATCATAGGTTTAAATTCTTTCAAGATAAGATTGTAAGATTAAGGTGGCGCTAATCTCATCAACTAGTGCTTTGTCTTGTCTCTTTTTTTTTTTCACTCCGCCAGCCAACATGCTTTGCATGGCCATTTTTGAGGTAAAACGTTCATCTTGTCGTTCAACTCTTACCTTAGGAAACTGCTTTTCAAGTTTTTTTAAAAAAATTTGAATCAAAGCTTCCGATTCCGAAGCCGTTCCATCCATTTGTTTGGGTTCTCCCAAAATAATACGCTCTACATCTTCATTGGCCAAATACTTCTTTAAAAATTCCAATAACTCTTTAGTTGGAACAGTTGTAAGACCTGATGCTATCAACTGCATTTCATCAGTGACAGCTATTCCTGTGCGTACTTTTCCATAATCCAAAGCCAATATTCGAGCCAATCTTGAAATTTTGGCAAAAATAAACCTAAAATTGTTATGCATTTAAATTTGACCAAAATATTGTGATGGTTAAGATTATATTTACCAAAAATTTAGAACATGTATGCACTTCGAACTCGAATTGAAAATGCCTGGGATAACCGAGAGCTTTTAAAAGATCAAGAAACCCAAAATGCTATTCGAGAGGTTATTTCAATGCTAGATGATGGAAAATTACGTTGCGCTGAACCCTCTTTAGACGGTTGGCAAATCAATGAATGGGTCAAAAAAGGTGTTGTACTTTACTTTCCTATTCAAAAAATGGAAACCCTAGAAGCAGGAATCTTTGAATATCATGACAAGATTCCGTTGAAGCGTGGGTATGAACAAAAAGGTATTCGGGTTGTTCCACATGCTGTTGCTAGACATGGGGCATACATTTCAAACGGGACTATATTAATGCCAAGTTATGTGAATATTGGTGCATATGTAGATGAAGGTACCATGGTAGATACTTGGGCCACAGTGGGTAGCTGTGCCCAGATTGGTAAAAATGTTCACCTTAGCGGTGGCGTAGGAATTGGCGGAGTATTAGAACCCTTACAAGCGGCGCCTGTTATTATAGAAGATAATTGCTTTATTGGTTCTCGCTGTATTGTTGTTGAGGGGGTACGAGTAGAAAAAGAAGCTGTTTTAGGGGCCAATGTGGTGCTAACGGGATCAACAAAAATAATTGATGTGACCGGTAACCAGCCTGTTGAAAGAAAAGGAGTCGTCCCTTCTGGTTCTGTAGTAATTCCTGGTAGTTATACCAAAAAATTCAATGCGGGCGAATATCAAGTGCCTTGTGCCCTTATTATTGGAAAAAGAAAAGAAAGCACCAACAAGAAAACCTCATTGAATGACGCACTTCGCGAGTATAATGTAGCCGTTTAGTATCTTTATTAAATGAAAAAGATTCTCGTCATTCAACAAAAAATGATTGGTGATGTTTTGGCGAGTACTGTTGTCTGCGAACACCTAAAAATTCATTTCTCCGAGGCGGAAGTACATTTTCTGATTAACGAACACACTCGGGCCGTAGTTGATGGAAATCCATTTATTGACAAAATAGTATTGTTTGAAAATAGATTTAAAAAGGAAAAACTTCAGTTTTATAGGTTTTTAAAAGAGGTGAAAAGTGAACGGTATGATATTGTTATTGATGTATACTGCAAACTAGAGAGTAACCTAATCAGTTATTTTTCAAGGGCAGCCATCAAAATTTCATACAAAAAATGGTATTCAAAATTCATTTACGACCATTTGTTTAGCTATTCTCAAAACCCAGATACTAAATTGGGGCTGGCAATTGAAAATCGCCTTTTATTGCTCTCTCCTATTACTGCCAAGCTTAAAAAACCAGAATTGGCACCAAAAATATTTCTTGCTAATGAAGAGATAAAAGCAGCCGAGAAACTTTTAGAACGACATAAAACAGATTCTTCTAAAAAAGTATTTATGATTGGCATACAAGGCAGTAGCCCTATTAAAAGTTACCCATTGGAATACCTTGCCAAAGTAATTGATTATTTGACAGAAGCCTATGAAATAACATTACTTCTTAACTATATTCCGAGTCAAAAATCTAGTGTTTTAGAGCTTCTTAATTTATGTTCTACAAAATCTAAAAAAGCTATTAAGGAGAATGTTTTTTGTCCTTCACTAAGAGAATTTTTAGGACTCTTAAGTATTTGTGATGCTTATATTGGTAATGAAGGTGGTGCAACTAATATGTCTAAAGCATTAGATACCCCTAATTTTTCTATTTTTTCTCCTTGGATAAATAAAAAAGCGTGGTTAACCTACAATCAAAACACTGCTAATCGCGCTGTTCATTTGGCAGATTATTTTGAGAATGAAATCAACCTAATGCCTAAAAAGGAACGAAGGAAAAATTCATTACAACTTTACCAACGTTTCAAGCCAGAATATTTTAAAGAGGAATTGTTAAGCTTTGTCAAAAGCGAAGTCTTCTCTAACCAGTAATACCTGGTAAGCATCTATAACAATTCTCCATCCATTTTTAACCATATAGGCGATGACTAACTTGCCTTTACCCCCATTAGGTAAATCACAGTCATCAATTAAGACAACGCTATTCTCATGCAGCTTATCTTCAATTGCTTTAAATTCTAACAAATGGTGTTCTTGACTTTTTTTTTGTACTTCTACGTCACTGCTATAATCATAACTATCCAAATAAAGTAAATCTACTTTGTCATTAAATTCATCTAAAAATATCAAAGAATCAGAATGATGAATCTTTACAACTTTATTTAAGTTTTGATTATCTACTTCTTGCTGGGCGTTTCTGCAAGATTCTTCACTAATATCAACAGAATGTACAAAAGCATTATTCTCTTGAGCCCACTTGCCAAATACTATAGTAGCCGCACCATTACTTTTCGTCCCTCTTAGTCCTTCTCTTGAAGTACCAGTTTCAATAATGATGTTTGCGTTGATAGCATTCATTAAATCCATCGCTTTTAAGAAACTACCTCTTCTCTTTCTAAAATCATATCTAAAAGGCATAAAAGGATATAAAGACTTATGCTTAATAAACTTTCCAAGAAAAAAGGCGAAAACTCCTATGGCAAGAATTCCAATAAACCAATCCATACAATGTTTTTTCAAATATAAGCCAACCTTTTGCACTTTTTGTAATCTATAAGGTGTAAGGTTGATGATTTGAAAAAAATATGGGACGTAAGAAAAATACTTCTCTGTACAATTTTATCTTCTTTTTTTTGTTATAGTTTTACACTACCAAACCGCAAGAATACCAAACTATGGCTGAAATGCACACCCCAAAGCAGAAGCTATCGGCATTGATTATAACCTATAATGAAATAGGTTACATTGAAAGATGTATTGAATCTATTTCATTTGCAGATGAAATTATTGTTGTTGATTCTTACAGTACAGATGGCACCTATGAGTATCTTTTAACTCAATCTAATGTAAAGGTCATACAAAATCCTTTTGCAAATTTTACAGCTCAAAAGTCGTATGCTTTGGAACAAGCTTCGAACGATTGGGTGCTTTTTGTTGATGCAGACGAAGTGGTTACAGAAAGCTTGGAGTCTGAAATTATAGAAACCATTAACGACCCTAAATCTTGTGAAGCATATTGGTTTTATAGAACATTTATGTTCCAAAATCAAAAGCTAAATTTTAGCGGTTGGCAGACAGATAAGAACCATCGTCTTTTCAGAAAAAACAAAGTGAAATTTACTGATGCCAAGTTGGTACACGAAACTTTAGAAGTTGATGGAAACTCTTGCATTTTAAAAGAAAAATTAACCCACTACTGTTATAAAAACTTTGAAGACTATAAATCTAAGATGCTTCATTATGGAAGACTTAAAGCAAAAGAAGCTTTCTACAAAGAAAAAAGTTTCAATTATTTACTTTTAGTTGTAAAGCCACTTTGGAAGTTCTTGTACCAGTATATATTGCGTTTAGGTTTCTTAGATGGTAAAAAAGGCATCACTGTATGTTATTTAAACGCCTTGAGTACGCTGGAACGTTACCGTGAATTAAAACGCTTGGAAAAGAAAAACGAATTAGCATACTATTTAGTTATGCCATAGTGTGTCCACACATGCTTTTCAAGTCTTGTTTCTTTTCTAATTTTCCTGTTTTTTGAAATTGATTCTGGAGTTTTATAGCCTCTTTTATGATCTAAGTGAACACAAACTGCACTGTATCTTAACTGTTTAGATTTAAGTCCAAAATTAAAAAGTCGCTCTCCTAATTCTCTATCTTGACCGCCGTATTGCATTCTTTCATCAAAACCATTGACGTTTAAGATATCCTTTTTCCAACCGGAAGAATTATGCCCATTCCAACTGGCGTTAGTTGGCGTTACTGTATTTAAAAGTTTTGAAATAACTCCCCTTGCTGTCAACTTATTATTCTTAAATGTTTTAGGAATACCTTTTTCTTTTAGCCAACTAATTTGAAAACAATTTTGCTGTTCAATATCTTCTAAAGTAATTAGTTTAGAGATATTCATTGGCAACATATAATAGCCTCCAGAGATAAAATATCCTTTTTGCTTATTTATATAATGAACATGAACAAAATCTTCACGAGGAATACAATCTCCGTCTGTCATAATAATATAATCAGCGTTGCATGCCTCTACTGATTTATTTAAAATTCGGGATTTTTGGAAACCATTATCTTCCTGCCATACATGTACAATGTTATAGAACACTTTCTCTTTTAATTCTTCTAATAGCTCTTTTGTCTTAGGCCCAGAACCATCGTCTGCAATGACAATTTCAAAATCTTTAAAGGTTTGACAGTTAAAACCCCAAAGTACTTTTTTAAGCCATTCTTCAGCATTATAAGTACTTATTATTACAGATATTTTAGGTGATTCCATTCTGACAAAAATATAAATATTAAACTGTTCCACTATATCTTTAATTTTGCAATACTTGAAATTGATTTTTATGAAAGTAAAAGAAATTCCTATTTCTCTTTTTCACTCTTTGCGTTTGATGACTTTATCAAAAAAGAGGTTAACTAAAAATGGGCGAAATTCTCCTTTAATAGTTTCATTAGCTACTATTCCGTCACGTCTTAATATTGTCCATTTAACCATTAGAAGTATCCTAAACCAATCTATACTTCCAGAAAAAATAATTTTATGGTTACATAAAGATTTAAAAAATAGTATCCCTAAAAAGCTTTCTAGGTTAGAAGGAGAATTTTTTGAGATTAGATTTTCTAAACTTACCTCTTCGCACAGAAAACTTGTTAATACCTTAAAAATATATCCGAATCATATCATCATCACCTGTGATGATGATATGATTTACAGGAAAAATTGGTTAGAAAATATTTACAATGCCCATCAAAAGAGCCCAACATCGATTATTGCAAATCAAGTACGTTGTATTTCATATTATGATAATAAAGTATTAGCCTACACCAAATGGGCATTAATAAATGGTGCTTGCAACAATGGGAAAGCTTTATTACCAATAGGAGCCTGCGGAACACTTTACCCTCCAAATTCTTTATTTAAAGATGTTATAAATTCTGAGCTTTTTTTAAAATTAACACCTACTACAGACGATCTTTGGTTTAAGGCAATGTCTCTAAAACAAAATACTACTTCTTTACTCTCTGAGTACTTAACAAAAGAACCCATACCTATTTGGGGCTCCCAAGGTGTATCTCTAAAAAAAGGTAATATCAAGGAAGATAAAAATCGAATTCAATGGCGGAAAGTTGCTGATTATTATAGCTTACATGAATTAGTTAAGTAATGACAATAGAAATAAACAATTGCATTGAGAAATTAAAAAATGGTGGTCTTATCCTATACCCCACTGATACTGCTTGGGGTATTGGTTGCGATGCCACTAATGAAGAAGCGGTTAAAAATGTATATCAATTAAAAAAAAGAGAAGACAGCAAAACATTAATTTGTTTAGTTGCCGACCAAGCTATGCTAGAAAGATATGTTGAAGAGGTACCAGATGTGGCATACGATATCATTGATTTAGCTAGCAAACCAACCACCATAGTTTTTGATAAACCAAAAGGCTTAGCTAAAAATCTAATTGCTTCAGACAATACTATTGCGATACGGGTAGTTTCAGATAAATTTTGTCAATACCTAATCAATAAATTTGGTAAACCGATAATTGCAGCTTCAGTAAATTTTTCTGGTATATCATCCAAAAATTTTAATCAGATTGAAAACCAAATTTTAAAAGGCGTTGACTATGTGGTAAATTTGCAAGTGGAAAAGAAAAATTCACCACTTTCCTCTATGATAAAACTAAGCAACAATGGGGTGGTCAAAATCATTAGGGAATAAATCTAATTTTCGCACTTACAAAACAACATCTCGATGAATTTAAAAAAAGCCCTAAATCATGATATATTTCAAATTATCGGCACAATCGCAGATGACACAAAGGTCAATTGTTATGTGATTGGAGGCTTCGTAAGAGATTTTTTACTGAATAGGGGCAATGCGGCAAAAGATATTGATATTGTAACCATTGGTAGTGGGATTGAACTAGCCCAAGCCGTGGCCAAAAAGTTGAAGGGAAACCCAGATGTCACCATTTTTAAAAATTTTGGTACTGCCATGATTAAATACAATGGGCTTGAACTCGAGTTTGTAGGTGCAAGAAAAGAAAGCTATCAGAGAGAGAGCAGAAAACCTATTGTCGAAAACGGCACTTTGGAAGATGACCAAAACCGTAGAGATTTTACAATTAATGCGCTAGCGATTTCACTAAATTCAAAAAATTATGGAACGCTTCTTGACCCATTCAATGGTATTCAAGATTTGAACAAAAAAGTGCTACGAACACCACTTGAGCCATCTATAACCTATTCCGATGACCCATTAAGAATGATGCGCGCCATACGTTTTGCTGCGCAATTAAAGTTTGAGATAACTTCTGAATCGTTGGATGCCATTACCCAGAATAAAGAGCGTTTCAAAATTATTTCTAAAGAGCGTATTGTAGATGAGATACACAAAATTTTAATGAGCAACAAACCTTCCATAGGTTTTAGGCTTATGCACGAAACAGGGTTGCTTTCAATTGTGCTGCCCGAACTTAAAGCTTTACAAGGCATAGAAGAAGTAGAAGGACAAAAGCACAAAGATAATTTTTGGCATACTTTAGAAGTGGTTGATAATATCTCAAAAACCACGAATAACCTTTGGTTGCGATGGGCAGCGCTGTTACATGACATTGGCAAAGCCCCTACAAAGCGTTTTGTTAAAAAAATCGGCTGGACTTTTCACGCACATGAATTTGTTGGCTCTAAAATGGTTTATAAACTATTCAAGAGGTTAAAAATGCCTTTAAACGACAAAATGAAGTTCGTACAAAAAATGGTATTCATGAGTTCACGGCCTATCATATTGGCCGAAGAACATGTAACAGATTCAGCTGTGAGAAGATTGGTTTTTGATGCTGGTGACTATGTTGATGATTTGATGACACTTTGCGAGGCAGATATAACAACAAAGAATCCTGGAAAGCAAAAAAGATATCTGAAAAACTTTCAGTTGGTCCGTCAAAAAATCGTTGAAGTTGAAGAACGTGATCGCATTCGCAATTTTCAACCGCCAGTTTCTGGTGAAGAGATTATGAAAACTTTTGATTTAAAGCCTTCTAAGGAAATTGGCATTATTAAAGAAGCAATAAAGGAAGCTATTTTATCTGGGGAGATACCTAATGAACATGATTCGGCATTTGTTTTTATGGTAGAAAAAGGCAAGAAACTTGGTTTAAAGCCCATTGCAATATGAATGTAAAATTTATAAAGCTTGCCAAGCTTAGTTTGATTCTAATCTATTTAGTTATCATTGCCGGAGCTGTGGTTAGAATGACCGGCAGTGGTATGGGATGCCCTGATTGGCCTAAATGTTTTGGGTATTACATTCCTCCAACCGATGCAAAAACATTACAATGGCAACCCAATAGGGTTTTCATTAAAGGTCAAGTAATTATTTATGAAGAGAGCTTACAGGTCGCAAAAAATAACTTCACCACTACAGGAAGTTTTGAACTCAATAACTGGAAACCATACCTTAAACATGACTATGCTAAATTTAATGTTTGGCATACATGGATTGAATATATCAATAGACTTTTAGGTGCACTGGCAGGTTTGGCAACGTTAGCGTTGGCCTTATTTTCTATTCGGTTTTGGAAAGAAAGAAAATATATCTCCATAGTATCATTGCTAGTGGTATTTGGCATGGGATTTCAAGCTTGGTTAGGAGCAACTGTAGTATATTCGGTCTTAGAACCGGTAAAAATAACTACCCATATGATTATGGCTTTGGTCATCGTAGCTTTACTATTATTGATTATTCATAAGGCCAGTCAAAAAAATACTCAAGTATTAATTGCAAAATCAACACAAGCACTCGTGTTATCAACCTTAATATTGACATTGATACAAATAGTGCTCGGAACTCAAGTTAGGCAGTTTGTTGATGACCAATTAACCCTTGTTGGCGAAAATGCGAAAAATCTTTGGTTAGAAAACCCTTCAATACAATTTTATATTCATCGTTCTATGTCCATTCTCGTTTTTCTTTTAAATGGATACTTATTTTTTGACATAAGAAAAAAACAGCTTCCATTTGATAAAATAAAATGGATTGCATTTATAATCATGCTCGAGATAATCAGTGGTATTGCGATGTACTATTTTGATTTTCCATTTGCAAGTCAACCATTACATTTAGTTTTGGCGAGTGTGCTCTTTGGAATACAATTTTATCTATTTTTAGAAGCTACCAACAAGAGCAAAAGTCATAAATCTTTGTAACTTTGCCTCTACCCAATTTTAGAGGATGATTTATAAAATCAGGATAATTCTTGATACACAAGAAGATATTTTCAGAGATATTGAGATTGAAGCTAGTCAAAGTTTAGAAGAGCTCCATAATGCCATAACTCAAGCATTTGGTTTTATGGGAAATGAAATGGCTTCTTTCTACACTTGTGATGAAGAATGGAATCAAGATGAAGAAATTGCGCTCTTTGATATGAGCGAAGGTGGTTCTGAAGTTCGCTTAATGAATGAAACGTGGCTTGAAGACACTCTTACTGAAAAATCGCCTAAAATGATTTATGTCTACGATTTTTTTAATATGTGGACCTTTTTTGTGGAATTAGCCGACATCGCTGAGAAAGAAGACGGTAGAGCCTATCCAAACATCTTATTTAGTTTTGGTGAATTACCAGATTCTCCACCTGAAAAAAACTTTGAATCAAAACCATCGGTTGACTTTGATGATGACCTTGGAAATTATGATGATTTGGACTTTGATGAAAACTGGAATTAGTTACCCAAACTAAAACCGCTGCCTTAATTTATATATCAATTCATAACCTTTTTACAAACATATGCTCAACTTTTATCCCGCCCAAATCGAAAGTGTATCGCTGCACAGAGTAGGAAACAAAAACAAAAACGAAGGTGTTTTTTTATCTTCTGAACCCCACAATCTAAATGATGAAATATCTGGCTTGTTAAAAGAATACTTTTTCAGGCCTTTTCGCGAAAAAGAAGAAAATTATTTCAAATTTGCGCACGAAGTTGATGCAGACTTCAATGAAATATTTAAAGTGGTTTCAGAAATCTTTGCAGACTCATCTAAAGTCCATCTGCTCTCAAAAAAAATAGCCACGCATCTTTTTGAACAATCCAACCACCCACATATCAAAAGTGGTGAAGTTTATGTTGTCCAATTTTCGGATATGGTTCTTGACAATAAAAAAGTTGATGCCATTGGTATTTTTAAAAGTGAGTTGAAACACGATTTTTTACAATTTCAGGAGAATAAAGAAAATCTTGAAATTATTATTCGACAAGGTATCAACATTAATAAGCTCGATAAAGGATGCCTTGTTTTTAACGTAGATAAAGAAGAAGGGTATAAAGTATTGTCAATTGACAGCAATCGCTATGATGCAAAATATTGGTTGGAAAATTTTCTTGGACTAGAACCTCTTTCAGATGATAATTTCAAAACAAAAAACTACTTGAAGTTCTGCCAAAACTTTGCCAAAGACGTAGTGCTTCCTGCTGAAGACAAACAACAAGAAGTTCTTTTTATGAACCGTGCGGTAAATCATTTTGCTAAGAATGATGCTTTTGAAGAAAGTAGTTTTCTGAATGAGGTAATGGAAAACCCAGAATTAATTCCTGAGTTTAAACACTACAAAGTTGAAAAAGGTCCGAAATATAGTATTGAAGACGTTTCTAATTTTGACATCGCTAATAAAGCAGTTTCAGATGCCAGGAAAAAAATAAAGAACGTCATCAATTTAGATACCAATATTCAAATCAAAATGGATTTTATCAATCCAGAATCAGCTGAAAAATTTGTGGAAAAGGGTTGGGATGAGGAACGCCAGATGTACTACTATCTAGTATATTTTAATAAGGAGCAGAAGCACTAGGTTGTAAATATTGAGCTAAGAATTATTGAATCTTAATATTCTGTTCAATAATTTGCTTCATACTTACATCTTCATAATTCCGTTTTACAAAATTTAAGGCCAAGTCAAGAACATCTCCCATAGTCTTACATTTTTTAAAATTCAAATCGAGCGTAAGCTCATAAATCTGTTCAGAAAGAGTAGCAATATTTTCTTTTGTTGAAATTACATCGGTCTTACAAATACTTCTTAATCTTTTAATACGAACCCCAGAACTTAATATTCGTTTAGCAACGATTGAGCGTTCTTCCAATTTATATTGATCTACAGAATCTCTAAGAAGTTTACTACGGACCAATTCTACCATTTGATAGTTTTCTTTAAAAAATTGGGGACGGTATACTTTTAATTTCCCTTCAAAACATTGTTGGTCAAAATCTATAGCTCGAATACGATATACTACATGATCAAAATCATGAACGGGAACAATGACATAGTTATATGATCGCATATCACCCAATAGCCGAATCATGCAGCGTTCATTGAACTTGACAAACTCCTTGGCAAGTTGTGCTTTTTCAGGTTCTGAGCATTTTGGCAACATGTTCTTTATAAATTCATCACCTGGTATACCGGCAATATGCTCTTCTATCAAAGTGTCCTTATAAACTAAAAAGTTAAGATTATAAGGTGATAGCATATGTTCCAATTCCAATCCATAAATACGGGAGGCATCGGTCTTTTTTACATAGAAGTACGTAAAGTTATCATTAAGGATATTTCTGATTTTTATTCGAAAAGGTTTTGAATTCCCAAAGGTGCAAAAGTCAACTGCATCAACATTTAAATATTGATGAATATTATTACTTCCATCGGAATGTAAAATAGAGTACACTTTTTTAAGGCTATCATCAATTTCTTTTCTGTCAAACTCCGAATAATAAACTCGAATCCAAAGGGTATCTTCATCATTTGAGTCATAAACCGTCACCGAGCCAGAGAATCTAAGTAGGTCTTCATAAAAAATTGGAATTTCAATTTTTCGACTGTACTCACTTAAATAATCATCTAGCTTTTTGCTAACGGCAAATGCAGGTTTTTTCTTCGACATCAATTTTTCTTCCGACATATTCTAAACTTTTAAAATATCGTTTTGTATACTTAAAAACATATTTATATTGCCTTTCTAACAGTTCGGTCTTTTCTTACAAAAGCTTACCTATTTAGCCTCAACACTTTAGAATGTTAGAATAATTCTATTCTACAATTTACACAATTCTTAACGTTACCAACATCTTCGGCCCATTTTACAACATATTATTGGCAACCTCTAGCACTTATACTTTTTTTGATGTTCGGTAAAATGAGAAAATACCCCAAAAAGTAAACTGATGCGCCAAAAAATTCTGTTTTTATTATTCGTAATAGGATTTAGTTTTTCTATACATGCCCAATTAAGTGACCTTCATTACCTACCGCCATTAAAACAAGGTCAAAACAATGCTGGTATTAGAGAACAAGCGGTATATCTTTCAACGCCCGAACCTACAACATTCGCCGTAAACGTATATAGAGGAACTGGCACTACACCAATAGCAACCTTTAATATTTCGAATGTTAGCCCAGCTGTATACTCAATGAGCAACGGAGATAACAATATTATTTTGGTCAATAACGCTAATACCGGTATTGTTTTGGATAACAGTGGATTACGATTTGAATCTCCAAGCGGTAACCAGTTCTATGTAAATTATAGAGGTAATTCGCAATCCCAAGCTGCATCTTTAACTTCAAAAGGGCGACAGGCCTTAGGACAACGTTTCAAATGGGGGGGTGTACCTAATTTAGGTTCACATTCTTCAAAATCAAATACACTAGGTATAATGGCAACGGAAGACAATACGACCGTTAGACTTTTTGGATATGATCCAGGCTGTGAATTTAGAGTTGGAAACGATAGGGCTGGAATAACAGATAATACCTATACGATTACGTTAGATGCGAATGAATCATTTGTTTTTGAAACTTACATTGGAACTTCTCCAACTCAAGCTCACGAAGATGGGTGGATCGGAGCCACTATAGAATCAGACAAAGATATTGCTATCAGCAATGGATCTATAAATTTTGGAAGACAAGTGGGAGCTTCTAATAGAGATGCCGGTATCGACCAACCCGTACCAGAAAACAAACTCGGCAAAGATTATGTTTTCGTCAGAGGTAATGGTAATACCAATGGATGGACCGAATTTCCTTTAGTAATCGCAATTGATGACAACACACAAATTTTTGTAAACGGTGGTACCGTACCTATCGCAACAATAAACGAAGGTGATTATTACGAAATCCCAAGTAGCTATTTCTCATCAAACACCGTAGGAGCTAACATGTTTGTTCAGACTTCAAAAGATGTTTATGCCTACCAATGTATGGCTGGAGCAAGTCAAGTCTACACCCAAGGTCTTAATTTTGTAGCGCCAGTAAATTGTCTTCTGCCAGATGTAATGGATAACATTCCCGACATCCGAAATATGGCTGGTCAAACTGTTACCGGTGGTATGACCATTATTGCAGCAACAAACACACCTGATGCTAATATTCAAGTAACAGATGGCAATGGCCCTGTAACATTGCCCGCACATGTTCCAGTTGCAGGATCTGCAGATTGGAAAACTTTTTTTATTCCTAATCTAAATGGAAATGTAAGTGTACAATCAACTGGTCCGATGGCGATTGGTTTTTTTGGATATAATGGTGCCCGTGGTGTAGCCGGTTATTTCTCCGGTTTTGATACGGTTCCAGAAGTAATTTTAGAAATTCGTGGTGGCAGTGGATGCTTTGTTGGTTCTGAAATTTTTGAAGCAACAGGTAATTTTGATGCCTATCAATGGTTTGAAGACGGCGTTGCTATTCCAGGTGCAAATGCTCCTAGTTACGCACCTTCAGGGGCTGGTGATTTCTTTGTTCGCGGTACAAAAGGTCCATGTACATATGATAGTAATTCTATACGAGCACTTTACTGTGACCCAGATATCGTTATCAACAAATCGGTTGATCAGCCTGAAATCATGGAAGGCGAAACGGCAACGTTTACTATTAGAATTAGAAATTTAGGTATAGGCCCATTGACCAACTTACAGCTAACCGATAATATTCCAGCTGGTCTATCATTCGTCAGCGCTTTTACAATTGATGGAAGTTGGAGCGGTAATACTTGGGATATTGGTACCTTAAATGGTGGTGAGACGGCTACATTGGAACTCGAGGTTAGAGGTGACGAAATCGACACCTTACCTTTAGTCAGTTTAACCAATACCGTAACACATACCCAAGACCAAACAGATACCAACATTTCTGAAGACATACCTTCTGTTAGCATCATCGTACATAATGATTTTGATAATGATGGTGTTCGAGATATTACAGATTTAGATGATGACAATGATGGTATCTATGATACTGACGAATGTGGTACAACGATATGTTTTGAGACCATTGTAAACGAAAGTTTTGAGAGTCCTGCAATCCCAGGAGCTACTTACAGAGTACTAAGCGAAAATGATGTACCTGGTTGGCTTACTACCGCAACAGATGGTCAAATAGAACTTTGGTCTGATAATTTTCAAGGAGTACCAGCTTTTAATGGTAATCAATTTGCAGAACTAAATGCAAACCAAAGCTCTGCATTATATCAAAATCTCTGTTTAACACCGGGTACGGTGATGAATTGGTCATTGCGTCATAGAGGCCGCGCAGGTACAGATGTGATGCGGGTTAGAATTGGCGCTGATCTAGCGTCTGCAGCCGAACAGGCAATTATGACTGATGATAATACTGCTTGGGGCCTCTACACAGGTACATATACAGTTCCTTTAGGGCAAACTAATACCGTATTTATTTTTGAAGCAGTTTCTACAGCTGGAGGCAACCTATCCGTAGGCAACTTTATTGATGATATTCAAATTAGCATTGCTAATGTTCCTGTTTGTCAGGATACCGATAATGATGGGCTTCCTGATAACCTTGATTTAGATAGTGATGGTGACGGCTGTAGCGATGCCAATGAATTTTATAAAGATGAAAATGCCGATGGTGGTGATGATGGTGAATACGGTAATGGAACACCTGTAGTTGACCCAACTGATGGAACGGTGAATGATGCCACTTATATAAGGGTCTTGGCACCTGAGATTCTACTAGGGAATACTACTGAAGATTTAGGCGGTAACGATATTAACGGACAAGATGTAAGTCTTGGCCAAACTTTTGAATACGTACTCCGTTTTCAAAACACAGGTGATGATGATGCCACGAACTATACGATAAGGGATATCCTTCCTGCAAATGTTACTTTTAATACGGTAGATCTTTCTAACGCATCGGGAACACCTGCTCCTAGTTATGACCCCATAACTAATGAGCTTACATTTCAAATTCCAGATGAGCTGGTCGAAGTTGGTGATCCTGAATATAGTATCAGAATTGAAGTGACCATTGCTTTAAATTGCTCTGATTTTGTGGCTGCCTGTTCTTCGACTTTAGAAAACTTGGCATATTCAACTTACCAAGGTGCAACCAATACAGCAATTTTTACTGATGAAAATGGTTCTCCTTCTATTACAGCATGCCCTAGAACCCCTGAAGTCGCTAGCAACTCAATTTTCAACGACCTTAGCAATTGTAACCAAGCACGAACCGTACAATTGTGTGGTGATGATGTTTTATTAGCAGCAGGCAGTGGATTTACTATCTACAATTGGGTCTTGGATACCAATGGAAATGGTCAAGTTGATGGTTCTGACATTGTTCTAAATGATGGAGATTCAGATGGAGACCCAAGTACTTTTTTGGCAACTCAAATAGGTGATTACATTGTCGAAAAATCTGCAGGGGGTACTTGTCCTGATTTAGTGGAGCGAATTACAGTTGAACGTTTTGGTACAACGCAGACCAATCCGATTGTTGATTACTTCAATCAAGTAAACAGCGATGCAAATCCTGATAATGACATGCAGGGTGAAATCGTAACCTGTTCCATTGATGGTGATTTATTACCAAAGATTTTCTTATGCGGAGCTTCCGATGAGGCTACAATTCAATTAGGTATTACTGATGCTCAAAGTATTACTTGGGAAAAATTGGATGAAGCCAGTTGTTCTGATACTGGTGATGATTGTGCCAATAAAAATGGTACATGTCTTTGGAATTCCGTAGCTACATCAGACAATTTCACCTTAACTGAAAGTGGAGAGTTCAGGGTAGTCATCAACTATCAAAATGGTTGTTTTAGTCGCTTTTACTTCAATGTATTTAAAAATGAATTGGACATTGATTATGCCTCATCAGATATACTTTGTAGCACACCAGGTAACATAAGAATAACCAATGTGGGATCGGGTTATGGTTTTCAATTGGTAGATGCCGCCGATAATGATAATATCATTGTACCCTACAATACGAATAATGGACCAAACTTTGACATTGCCACTAGCGGAACCTATAAAGTCCAAATCACACAATTAGACCCAAGTAATGGTACTCCTGTGATTGGAGGTTGTATTTTTGAAACTCCTGAAATAGGTATTCAAGAAAGAAACTTTAGTGTTACCTTAAGCACTACACCAGCAGATTGCAATGACTTGGGTACAATCACTGTTCAAGCTTTAGATGCTCTACCAAATTATAGTTACGAGCTTCGATTGGATGATGGCAGCAATGGAGGGCAAGGGTCTCTTGTGAGCAATCAACCGGCTCTAAATGACAACACCTATACTTTTATCAATGTAAACCCAGAAGATTATATTGTTGTAACGCGCACTCAAGATGGTTGTTTTGATTCACAGCAAATTACGGTAGCTGAAATAGACGACCCTCAACTGAGCGCTGTCGTTTCTGAACATATCACTTGTAACTCGGGAATTGTAACCGTTACACCTAGTAATGGACTTCCAGACCCTGATTATAATATGGCTATTTGGAGCAGAGATGGTGTGAATTTATATCCAAGCCCCCCTGATATTAATGATATTCCGATTGCCGATATCCAGACAACAAATAATTTCTTATTTAGGGAAAGTACAGATGGTGGCGATTATCAATTTATTGTTTTTGATAGTAATGGATGTTATGCGATTTCAAATACAGTAACAGTTGTATTTTATGGTAGTCCCGTAATTACTGCCTCTAATTCAGATATTACTTGTGCTGATTCTTCCACAGCCACCTTAACAGTTGGTGTTACAGGTGGAACGGCACCTTACCAGTACAGTCTTGACGGTGGTATAAATTATCAGAACAGCAATGAATTTTTTAATCTTTCGGCAGGTCTTTATACCATAACAGTTATGGATTCTAGCGGGACTAGCGGGACTAACTGTGTCGAAAGCTTTGATTATGAAATTTTACAACCTTATAGACTTACTGCATCTGCAACCATTGTTGAGGATGCTTCATGTAACCCTGCTGGTGCATTGGTTAAAATATTAAACCCAAATGGAGGTCAGGGTCCCTATGAATTTAGTTTTGATGGGGGAAGCACTTTCAGTGCGTTGGATACACAAAATTTACTA
Source organism: Croceitalea rosinachiae (assembly GCF_031846445.1). Taxonomy (NCBI): domain Bacteria; kingdom Pseudomonadati; phylum Bacteroidota; class Flavobacteriia; order Flavobacteriales; family Flavobacteriaceae; genus Croceitalea; species Croceitalea rosinachiae. The sequence goes on along the minus strand of NZ_JAVRHR010000003.1, from coordinate 424,292 downwards.
GCAGGTACCTATCAATTAGTACTTAGGGATGCCCTAGATTGTACCTTTGATATGGACTTAACTGTTCCTGCTTCTACTACGGACCCTAGCTTTACGCAAGATGTTACATACGATTGTGATGGATTGGGTACGATAACCATTGACCCTTCTAACACAACGGATTTCACCTATTCTTATACGTTGAACGGAACTACAAATACACCTGTTGATAACAATATATTTACCAATGTTTTGGATGGTACCCATACGGTGACCGTTGGGTATTCAAGTAGTATTACCCCAGAACAAAGTACTTTGTTTAATGAAAATTTTGGAGTTGGCCCAACTACTCAAATAGGCGAAATAGGGCCAGGTTATTGTTACGAACCACAAGATGGCACTGCAACGGCATGTAACCTAGGACCAGCAGGTATCTTGGTAGATGGCGAATATGCAGTTACCACAGCGGTTACAAACCCAATTCCTGCATATCTCAATCCTAATGACCATACAGGTTTGGTAAATGGCCGATTCTTTGCTATCAATCCAAGTAATAACTTGGTTGGTCTTAATAGTGTGATATGGCAAAGAAATGCTATAGAGATATTACCAAATAGAGATATTACTATAACTTTTTACGCATATAATCTTCGTCAAACAGGCTCTGCTGGCAACAACCCAGAAATTGAAATCCAATTATTGGATGCCGGCGGTGCAATCATCAATAGTTCTGTTACCGCAGAAATACCAAAAAACAATAATGCCAATGACTGGCATGAAAGAACAGTAACCTTTAACCCTGGTGCCAATACTCAAGTTGATGTGGTTTTAATTAGTAGCCAGGCTAGTGATGATGGCAACGAATTAATTCTTGATGATATTCAGGCATTTCAGTTGCCTGAAATTTGTGAAAAAACAGTTGATATTACTGTTTTTGTTGAAGACAATCAACAGTTCTCAGCTAATCTTTTAGGTACTACGGACCCAAGTTGTAGTGGTAGTACAGATGGCTCTATACGTTTTGAGGTTTCAAACTTTGACGTTACGACCGGTTTTGAATATTCGACTGATGGAGGAACTAACTGGACTACATCTTTAAATTCACCTGTTACAACTCCAAGTACATTGGCCGACGGGAGCTATACCGTACAAGTCAGAAAAGTAAATGACAATTCATGTAACACAGATTTTCCTGCGACCTTGACCGAACCGTCCATAATAGTTCCCACATTAAATCAAACAGCAGATTATACTTGTTTCAATACCGGAGGAACTTTAGAGGCTTCCGTAACCGGAGGCAACCCATCATATGCTTATCAACTGGAAACCACTGGTGGGGCTATAGTAACCCCTTACCAAACCAATACACAATTCACCAATATTGCCGACGGGGATTATATCGTTCGTGTTCGAGATCAAAACGGATGCGAAGTAGCGATGGCCTTAACAGATGCCGTAACTATTAGTCCTCCAACGAACTTAACATTTAATACGACACCAACGGCCTGTTATTCAGGCACCAATGATGGGTCTATATTGGTAGATGTGACTTCTGGTAATGGTAACTATGAATTTAGAATAAATTCAGGCCCATGGATAACTCCTACACCATCAAATGCCATAAGTCATACGTTTGGAGGACTTTCTACGGGTAATTATGATATTGAGGTAAGAGACCAATTAGGGTGTCCAACCGCTCCAAATACCCAAACAGTGGTGATCAACCCACAACTGGTAGTAACTGTCGATGTGACTCAACTAAGCGCTTGTAATGATGGTTTGATTACCGTAAATGCCACCGGCGGAAATGGCACATTACTATATGCTATAGTGCCAGCGAATACAAGTCCGTCAGGTTCTTACGGCCCAGCAAATACGTTAACCATTACCGAAGCAATGGCTACTGCCAACCCTTCTGGTTATGATGTGCATGTTCAAGATAATAACGGAACACCGGCTATTTGTTCTTTTGTTGAAGAAGACATTATTTTAACACCTGTTACTCCATTATCGGTAGTCCCTACAGCAACAGATCCCTTATGTTTTGATGGGCTTGGTGAAATTGCTATTTCAGTTACTGGTGGTACTGGTCCATATTCGTATACACTGACCGATCTTTCACCAGCAGATGGTATTGACTATACAAGAAATAGTCCAAATATTAATGCGAATACCTTAACATATGCTGGTATAGGTATAGGCAATTATGAAGTAACCATAACGGATACGAATGGATGTAATATCACCTCAACTACGGTAGCCATTAACAATGCAATAGAAATTGTAGCGGATATTCGACCCATATTACCCGCTGCATGTGCAAGTACTGTGGAAAATGATTTTGGGTTTGAATTTTTCAATATAACTACACCAACAGGAACTCCTGGTACGGTAGAATACAGTAATGATGGAGGAACCACATGGCAGACCTCTCCTGAGTTAAGAGGTAGTGTAGCTAACCCAACCTTTTCTGGAACGGAAGTATTTCCTTCCATAAGGGTAGAAGTAGCTCCCGGCGTGTTTTGTCAACAAGATTTTGACAGGTACATCATTCCATTCCCATTAGATGATTTGGATATTACTCTATCGGCCATTGTAATTGGCTGTAATGACTTACAGGTAACCGTAGAAGGAAGTGAAGGTGATGACACTGGTGGATACGATTATACCTATACCGATGATCCTGCCAATTTCAGCACGTTTATTACTGATCCAAATGTTTGGATCGATAACGTACCAAGTGGAACAGCACATACCTTTGCCAATATTAACCCGACAACCCCTCAGTATCCAGAGGTACCGCTTTTGGTTCCTGGTAGAACATATGTTTTTTATGTACGAGATGGTGCTGGTTGTATCAGACAAAGTAATGTCAATGTAAATGACATACCAGGTATTGGCTTACCAATTGACATTACTACAGATGTCACTCCAAGCTGTGATAGTGTAGCAAACGGTGCTATTACCTTTAACCTTATTCCTACTGCCACACATCCTAGTATGCGTTGGGAAGTTTACCAACTAGGCAACCCTACACCTATTGAAGTGAGTGGTGGTGGAGTAAGCTCAGTAAATGTTCCTTACAGCGGTACCATTTCAACAACAGTTCCACTTGCCGAGGGCGAGTATTATATCGATGTTATTCAGGTGGACGTCTCGAATGTTGAAGCATGTCGCGGGGGCGGTGAAAATATCTATGTACCCGAACTCGCACCTTTAAGCGCTGTTGCCGCGGCAACAAGAGATATTTCATGTAACCTGCCTGGTTTAATTTCAATAACAGGAATAACCGGTGGTGGTGGAATTCCTTATACATACGATGTCAGCGGCCCTACGGGTTTCACGACCTTAACAGGAACAACAGATAATCCGATTGAAATTCCCGTAAGTTCTCCAGCGGGTAACTATACAGTCACATTGTATGATCAATATAGCTGTCCTTTGGTACTTAATACAGTTGCGTTGACATTGGCTCCCAATCCTACAATTAGTGTCAGTCAAGACAATTGTACTTCACCAATCACAGTAAATGCTGTCGGGGTTTCTGCAGCTGGTAATCTGAGGTATGCCATGGTCGATTTTGGTGATCCTGTACCTACAGCATTTGTGGATAATGGAGGAACATTTACCAATGTGGTTCCTGGTGCATATGATGTATACGTTATGGATGGCAATGGATGTACTGCATTGGAATCCAACTTTGTGGTAAATCCTGTTTTATCGGTTAATGCAACATTGACCAAATTATTAGATTGTACAGCTTCTCAAGATGCAACAATCAATATTGAAATATTGGATGGATCAGGCAGTTACGAATATAGTATTACAAATACTGGTGGTGCACCGCCAGTAGCGCAAACTACTGTTCCAAATACAAACTTTGACTATCATCCAACAGTAGCTGGAGATTATACAGTTACTATTTATGATACCAATACCCCAAGCAATGCAAACTGTGATAGGATATTTGTAATCAACGTACCTGATAGGATTGTTCCTATAATTAATCCTTCTATTGTGTCGTCAAGTGTTTCTTGTTTGGGTGCCAATGATGGTAGTATTACTATTTCTACAACTAATGGTGCAGCAGCACCGTACACCTTTGAAATTACATCGAGGGATGGTGTAGTGACCAGTATTGCCCCAACGAGCACCACTGGGAATTCAGCTACATTTACAGGTCTTGGACCAGCTATTTCCAATGGGTATATTATAACAGTTACCGGAGACGCAACAACCAATAATTGTAGCGTGACCAGTGTCCCTATTCCTATTTCAGAACCAAGCACAATTACCGTGCCTGCCCCAACAATTGTAGAATTTGCTTGTATATCTGGCAATACATCTAACAATGCCTCAATTACGGTGAATGATGTGGCTCCATTTGTGCAGGGTGGAAGTGGAACTTATACTAGGTATGAATTCATTGAAGAAGACGATCCTAATACTGTGACAATTGAAGCACCAAATGTTGTTCAGTCAGGCACCGCGACTACCTATATAGAAACAGATGTAGCCGGAGGTGTTTATACCATAAATATTTATGATGAGAACGGTTGCTTTGGAACCGCAACAGCAACAATAGCGGCATTTGATGTCCTTGGAACTCCAACAATACATATTGATGATGCAATAAGTTGTAGCAATTTGGGAGAAGATATTTCAATTGATATAACGGGAAGTATTACAAGCTTTACTACGCACCCTGGGAATTATGAATTTAGGATGTTACCTTCAGGAGTAGCTCAGGCTTCAAATACGTTTCTGGATTTACAGCCCGGCCCGTATACTTTCTCGGTCAGAAATATTGTCACGGGTTGTGAAACGACTATTTCACACAATGTAGAAGAACCCAATACTTTTGATGTAACTGTAGAAAAACTAGCCGATGTTGTTTGCTTTGGTGATGATGGTAGTATCCGTCTAACCATGAGCGATGTAACCTACACTGGAAGCTTTACCTACAACATTTTTGATACGAATGGCACTCCGGCCGACCGCTCAGATGATGGTGTGGCGATAATTACCGGGGCATCGCCTGATTTTGGGCCAACAGCGGCAATTACAGTGCCGGCTGGGAATTACATTGTTGAAGTTATTCAAGACGGGTTCCCTGAATGTGCTCAAATCAGATCATTCAATATAACTACACCCAGTGCACCTATTGGTTTAAATACTATTGACATAACACAAGTTGGTTGTAATAATGATCAAGGTAGTGCAGCTTTTACCCCAACAGGAGGTCAAGCACCATATGATATTGTTTTGACCAATACCACTACGGCAACGGTTTATAATATTACCCAAGTAAATTCAAATCTGTTTCAAGGTCTTAGTGCGGGTCAATATGATATTTTAATTACCGATGCCTTGGGTTGCCCAAGTACATTCATAAATGAGTTTGAATTGATATTACCTGACCCAATTTCAGGAAATATTGCGGCAACAACTCTAGTTTGTGAAGGAGATACGGATGCTTCAGTTTCCATTAGTTTAAATCCAAGAAATATTACTGCGTCATACCGATATATTTTAAATAGGTATGCCGATGCTGCTGGTACAGGTCTTTTACAAAGTTCTACAACACAAACAACAGCAACCTTTAATAACTTAGGTGCTGGTTTCTATAGTATCACAATTTTAGATGATACGAACTGTACTTTTGAGTCCAGCATTATAGAAATAATTAACCCGGTTGAACCTAGAGGTATGTTGATAACCTCAGCAAATCTAAGCTGTCTTACGGGGGCAGAACTCGAGCTTAGTGCCTTCGGCGGAACGGGGCCTTACGAATGGAGTACTGACGGGGTAATATTTAATGTGATGAACACATTAAATGGTGCAGGTACCCAAGTTTTCCAAAATGTAACTCCGGGGACATACCAGTATTTTATAAGAGATAGTTTTAATTGTATTTCAACACAATCCAATGAGATCACACTTAATGCTATTGAAACTTTAACTCTTGATATAGATACCAGTGGTGCCGCAATTAACTGTAGTGGCGATAACACGGCAGTAATTTTTGCGAGCGCAGGGGGTGGATTGGGTAATTATCAATATGGATTATTCTCAGACTCAGGTTTGACCAATGAAGTTAGACCTTATCAAACCTCCGAAGTATTTGCTGATTTACCACAAGGCAGTTACTATGTAAACGTTCAAAGTGAAGATTGTCAAACCACTTCATTAGAAATTCTTATAGAAGAGCCAACTCCTGTCGTTGTCACACCCATAATTACTCACATTAGTTGTAATGGCGGTGAAGATGGTAGTATTGTGCTCAATGTTTCTGGAGGAACGGGAGAATATCAATATGCTATCTCTCCAAACTTAAATCAGTTTGATAGTAGCAATATCTTTACTGGTCTTAGGGCAAGTAGTTATGATGTTATAGTCCAAGACGGTAACGGCTGTTTTGAATTGATTGAGTTTGACATTGTAGAACCAGATCCCCTTGAGGTTGAATTCACTTCAACCCCAGAGATTTGCGCTGGCGATGAAGATGGCACCATAACACTAACCATCACTGGTGGTACCGCGCCTTACAGTACAAGTCTTAATAGTAATATCGACAGTGATTATATTGAGGGGCAGATGAATTTTAATGGATTAGCTAGTGACACCTATGTGATCTTTATTAAAGATGCAGAGGGTTGCACTACCAATCAAATTATTGAAATCGATGCAGGAGCCAACTTAAACGGAAGTATCGAAGTAGTTTATGAATGTTCTGGTGATACCCCAGACAATAGTGTGATACTCACATTAGAAGACATCTCTGTTTCGGCAGATATTCTTTATGGTTTAGATACAGATGATCCAGCTAATATGGTTTTAGAACCAAATTTCGAGAATTTAACTCCTGGACAGCACTTTGTAACCATTGCCCATGCTAATGGGTGTATCAACACTTTAGATTTTGAAATAGAAGATTTTATGCCACTTCGATTAGTTGCGGAGCAATCTAATATGAATGAAATAACTGCTTCAGCTTCTGGCGGAAGAGAAGAATACACCTACTACTTCAATGATACAGACAATGGTGCTGATAGCACCTTTTATATTACACGTACGGATACGTATACCGTTCGAGTAGTTGATGAAAATGGTTGTGAGGCAATAACTTCAATATATATGGAATTCATTGATATTGAAATACCAACATTCTTCACGCCTGATGGTGATTTGTTAAATGATTATTGGATACCAGAAAACATAGGGCAGTATCCTAATATCTACATTAATATTTTTGATAGATATGGTCGTAAAGTATATCAACTAGAAGACAATGCAGAAGGTTGGGATGGTCTATATAACGATACGGATTTACCCACAGGAGATTACTGGTATATTATCAAGTTAAATGGAGAAAGTGATCAAAGAGAATTTATTGGACACTTTACTCTGTACAGGTAAACAAAATTAAATACAATAAAAGCCCCTAGAATAATTATTCTAGGGGCTTTTATTGTATTTCAAAACAGGGCAGCAACACAGTTATCGATGAAATACCACAGTATTGGTATCGTTCGCAACAAACAATTGTCAAAAAGCCCAAGCACTTGTTATTTTGATAAGGTTTGCTATTGGCTCAACCATATCATGAAACAATTTACCTTTCTTTTTATAGTATTGATCTCTGCGTTCGCTCATGGACAGCTAAGTGATTTACACTATTTACCACCATTAAAACAAGGAAGCAATAATCAAGCCATACAACAACAGTCCATTTACCTCTCAACACCAGAAGCAACAGCTTTCACAGTGAATGCATATAGAGGTATAAGTACAACGCCTATAGCTACTTTCACGATTTCAAATGTAAGTCCTCAAGAATATAGCTTAGGTAATGGTGACAATAATATTACTTTGGTAAGTAACTCTAATACCGGTGTCGTTTTGACTGATGGTGGACTGCGATTTGAAGCACCCAGCGGAAACAATTTCTATGTCAACTATCGTGGAAGATCAAATTCTCAAGCTGCCTCTTTAACATCAAAGGGGCGAATCGCACTGGGTACCAATTTTAAGTGGGGTGGGGTACCCAATTTAGGAACACATGTCTCAAAATCCAATACCCTTGGCATTATGGCCACTGAGGATAATACTACTATTACGCTATCAGGTTATGATCCCAATTGCGAGTTTCGTGTGGGTAATGACAGAGCTGGAATCACAGATGATAGTTATACGATTGTACTTGATCAAAATGAATCTTTTGTTTTTGAAACTTATATTGGTAATTCAGCTACCCAAGCTCATGAAGATGGTTGGATAGGTGCTTCTATTGTGGCAGATAAGGATATCGCTATAAGCAATGGCTCATTAAACTATGGTCGTCAAGCTGGTAGCAGTAATCGTGATGCTGGAATAGATCAACCTGTTCCAGAAAATAGGCTGGGTAAAGAATACGTTTTTGTAAGAGGAAATGGAAATTCTAATGGTTGGACTGAATTCCCGTTGATCATAGCTACAGAAAATAATACTCAAATTTTTGTAAATGGTTCTGTCACGCCAATAACTACAATTAATGAAGGTGATTTCTTTGAAATTCCAAGTAGTAATTACTCTTCAAATGCAGTAGGCTCGAACATGTATGTCGAAACATCAAAAGATGTTTATGCCTACCAATGTATGGGTGGATCCACCCAAGCTTATACTCAAGGATTGAATTTTGTTGCACCAGTGAGTTGTCTATTGCCTGATACCATGGATAATATACCTAATATTACCGATGCCGCTGGTGTCACAATTACAGGTGGTGTTACGATAATTGCTGCAACAACAACGCCTGATAGTAATATAACCGTTACTGATGGAAGTGGTACTGTCACCCTACCACCATCCTCTACTATAGCTGGGACAATCGACTGGAAAACATTTTATTTGCCAAGCTTAACAGGTAATGTTAGCGTACAATCTACTGGACCTATTGCTGTAGGTTTTTTTGGGTTTAACGGAGCAAGAGGAGTGGCAGGTTATTATTCAGGATTTGATACTGTGCCAAGTATCGACTTGCAGATTACTGGCAATAACTGTTTACCAGGTGCAATCTTAGAAATCTCAAGTGGAGAAACTTTTGATGCATACCAATGGTATGGAGATGGTGTTTTAATACCAGGGGCCACAACAGCGTCCTACACCGCAACAATGGCGGGAGATTATTTTTTAAGAGTGACAAGAGGACCTTGTACGTATGATTCAAATTCCATTTCAGTATACTATTGCGACCCAGATATCATACTTAATAAAACCGTTGATCAAAATAATGTAACTGATGGCAGTAATGTCGATTTTACAATCACGGTTGAGAATTTTTGGGATGAACCGGTTACCAATTTAAATTTAACAGACATATTGCCAAATGGATTAGAATTTGTTTCTGCCTCGATTACTGCTGGTACATTTACTTACCCTAATTGGACTTTAGGCACTTTAAATTCCGGACAACTTGAAACCCTTACCCTTACAGCAAAAGTACTTATATCAAATATTTACATGAATTCTCAAACATATACTAATACCGTAACCAAAACACAAGATCAGACTGATTTAAATATTACCACCGATAATCCAAGCGTAAACGTTACCGTCAATATGTTACCTCCAACAACAATAATCACCAACCGAAGAATTACAGTGCGGATAAATAAGAACTAGCCGGTTGTTCAAAAAAGATGTTTTGATATTATTTTGTAACAATTCTGATGATTAGTCGTCAAGTTATTATAACAATCAAAAAACAATTCCATCTTGGAAACTATACTGACCGTATCTGATCTTACAAAAAAGTTTGGCAGTCTTACCGCTGTTAAAAACTTATCATTTACTATTGAAAAGGGGAATGTCTATGGTATTTTAGGACCCAACGGCAGTGGAAAATCAACTACTCTAGGTATTATTTTAAATGTTGTAAACCGCACTGCTGGAGAGTTCAGTTGGTTTGAGGGAAATACATCCACCCATGATGCATTAAAAAAAGTAGGAGCTATTATTGAGCGGCCTAACTTTTACCCTTACATGACCGCTATTCAAAATCTAAAATTGGTTTGTAAAATCAAGGAAGTTCCTGAAGATAAAATTCAAGAGAAATTAGAACTGGTTGGACTTTGGGATAGGAAGGACAGCAAATTCAAAACCTATTCATTAGGCATGAAACAGCGTTTGGCGATTGCCTCTGCCCTGCTCAATGATCCTGAAATATTAATTTTAGACGAACCTACAAACGGCCTTGACCCCCAAGGAATTCATCAAATAAGGGAAATCATCAAAAAAATTGCTGGATTGGGAACAACAATTCTCTTAGCTTCTCACCTATTGGATGAAGTGGAAAAAGTATGTTCGCATGTAGTTATTTTAAGAAAAGGAGAGAAATTGTACTCAGGTCCAGTCGACAGTATGCTTTCCAGTCATGGCTTTTTTGAATTGCGTACCAAAGAAATGGAAAAACTAAAAAGCCTGCTTGAGAAAAACGCAAGTTTTGGCAAGATTGAAGGTGAGAATGGCACTTTGACCGCACATTTAAAAGAAGAATTAGATGCCGAAGAACTCAATAAAGTACTTTTTGAAAAGGGTATTGTACTTTCTCACTTGGTTAAAAGAAGAGAAAGCTTAGAAGAACAATTCTTAGAGTTAACCAAAAACAACTAATCAAAAAACACATGGTACGCTTACTACAAATAGAATTCATCAAGCTTTGGAACAACAGAGCAAGTAAAATACTTATCACATCTTACTTTGTATTATTGACATCAATTGCCTTAATCGCAGCAATTAAGTTTGATATTGGACCTGTAAAGTTTCATTTAGCGGAAATTGGGATTTTCAACTTTCCCTATATCTGGCACTTTAACACTTTTGTTACCGCATTCTTTAAGCTCTTTCTGGCCATCGTCATTGTATCTATGATGGCCAATGAGTATAGTAACAAGACCATAAAACAAAACTTGATAGATGGGCTTTCCAAAAAGGAATTTATTCTGTCTAAATTTCTGACAGTGATTTCTTTTTCATTGATTTCAACAGTTTTTGTGTTTGTTGTTTCCATAATTCTGGGCCTTTTTTATTCAGATTACAATGAAATTTCTATCATATTTTCAGACTTAGAATTTGTTTTTGCCTTTTTTGTAAAATTGGTAGGGTTCTTTTCCCTTTGTTTGTTTCTGGGCATCTTTGTAAAACGTTCAGCATTTGCACTAGGGTTCTTAATACTCTGGCAAATAGTTGAGGGAATCACCCGAGGTATAATTCGATGGAAACTATTTGATAGTGAAACCACAGAAACTGTTATGGGTTTCTTTCCACTACAATCTATGTTCAATCTAATTAAAGAGCCGATTACCCGGTTAGAGGCGGTTCAAACAGTTGCAGATCAAGTGGGTGAAAGCATTACACTAAACTACCATGTCCATTGGTACGAAATCTTGATTGTACTCTGTTGGACAGCTATTTTCATCTATTCATCCTATGCATTATTAAAAAAGCGAGATTTGTAGAATTTTGTAGAATCGAAAAGACGAAATTTAGTTTTTTTACATTGGATTAAATGAAGTTGTTCATTTTCTGACAAAGGCTTTATACTAAAAAGATAATACATCTACTGACTTCTTTTTAGGAGCTGCTTTAGTATTTTTATTGAATGAAATTTAAAGTTGTATCAGAATTTACCCCTACTGGAGATCAACCCCAAGCGATAGAAAAATTAGCAAAGGGAATTTATTCAAATGAAAGGTATCAAACCCTACTAGGTGTTACCGGTTCTGGCAAAACATTTACCGTTGCCAATGTCATTGCCGAAGTACAAAGACCAACATTGGTGTTAGCACACAATAAGACCTTAGCGGCACAATTATATTCAGAGTTCAAACAGTTTTTCCCTGAGAATGCTATTGAATATTTTGTCTCTTATTACGACTATTATCAACCAGAAGCTTACATTCCAACAAGTGGAACATATATTGAAAAAGACCTATCTATAAATGAAGATATTGAGAAGCTTCGTTTAAGTGCAACCTCGTCTTTATTATCAGGACGCAGAGATGTTTTGGTGGTCGCTTCGGTCTCTTGCTTATATGGTATCGGTAATCCAGTGGAATTTCAGAAAAATGTGATTTCAATACATCGAGACCAGGTCATCTCTAGAACTAAATTCTTACATCAGCTAGTACAAAGTTTGTATTCAAGAACGACCGCAGATTTTAGAAACGGTAATTTTAGAGTAAAAGGCGATGTGGTTGACGTATTTCCAGGTTATGCCGACCATGCCTTTAGAATCCATTTTTTTGGAGACGAAATTGAAGAAATTGAAGCTCTAGATCCATTCAATAATAAAGTTATTGAGATTTATGACAGTTTGAATATTTATCCGGCAAACATGTTTGTCACTTCCCCTGATGTCTTACAAAATGCTATTCATCATATTCAAGATGATTTGGGAAAACAAGTTGACTACTTTAAAGACATAGCTCGGCCATTGGAGGCAAAAAGATTAGAAGAACGTACCAATTTTGACCTAGAAATGATTCGAGAACTTGGTTATTGTTCAGGTATTGAAAACTACTCGCGTTATTTGGATGGTCGCGATCCGGGCACAAGACCTTTCTGTTTGTTAGATTACTTTCCTAATGATTATTTAATGGTCATTGATGAAAGTCATGTAACCATTCCGCAAGTACATGCTATGTATGGTGGTGATCGTTCACGTAAAGAAAATTTAGTAGAATATGGTTTTCGATTGCCCGCTGCCATGGACAATCGACCATTAAAATTTGAGGAATTTGAAGCATTGCAAAATCAAGTACTTTTTGTAAGTGCTACACCAGCCGATTATGAATTACAATTGAGTGAGGGGGTTTATGTCGAGCAAATTATTCGACCAACTGGATTGCTTGACCCTATTATTGAAGTACGTCCAAGCCTCAACCAAATTGATGATTTAATCGAAGAAATCCAAAAACGGGTAGAATTGGATGAGCGCACCTTAGTTACTACTTTGACCAAACGAATGGCCGAGGAATTAACCAAATACCTTTTGAGAATTGATGTTCGTTGCCGTTATATTCATAGTGATGTCGATACTTTAGAACGTGTTGAAATCATGCAAGACTTAAGAAAGGGGATTTTTGATGTTTTGGTCGGTGTGAATTTGTTGCGTGAAGGTCTCGACTTACCAGAGGTATCGTTAGTTGCAATTTTAGATGCTGATAAAGAAGGTTTTTTAAGAAGTAATCGATCGTTGACCCAAACTGTAGGTCGGGCAGCTCGTCATTTAAATGGACAAGCTCTAATGTACGCTGACAAGATTACGGAAAGTATGCAAAAAACCATTGACGAAACCAACTATCGCAGAGAAAAACAAATCGCCTATAATACCGAGAACAACCTTGTACCTAAAGCTCTCAATAAGAGTTTAGATAATGCTTTAGCAAAGAATTCAGTTTCTACCTACCATTTTCAAAAAGAAGAATTACGTGCTGCAGAACCAGATTTAGAATATTTGACCCCTGACCAAAAAGCTAAAATTATTTTACAAAAACGTAAAGCAATGGAAAAAGCCGCCAAAGAGCTTAATTTTATGGAAGCGGCAAAATTACGAGATGAAATTAAAATGCTACAAGAGCAGGAATGATAATTAGAGAAAAGTCAACTGGATATTTGTTTTGATCTGTACGCAAATAATAGATTTTATTTCCCTTTTGTGAATAAATCACAACTTTGGCTCACATTTTTTATTTTTGACAGAAATGATTCTATTCCTATTTATTCAGGCATTGCTTACCCTGTTTATTTCTGGTGGTTTTTTCTTTAATCAACCAAAATTTCAAACGAGAACCATCGCTCTATACTTTTTGCTTTTTTCAATTGAAATATTTTATTTTATTCATGGAAATACTGGCATTAGAGATATATTTCCTGAGATTCTTGGTCGCTTTTACTTTTCAATAGGTGTCTTGTATGGCCCGTTGTTATTCTTGCATTTTCAGTCGGTAACTTCAAAGAGCAGAACATTTATCAAGTTCGATTTACTTCATTTAATTCCGTTAGTTGCACTTAATATATTTATGTACGACATAATAACGATGTCCACAATTGAACGCGTGGGCTATTTCAATAATGGAGAAAATTTCTATAACTGCATCTTAAACTTAAACTATTTCAGAGCTGCCCATCAGCTTTTCTATGGGGTGTTGTTGTTTTTATTCTATAAAAAGAATGCTCCGAAACTTAAAGTAAACCAAAAATTCTATTTAGGAGGCATCGCAATTATCTATTTGTTGACGACTATGGTCATTTCTTGGTTTACGCAATTTGCGAATAGTTGGAATGATTTTTCATGGTATTATGTGATTTGCAACACGTTCGTTTTATTAATTGGCTATATACTATATCAGGATCCAAAATTTTTCAAGACATTAAAAGCCAAATATCAAAATTCAACTCTCAGCGAAAATGATATGACATCTATCAAAGCACAAATTGAAGACTTATTTATTTCTGAACAAACCTATCTCGACAATGAGCTTACTCTTGACAAATTATCGGTAAGACTATCTCTTAAGTCCCATCATATTTCACAAACACTATCTTATTTGTCAAAAGATAATTTCAATGATTTCATAAACGCTTTTCGGGTAGAACATGCCAAGCAACTAATGAAAAATGTTGGTTATAATCATTATAAAATTGAGGCCATTGCCTTAGAATCGGGATTTAATAACAAAGTGACATTTTACAAAGCCTTTTCAAAATTCGCCAATACTACTCCATCTAAGTTTCGAAAAAAAGTATTAAATGCGTAAACAATAATTATTGTTTACGTTTTGCCGCTTGTAATTCACATTTTTTTTATGAATTGATTTGAATTTTGTCACAGCTATTAATCAAAATTAAAATGTATACATCCAATCCCAAAGGCGGGCGATTTGTAATTATCATTGAAATCTTTTCGATTTTATTTAATTATGAAGGTGGTGAACTGTGATTCACTTTTTACTCTCCTTTTGATGATAATTACCTGTATTGCTGACATAACTATGAGCTCGTAACTTAAAGAAAGTCTTTTAAAGGAATGGTCCGTGACTTTATAAAAGACTGTAAATGGAATGAAAAATAATTTGAACAAATCACCAAATACAATGAGAAGATTAATACTATTCTTAATGCCCTTGATGATAGGGTTTTCCTGTAAAGAGGTTAAGAACAACAATAAAGAGAAGAAAAACTTGGTCACTGAAAAAATAACGGAAGATGAAGCATTGCATTTATTGCACAAATGGACCAACGCCTATCTTACAGGCAACGCAAATCCATTACATGAAGTTCTGGATGATTCTTGGGTTTATTCTGGTTCAACTAATGGCCAAACAACTGATAAAGTCGCCACCATTGAAGAGTTCTCAAATGCTGACTATAAATTTCATGATATTGAATATCAAGAATTGGATGTTCGTCTATTTAATGACATTGCTATAGTTAGAGGTTCCGAAAGAATGGTTATAGTAAGCAAGCCAGACAAAGACACGACAACACTAAAGCTACGTTTTACTGATGTGTATAAAAAAAAGAATGGGAAAATAAAGGCCATAGCAACTCATAGTTCGCCAATTATAGAAGAATAAATTTATTGATTCAATAATTACGAATAACCTTGCAGCAATCAAGAATCTTGCTATAGATATAATTCTGATTATGTCTCAGTCATTGCCCTCTTTAAATAAATCTTATCATATTTTGTTCTGAACCTTAAAAACATAAATCAAAATGAAATTAAACAGAAATACTTGGTTCTTAATAACAACAATTAGTTTGATAATATCATGCGGGAAAGAAAACAAATCTATGCGCCAAGCCGAAATTAAAAGCTTTGAAACTGAGGAACATAAAAAAAAACTTCATTATTTAAAAGAAGTGCTCTGGCCAAAAGCCTACAGTCAGCAAGACACTATATTATTAGATAAAATTTTAGATGATAGTTTTGAACTTATCGATAATAACGGGAACCGTTCCAATAAAAAAGATGAATTAGTATGGATTGCAAAGAATGCAATAAAACATGATTCATTTAGATATGAAATAAAACGATCGGATATATACCAAAATGGAACCTGCGTAATCGCGGGTACTGGGCATATCTATAACGACACTGTTCACAATAAATACCAATCTAGTAATGTTCTGGTATATCGAGACTCTATATGGAAAGCTATTTTATCACATGTGTCAGGCTTTAAAAAAATTAAAAATGGAAATTGATAATTGGATACATTCGCCTGTAGGAGGTATACATTTTATCACATCTGTTATAGGGTTATTTACGGGTGCTTATATTTTGTTAACCAGAAAAGGCACTAAAATTCATAAAAGTATCGGTTATGTTTTTTCGATTTCATTGTTATTAGTAAATGTTTCAGCTTTGTTTATCTATGATTTTAATAATGGTAAACCAAGTGTTTTTCACTATTTAATTATTGTTTCATTATTCTTCTTGTTCTTTGGAATCTTACCTATGCTAAAAAAGAATAAAACAAAAAAAAGTCTAAATAAGCATATAATTGGTCTGAATGGGGCGGCAATAGGTTTATGGGCTGCCGGCGCAACTGAGTATTTTATTAGAGAATTGGCTCATGATTTAAACAAAAACGAACTAATTATATATTCGTTTTTAATTTCTATACCATTTGCACTAGCAATTACTATAAGTATAACTTATAATTTGAAAAAACTTCATAAGAACAAATAATGAATTTCTATAAGAAAAATTTCAAATGAAAATAAAGAACGATACTACTGTTTTAACTGCACTGGCATTTCTCTTATTATTACCACTAAATTCAAACTGCTCCAACCAAATGAATGAATCTAACGAAATCAATGCAATAATTTCCAATGTAACTCCAATAACCAATATTCCTTATAAAAATATTGATTCAACAAGTCTATATCTTGATATTTATTTTCCATCAAAAAAACTTGGCCAAGATCCTTGGTTTGAGTCTACGAATGGTTTAAAACCCTTAATTATAAATTTTCATGGAGGGGGATGGATTGAAGGAACTAGGCAAGAAAGTCTGCTGAATTTACTTCCCTACATGAAGAAGAAGTTCATCGTTGTAAACGTTGATTATAGGCTATTGCCAAAAACAGATTTAAAAGGAAGTCTATCAGATTGTATTTCAGCAATTAATTGGGTTACAAAAAATCTATCCCAATATAATTTAAAGTATAATAAAATTATTCTGACTGGTGATTCTGCTGGAGGTCACTTAGCTCTGCTTGCTGGTACTATAAATCAGGATGGAATGGATTTATTGGGTATTGAAGATAAAAAACTCTTTAAAACCGATGCTATTATAAATTGGTATGGAATAACTGATGTACCTAAGGCCATCCATTTTTGGAATGATTCCGAGTATGAAAATATTTTACTTAAAAACGTATCACTTGATATAGAGCAATATTTTGAATTATTATCCCCAATTATTTATGTTGATAAAAACACCCCTAGTATCATAAGTATTCATGGTGATGCTGACATAAATGTTCCTATATCTCAGTCTATTAAACTACATGAAAAATTAGAAGGCTATTCTTTGAAGAATAAGCTAATAACTATTTCAGGAAAAAAGCACGGAGGTTTTTCTATAGAAGAACTAGATAAGGTATATAAGAATATTTGGAAATTTTTAGGTTCCTAAATAGAAAGAGAGAGGTAAACTCATAATATTCATTTACTAACTATAGCATCACTCAAATGCTAAAATTGAAGTATTTGACTCCTGACCAAAAAGCCAAAATCATTTTGCAAAAACGTAAAGCCATGGAAAAAGCCGCCAAAGAGCTTAATTTTATGGAAGCAGCTAAATTACGTGACGAAATTAAAATGCTACAAGAGCAGGAATAAAAAGAAAGCGCCACTTAAATAAGTGACGCTCTCCCTAACTAACCAACTAAACAACCAACCATTATGAAAACCGAAACGGCATCATAATTTTTTTATGTTATATCAATCAAGCGTTTTGGTTTTGGTAACGCCTCTTCTTTTTTGGGTACTACCACTTTTAATATTCCATTTTCATAAGTGGCGTTGATTTTACCTCCATCAACAGTTTCTGGTAACGTAAATGCTCTTTTGAAGGAAGTATATGAAAACTCTCTTCTGGTGAATTTTTCTTGTTTGGCTTCGCTTTCTGTTTTCACTTCAGATGAAATAGTAAGCACATCGTTGTCTAATTCAATGTTAAAATTATCTTTTTTAAACCCTGGGGCAGATAATTCAAGAACAAAGTCATTATCATTCTCTATGATATTGACAGCTGGTAAATTGCCGTTCCTATTTTCCATACCCCCAAACCAATCAGGATTGAAAATGTCATTCATTAAACTAGGGAATATTAAATTATTTCTTTTAACTAAACTCATGGTGTTTCTTTTAAAATTATGTTCACCTATAGCTAGTCAAAAGATATACCAATAAAATTTTACTGCCTTTTTGGCGTTAATCAAAATTTAATTCATGTCATTTTGGCATGATTTAATTTTGATGTGCTTTAAAAATATTGATAAGTACTTTGGGTGGAACTACTTTATTAGGGTATTTATGCATCACTTCTAAGACTTGGCCTATGGCCGAAGGTGGCAACCCCATCCATAATCCAATATTGTGTAGACGTTCAATCTCTTTTTTATGCTGTTCTTCGTCAATATTCATGAGCAGTAAGAGACGATTAAATTGGACTATCTTTTCTAGCTCCGTACTAGGTGTCTTTGTTGATGGCTTTTGCCTCAACAAGCTATCTAATGAAGCCTTTTTTACGTCAAGAAGATTAGCGACGCTCAATAAAAAATCATATTCAGATTCTTTGATCTTGTAATCAACTCGAGCAAAATCAATCAACTCACTTAAAACACTTAGTTTGTCTTGGTAGGTATTCATAGAAAAAGGGTTACCTTATAATAACTGGTAGAACTCAATTTTCGTATAATAAAAAAATCCTGAATTGATTCAGGATTTTTCAGCTAATTCAAATAACTATATTCTATACAGCTATTCTCACAGGAACTGTGTATGTTCTACCCTCTTTAAAATTGGCAAAGTCAACTTTTTGATAGTTTAAACGACCTTTTACAAAACTATCTAAAGTATCATCAGTGGTGTCGACTGATAGCACAACAATTTCGCCATTTTTATTGATGGTGAATTGTACATTGGCAGTTAAATCTTCTTCGACATTAAAAGAATTACTTTCAAGCATCTTGTGAATTTGTGCAGATAAATTTTTAGTGGAATTTACAGGTTCAGCATTTATGTTTGCTGAAACATTAGCAACTAAAAACATAGCTGCTGTAACCAAAACTAGGCTCATTTTTCTCATGACTTGTTGTTTTAACCTCCAGTTGAATTTATTGGAGATTGATTAATATTGATTGATGATGTAATACTATAAAGACGTTCGAAAAAGATATTTGTTACTTTAAGTCTATATTCTTAACAATTTTTTATCGAATCCTTGATTTTCTACATCGCCTCAAAATTAAATTGAAAAGCCTTGCCAAAAGAACCTGTATACGCTATTTAATGCTTTTATAAATTTGATAACTATAAGGTTATATTAAATGCTTTGGAAAAGTGGCAAAAACCTCTTGAAGAAACCGCACCAATTTATCATAAAAGAACGATTTTTCTTCATTCTTTCTATTTGACTTTTACTTTTTACTCAGTTTCTACAGTAGGTTCGTTGAAGAAATCAAAAAAAGGGCAATGTTAGTTAAACATTACCCCTTCAAATATTTATTATCAATAAGAAAGCTATGCTAACACTTCTTTTACTTTATCAGCAGCTTCTTGAAATTGAACAGCCGAATGAACCGCCAATCCTGAATTATCAATAATCTCTTTTGCCAATTCAGCGTTGGTTCCCTGTAGCCTCACAATGATTGGGACTTTAATGGCATCACCCATATTCTTATAAGCATCAACTACTCCTTGAGCCACACGGTCACAACGAACTATACCTCCGAAGATATTTATCAAAATAGCTTTTACATTAGGATCTTTCAAAATAATTCGAAAAGCTTCTTCTACTCTCTTTGCATCTGCCGTACCACCAACATCCAAGAAGTTAGCTGGTTCTCCACCAGCCATTTTTATCAAATCCATAGTAGCCATGGCAAGTCCTGCACCATTAACCATACAACCCACGTTACCATCTAAATCAACATAATTAAGGCCTACTGCCCTTGCCTCAACCTCAATGGCGTTTTCTTCGCGCAAATCACGCATCTCAGCATACTGTTTTCTGCGATAAAGCGCATTGTCGTCAATAGAAACCTTAGCATCTACCGCCATTATTTTATCATCCGATGTTTTTAAAACTGGATTAATCTCAAACATACTGGAATCACTCTCCACGTAAGCTTTGTACAAAGAAGCAACAAATTTGGTCATTTCTTTAAAAGCTGTACCCGACAATCCAAGGTTAAAAGCAACTTTTCTAGCTTGAAAAGGCATTAATCCGACAGCTGGATCTATTTCTTCGGTAAATATTAAATGAGGAGTTTTTTCTGCAACTTCTTCAATATCCATTCCACCTTCAGTAGAATACATGATCATATTTCTACCTGTTCCTCGATTTAACAAGACTGACATATAAAACTCACTGGTTTCACTATCACCTGGATAATACACATCTTCAGCAATCAAAACTTGATGAACCTTTTTACCTTCTGCGGAAGTTTGAGGTGTAATCAGGTTCATTCCAATAATTGAACCTGCCAATTCTTCAACTTCTTTCAAGTTCTTGGCCAATTTTACTCCTCCGCCTTTACCTCGACCACCAGCATGGACCTGGGCCTTGATGACATGCCATCCCGTTCCGGTTTCTTGAGTCAATTGCTTTGCTGCATCAACTGCTTCCTTTGCATTGTGAGCAACAATACCACGTTGAATTCTCACTCCAAAACTTGCCAAAATTTCTTTACCCTGATATTCATGAAGGTTCATATGATCGTAAAATTATATTAAGGTGACAAAAATAGGAAACCAGAGGTAGAATTAATAATTATAAATGCAGAATAAAATTAATTGATTGTTCAATAGTAAAGAGCTAGTCCCTAATCTACTTTAAAGTCTTCAAAGTCTAATGGGTCAAAATTTTTAAAATGTCCATTCATTTCAATAACCGCTTTGGTATTATTTATCTGTTTGAGTACCGTAATCGTTGATTCTAAATGCAGTCTAATGTAATGCAAGCGTTCCGTTTCATTTGTCAATTGCAAAAGCTCATACTCTTGATCAAAAGAAAGCCCCATTTTATGAGCAAATGCATAGCTATTGAACTTTTCAGAAGGCACTAGAGGCAATTCTACACCCATCAAATCGTAGAGCTCTTGGATTTTTTCGAGGACTTCTTCTCGCAAGCTTTCATCTGCATCATTATTAGCCTCTAAAAACTTAACTTCTCCACCGGCGTAGAGCTTTTCATCCATTTCATTATCAAAAGTTACGATTTTAAACACTTGACGTGCAACACAAACTACATCCATTTCACCACCTTCATAAGTGTTGACCACTTCAACCAATTGTACTTCTGTTCCGTACTCAATTTTTTTATTGATATACACCGGAATTCCAAATGTAATCGCTTCTTCACGGCAGTCTTTGATCAACTGCTGATAGCGCTCCTCAAAAATATGCAAGGGAACGGTTTCACCAGGAAAAAAAACAGATTGCAAAGGAAACATAGGTAACTTCATGAACAAATTTTTCTCTAAAATAAGGACATCGAGAGAACAAGTCAATATTCTTTTTTGTTATTTTTATAACAAATTGTTGTATTTAATTAATTATCGACATTATTTCTTGCTTCAAAGTAAATCCTATTTTAAATTTGAACAAAACTTGTTTATGAAATCATCAGAACTCTTGAAAGTAGCTAAAACGTATGGAGCACCCTTATATGTCTATGATGCTACTAAAATAACGTCGCAATATGAACGTTTGACCAATGCTTTTAAAGGAGTAGAAAGCCTACGTTTGAATTATGCCTGTAAAGCACTTTCAAACATCGCGGTATTACGTTTAATGCATAGTCTTGGCAGTGGACTTGACACGGTATCAATTCAAGAGGTGAAATTGGGCTTACTTGCCGGTTTTAAACCCGAGTCTATAATATATACCCCAAATGGCGTTTCCTTAGAAGAAATTGAAGAGGCTGCCACTCTAGGGGTTCAAATTAATATCGATAACCTATCGGTATTAGAACAATTTGGCAGCAAGCATCCAGATATTCCTGTTTGTATTCGAATTAATCCGCATGTAATGGCAGGTGGAAATTCGAATATTTCTGTTGGTCATATCGATTCTAAATTTGGAATAAGCATTCATCAAATTCCCCATTTATTACGAATTGTTGACTTGACTAATATGAATATTAACGGAATTCATATGCATACTGGCAGTGACATTCTTGATATTGATGTTTTCTTATACGCTTCAGAAATTCTCTTTGAAACCGCTAAAAATTTCAAAAACTTAGATTTCATTGATTTTGGAAGTGGGTTTAAGGTACCCTATAAATCAGGTGATATTGAAACTAATGTTGAAGAGTTGGGCAAAAAATTGACCGCCCGCTTCAATCAGTTTTGTAGTGAATATGGTAGACAATTGACTTTGGCCTTTGAACCTGGTAAGTTTTTAGTGAGTGAGGCTGGGTATTTTTTAGCAAAAGTTAATGTGGTAAAGCAAACTACTTCTACAATATTTGCCAGTGTAGATTCGGGCTTTAATCACTTAATACGCCCAATGCTCTATGGTTCTAATCATGAAATTGTTAATATTTCCAATCCTGATGGACGGGAGCGTTATTATTCGGTTGTTGGTTACATCTGTGAAACAGACACCTTTGGCAGTAATAGACGGATTAATGAAATAGCTGAGGGAGATATTCTGGCTTTTAAAAATGCAGGTGCGTATTGTTTTACTATGGCCAGTAATTACAATTCTAGATATCGTCCGGCGGAAGTACTCTATTATCAAGGAAAAGCCCATTTAATTCGTGAACGTGAAACCTTTGATGATATTCTTAAAAATCAAGTTGATATCGCTGATGTATTTGAAGCAAAAGTAGAAAAGGTAGTTGTGAAATAATTTGGCACAATTTTCGTTAGTTTTGATATAGTTATAAGACTAAATGATTAAGATGAATTGCTGAATTATGAAGAAGTTTTTACTTAACCTAGTCCTGTTATTTACCATTTCTATAACTGCACAAGAAGTACAATGGGTTTCTTGGGAAGAAGCCGTTACATTATCCAAGACTGAAACAAATCCAAAAAAGATTTTTGTGGACGTTTACACCGATTGGTGTGGATGGTGCAAAAAAATGGACAAAGATACTTTTCAAAATCCTATAGTTGCAGCCTATATGGCTGAAAATTTCTACATGGTTAAAATGGACGCTGAAGGCAAAGAGCCTATTGAATATGATGGTAAAACTTTCAAATTCGTACCCCAAGGCAGACGTGGTTACCATGAATTAGCGGCAGCTTTACTGCAAGGTAAGATGAGTTATCCCACAGTTATATTTTTAGATGAAGAATTGAAAATGCTTTCGCCAGTACCCGGTTACCAAAAAGTAAAACCATTTCTACAAATTGCCAAGTATTTTGGCGAAAACATCTACAAAGAAAAAGACTGGAAGTCCTACTCTGGGGTTGGTAAATGATTTCACAAAATCGATACAACCATAAAACCAAGATAAGTTCCTAAGGCATTACCCAGCGTTCCAACCAAAATAGCCGGTAATATTAATTCTTTGCGATTGAACGTTTCCGCCAATGCGATAGCAGAAGTACCGCCACCTACATTGGCTTGACTTGCTATGGAAAGCATATCCCAATCACGAAAAATAGAGCCTCCTAAAACAATGATTATCAAGCCATGAATTAAAACTGCCAAAGATGTAAAAAACAATAAAGTCAATCCAATCTCTTTAAGAGCCAATACAGCACCTATTTCACAATACGCCCCAATTACTGCTAGAAAAAGGTATACCAAATACAGACCAAGAGTGTGCCCCCCTTTTAACTTTGAAACAAAAGAAGTTTGAGCTAATATGATGCCAATGGTTGACAATGTAATTATAGATGGAATACTTGGAAGAACCTTCGAAACTAGTTCTGATATTAAAAAAGATGAAAGACCAATAAACAGTAACCAACCTAATGATTTTAAGTCCATGTTATTGGCTTTGACTTCTTTTTCTTGCGCTATATCAGTACTCAACTTTTTATCCTTGATGAAACGTCTTAAAAACATAGGAAAAGCTATTGTGATAACTACCCAAATAGCCGTTACCACATTATCTACCGCAATTGCCCCAGCATACAGAATTCCTTTTTCTTGAAAATCATAAGCCAAAGCGACTGCATTAAAATTTACACTTCCACCAGTGTACGTACCCGTAAGCATTCCGGCCAAAATTTTTCCATCATCTCCTAAAACGTTTTGCGGAGAAATGAGGTACCAAGAAATAAGAATACCTAAAACTGTCGCTAACGATCCGATAAGAAAGAGCCCGATCATAGGTATACCAGCCTTTTTAATGGACTTTAAATTAGCTCCAAGCAATAAAAAGAAAATGGAAATTGGCGCTAGATAATTAAAAATGGCATCGTAAAGGGGAATTGAATTAGAAGCGGAAGGAATCAACTTTAAATTGGCAACAACAGCTGTGAAAACAATCACCAAAAGTGCAGCTCCAAAAGGTTTGCCCCATTTCGTTTTAGCAGCATAAAGTGATAAAAGCACCATTAATGCTAAAACAGTCAATACATAAACTGGATTTTCGATAAAAGTCATTTGCCCGTCAGTTGGTTTTAACAAACATAGCGAAATGAATTAATTTACTCGCAAAGATCTATTGACTGCTTAAACGAATTACCTACTATAGTTTGGACTTTCTTTGGTAATCGTTACATCATGCGGATGGCTTTCGTTGATACCGCTAGCTGTAATCTTTACAAAACGTCCAGTTTCTTTTAGGGTCTCAATATCTTTTGCGCCGCAATAGCCCATACCAGCTCTAAGCCCGCCGACAAACTGATGAATACTTTCAAACAAATCCCCTTTATAAGGCACACGCCCTACAATACCTTCCGGAACCAGTTTCTTGATATCATCTTCTACATCCTGAAAATAGCGATCTTTTGAACCTTGCTTCATGGCTTCAACAGAACCCATACCTCGGTAACTTTTAAACTTACGCCCTTCATAGATAATAGTTTCTCCAGGAGATTCTTTAGTACCAGCTAACAGAGACCCCAACATTACCGTGTCGGCACCAGCGGCTATAGCTTTGGGGATATCACCCGTATAACGTATTCCACCATCGGCAATTACAGGCACACCTGAACCTTTAATAGCTGCTGAAACTTCTAAAACTGCAGAAAATTGCGGAAAACCAACGCCAGCAACAACCCTTGTTGTACATATTGAACCCGGACCTATACCTACTTTGACGGCATCAGCACCAGCTTCAACCAAATATTTGGCGGCTTCACCAGTCGCAATGTTTCCAACAATAACTTCTAAGTCTGGAAAACTCTTTTTTACCTCTTTTAAAACAGAAACCACACCTTTGGTATGACCATGGGCAGTATCGATAACCACGGCATCTACTCCCGCTCGAACTAAGGCCTCTGCCCTATCAACGGCATCACCGGTAACTCCTAAAGCGGCAGCCACACGAAGTCTTCCATATTTATCCTTATTGGCTATAGGTTTTTGGGTGAGTTTTGTAATGTCCCTAAAAGTAATTAGCCCAACTAGTTTATAGTTATCGTCAACTACCGGTAATTTTTCAATTTTATGTTCCTGTAAAATATCTTCGGCTTCTGATAGCGAAGTCCCTTCGCCCGCAGTCACCAAATTCTCTGAGGTCATTACCTCAGAAATGGGTCTTTCATTATTTTTTTCAAATCTTAAATCTCGATTAGTTACGATACCTATCAATTTGCCATCACCATCTACAATAGGAATTCCACCTATGCTATGCTCTCGCATATTCGCCTTTGCGTCGCTAACTTTAGAATTTAAAGGCATGGTAACAGGATCTAGTATCATTCCACTTTCAGCACGTTTTACCTTTCGTACTTTGATAGCCTGTTGCTCAATGGTCATGTTTTTGTGCAGTACCCCAATACCACCTTCTTGAGCAATTGCAATGGCCATTTTTGATTCTGTAACGGTATCCATAGCAGCCGATACGATTGGCACGTTAATGGTAATGTTGCGTGTAAACTTTGATTTGATACTAACCTCTCTTGGCAGCACTTCAGAAAAGGCCGGCACTAAAAGAACATCATCATATGTTAGGCCTTCGCCGAGAATTTTATTTAGGTGGGCTTCCATTGCAATTACGGATTAATTGCGTGCAAAGATACTGTTTTTAAATCAAGTATTAGGCTTAGCTATGCATAGAGAATTTTAAATTTATTTTTATTTAGACTTAATATAAATAATATTATATTTGAATTGAAATTATCTATTATGTGTCTTACAAGAAAAATAATTTATCAATCAAAAAACGGTATAATTACCTACTGTAATAGAAGTCATCTTTTTCAAGTAATGTATAATAATCTTTGTTTTGAATTATTTGAATGGGAGTTAGAGGCTTTTAAAGAGCATCTATTTAATTTGGATATCAACTATTGGCAAAACCAATTAAAATGTACGGCAACACACCGCAAAATTCCTCTTTCGGTCGGTACTAAGCATTTTATTATATTGCTGAGCAAAATCGAGTTGGCAGAGCTCAAAGCACTACTGAGTATTAAACCTAAAAAAATTAATATCTTAAAGTATAGCGACATCGATTATCGTTTTATAGAAAACTAATTACCTAAGTGTTTTCAGGTTCTTAGTTAGGTTTGGAAAGCGGCTATTGGATTCAGCCGCTTTCCTTTTTTCTAAGGACTAAGAGAGCCTTTAAAAAATTATTTAGAATTTATCTAAATAATTTTTTAAATAAACCACCAATACTTATTTTTATGGCCTATGCGAAAACAAAAGGTCCATAAGATTAATAATCCCTTAAAACAAGTGATTTTAACAGCCTTATTGTTCATGCTCTTTGGCACTGCTTTAGAACTATACCTTCTTAATCATTTTGAAGACATAGAACAGTTGATTCCCTTAATTTGCATAGCAATTTCAATCGTATTCATATTCCTCCTTTTTTTTAAAAAAAGCGATGGATTAGTCCATATTTTTAAACTGGTATTGGCTATTACCGCTCTAAGTGGTATCTACGGCGCGTTTCTGCACCTACGAGCAAATTATGAGTTTGAATTGGAGATGAGGCCTACTGCCAACGGTTGGAGTCTCTTTTTAGAAAGCATGTCGGGTGCACTGCCCGCGCTTGCCCCTTGCAGTATGATTGTGTTGGCATTGATTGGTTATTCATATCTAATATTATTAAAAAAACAAAAATGATGAGAACGTTTAGAACATTGGTATTTGGTATTATTCTTTTGGGAATTGCAGTCACGGCCTGTAAAGAAATAAAAGAGAAAGAAACTCCAGAGGTAAGCACTGCGGACAAAGTGGAAACAAGTTCCGATAAATCCGAAATGGAAGAAATTGAAAAAGAAGAAATGGCTACCATGCTAAATGCTAACTTGGCAACCGAAGCTGATCTCACCAAAATTGGAATGCCTATGGAAATGATTTCCCAGATATTGGAAAAAAGACCGTTTCTAACCATGAATGACTTTGATGCACTCATTGGGTCAGAAATGGATAAAGCTGAACTGTACCAGAAGATTTTTGTACCATTTAATTTAAATACTACCGCAGAGGAAGATTTTAAAATGATTCCTGGTGTTGGGGACCGAATGGCACATGAATTTGAGGAATATAGGCCATATGTTAGCATTCGACAGTTTCGCACTGAAATTGGTAAATATGTCGATAAAGATGAAGTATCTCGCTACGAAAGTTATGTGTTTGTTCCCATTGAACTGAATACAGCTTCTGAAGAAACTATCAAAGCCCTACCAGGCGTAGGTAACCGAATGGCGCACGAGTTTGAAGAATATCGACCGTACACCAGCATGGAGCAATTCCGCAAGGAAATTGGAAAGTATGTGGATGACAAAGAATTAGCGCGATTGGAGCGTTTAGTATATCTGAATAATTAGCCCGTTGTGTATTTTATAATTATAGATTGCCAAAGCCGTCAGTTTGAGTTTTTTCCAGAGGAAAAAGTATCGAGAACAAGGTTTTTAATCTAAAAATTCTTATTCTCGATACATCCGCTGTTAGCGGACACTCGAACTTGTATAGGGCTAGGTAAAGCTTCTTTTAGTCAAAATACACCACCAATTATATAAACATTCTTATAATTTGACCTGTATGGTAGTATAAAAAGTGCGGGAATCAGCTGGAATAATTCCTGGTCCTGGATATCCATTAGCCCGTCTTGTAAAATAGCTTTCGTCTAAAAGGTTATTCACCCCGGCTTCAAGCTTCCATTTTTTATAAGAATACGATAGTGATAAATCTAAAATGGTATACGCAGGCAATTCTCCTATGATTCCTGCACCAGGTGCGGTGGCATCAGGGAACGGTGGGGAATTCTGAGGATCATTAAACTGTTTTGATAAATAGGTATATTGAAATGATGCCAAAAAGTCTTTGTAGCCCAAGTTTAAACCGGATCTAAAGTTTACTGAAGGAATATGCTCTACCTTTTTTCCTTCAACATTATTAATATCAGATTCTGTGTACTCTGAATCGGTCAAAGCTATATTGGTAAAAACATTGAACTTCACATCTTCTAAAGAACTAAAAAAAGTCTCTTTCAAATTCCAGTTCCCTAAAACTTCAAGGCCATAAATGACTGCTGTACCAGCGTTATCAGTGAGATTGATTACTCTGTTTTGGTCATTTACAGTAACAATATTTCTAGAAATACGATTATCGTAGTACAGCAAAAAGGTACTTGCATCGTAAGAGAAAAAATCCCTAAATCGCCCGCGTACCCCAAGATCTGCAGTGAACCCTTCTTCATCTTCTAAGTCTTCACTAATGGCTTGAGAAGGATTGATAATGCGTAAATCGTTAAAAGTTACGGAGCGATAGTTTTGTGAAATATTCCCATAGAGTTCTACACTTTTATTAAACTTATAGGAAGCTCCAAGGCCCAAGAGAACAAAAGAACGTTCCAAGTCACGATCTTCTTCGTTTACTCGGGTTTCAATTACATTGCCCGCTAAATCAGTGAATACCTCCGTGAAATTGCCCACTGCAGATGTTTTGATATACTCAAATCGGAAACCAGGTGTTATGGAGAATTTATCCGTCAAATTGAACACATTCTCTCCAAATACGGCAATATTGAGATTGGGAAATCTGTACTTTGATTTTCTTGGAAAAGCAGGAAACTCTTCATCGACAAACCTAAAATCAGCATCGGCGGTAGCTGGCCCTGCCCCCTGCCGTTGTTGGTTGTATGCCTGGTAATATTTAGAGCCTATTAAAAAGACGGCATCTTTTCCGCCAATTTGATATCTTGATAATAATCGCGCCTCTGCACCCCAATTTTGAAAATCATCCACCAAGAGTTCCCTTTCATTGCCATCATCAATGATGTCCACCCTATTTTGACGAAAACCCAAGGCCTTTCGCGAGGCATCCAATGCAAATAGGTTTAAACTAAAATCAGTTTTGTTTGAAAAACGATGATCCAATCGTAAAGCGGCCAGGTTCCAATCTATATCAAACCAATTGCGTTCACGGTTACTAAATGTGGGGTCTTCATCAAACTGTGCATCTGTAAGTCCACCAGGCTGCTGTGTCAAATAGTCTAAAATAGTTGCCTCAAACGAAATCTTAGTCTTATCTGATATTTGATAGTGAAAATGACCATGGTAATTTCTGGCATTAAAAGATGAATTTGGCCTGAAACCATCGCCTTCTTTATAATTAAAATAATTGTAATAACTAAATTTCCCTACTGTTCCACCGATACTGTTAAAACTAGTAAACAAACCATTAGAGCCTATCGTCTGTCTTGAAATCAATTCTACATTTTTATTGGGGTTGGGTGTCTTGAACTTGAAGTTGATCAAGCCTCCAAATTGGGTTCCGTATTGAAGGGAGGCAGCCCCACGAACTACCTGTATCTCTTTTAGTGCTTCAACGGGAGGTGTATAATAACTTTCGGGATAGCCTAAAACATCGGCACTGATATCATAATTGTTCTGGCGGGTATTAAAATTAGCGGTTCTATTGGGGTCTAATCCTCTACCCCCAATATTCAATTGCAAGCCAGCATCTCCATTATCATAAATATTGAGACCTACAACTTGGCTATAAATTTGCCTTGCGTTATTTGCAGCTAAGTTTCCTGTCAATAAATCTACTGCGACCACTTCGGTCTTTTTTCCAGCATAAATGGCCGTACCCTCAACTTTGCGCAAACTGCGGACTGCAAATATCTTTTCGCGTTCTTTGGTCAAAACCACTTCAGAAAGCTCCTCGCCTAAAGGTTTCAACCTTATATCAAAGTTGCTATCTCTACTAATTGAAATTTGCTCTTCTAAAACTTTGTATTCAAAGGCAAAGGCGACCAAAATATAATTTCCCTGGCTTAAATTCTCAAAACTGAAATCACCATTAGCAGTGGTAACATGATATTCGCCGATAGGCTTTAAATACACCTCTGCCCCATCAATAGGCTTACGGTTATCATCAACCACTTTTCCATTCAACGTGAACTGCGCGTTGGCCATACATATAAACGTCAAAAAAATTAGAGTACTACTAAATGCCTTTAATGTCATCTTCAAATGGAACTATCCATGTTTTGGGTTTAAAAGATTCTTTTTCTTTAGTTAAATCAATTTTTGGGTCTATCAAGGGAGTACTACGCCTTCCATTAAGTGTCACGTAATTTTCCGTATAAATAGCAATATTTTGATGCCCTTGTGATTCAAAATATTGTTTTAAGTAATGGGCATATTCCAGAATAAAATCAGGTTGAAAGCTCATTTGTTTTTCTTGTAAGGGTGTCAAAAAATCAGTATTGTCTACATAAAACCATTTACCTGTTTTTGAATCCACAATTTTGAATTGCGCATATCCAGCCTTTTCCATGAGCATAACCCGCCAAGAGAAGCGATACCCCTCCTCGGTCCAAAATAATTCACCCGGGTATAATAGGTATCTAAAAGGTAGTAGCAACTGAACCACAAAAAAAACAATAACTAAGTAATGAACAAAACTGGCTTTAGCTTGTTTACGGCTTAAAGATTTGCCATTATCAAAATATGCTTTTGAAATTTTAAAGATCTTAGAAAACCAACTCAATATCTTATAGTGCGCCCTAGGCTCAAAGAAGATTATTGTTGCCACTATCATAATATATGGGAACATCCCTATTGGGAACAAAACCCTGGTCAATACATGGAAAGCCACTACCATTATAAATGCTAAGTGCCTTGTCTTTTTAGATAGCAATAAAAAAGGAATGCATAAATCGTACAGAGCACCACCCCAACTAAACGCATAATGCACCCATGATTCTGTTAATAAATTACCCAATAATGGAATATCATATTTGGCAGGCAACCAAATTTTAAGTGGAAGGGCATCAACCAACCAGTCAGAATTCAATTTGGCCAATCCTGCATAAAAGTAAACGATGCCCAAAAGCAATTTTATACTATCTATGGTCCAACTTGGTATTTTTTGAAATGCCTTGGAAGGATTCCGCAATGAGTCCATAGCATAGTATACATTTGCTGGCAAAAAAATCATCAAAAAACTGAGGATACTAATAAAGTAATAATGGTTTAAATAGGTGGTCTTATCCATCAATTCGATATAGGTGAAACTGAGAAAAAAGAGCACTATGGCGATGCGATACTTGTAGCCTAGCAGTATCATTATTGAAGTAATAGCACAAAGAATAAATAACAGGTAAGTGAAATTGCCCAAAGGCTTTACCCATTCAAATCCGTAATAGGTAAAATGAAGCTTTGGTTCTAGATATAACTTTTCAATCCAACCTTTTGACCAAAACCTGATGATACTGATAAACATCAGCAGACCAAATAAAATGCGAAAGACCGCTAAAGGGGCGGCCTCTCTTTCTTTGTTTAAATGTTTTGTCAGGAAATTCACTATTACTTAATCACCATCTGCATCCACAAAATCAATACTGATGCTCATCGCTGAGAACATATCTACCTTTAGCAAACTAACAGCTTTTTGCACCTCATCATAAGCCGATAACATAGCTATTGAGGGGTTATTGGTTTCCAGCTCAGTACGAAAAGAATCCAATGCTTCAACCGCTGTTCGAGCTGCATCAAACTGTGCGTTGATATCATCAGCTAAATCCTTTCTATCCAAAGTAGTAAGATAAGAGGCCATACTTTCACCCAGTGAGGCTCCGTTGAAAAAATTTTGAACGGCATCCAATCCTTCTAAAAATAATTCATTTGAATTTTCTGGACTATAAAAAGATTCAATGGTATTAGGACTCTGGATTCCTGAAAAGACCCCCAAAGGAATACCCATTTTACCAGCTCGAAGAAATTTTTCGTAATAAAAAACAAAGTCATTGGAAAATCGGTCGACCGAAGCTGTAGCCGAAGAACCATCGTTATTGACAAAAATAGCTCTGTAATCACCCTCCCATTCAGCAATAACACTATCTGTGAGAGACTTAATGTTGTTTATAACATCTTTCAAATACAATAAGTTGGCATCCTTTTGGGCATCTGTGGTAAACTTCTCAAGTATACCCAAATCATCAGTTGCAAAACCATTCAATAAATAATCCAAAGCAGGAAAACCCTTGGCATCTCTATTTGATGACAAATCAAAATTGTACCCACCATTTGCAATATTCATTTCTACCAGCATAACATCTGTGGGGTAGGTATTTACATTCAAACGCAAACCTATTGCCTCTGCAGGCCCAATTTCAAACATGGAAATACTTTGCCAGCTTTTATATGCATTTAACCATGAGGTACGTAAAGTCTGTAAATTCTGTAAAATAGGCTCTTGCTCAAAACTTTCATAATCAATGACCAATTGAGCCATTGTGGTTTGAAAACTCTTATATGAAGGTATGATAATGTTATCGGCCCAGTTGACCAACAACGTAGAACGGTCAAAAACGTTTTGCATACCTCCATCATCATCCGACATACTTATATCATCATCTGTCATAGGTGTTTCATCGGTATTATCAGAACTACAGGCCCATAATACCAAAAATAAAACCGACAAAACGTACCAATACTTTTTCATTTATTATTTTTATTTATTCTAAGTAAAGTGAACAAATATACCAAAAGAGCAGTTGTTTTTTCAAACAATTCTGCCCTTTCTTTACTATTTAGATTTTAATTGTTGCTATCCGCTGCATCAGCAACGGTAAAATCAAATCTTACTGCAATTGCTTCTGACACTTCATCTAATGTTTCTGGGGTTACATTCCAAAATCCATTGGTATTGTTCGCATAAATCTGATTAAGAAAATCTAATGTTTCCGTTCTTGTAAAATATGCATCTTCAGCACCTGGCCTTCTTGTAAACTGTAAACTATAAATGAAACCAAAGCCTTCTGATAAATCATGAAAAATATCACCTGGCTCACCAGATGCTTCGATTTTAGTTTTACCTGCCTGCAGATAGAAAACCGATCTTATTGCAATAACTTTAGCAATAGCCTCTCTTAAAATATCAGTTTGTCTATTACGTTCATCATAATCTTTATTGATTATCGCAGTACGCCCTACTTTGTAGGCATCAAAAATATCTTGAGCAATACCGGTAAATGTGGGGTCGTTTTCTGCTCTCTTGATATACTTCGCCAAGAACTTGTCCGTAGCGTCTAGATCATCAATGTTCGCAATAGGGTTCTCCGTGTCAGATACCACCCCAAAAGCATAACCATATGCCTCATCCCAATCATGCTCCATATCCGTATACGTTTTCCCATCGACAATGACATCATTATCGTTATCATCTTCAAATCTTGAAAGTTGGGCAGGACTCGTATAATTATTTAATATTTGATCGCCAACAAAAGCACCTATCAATCCTTTATTGAAAGCCTGGTCCAATTCCAGACCGTTAGCATTCACATATCTAGTTGAGGAACCATCAGGCAGCTGACCGGCACTACCTTCAGTTGCGACCTCATTCCAATTTGGGAATACATCATTCACTTGCTCTGTGATATACGCATCAAAATCCGCACGAACACTTGCTTGTGTTACAGGGTCGTTTGAAAAGTAATCAAAAGAACCTGCTGTTTTGCTTTTTACATTTTTATCAGAAGTATTTAAATCACTATCAGCGAAATCATCAGCTCCCTCAGCGTGTGCGAACATTGCTTGTATTTCCCCTACGGTAGATGAAGGATCTTTAAATTTTCCTAAAATTTCATTGGCCATAAACAATCGGGTGGTTTGTCCGCTAAAACTTACTGTAGACTCTCCGTCTCTTGCAAAAACATAATTTGCAGGAATTTCAGCGGCAGTTTCGCAGGGCGTGCAAGAACTACCGCCACAATCTACTCCAGTTTCATCTCCATTTTGGATGTTATCTGAACATGTAGCCACTACCTCTGGCATATCATCATCATCTGAATCACAGGCTATAAATACCATACTTGTTAATGCCATCAAGGCGAATGCAAATTTCTTCATTTTTAAGTTAAATTTATTTAGACTTATTATAAATAATTATGTTTGGCAAATATATCCAGCTCAAATTAACTTGCAAATTTTATTTAGACTTATTTTAAATAAAGAAGCATATTTAACATTTGGGTAATATCAGATTTACGGAAAAATCATCAATGGTAAACCGAAAATAATTCGGTGGCCTTATTGTAAGCAGCTTCAAAGACCAGCCAATTCACGCCAGAATCAGCTTTTTCTTGTGTAAAATAAGAAAGCATTTTTTCGGTTGGCATATTGCCGGTAA
Organism: Croceitalea rosinachiae; assembly: GCF_031846445.1. NCBI lineage: Bacteria > Pseudomonadati > Bacteroidota > Flavobacteriia > Flavobacteriales > Flavobacteriaceae > Croceitalea > Croceitalea rosinachiae. The sequence continues at coordinate 389,296 of NZ_JAVRHR010000003.1, read as the reverse complement.
GCTCATCTTTTGCCATAGGGCAGCCACCAAAACCCTGAACCGCACCATCAAAACGCCTACAGCCTGCCTTATAAGCTGCATCAACTTTTTCGTGCCATCTGGTCGGTGTGGTATGTAAATGGGCGCCAAATTCGATTTCAGGATATTTTGGAATTAAATTAGAGAACAAATAATCTATTACCTCAGGAGTTGAAGTACCAACCGTGTCGGATAACGATAAAATTTTTACTCCCATTCCGGCTAATTTCTCAGTCCATTCTCCAACTACCTCAACACTCCATGGGTCTCCATAAGGATTCCCAAATCCCATTGAAATGTACGTGACCACTTCTTTTTTGGCATCAGAGGCAATAGCTAAAATCTCTTTCAAGGTCTCTACAGACTGGGCAATTGTTTTATGTGTATTCCGCATCTGAAAATTCTCGGAAATAGAGAAAGGATAACCCAAGTAATCAATAGCCTTATGCTTACAAGCATCTGAAGCGCCTCTCACATTTGCAACAATCGCCAACAACTTACTATTGGTTTTAGTTAGGTCCAATTGATACAGCACATCGGCCGTATCAATCATTTGTGGAATGGCTTTGGGCGAAACAAAACTTCCAAAATCTATGGTGTCAAATCCACATCCCAATAACGATTGGATATACTTGACTTTTTGTTCGGTAGGAATGAAGGTCTTGATACCTTGCATAGCATCTCTCGGACATTCAATTACTTTTACCTTATCCTCAGACATTTTATAAAATTAGTACTATTTCCCTGAAAGCAATAAGTAAAGTGCAATGGCAATAAAAACTATTATTTGCAGCCATTTTAAAAACAACCCTGACTTTGGGTTTTTCAGCACGTAATTAGAAATACTTCCGGCAAGAATGGCAATAGTTCCAAAAACCAATGAGGACACTATGATAAACAAAAAACCTAAAACATAAAATTGAACAACAGTATCCAAACTTTCACTAAAAAGAAAACCTGGGAAAAATGCCAAAAAAAATATAGTGACTTTAGGGTTCAATACATTCATCCAAAAACCGGTCTGAAATAAGTTCATCAAACCTTTCTTTGGGCTACTTTGTTGAGAAAAGTCAATTTTGGGGCTACTTTTAAAAACCTTATAACTTAAAAATAGCAGGTACACCGCTCCAAAAAGTTTGATGGTAAAAAATAAGGACTCGTTTTCTTTAATTAGCGCAGATACCCCAAAAGCCAATAAAGTAGTATGAACAAGGCAACCTGTCATTAGACCAGCAACGGTCGCAAGGCCGTATTTTTTACCATTGGCCATACTCTGAACCATGACAAAAATATTATCCGGTCCTGGAGAAATTGCAAGAACGACGGTTGCAAAAGTAAACCCTATTAAAACTTCAAAATTCATTTTACGATATCCAAAAATAGGTAGAAACAAAAAAACAGCCTATTGTAAAGCTACTGCTTAATAATAGTAGGTCAATTGCATAAAAAATGGGTAAATGACCCTTTAAAACATTAGCTTAATGCAGTTTGGAAAAATACAATTATATTTAGAAAAGTTGATTGAAAACAAAGTAGATTACTGTAATTAATATTTGAGGTGGTGAGAAGGTTTTTTTGCACTGTGTTTTATTTATTTTCTTTTTTGTCATTCGCACAACAGATTAGCGTTTCAGAAGATTTCACCGTTGCAGAATTGGTCAAAGATGTTTTGGTGAACTCTAATTGTGCTGAAACTTCAAACTATCGCTCTTTTACCGGAACCGATTTTGGTATCAATGGAATAGGATATTTTAACAAGGAGGAGTCGCGTTTTCCGTACGCAGAAGGAATCGTTCTTTCAACTGGTTATGCCATTGACGCTGTTGGACCAAATGATGATATCAAAGACTCTGGAGTGTTGGAATGGCCAGGGGATGAGGATTTAAAGTCGATAGCTCGAATAGCAAACCTTTTCAATGCAACATATATCCAATTTGATTTTGTACCCCTAACAAATAGTTTTAGTTTCAATTTTCTGTTTGCCTCCGAAGAATATAGCGAAGACTATCAATGTGAATTTTCAGATTCTTTCGCCTTTATACTGACCGATTCGAATGGCAATTCAAAGAATTTGGCTATTGTGCCCAATTCAAACAGTACCGTATCCGCCACTTCAGTGCGTCCCGGGGTCCCTGATGTTTGTGAACCGAGAAATGAAGATTTTTTTGGTGGTATAAACGGGTCAAACTCAAGTATTTCTATGACTGGACAAACCAAGAGTCTAACCGCTAAGTCTGAAGTCATACCTGGTGAATCGTATACTATTAAGCTTGTTATTGCCGATAATCTCGACATTGCACTAGATTCAGCTGTTTTTTTAGAGGGAGATAGTTTTTCTCTAGATGTTTCACTTGGAGAAGATAGAACCATAAGTCAAGGCAACCCATTATGCATAGGGGATGTCTACACCCTCGATGCGACTTCTGTTGGAGCACAGCATTACCGGTGGTATAGTAATGGTGAACGTCTTACCCAATATGACGATGTTGCCATCATTACAGTTTCTGATGACATTAGTTTCGCAGTAGAGGTAGAGTTTTCTCCCCAATGTGTTTCAAAAGGAAGAATAGAGCTAGAATTTATTACACCACCGACCATTGAAAGTCCTCCTTTAGATTTAGACGCCTGTACGTTTAGTGATGATGATTTAGATTTACCTGTTGTGGATTTAACGCTTAATACACCACTTATTATGGGGGGTCAGAATCCAGAAATTTATGGTGTCCACTATTTTACCGAACTATCTGATGCACAAGAATTTATAAACGAGATTAGAGCACCGCAAGCTTACACTTTTCAACGAACCCAAGAAATCATCATTTATGCACGTATCTCTTCAGGTACCAGCTGTTTTGAAACCATTTCTTTTTCAGTAAACGTTCGAAACCTAAATTTTCTATCGGTTTTGAAAGATGAATATGTTCTTTGCCTAGATACTCAGGGTCAACCTATAGCACCAAGACCAGAATTGGATACGGGCCTATCGCCTGATTTATACTCATTTCAATGGTATAAAGATGCTGTTCTTGAAAAAAACCTGATTGCTAGTGAAACCAACCCAAATTTAGTGGCATCAGAAACAGGCTCCTATTTTACAATAGCACGGAACATTGAGTTTGGTTGTGAAACTATTTTGTCTACCCATGTTATTAGTAGCGAACCCCCTATAGTTTTCGAAGTTCTTGTATTAAGTGATATTTTTTCTAATGAAGGTATTGTAGAATTGCGTGCCGAGGGAAACTCGCCCTATCGTTTTGCAGTGGATACTATGGATTTTTCAGAAAACCAAATCTTCGGTGGCTTAGCTGCTGGAGAATATACTGCTTATGTGACTGATGTTTATGGTTGTAGTGTTATCAGTAAAGACTTTTTAATTGTGGATTACCCAAGATTTTTTACTCCAAATGGCGATGGGATAAATGATACTTGGAAAATTTTTGGGCTCTCTGAACTTAACAATTCGGAAATCAAAATTTTCGACCGGTTCGGTGTATTGCTCACCACTTATGAGAATGACTCTGGCTGGAATGGTACAACGAATGGAAAACCTTTGCCATCAAGCGATTATTGGTTCAAATTGACCTACACCAATAGCCTTGGTGAAATAAAAGAATTTAAGAGTCATTTTAGTTTGAAGCGTTAATATTCTTTTGATGTGACTGATAGCAACATTAACTATCGTATCTTTCTCTTAGTTTCTACTAAAAAATAATTATGAAAAAAAATACGCTTTTTATTTTCACTGTTGCAGCTGCCATTTGTGTGTCTTTCGCATTTATGACCTTTAATGATTCTAATTCGTCGGAAGCTTCAGAATCAATCAAACAACAAGAATCCGATAGTCTTCTACGCCATGTGGTGCTCTTTAAATTCAAAGACGAAACTTCTGTAGAAAAATTAAAAGAAATCGAGGATGCTTTTAATGCATTGCCATCTAAAATCAAAGAGATACAAGATTACGAATGGGGATTGAATAATAGTCCTGAAGGACTAAACAAAGGTCTGACACATTGCTTTTTTGTTACTTTTAAAACGGAAGCTGATAGAGCCATTTATCTTCCACATTCTGACCACAAGGCATTTGTTGAAGTTGCTTCACCTTACATTGAAGATGTGACGGTTGTAGATTATTGGACAAAATAAATCACCACGTATATTCAGGTGGTTTGATATTGTTCATTCGCAAATATAAGTTTGATTTTGCCCTATGGTTGGCCATATGGTCTTGCACATAGAAAAACGCAAAAGCCCTGCTTACGGTATTACAGCTATGGTACATCACACAAGTCTCATCAAGTTCTTCTTGTTCAATGGTATGTATAACTGAAGTAGTATAATCAAATCCTGTTTCCAATAATTTAATGATTTCAACTTTGTTCATTTTAGAGGCATCAGGTGTATTGGGTTTTACTACCATACCTTGTACATACCGCTTGGTCAGTAATTCAATCGTATAACCTATATGTACCATTTGCTCTGCAAATGATTTACTTTTAGATGTAGGACGATACCCATATAAATTTTCAGGCATGGTCCTGGCAACATCCAAACAATGTTCTTTAGCTTCAAGCCAAACCGGTAAATACATTTTTGTAAAAGCGGTTTTTGGTTCTTTATCAGTTTGAGAAAAACCACAAACGGGAAAAGTTAGGAGAAGAAAAAAAGCTATACATTTCATTTTAAAAGGACTTAGAGTTCCTTTTTCAATATAGCTTTATTGATTTGTTTTAGCAAACTGGGACCTTCATATACAAACCCTGTATATAGTTGTATCAAATCTGCACCGGCTTCCAATTTCTCGATGGCATCACTTGCTGAATGAATACCCCCTACCCCTATAATCGGAAATGCTTTATTACTCTTTTCTGATAAAAATTGGATTACCTCAGTACTTCTAGGGGCCAATGGTTTACCACTCAACCCTCCCTTTTCCTCTGCTAATGTAAGATGAGATTTTAATCGTTTACGCGATATAGTTGTATTTGTTGCGATAATACCATCAATTTTAGTTGTCTTTACGATATCAATAATATCCAATAGCTGATTATTGGTCAAATCAGGTGCAATCTTAAGCAGAATAGGCTTCTCTTTGGTTTTGTTTGCATTGGCATTTTTGGTGTTAGCTCTTTTTAACTTCTTCAAAATATCTGTAAGCGGTTTCTTATCTTGAAGTTCCCTCAGACCAGGTGTGTTGGGAGAGCTTACGTTGACCACAAAATAATCAACATGGTCAAAAAGTGCATCAAAACATATCAGATAATCCTTTACAGCGTCTTTATTGGCAGTAACCTTATTCTTTCCAATATTACCACCAACCAATACCCGATGTTTCTTTTTTAGTCTTTCAACAGCATCAAATACACCACTATTGTTAAAACCCATTCGATTAATAATGGCGTCGTCATCTAATAATCGAAATAATCTTTTTTTAGGATTTCCAGCCTGGGGCTTTGGAGTCAAGGTTCCTATTTCAATAAAACCAAAACCAAAATCTGAAAATTCATTGTACAATTTGGCATCTTTATCAAAACCTGCTGCCAGACCTATAGGGTTATTAAACTTTAATCCGAATACCTCACGTTGCAGTCTTTCGTCATTAATAACAAATAGTTTTCTAAAAACTGGACCAAAGCCAATTCTTGAAAAAAAACGAATTATGGTAAACGAAAAGTAATGGGCAGTCTCCGCATCAAGTAAAAACATAATAGGGCGGATAACAAACTTGTACATTAACACTTATTTTCTGTAAAAATAAAAACTCTAGAAAAAGTACTATGAAAAAAGTGAATTATTCGTTAACTGACCTGGTTGTATAGATAGGGCTACGTGATAATTGATTGCAAAGCATGATATACAAATTGTATTGCTTGTTATTGAATGTCCCTAACATTCTTTTATCCAATAAGCGCATATTCGCGGCCATACTGTCTAGAATAGCTTTATAATCATATGACATTCTTAATAGGTCCTCTGGAGAAGCTTGCCCATGATTCTTTAGTAATTTTTTTGCTTTTATCTTAAAAATCTCATTTCTAAATTCTAATTCAGCACCCCAATTGCGAAGATTTTCAACCTGTTCTTCTGAGAGTTGAAAAACCTCGGTAATTACAACATCGTCTTTTCCACCTATACCCAGATAGCAATCTTCTTGCCCAAAAGAAAGGTTTGTAATAAAAAGAATAAGTACAAATAGTAATTTTCTTATCAAATGAATTCCAATTTATATCTTAAATATACTTACTGAAAAGCATGGTTTCGAATTATTACGATTGAATAAACATTATTTTTGATGAAAAGCACTTTTTATGGAAAAACTACTACCCAGATTTTTAGAATATGTTGGCATAGACACACAAAGTGACCCAAAATCAAATACAACACCTAGCACAGACAAACAATGGGTTTTAGCAAAAAAATTAGTGTTAGAGCTTCATCAAATTGGAATGCAAGAGGTTTCTATTGATGAAAATGCCTATATCATGGCAACACTGCCAAGTAATATCGATAAAAAAATTCCTACTATAGGTTTTATCTCTCATTTTGACACCACCCCCGATTTTACCGGTTTCAAAGTGCGTCCAAAAATTATAGAAAATTATGACGGTAGTGACATTGTTTTGAATTCTACAAAAAACATTGTGCTTTCACCTAATTATTTCGAAGATCTATTGCAGTACCATGGACAGACTTTAATAACTACCGATGGAACAACATTACTTGGAGCAGATGATAAAGCAGGTATAGCAGAGATTATTACCGCAATGGAATATTTAGTGGCCCATCCTGAAATCAAACATGGCAAAATCAGAATAGGCTTTACCCCTGACGAAGAAATTGGAAGAGGCGCCCATAAATTTGATGTTGAGAAATTTGGTGCTGAATGGGCATATACTATGGATGGCAGCCAAATTGGGGAGTTAGAGTATGAAAATTTTAATGCTGCCAGTGCAACGATAACCTTTAAAGGTAAAAGTGTTCATCCTGGGTATGCTAAAAACAAAATGATAAATGCCATAGGCCTGGCCAATCAATTTTTAAGCTTACTACCGAATAGAGAAACTCCAGAAACCACAGAAGACAGGGAAGGCTTTTTTCATGTGTACCATATAAAGGGAGAAATTGAACACGCTGAAATTGAATTGATTATTCGGGATCATGATGAAGTTCACTTTCAAGCTCGAAAAGACTTGATAATGGACATTTCAGAAAAACTCAATAAAAAATATCCAGAATCGGTAACTTTTGAAATCAAGGATCAATACTTTAATATGAAAGAAAAGATTGAGCCCGCTTTTCATATTGTTGAAATTGCAGAAGAGGCCATGATGCAATTGGGTATTGAACCTAATATTAAACCTATAAGAGGTGGCACCGATGGTTCTCAACTAAGCTTTATGGGGCTACCCTGTCCAAACATTTTTGCTGGAGGACATAATTTTCATGGAAAATATGAATACGTGCCATTAGAGAGTATGCAAAAAGCGGTCAAAACTATCGTTAAAATTTGCGAACTTACAGCTGAGAAGTTTTGAATTGCCAATAACGATTAACTACTAAATCATGGATAAGTCTGAAAAATTGGAAAAGTACTTTAATGAAGAGCACCACTACAGAGGTGCTATTGGTCTTTTACGCGAACTGGCCCTCAGCACCAATGTTGAAGAGACTTATAAATGGCAGTTTCCAACATATACCGTAGCGGGTAAAAACGTTTTTGCCATCTGCAAATTTAAAAACCATTTTGGCATTTGGTTCTTTAATGGTACTTTTTTAAAAGACCCTAAAAAAGTATTACAAAACGCACAAGAAGGAAAGACTATGGCTATGCGTCATTGGAAATTTGAATCAATTAAAGAAATTGACAAAAAAATTGTTTTAGGTTATATAAAAGAGGCTATTACAAATCAAAAACAAGGAAAAGTATTAGCGGCCGTAAAGAAGAAGCCAAAAGCTGCCGAAATTCCGTCATTGTTATTAGAAGCCCTTAAAAAAAATAAAGCTTTAGAAGCTTCTTTTAAAAATTTGACCATCTACAAGCAAAATGAATATTGTGAATATATTCAAACGGCTAAGCAAGAAAAAACAAAATTGAGCCGCCTTGAAAAATCAATACCACTTATTGAACAAGGTAAAGGCCTTAATGACAAATATCGATAAAAAAAGCACCTGATGGTTCAGGTGCTTTTCTAAAATATCAAATCTGATATTATTTTTTGACGGGAGCAGGATTTAGTTTTCTACTCATTTCCATGGATATAGCACTTTTATCAAACTTCAATCGACCGGCCATAGTCTCAATAACACATGAGCCATCTTTTTCGTTCAAATCGACCACCTTACCATGTAATCCACTTTTTGTAATAATTTTATCTCCTTTTTTTAATTCTGCGGCAAACTTCTTTTCATCTTTCTGACGCTTCATTTGCGGACGTATCATAAAAAAATACGCTACAACAAAAATCAATATCAGCGGAAAAAACTGTCCTAATCCTTCCATATAAAATTCTTAGCTCTTCACTGGGCCAGCTGGCGCAGCACCTTTAGGATTAACAAAAGCTTTGATTCTCAACAATTCAGAACCTTTTTCGGTATTGGCCGTAACAGTAATCGTTTTTGTTACTTGGTTTTGCCCAGAACCGTTAAACTTTACTACCATCTCGCCAGTTGCTCCAGGGGCAACGGGTGTATTCTTCGGATATTGAGGCACGGTGCAACCACAGCTGCTTTTGGCATCAGTGATAATCAATGGTGCATCACCGGTATTGGTAAAGGTGAAAGTGGTTTCTTGAGGTGTTCCTACTACAATTGAACCAAAGTCATGTTCTCTTTTGTCAAATGACATTACAGGTACTTTTTTGGCAACCTCATCTCTCTCTGATGCAGTTTCTACATTGTCAGCTACAATTTTCGTAGTGGCTTTGTCTTTACAAGACATTGAAATAAACAAAAGTGCGATTACACTCAAGGCAGTTACTGTTCTTCTCATTTTTAGATTTTTTTATTTAGACAAAAATAATGAATTCTATATTAAAGTAAGCCCCTACCTACTTTCTGGAGCTTTCCATTCGATTTGTATTCTTTTACCAACTTATCTAAAATTCCATTGATAAAGATACTGCTCTTAGGTGTCGAGTATTCTTTTGCAATTTCTAAATATTCATTGATAGTAACCTTCTCTGGAATTGATGAGAAATTCAGTAGCTCACAGATTGCCATTTTTAACAAGATGTAATCAATTTCAGCTATTCTATCCTTATCCCAATTAGGTGTTTTTCCTTCAATCTCTTTTTCCCATTTTTCATTATTCAATAGGGTCTTGGTCAAAAGGTCATTTGCAAAAACCTTGTCTTGTTCATCTTTTAACAAAGCTGGAGTGAAAAAGTTGCTTTTAATATTCGGGCTCGCTTTTTTTAAACGTTTAACCAAAAAGGTATTGACTATGGGTATATCATCTACCCATGTCAATTTATCATCTTCAAAATATTCATAGATTTTTTCATTGGGAGCAATCGTATCTTTGAAAAGAGAAATTATTAGTTCTAAATCACTTTCATAAGTATCGGTTTTTGAAGTCATATACTGGTCGTAAACTTCGCTAGACATAACATCTCTATAAATTATTTTGACATATTCTTCATTTAAATACCAATTTTGAATTTTTTTATTGCCCAAAACTATCTTTATAGCTTTGTTATTGGTTAATTGAACCAATAATCTATTATTCACAAATTTTTCTTTATCAGGATAGTCATTGTTATCGGCTAAGTATTTTTTTGAAGCATGTGCTACATGTTTGTTAGCCATCTGATGCAATTCAATCAATAAACTCAACATTAACAGATACAAAGTATAAGTATTTTCTATACTTACTTTTAAGAATTTCTCTTGCTTTTCAAGAGAGTTATCTTTTGATTGAATCAATGCATAAATGCATTGCATGACTTTAACACGAATATGCCGTCTTGTAAGCATTTTAAAGAACTTTAGAAGATTGGTCAATTTTCACAGCAGCAAAAGTAAACTTATATTTCTATTAGACCTATGCTTCTTTTTTATCTTATCAGTTTTATAACATTAGTTTGTTCTTCAAACCCATATCTTTGAAACTTGTCAAAAAACCAAGAAACTTCTTTACCATTATATGCAAGAACTTCGGCACTTAAACAAGTACTTTAAAAAGTACAGGTTCAAATTACTTTTAGGTATTGTTATAACTATTGTTGCGAGGGTTTTCTCTCTTGTCATGCCTTCTTACGTAAGTAAGTCGGTTGATAGCATTAAAGAATATTTAGATGGAAATATTACTGGCAGTATAGTAAAAGGTCAACTTTTTGAATACATTTTGATTATTATAGGCGCAGCTTTATTATCTGGTCTTTTCACCTTTTTAATGCGACAAACTATCATTAATGTCTCTAGGTATATTGAATATGATTTAAAAAATGAAGTTTTTGACCATTATCAATTTTTAAACCTCAATTTTTATAAACGCAATCGCATTGGTGATTTAATGAATAGAATTAGTGAAGATGTTACCCAGGTGCGCATGTATGGAGGACCTGCAATTATGTATGGCATTCAAACTTTGACTTTATTTGTTTGTCTAATTCCCCTAATGTTCATAAAAGCGCCGACTATTGCATTTTATACTTTGATACCATTGCCTATTCTGTCAATACTAATTTATCAAATTAGTAAGATTATTCACAAGAGAAGTACCAAAGTTCAAGAATATCTCTCTACATTATCCACCTTCACCCAAGAGTCATTTTCTGGAGTTTCAGTAATAAAAGCATATAATTTAGAAGGTACGATAAATAACGACCTTACTGATCTGGCAATAGAGGGCAAAAACACCAGCATGGATTTGGCTAAAGTAAATGCCTGGTTTTTTCCATTAATGATTTTATTAATTGGTATTAGCAACCTATTTGTAATATACATCGGTGGAAAACAATACATAGATGGTAAAATTGGATTAGGCATTATTGCTGAGTTTATACTCTATGTGAATATGTTAACATGGCCGGTTGCCGTAGTTGGCTGGTTAACTTCAATTGTGCAAAGGGCAGAAGCATCTCAAAAGCGTATCAACGAATTTTTGAAAGAACAACCAACCATCAAAAATGAGGTTCTTGAAAATACTTTGGTTACCGGAAAAATTGAATTCAAAAACGTTTCCTTTACTTATGAGGATACTAATATTACAGCTCTAAAAAGCATTTCATTTATCATAGAAGCGGGTGAAACGGTGGCTTTTTTAGGAAAAACAGGAGCTGGTAAATCAACAATTCTTGATTTGGTAGCCAGACTATATGATGTTTCAGAAGGAGAAATTTTAATTGATGACATCCCAATTAAGAAACTAAACCTGAATAGTCTTCGTAACGCTATTGGTGCCGTACCGCAAGATGCTTTCTTATTTTCAGATACTATTGAAAATAACATTAGATTTGGAAAAGAAGATGCCACAAAAGCAGAGATTGAGACTGTCGCCAAAAGTGCTGTTGTGCATGATAATATTATTGATTTTACCAATCAATACAATACTATTTTAGGAGAAAGAGGTATTACCCTAAGTGGAGGACAAAAACAAAGAGTTTCAATTGCCAGGGCACTTTTAAAAGATCCAAATATTTATCTTTTTGATGATTGTTTGTCTGCCGTAGATACCGAAACTGAAGAAGAAATTCTGAAAAATCTAAAACAGGCTTCTCAGCACAAAACTACTCTTATAGTAAGCCATAGGGTTTCATCTGCTAAGAATGCAGATAAAATTATTATACTAGATCATGGTGAAATTATACAAGAAGGTAATCATGAAGAATTAAACAATATTGAGGGTTACTATAAACAACTTTACCTTGACCAGCTTACAGAGAAAGAATAAGGAAAAAGTTGCTGAATTAGCTTTTTTTTTACATTTTTGGTAGAATAATCAAGTTTCCCCTATTTAAACACTAAACCTATTATGAGTGAAAAAGATTTAATGGATCAGGAAGAAATTTACTCCAAAGTCTTAAGGGCTGGCAGAAGAACCTATTTTTTTGATGTCAGAAGTACTAAGGCGGGAGATTATTATTTGACAATCACTGAAAGTAAAAAATTCACACACGACGACGGTTCTTTTCATTACAAAAAGCACAAGATTTATCTGTACAAAGAAGATTTTCATGCCTTTAAGGATATAATGGAAGAAATGATGGATTATATTATTGATGAAAAAGGTACCGAGGTAATATCAGAGCGTCACCAAAAAGATTTCAAAAAAGAAGAAGAACCGAAAGATTCAACAGAGGAAAATGGCACTACTTCTGGTAACTTTACAGATGTAGATTTTGATGACATTTAATACCAAAGATTAAAATTATTGGAACAAACGACCTGTTTACTCAGGTCGTTTTTTATTTTTAGAGCTGCCAATTCAAATTACCTAAACAAGATTTTTTGATGTGAGAGTTACAGATAGAACTAATCTCGAAGTAACGATAAACCGTCCAAAACCTACTAAATTACAGTAATAGGAACGAAAAATCCTCGAGATTACGAACACTAATTTCAACGTATTTTGGGATGATACGAACAAACTGCTTATAATACTATTTTCTTCTGTGGTATGATGTAGCAATACCAAATTTAACAAGTGCCAAATTCAAAACAGCATGTCCAATAACAATAAGACATGCTGTTTTTACATTATAGGTATATATCGAAACGGCTATGGCTATGGTATAAAAAAATGGGTATGCCACCATACAATAACCAAACCGAAAAGTTCCCATGAATTCTGCTTCGGGTACTTTAGGCTTTAGTAATATTCGCCACAGAAATACCTGGGGTAGGTTAATCAAATAAAATATTCCTCGTGTTAAGGTTAATAAAACCGAAGGTTGATATTTTGGAAGATTTTTAATTTCTATACTACCTTTTAGAAACGCATTAATTTTCTTAGGATACAGATAATCAACATACTGTAACGCTAACTTTTTGACAATGACCCCGTATTGTAATTCATCTTCAATATGAGTGGTCAAAACTTCTATTCTTTTTGCAACTTCTGTTTTTATGGTTTCTTTTTCAGAAACATTCAGAAAATCTTTAACTCGTATAGGTTTTCCAAAATTCAGGGCTGCTCTATCACCCATTTCAGTTGGAGTTTGATAATTTTGCCCGATAGGTATAATATGGACATCCAAATTAGGATTTGTATTGAGTGCACTAAAAAGTATGCGTGTAAAGCCTTTACTTAGAGGTCTTACCCGTCGTTTCAAGTTATGATTTGCCTCAGGAAAAAGTAAGATAGCTTTACCTTCATTGAGCAGTTCACCACACTTATTAAAAATCACTTCATTCTTTAACAGCGACGACTTACCGTCCCTCAGCCGATATACGGGTAACATTTGCAAGAAGTAAAAAAAAGGTCTAAAAAAATGATTTTTAAAAATATCTGCTCGCGCCAAAAAGTAAGGCTTTCTTGAACAATTGATGGCAATCAATAATATGTCCAAAAGTGCATTTTGATGGTTTGACAAAAAAAGTATTGGTTTGTCTTTAGGAATATTTTCAATTCCTACAATCTTTATCTTCTTATAGTAGGAAAAAAGCCCTAGAGATATCCAATATTTAATAAGATAATACACCAGCCTTTTCAAACTAATTTTTCCTTTTTATTAGGTTCATAGCTCCAAACTCCTGCCAAAACAAGCCCTGATACCAAATGCCAAATTCCCCAAAAAGCCGTCAAAATTGCCATTCCGCCCAATCCATCGAAAAAAGTAAAAATTAGAAGAAGTCCTAAACCAGAATTCTGTATTCCTGTTTCGATAGTAATACTCCGAACATTGTTTCTAGAAAAACCCATAAGCCTTGCCAGAGAATAGCCACTTAAAAAGGCAACGATATTATGCAGAACTACCAACCAAAACACATAAAAAACATAGTCTAAAAAAACACCCCTGTTTTTGTATAATGCCAAAAAAATTAGCGCCACAAAAAACACCAAAGAACCCAGCTTAAAATATCTAGACATTGTCTTTGCAAAAACAGGTCTCATATAATTAACCCACATACCCAATACTAGTGGTAGCCCTAATAATAAAGAGACGAGTTTTATCATTTTTAGTGGTGCTATGTCAACTTCAGTTAAAATTGCCCCTGTAGGCTCATATAAGCTTCCCCAAAACTGTAAATTCATGGGCGTCATAAAAATAGCTAAGAGGGTCGCTATTGCTGTTAAGGTAACTGATAATGCAGCGTTACCCTTAGCTAAGTGCGTAATAAAATTAGAAATATTACCGCCCGGGCAGGCAGCCACCATAAACATACCTAAAGCAATACTGGGAATAGGATTAGTAATCAAGACTAATAAATAGGTTATTAAGGGCAATAAAACAAACTGGCTAAAAACCCCAGTAATTACCAATTTTGGACTTCGAATTAGTTGTTTGAAATCGCTTACAGAAATTTCAAGAGCTATGCCAAACATCACTAAAGCTAAAGCAACATTTAACGTCCAAAGAGTATTTGAATCAAAATTGATATGGACGTTATCTATGAGTTGCTCCAAAAAGTAAAATTTTACAACAAGCAATATAATGCAACTTTTTCTGAATCGGATATTATATAATTAAGTGAGCTTTCTAGTAACTTTGATTCGTGCTTGAGAAAAAAACCAGAATTATCAACTTCTCAGGTTTAATTAATTTCTTATCTTTTTGAAACTAAACAAGAACAAGCTTGTTTTGACAAACAAAAAAGTAAAATGAAACAGTTTTATTTATTGGCGACAATTATTTTGGTTCCCATATTACTCTTTGGTTTTTCAACCAATGACGACCCTTCTATCAATTCACATGAGGAACTCGTTAATCTTTTCAAAGAATGGCGAACATTTGAAAACCCTCCTAAATTAAACGGGGTTCCAGACTATTCTCTTGAATCTTTTGAGAAACGTTGGCCCACGTTTAAAGCTTTAGAAACTAAATTAGTTAAAATAGATACTACCGATTGGTCAATCGCCCAAAGAGTAGATTGGCATATTGTACGAGCCGAAATGAACGGTTATGATTTCAATCATAAGATATTAAAACCTTGGGTCCGCGATCCTGCCTTTTACAAAGTTATATGGATGAGCCGCAGTGACGTACCAGCACATGAAGGCCCTACAAATCACACTACTATTGAGATATGGACTTATGATTTTCCGCTCGATAATCCATCAAGAGAAAAGCTCTTGACTGATTTAAATAAAATTCCAGAATTCTATCGACAAGCAAAACAAAATTTAACTGGTAATGCAAGAGATTTGTGGGTTACAGGAATCAGAGATATCAAAAACCAATCAAAGAATCTAAAAGCTATTCGTGAATGGGAATATCTCAAAACGGACAAAAAGCTCATCAAAGCTATTGATACTGCAATAGAAGCCACTAATGAGCTGGCCAATTGGCTTGAAAAAGAGGGAGAGAAAAAAACAGGGCCTTCGGGCATAGGTAAGGAAAACTACACTTGGTATCTACAAAATGTTCATTTGGTTCCCATGACTTGGGAAGATGAAGTACAACTTTTAAAGCGTGAATTAGCAAGAGCCTGGTCCGCTTTAAAATTAGAGGAACACCGTAATAGAAACTTACCCAAGCTTAAGGCTGCTTCAAACCCCGAAGAATTTCAAGAAATGACCGAAAAAGCAGCCGATGATTTACTGCAGTTTCTGGCAGTCGAAGACATTGTAACGGTAAAAGATTATTTTAAACCTGCACTTTATGCCCACCTAGGAACTTTTATCCCTGAAGAAAAACGAAACTTTTTTGAAATAGGAAGGCATTATCACGCCGGGCCTTTATACTCACATTTTTACCATTGGTTTGAACTTGCTAGAATGGATATCGAACCCCATCAAAGCGAGATTAGAAAAGGTGCGTTGCTCTATAATATTTTTGATTCTAGAAATGAAGGTATGGCAACCGGTGTGGAAGAAATTTTTATGGATGCAGGGCTTTATGACGATAATCCTAGGGTTCGAGAAATTGTTTATATTATGATTGCACAACGTGCCGCACGAGGTCTTGGCTCTTTATATGCTCATGCTAATCAAATGACCATGGAAGAAGCGGGCGGAATCCATTCTGAATTTACGCCTAGAGGATGGATGAAAACGGAAAAAGAACTTTTAATATTTGAACAGCATCTGTATCTCAGGCAACCTGGGTACGGAACCAGTTATATTACAGGAAAGTACTTAATGGAATCTGCAATGGCTGATTTTGCAAAAATGAAAGAAGCTGAAAGTAAAGAATTTCGACTTAAAGACTTTTTCGATCAATTGAATACTATAGGTAACATTCCAATTAGTTTAGGACATTGGCAAATGACGGGTGTCAATAATCACTTAAATCAAATCAATAATTAATTTATAGAAACAAAGTTGACCGAAGTACTTTAGTTTGAAGCTAAATTGTTATGATATGGCACGTACACCGAGTAATATGCTGCCTTTAGGCACTAAAGCCCCTGACTTCTCATTGTTCGATACGGTAAGTGAACAAACCTTGAGTCTACAAGAATCAAAAGGAGAAAAAGGAACAGTCATTATGTTCATTTGTAACCATTGCCCTTTTGTAATACACGTAAACCCAGAGCTAGCTAAACTAGGGGACGAATATCAGAAAAAGGGTATTGGTTTTATTGCAATCTCAAGTAATGATGTAGAAAACTATCCACAAGATGCCCCACATTTAATGGCCAAAACGGCAAAAAAAGCAGGGTATTCTTTTCCATATTTATATGATAAAACCCAAATAATTGCTAAAAACTATGATGCAGCTTGTACTCCAGACTTCTATTTGTTCAATGATGATTTAGATTTGGTTTATCGCGGTCAATTAGATGATTCAAGGCCGGGTAACGGAATTCCTTTAACCGGCAATGATTTAAGAAATGCTTTGGACAATCTATTGATGGGAAAAACCATTTCAGAAAACCAAAAACCTAGTATTGGTTGCAATATTAAATGGGTGATGAATTAGTCATGAAAATAAATCCTGAAGAGGCTTTACAAAAGCTTACCAATCAAAGTAGCCAATTTTTGAAGTTGTTCGAACATGGAACCTTATCATTAGAAATCTACAAGCCAGAAAAATTTGATTTACAACAGCCCCACTCTCGCGACGAAGTTTATGTCGTCGTCTCTGGCACTGGTGAGTTTATAAATGGAAATAATAAGACCACTTTTGCTCCTGGTGATTTTCTTTTTGTTCCTGCTGGTGTGAACCATCGTTTTGAAAATTTTACTGAAGACTTTTCTACATGGGTCATCTTTTACGGTCCAGAAGGTGGAGAAGCTAATTGAATTTCAATATGAACATCAATTTCATATCAGTTACTACAGAAAATCTAACTCGATATATAAATGTAGGTGTTCAATCATATAAAGAACATTATTTACATCTTTGGAAAAATTCTGACCCAACACCTTTTATAAATGCTTTTCTAACCAAAGAACCTATATACAATGCGCTAAGAGACCCTCTTCAACTTCTCTATATTATTACAACAGACGGAACGGACCTTGGTATTCTAAATGTGACCTTAAATGCCAAAGAAGGCTTCTTTTTATCACCTAACAACCTGCTTATCAATAAAATATACCTTTTAAAGGCATATTCAGCATCTGGTATTGGAACAAAAGCACTAGAGTTTGTCAATAACTTAGCACAAACACATCAAAAAGAATTGGTTTGGCTATATGCTATGAAAAAAGGCAAGCCACTACAGTTTTATAAAAAACATGGCTACCAAATTGTTCAGGAAGCCTTTATTGAACTTCCCCATGTGCTTGAGAAAGAAAAAGAAATGTGGTTGATGGCTAAAAAAGTATAATTACCAGCCTTCCCTATTAATTAAATTCTCAATATGGGTGAGGTGATGGGTACCATGCCAAGCATACCTACCAATGTTCTCTTTTAAAGTTGATTCTTCATTTCCATCAGGATGAGTGAATTTGCGCTGTAAATCTTCTTGAGAAAGTCCTTTTAATAAATAAACCAATTTTGCATGCACAGCACTTAAATGATTTAATGACATTTGAATTGGCGCTATTTTAGCATCAAAAAGATTTGACCATTCTTTTTCAAAATACGGTTTAATTATAGGGTTATCTTCTGTCAGTGCCCATTTAAATCGAATATAACTATGATGATGGCTATCAGAAATATGGTGCACCAATTGCCTTACTGACCAACCTTGTGGTCGGTATGGAGTATTTAATTGTGTTTCGGAAAGTCCACTTACCATATTACTCAAACGTTGCGGTAAATGCTCTAAAATTGATATCCATTCTGACAATTGGTCTTCGGAAATAGGACTAGGAATTTTATATTTTCCAATAGGGTAGCGTAATTCTTCTAAGTTGTATTTTTCCATGCATAAAAATACCAAACTTTGTTTTTTAAACTGATCAAAATCATAGTTTGAAACAAAATTTTAATAGATTTTTAACCGCTATAAAATCATCTTAGGTTTTTAATCCACTAATTTTATAGAGTATTCAAATTTATAAATCAAAAATCAAGAAAAATGGCAACATTACGATTGGGCGATACAGCACCAGATTTTACGGCAGAAACTTCGCAAGGAACACTAAATTTTTATGATTATTTAAGTGATGGTTGGGGCATATTATTTTCACATCCAGCGGATTTCACTCCAGTTTGCACGACCGAGTTAGGTACTGCTGCTAAATTTAAAGTAGAGTTTGACAAACGTAAAGTAAAAATGATGGCACTAAGTGTTGATGGCACCAACTCTCATAACGAATGGATAAAGGACATTAATGAAACTCAAAAAACAACGGTCAACTTTCCTATTGTTGCTGATGAAGATAGAAAAGTTTCTGATTTATATGATATGATTCACCCAAAGGCTGATAATAATTTGACAGTTCGTTCGGTATTTATTATCGCACCCGATAAGACTATAAAATTGATTTTGACTTATCCTGCCTCAACAGGTCGTAATTTTCATGAGCTATTGCGAGTAATTGACTCTTTGCAGTTAACTGCTTATCATAAAGTAGCTACACCTGCCAATTGGAAAAATGGTGAAGATGTAGTCGTAAGTCCTGCTATTCCTACTGCTGAGGCAAAAGAAATCTTCGATAAAGGAGTCGATGTAATTAAGCCCTATTTGAGGATGACGCCTGACCCGACAACCTAAATTTTACCAAAAATTAACATAAAGTGATTCATTGTCAACAAATTAAACGTACCTTTGCAGCTCAAATTAATTTTTATTTTTTATTATGAGTAAAGGAACAGTAAAATTCTTCAATGATTCTAAGGGCTATGGCTTTATTACTGAAGAAGGTTCAAACACAGATCACTTCGTACACATTTCAGGTTTAATCGATGAGATTAGAGAAGGTGACAATGTAGAATTCGAACTACAGCAAGGTAAAAAAGGATTGAACGCCGTAAATGTACAAGTTATAGATTAAGGTTAACAGCACACTTTTTTATATGAAAGCCCCCACTTTTTAGTTGGGGGCTTTTTGTTTGTATTTTGTTGAAGGTTTGCGCAACTAAAATAGATTTTAGCGTCTAAAAGTTAAACAATTTTAGTTTCCCCCTTAAATTAACACAACATGATTACTTTTTTGGGTATTCTTTTAAGCCTACTTGCCATCAATTTGGCACTTTTATTTATAAGTGTTAGTGGTTCTAAAAAATAAGTAGGGTTTTTCTCCGTTTAATTGTTATAAGTGAAAGATTCTTTCACTCTAAATAACCACAATCCAATGAATACTTTTTTTACGATTTTACTTTTCTTGCTCGCTATCAACTTATTTCTGTTGTTCTTGAGCGTGAATAGGGCAAAATAAAAAAGCCCCTAATAAGAAGGCTTTTTATTATTTAGTAGCTATGAACAACTCATAAACAGGTTTTCTAAACACTGATTTCGTCTTTATTTTACGTCCATTAATTCGACATCAAATATTAGAGTGGCATCTGGAGGAATAACACCGCCGGCACCAGCTCTTCCATAACCAAGATGCGAAGGAATCACAAAACGTGCTTTATCACCGACTTTTAATAATGCAATACCTTCATCCCAACCAGAAATCACTTGGCCGACACCTAATTGAAAATCAATAGGCTTGTTTCTTTTAAACGAAGAATCAAATATTTGACCATCGGGTAGGCTTCCCTCATAATGAACAGATACTGTTTTCCCTTTTTCAGCTTTTACGCCAGAACCGGTCTGTATCATCTTGTAGCGTAACCCAGATTCGGTCTTATCAAAGCCAGCAGCTAGTTCTTCCATGGCAGCCTCGGCTTGTGCTTTTTGCTCTGATATCCTTTTTTCTCTGGCACCTTCAAAAGTTCTAAAAGATTCAATTGCTGTAAACTTTTCGGCTTCCTCTCCTACTCTAATTATCTCAAGACTTTCAATGACATCACCTTGGTCAACTATATCAACAACTTCCTGTCCACTCTCAACATGACCAAAAACGGTATGTTTATTGTCTAACCAAGGTGTAGGTACGTGGGTGATAAAAAATTGACTCCCGTTAGTGCCGGGTCCAGCATTGGCCATAGAAAGTACACCAGGTTCTGAATGGTTTAAGTCTGGATGAAACTCATCATCAAACTGATATCCGGGACTACCCGTTCCAGTCCCTTGTGGACATCCGCCTTGAATCATAAAATCTGGAATCACTCTATGAAATTTAAGACCGTCGTAGTAAGGATTACCTTGTGGTTTTGCCTCATTTTCCATATTACCCTCAGCTAAAGCAACAAAATTACCCACCGTACCAGGTGTTTTATCATGAGTTAATTTAACTAAAATCTCACCTTTTGTTGTATTAAATTTTGCGTATATACCGTCTTGCATTTTGCTCATTTTTATTAAGCGGCAAAGGTAGTGCTTTACTATGAATAGCAAAAAATTCACATATACTATAACTCATCTAAAAGTGAACATCTAGCCTAAAAATAGACCGAGCAAGGTGACGTTCCTTCAAACAGATGTATATGTTTACAAGCTCATTGTGGGGAGCCTTATGAAATAAATTATAAGAACATAATAATCAATTAGAATAGATTCAAAAACGAAAAAGTGGTTAATTATTTAGCCCTTGACCTTCTTTTGAACTCCGAAACCATATTTATCTACTAAATAAATTAAACTGGTCATTGTAGCAGCACCAAGCTCTAGTTCACGTTTATTCACATGCTCAAAAGTATCATTTTCTGCATGATGATGATCAAAATAGCGCTGAGAGTCTGGCCGTAAGCCTGCCAAAACCAAACCTTCGTCTTTTAAAGGTCCAATATCAGCGCCACTACCTCCCTTTATAAACATATGTATTAAATAGGGTTCAAAAAGTTTTTTCCAACCTTCAACCTGAGCAAAATCTTCATCAGAACAATCAAAAGAAAATCCGCGAGGAGTGAATCCACCTGCATCACTTTCCAATGCGAAAACATGATTTTCATTTTTACTTTTCGCCACTTCTGCATATTTATTACCACCCCTAAGACCGTTTTCTTCATTCATGAACAAAACCACACGAATAGTTCGTTGAGGCTGATACCCACTAGCTTTAATCAAACGAAGTACATCCATACTTTGCACAACGCCTGCTCCATCATCATGTGAACCATCTCCCAAATCCCAAGAATCTAAATGACCACCTACGACCATAATTTCATTTGGGTACGTCGATCCTTTTATCTCACCAATAACATTATAAGACTCAACATCATCAAACTGTTTACAGTTCTGTTTAAAATAAAAGTTAATCTCAGGGTTTAACTGAAGGGTTGTACTCAATAAATCAGCACCTTTCGTACTTATTGCCGCAGCAGGAATTCGGTTTTGAACTGGTGTATCACCATAACTCATGGATCCTGTATGCGGATAATCATCTAATCTAAGATTCATAGAACGTACAATAATTCCTATAGCTCCGTATTTGCCAGCTTCAGCTGCACCCGAATAACGCTGATTTACACAACCAGAATAAGCACTAAAAGTACTGATTTCAGTAGGGTCCATTGGGCGGTTATAAAACACTATTTTACCCTTAATTTTTTCTGAGCCAAGTTTTTCTAAATCTTCTATTCCGTTAACTTCTATAACATTGGCTTTGATTCCTACATCTGGTGTAGCAACAGACCCCCCCAAGGCACAAATAGGGACATTAGTGGTTAGACCCGGTTTGGTTTCTATATAGGCAAATTCAGGCGTGCCTCTCACCCATTTTGGCACCATCACAGGCTGCAACCAAACCCTATCCAATCCCAAAGAGTCCAATTGATTTTGTGTGTATTCAACAGCTTGCTGAGCCTGCACTGAACCAGATAGTCGACCCCCTATTTGATTTGATAAATAATTGAGCCAATCGTAGGCTTTACCTTCTGTCAGGGCCATATCGTAAATTGCCTTCATTTGCCTTTCATCTTCCGTTTGCGAAAAAATACTACTTATGGCAAAAAGTGTAATTAGGAGCGTAATTCTCATTCTTTTTCTTTTTCTAATTCTTGTTTAAAGATTTCTAAATTAGACTTTATTTCATCATCAAGCTCTGGCTCTTGAACATCTTTGTATTTTTTTAACGATTGTAATAAAATGGAAGCAACTAAAACACGTGCTGCTTTTTTATTGTCTGCTGGAATAATGTACCAAGGTGCATGGGGTTTTGAGGTTTTATTGATGGCCTCTTCATAACAAACCTGATATTGATTCCAAAGTTTTCGTTCTTTTAAATCACCAGGGGAAAATTTCCAATTCTTTTGTTTTAGTTCTAGTCGTCTTAATAAACGTTGACGTTGTTCTTCTTTTGAAAGATGCAAAAAGAATTTAAAGATTAGGGTACCATTTTCCACAATGTGTCGTTCAAAATCATTAATCTGTCTATATCTTCTTTCCCAAAACGCTTCATTTATATCTTCTACGCTATCCACACCTGGAATATTCTCTCCCAAAATATATTGCGGGTGAACTTTGGTGACCAAGACATTTTCATAATGGGTTCGATTAAAAACACTAAATTTTCCACGTTCTGGTAGTGCGATATAATGTCTCCATAAATAATCATGATTCAACTCTAATGATGTGGGTACTTTAAAACTATGCACCTCTACACCACGTGCATTTAGTTCTTTAAAAACTTCACGTATCAAACTATCTTTACCTGCCGTGTCCATTCCTTGTAAACATACTAGTACTCCGTATTTACCATGTGCGTACAAAGTATCTTGAAAAGAGGCAAGTTCTTCACTAACCTCTTTTAGCTCTTTCTTTAGAGCTTTGTTCTCCAACCCAAAATCAACATTAGTAGAACGGTCAGAAAGTTTTGTTGGGCCATCAACCCGGTAAGAATCTATACTAATATTATCCATAGATAGAAATATAAGCAATTTTGATGATTTAAATGCAAACAGCTAAATGACGCAATTCATCGATTTTTTAAGAAAATCTTTCATTTCAAAGTAAAAAAAAGGGTTTTAAACGATAGAATTTTAATTCGCTAACACCCTGAAGTACCTTTGAAACACCAAATCATACTTTTATGAAAACCTACAGAAGAGCTGTGCTTGTCATAGCTGCTGTTTTAGGGCTTTTAGCTCTTTGGATAATGGCGTCGTTTACTACCTTGAATGCTTGTGCATTTGCCAATCAGCATACTGAGTTTATTAAAGACCAGACTCAACTTGCCATAAAAGCCGATAACTTCGAAAAGGCTAAATATTATGCTTACAAAGCTTTAAGAGGAATCAATAATACCAAAAAGAACTTCAAAGATTGTGGTTGTGAAAATGCCCTTAAAAACATAACTGAAGCAGAAAAAAATCTAAAGGTAGCTACTAAATCAAAATCGTTTGAAGACTCTAAAACATTTTTAGAGATTGCTATGAAGAATACTTTAAACAGTATAGAAGCTTTAGAAGAATTTGAAAATAATGACCAAAGTGAATATGGAGACGACCTTTTGGTACTTAACACCAAACAAGTGCTGAACGATCAAGGTGGAGTACTTTTATCAAAAGCCAAACAACTTCGCGAGACTATGAATCAAAGTCTTGCCGAGTTTGAAAATTCTTTAGATAAAGTTATACAATATGTAGACTGCCCAGATGCTTTTAACTTCATATCAAAAATTCATACTAAAACTAAAGAGCAGCTTAGGAAAGGCTCGCATTCAGAGGCCAAAATTTATTATCATAAAAGGGTGAAAGAGATTACTTATGATGCTTTAACACGCTTAAATGGCTGCCCTGTAAAGTAATTATTTACTTGCAAATAGTTTTACATCATCTTCATTGACCTCGTTACCCCCTAAAATTATAAGCCGCTCCACTACGTTTCTCAATTCACGAACATTACCTGTCCAATCATAGCCTTTTAATAGATTCACTGCTTTCTTAGAGAAGGCTTTTATCACCGTACCTTGCTCTTCCGCTATTTTATTTGAAAAATGTTCAATCAATAAAGGAATATCATTACGCCTGTCATTCAATGACGGGACTTTAATCAAAATAACAGCAAGACGGTGGTATAAATCCTCACGAAACTTTCCATCTTGAATCTCTTTCTTTAAATCCTTATTCGTAGCGGCAACCACGCGAACATCAACCTTGATGTCTTTGTCAGTTCCAACCCTAGAAATTTTATTTTCTTGTAGTGCGCGCAGAACCTTTGCTTGTGCGGACAAACTCATATCACCAATCTCATCCAAAAAAATAGTCCCTTTATTTGCAGCTTCAAACTTACCTGCTCTGTCTTTCACTGCTGATGTAAATGCACCTTTAACATGTCCAAAAAGCTCACTCTCAATAAGTTCAGACGGAATTGCAGCACAGTTCACTTCAATAAACGGAGCAGATGAACGTTGACTTTTTTCATGCACCCAATGGGCGACCAGTTCTTTACCTGTACCATTTGAACCTGTAATAAGTACTCTGGCATCAGTTGGAGCCACCTTTTCAATCATGTCTTTAATGATATCTATTTCTGGACTTTCGCCAATCATTTCATAATTCTTACTGACCTTCTTCTTTAGAATTTTGTTTTCGACTACTAGTTCTTTCTTATCAAGTGCATTACGCACTGTGGTCAACAATCTATTCAAATCTGGTGGTTTTGAAATATAATCGAAAGCTCCAAGACGCATGGTATTAACGGCAGTATCTAAGTCGCCATGTCCAGAAATCATAATAAAAGGAATTTCAGGTTTTATTTTCTTAGCAGCTTCCAAGACCTCAACTCCATCCATTTTAGGCATTTTAATATCGCAAAGCACCAAATCAAAATCATCTTTTTTTATGGTTTCCATGCCTTTTACGCCATCTTCAGCCTCAGAAACTTCATAACTATTATTTTCTTCACTTAATATTTTGACCAAAACCCTTCTAATGGCTGCTTCATCCTCAATTACTAATATTTTTGACATGTCTTCTTTTAAAAGATTGATATTTTAAATCCTGTTCTAAGATAAAAATTTGCCTCACTATTTAATAAAAATGTTCTATCACGACGGTCATTTCTCAAAATACCTTCTTGAATAAATGATCGGCCACCTAAAACATATAGTGACATCATTTTGGTGATGTTGTATTGATATCCCACTATGCCTACGAGTGCGGATAATGAAATTTTTGAACCCACCATATTATCGGGTAATTCTATGTCGTCTTGAACATTTATAAAGTATCCATCCAATAACAGTGCCATTTGTATCGTATTCTTTTTGTTTGGATGATATTTAAAGTTCATTTTAGGAATTCCTAACGTATATGACCAATTCGGGTGGAACCTTTTATAATAACTTACTAAAGGCAGAGGAATTGGAAGTCCAGTGGTGCTGTTAAATGACAGTCCTAAGACGATTCTAAAAGGTTTTTCTACATTCTTTTTTTCTTTCCAAAGTGTTGCAGTTGCATTGAAGAAAAAGTCATCGGATATAATACCATTAGTAAAGTTAGACGCAAATCTGGGGGTGAGAATACCTATAAATCGCCAATTTTCATTCCATTTTGTAATATATCCTAGATTCATATCAATAATATGAAACTTCTGAAGCTCACTTTTATCAAATGGCAGTTCTCTAGAATAATCAACATCAAATTGATTGTATTCTGCCCCAATTACTAAATAATTATTAGTATTTACTTTAATTGGTGCATTTAGAAGAAACTTATAACGTGAAGTCTGAATACCTGTGTCATTTTCAGGTATTCTAAGGTATTCGACCCTGACTAGATCCGTACTTTGAGAGAAAGTTGATAATGACAGTGTCAATATCAAGATTAAGTAAGCGTTTTGAAGGGTTTTTTTTACCATTATGGCTACTGGTCAGAACTTTTTATATGCTGAAATAGATGTACATCGCGTTGCGGGAATGGAATTCTAACGTTATTTACCCTAAACTTAGTATCAATTGCGTAGCGAATACTACTCTTTATTTTAGGATCTCCAAAACTATCATTGGTATAAAAGTTAACAGAAAAAAGGAGGGCCGAATCTCCAAAATCTTCAAATAATACAAAAGGCTTGGGGTTTTTCAATACTCCCTTTTGTTCATTGACAACTTGTGTTAGTAGTCGAGTGACCAGTTCTACATCGCTTCCATAAGCAACTCCAACACTTACCTTCTCTCTAGTCGTTTTATGATTTTGGGTATAATTATGAATGATATCGCTGATAAACTTATGATTAGGGATAATAATGACTTTATCATCTCGCGTCAATGCACGTGTAGTGCGTAACTTTATCTCAAAAACCTTACCCACTTTTCCTTCTACTTCGACAATATCACCTACCCTTAGCGACTTGTCCACAATAATAAAAACACCTCCAATGATATCTTGAAATAATTCTTGTAAAGCCAAGCCCAAACCAACGAAAAGAGCTGCTGAAGCCGTAAGTATTACGGTTACATTAATACCTGCAGCACTCATAGTTAAGAGAATGACCACCAAATAAACCACATATTTAATAAACTTAAAGATGCTGATAAATTTGAGTTTATCTTCTTGGTCCATTTTTCGAGTGAAAAACCTTCTAACCCATTTTAATACAAAACCGGTTAAAAAAAACGCTACTGTAAGCAGTAACAAAAGCCCTATTGTAATATGAATAGAATTTGAACCCTCACCATAATGAAACCCCCAATTAAGAAAATCTTGAATAGAACCCCAAATGTCTTTTTCTATGATTTCTTGTATGTCTTTTGCTTTATCTTGAATCATCAATTAATATTTGAGCCATTTAAATAACTCTCGATAGGTAGGCTTTTTTCCATACATTAAAATTCCTATCCTGTAAATCTTCGCCGCTAACCAAACGATACCCAAAAAGGTAGTGATTAATAACACAATACTGGTTAAAAATTGCCATAAAGGCACACCACCTTCCCCAATTCCACCTGGCAATCGCATTAACATAACTATGGGCGAAGTTAACGGGAATAATGAGAAACCTACTGCTATCGGCCCATGCGGATTGCTGAAAACCGAAAAGAAACCTACATAAATTGCCAACATTAAAGGAAGAATAATGGGAAATATAAACTGTTGTGTATCTGTTTCATTATCCACTGCAGCTCCAATAGCTGCATAGATGGAGCTATAAATAAGATAACCTAAAATAAAATAGAGCACAAAAGAACTTAGTAACAATATCCATGGAATTTTGAAAAGCTCTTCAGCATATTTTTGCATTTCATTATCTGAAGACTCTGGTATTACTGCCATATTTACCATGGCATTTTGCTCCATCATTGGGTTTGCGTTCAACGCATTCAAATCAATATCAAGCAATAGCATGGCAACAAAGAGCAATAGGGATGCGGAGAAAATCCAAATGGCAAATTGTGTAATCCCAGCTAAAGAAGTACCTATAATTTTGCCAAGCATCAATTGAAAAGGCTTTACAGAAGAAATAATTACTTCGATAATACGACTGGTCTTTTCTTCAATAACACTTCGCATTACAAAGCCTCCATAAATAATGATAAACATCATAATAAGGTAACCAAACCCACCCCCAATAACAGCTTTTATCTCGTTAATACCTTTTATATTTTGCTGCCCATCAAAAGTTGAAGTTTTCATCTCGAAGTCTCCTTCTATATCAGCAAAGTCCTTTGCCGAAACCCCTAATTCTTGTAACCTGCCTTGACGCAATCTATTTTGAAAAATAGTCTCTACTCGTTCTAGTATTGTGCTTACTGGACTTTCCTTTGTGTATAAAAAAGCATTGTTGGCCGTAGCCTCCAAGCCATCTTTTTTAGGAATGTACAACAATCCATAATTACCCATAGAAAGAGTAGAATCTTTGGCTTCATCAAAGGTTACATTTCTTAAATCAATATATGAAATACTCTCTGTTTGATTAAATGAGTTCGAAAAATAATCACTTTCGTTTAACACTGTAATGATGCGTTTTTCACTATCATTCACTTTGGTCAAAAATGCAATTAATACAATCATACCTACCATCAAAATGGGACTTAAAAAAGTCATAATAACAAAAGACTTGTTCCGAACCTTCGCCAAATACTCTCTCTTGATAATTAGCTTAAGCTTGTTCATTTATCTTTTGTCTTTACGGTCTGTATAAAAATATCGTTGGCCGTAGGTATTACCTCTTCAAAATGATTAATCGTTCCATTTAAAGTCAGTTGATTTAATACAGCCGTGGTATCTGTATTGGGTAATTGCAACGTAAAATCAAGCTGCATTTCTACATTGTCATAGGTGTCATCAGAAATTTTGAATTTAGTTTTGAATTGTTGTATTATTTTTTCGCCATCATTCTTCACATTCAGACCAACTCTAAAAATATTGTTCTTATAGGCTTTTTTTATATCACTTAATTTTCCATCCAAGACCTTTTCAGATTGGTGCAACAGGGTAATATAGTCGCATAATTCTTCTACCGATTCCATACGATGGGTAGAAAAAATGATAGACGTACCTCTCTTCTTTAACTCTAAAATTTCATCTTTTATCTTATTGGCGTTTATAGGATCAAAACCGCTAAAAGGCTCATCAAAAATTAACAGTTTTGGTTCATGCAAAACCGTTATGATAAACTGTATTTTCTGTGCCATGCCTTTAGAGAGTTCTTGTATCTTTTTGTTCCACCAATCTCCAATTTCTAGGCGTTCAAACCAGTATTTCAATCTCTTTTTTGCTTCAGTTTTTGAAAGCCCTTTTAATTGTGCTAGATATAAAACTTGTTCACCCACCTTCATACTTTTGTATAAGCCGCGCTCTTCAGGAAGGTATCCTATTGTGGCAATGTGTTCTGGGGCTAAAGGACACCCCTCAAACAAAATCTGGCCAGAATCTGGGTATGTAATTTGGTTTATTATTCTAATTAAAGTGGTTTTCCCTGCACCATTGGGGCCTAAAAGACCATAGATACAGTTCTCAGGAATTTCAAGGGAAAAGTTGCTCAGTGCTGTATGCTCTCCAAATTTTTTGGAAACATTTTCAGCAACAAGAATGTGGCTCATGCAATCAATTTTATCAAAGATACATCTATTTAAAAATCGGCAAACAATATAGTATAATTGAGGTATATGTTCTTCCCTTAATTAAGTTCTAAAACACAAAACCCACCCTTAATGAATCAAGGATGGGAAAAAAATTGCTATGAAAAAGAAAATTAGATGCTGAGTACAGCATCTATGTCAAATATACGTTTTTTATTTAATTAGCAATAGTAAAACTGTTAAGAGAACATATCTTTTACTTTTTCAAAGAAAGACTTATCGGATTTTTCTGGTTTTGGTTCAAAATTATCATCATTCTGCATACGCTCAAAAAACTCCTTTTGCTCCCTATTTAATTCTTTAGGGGTCCAAACATTTACATGCACCAAAAGATCACCACTGCCATAACCATTAAGGCTTTGAATCCCTTTACCTCTCAATCTTAAAATTTTACCTGATTGAATACCTGCTTCTAACTTTATTCTAACCGCACCACCAACAGCATCAATCTCTTTTGAGCTACCTAAAACTGCTTCTGAAAAACTAATGTACAAATCGTAATGAAGGTTATCGCCTTCGCGCTTTAGGGTCGCATGCTCCTCAGTTTCTATAGCTACCAATAAATCGCCGGAAATACCATCACCTGGTGCACCATTACCTTTACCAGAAACCTTTAACTGCATACCTTCTTCTACCCCAGCGGGAATCTTAATGGAAACAGTTTCTTCAACTACTTTTAGACCTTGGGCATCCGCATCACTGGGTCGTTTATCAATTGTTTGGCCAGCACCTCCACAAGTATTGCAGGTAGCCGCTGTTTGCATGCGTCCAAGAATGGTATTTGTGATTTTAGTCACTTGTCCACTTCCATTACAAGTAGAGCATGTTTTATAAGTAACACCATCGGCCTGAACCTTTCTTCGCACTTTTACTTTTTTCTCAACACCGCTAGCTACTTCTTCAAGGGTCATTTTCACTCGAATTCTAAGGTTACTCCCTTTCACCCTTCGCTGACCTCCTCCAAAACCGCTGAAACCACCAAAACCGCCGCCGCCAAAAGCACTGCCAAAAATATCACCGAATTGACTGAAGATATCGTCCATATTCATACCGCCGCCGCCAAAGCCACCACCTTCAAAGGCAGCATGACCGAATTGGTCATATTTACCACGTTTATCTGGATCACTCAATACTTCATATGCTTCAGCAGCTTTTTTAAACATTTCCTCAGCCGTTGAATCACCCGGATTCTTATCTGGGTGGAACTCAATAGCTTTCTTGCGATAAGCTTTCTTTATCTCAGCCGCAGTTGCGCCCTTTGAAACTCCCAGTATTTCGTAAAAATCTTGCTTCATAAGATTGTATTAATTACCTACCACAACTTTTGGATGGCGAATGATTTTGTCCCCCAGTTTAAAACCCTTTTCAATGACGTCTATGATTTTTCCTTTCAATTTTTTATCAGGGGCTGGTATTTGTGTAACAGCATCATGAATTTCTGCGTCGAAAGCATCTCCTTGTCCAACCTCCATTTCAGAAAGCCCTTTGTTTTTTAAGGTTTCTCGAAACTTATTATTGATAAGCTCAACACCCTTAAAAAGCTCATTATCTTCTGATTTTGAAATTTCTTTTAAGGCTCTGTCAAAATCATCAAATATTGGTAACATCGACACAATCACATCTTGCCCTGCGGTTTTGAAAAGATCCATGCGTTCTTTTGAGGTACGCTTTTTAAAGTTTTCAAACTCTGCAAAGAGTCTTAAAAACTTATCTTTTTCTTTGGCAAGGTCCTCTTTTAGTTGGTCTTCAACAGATAATAACTCTTCTATATTTTCAACACCTTCATTATTATCTTCAGCGTTAAGTTCAGTCTCTTCAACGGGTTGTTTTTGTTCTAACTCTTCCTCCATTTCTTGAACCTTACTTTTCTTGCTCATAAGTATAAAATTTAATTTTCAAATGTAAGATGGCAAAAGTACTGCCAATTGTACAAAAATGTCAAAATGTCATCAACAAATACAAAAAAATCCGCTATTAGCGGATTCTTTATTTTATCTAAATGCCATATGGTTAAGCAAACTCTTTACTATAATCGGAAACCCTTGTTTGCGTATCAGAATTTTTATGATATATTGCCTCTAACGCCTTGCAAATATTGAGGTGGTGAAATTGAAAACCTTTTTTCTCAATACGCTTGCTACTAACCCTTTGACTTGCAAATAATAAATAGGCCATTTCACCCAACAAGAACTTCATTACAAACTCAGGAACATTTGGCAATATTAATGGACGTCTTAAGGTCTTTGCCAATTCAATGGTCATTTTACTATTTGTAACTGGATTAGGCGCAACACCATTAAAGGTACCCGATAACTGGTTTAATGATACAAAAAGAAACATTCTTGCCAAGTCTTCAATATGAATCCATGATTGCCATTGTTCGCCGGCACCAAATGCGGACCCAACATAATTTTTTATAGGTTTTGCCATTTTAGGTAGTGCCCCACCTTCTTTAGAGAGCACTAAACCAATACGTATTTTGGAAACCTTGAAACCGAAATCATTAAAGCTATCTATTTCATCTTCCCAAACCTTAACAACATTGCCCAAAAAACTATCATCTATTTGGTCTTCATCTTCAGTATATAATGTTGATAAAGAAGTAGGATAGATACCAACTGCCGAGGCGGAAACAAAAGATTCAATTTGTGAGAAATTCCTTTGTTTTAGACCTTTTTTTAGCGTTTTTAAACTATTTACACGACTATTTAGCACCTCATTTTTATGGGATTCCGTCCATCTTTTTGAAATAGTTGCTCCAGCCAAATTAATTATAGTTGAAACATCTACAAAACAGTTATTGTCTATTTCAAATTTTTCAGGACTCCAATGGTATCCTTGATAGTCTTCCTTAATAACTATCTTATTTTTTCTTGTAGTCAAATAATTGACTTGAATTCCCTTGGCATGTAATTTCTTAACAATGGCATTGCCCACCAGTCCTGTAGCCCCTGTAATCAAAACCTTCATTCCATCATTTTTAATAAAGATAACTGTTTTAAATCGCTGATTAAGAGGTCTTAATTTAGGTTTAACACTATTGTTTAAAGTTTATGACTTTTTAAGAGCTAAACTATTTAAAGTAGAAAAGTCTTATTATAACAATCTGCTTTTAACCCCACGTAACATTTCGCGTTTACCGGGCGGACCAGGAAGTCTTTCCACCTTGAAACCGACCTCTTGCATTGCCCTTCTGACACTGCCCTTTGCAGAATATGTCACCAATATACCATTCCAATCCAATGCCGTGTACATTTTTTGAAAAATAGTCACCGTCCAAAGTTCTGGTTGTACTCTGGCACCAAAAGCATCAAAATAGATAAGGTTGAACAAACCAACATCAGAAATCGTACTAAAGTCTTTCCTCTGTTTGGTAAGATTAAAGGCAGAGGTAACTGCTATAGGTTTATTCCAATCTGAATTGTGCATTGATGAAAAAGCCTCTTGAAAATCTGAAGCGTTTAGCATGTCAATATAATTCAACTTCCGAATTTCATTTTCTAAAACTGGATAAGCTTCAACACCAACATAATTTATACCTAACCCTAAATTTTTAGATTCAATTAAACTAATCAAAGCATTGAGGCCTGTACCAAATCCAATTTCCAAAAGGTTTATATGTCGGTTCTGAAAACATTTAAGACCATGCTCAATAAAAACATGATATGCTTCTTGGATAGCACCATGTTTAGAATGGTATTGTTCGTTCCAATCTTCTAAATGTATGGTTTTTGAACCATCCGAAGTAATGATGATTCTCCTTTTCAATTTATTTTTCAATTAATACACCGTCAGCCTCAAACCTTAGTGTTTTTCTTGGTTTTGTGATTTTGGCAATTGCTTCTTTGGTTGCTCCTTTATCTTCAGCATAATGTTTTTGCTCATCAACAGACATTTCCTCAATGAAGGCTTTTCCATTCATTACTACATCCTTTTGAGCAGCATCTTTGGGTACAAAGAAATCATAATCTTTAAATTTCACAAATACTTGATCACCATTATCCAAATCAACCTTCATCCAACAACCTTTTGCTTGACAGACCTCGGCAATTTCGCCTCTAATCTGTGTTGAAATAGTATCCGTTGCATTTAAACTTTCATAAACTTTCCATTCAGAACCAGTTTCTTCAAATTTTTCGAAAGTAGTACCAAACTTGTCATATGATACATTACTCTGTGCAAGTCCATATCTGTTCATTACAACTAAGAATATCACAATCAAAATGTTAAAAGTTTTCATATCTAAAAAAAGTTTAATTTGTATTGGCCCTGGCGGCCATTTAAAGTTACAAAAAGGAAAAAATCTTAACAGAAATAGCTAATTTTATTTTTACAAATGTATTATTATGCAAGTGCAGTTAAAAAACATTGAGGTTGAAAAATCAAAAACTACTAAAATAAATGAGGTAGATTTTGACAATTTAGCCTTTGGCAGTGTCTATTCAGACCATATGTTAGTCTGTGATTACAAAAATGGTGCCTGGGAAACACCTAAAATTATGCCTTACCAACCGATTATTTTAGATCCAGCAGCGAAAATCTTTCATTATGGTCAATCGATATTTGAAGGGATGAAAGCATATAAAGATACTGATGGGAAACCATGGTTATTTAGACCTTTGGATAATCATAAGCGATTGAACATTTCCGCAAAACGGATGGCAATTCCTGAAATACCTGAAGAAACATTTATAGAAGGACTTACAACACTATTACATTTAGAAAAAGATTGGATTCCAACTACTCCCGGCAGTTCCTTATACATTCGTCCATTTGTAATGGCATCTGGTATAGGTTTTCATGCCTCGCCCGCTGATGAATATAAATTTATTATTTGCTGCGCTCCTTCAGGAGCTTATTTTTCTGGAAAAGTTAGTGTTTTGATTGAAGAACAATATTCTAGATCTGCCAATGGCGGCGTGGGTTATGCAAAAGCCGGCGGTAATTATGCTGGTCAATTTTACCCTACTCAATTAGCAATAAAAAAAGGGTACAATCAGGTAATTTGGACCGACGATAATACGCATGAGTATATTGAAGAGGCCGGAGCAATGAACATTTTTATTAGAATCAATGATACTTTAATTACCGGTCCAACTAGTGATCGCATTCTGGATGGTATTACTCGAAAGAGTATTTTAGAAATTGCGGAAGACGAAGGTATTAAAACTGAAGTTCGTAAAATAAGCGTTACGGAAGTTGTCACAGCAGCTAAATCTGGAAAACTAAAAGAAATGTTTGGTGCTGGCACTGCAGCGGTTGTATCACCAATAGCTGCCTTTGGTTATAAAGGAGTTGATTATGACTTACCTGAACTTAATGATGACTATGCTTCTCTTCTAAAAAAACGAATTACAGATATTCAATATAATAGAACCGAAGATAAATTTGGTTGGAGATTTAAAGTTTAAAAAAAAGCACCGATTGGTGCTTTTTTAGTTTTGTAAAATCGTTTCAATGTCCGGTTTAAAATAATTAGGACCTTTTAAGACCTTTCCATCTTCGCGATAAATGGGTTTGCCATTCGCGCCAAGTTTGCTCATATTGCTTCTTTGGATTTCGTTAAATACCTCTTCAATCTTGTACTGCATACCGTGCTCTAAGATAGTTCCACATAAAATATAGAGCATATCACCCAGTGCATCTGCCACTTCTACCAAATCTCCTTCTTTTGCGGCTTCTAAATACTCTTTGTTTTCTTCGTCCATTAAATTAAATCGGAGTTCATTTTTAGCCATGCCCAAGTTTGCAGTTGGCTTTTTTAAAATTCCTAGTCCAAAGGCTTCGTGAAATGACTTTACAGCTTCTATTTTACTTTTCATTAGTTCTGTTTTGCGTTAGCTTTGTATAAAAATATAAAAACTATGTTTTCGACGGGACAATTAATTTTTGCAGGACTTTTTATGTTCACTTTTGCCGTTATTTTATTCATAATGTATAAAAAAGATAATAAGCTCCATACAAAAAACTACAAAGGGGTAAAATGGGTGTTTATTTCTTTTGCAGCTTTCATAATATTCTTATTCGTAATTAAACACTTTCTCAAAAATTAACAGTTTAATTGTACACACCACAAAAATTAACAGTTTGACAACATTCTTTGGTTTTCGCTCGTATACTATAAGAAAACACGTACTTTTGAAGTATCAATTGCAATAGTCAAATGGCAACATTTTTTAGCATTTTATTTATTCTATTATTCATTAACGTTCTATTATTAGTTTTTAGCGTTAACGGAGCTATGGACAGATTTAAAAAGCCGTTCCAAAAAATTTCAGAAAACCCAGTAACGAAACTCTTCCCAAATGGTTATTCTGAAACTAAGTACAAAAAAGCGGTTTAGTTAAGACTTTCTTTTCAAGTACCTCTGACTTTGAATAGTATAAGTGAGGTTTTTATTTTTTTCAAAAATTTATTTTATACGTTTTATTTAAGAAAAAGTTACTTTTGACCTAATGAAGCAGGCCCTTTTGGTTTTTATAGGTGGTGGATTTGGCAGTATGCTTAGGTATATTATTTCTAGATATCTTAATTCATTTTATGAGCACTTTTTCTTAGGCACATTTACTGTAAACATTTTAGGGTGTTTACTGATAGGTTTTTTATTGTCATTTTCATTTAAGGAAAATCTTTTGAGTGAAAACCAACTGCTATTATTGGCTACAGGTTTTTGTGGAGGTTTTACAACATTCTCAACATTTGCCTTAGAAAAACATACCCTTCTAAAGTCTGGTGAGCTGTTGCACTTTTCTGTTTATATGCTTGCAAGTATTGTTGTTGGTATTATGGCAATCGCTTTAGGTATTTGGATAGCAAAGCTATTATAATCATAAATTTTTTACAACTATTCTGTCGGTGTGTTACAGATAACACATCAAACCACTTTCATTGTTACAGATTTCTCATTTAGTAATAACG
Source organism: Croceitalea rosinachiae (assembly GCF_031846445.1). Taxonomy (NCBI): domain Bacteria; kingdom Pseudomonadati; phylum Bacteroidota; class Flavobacteriia; order Flavobacteriales; family Flavobacteriaceae; genus Croceitalea; species Croceitalea rosinachiae. The sequence goes on along the minus strand of NZ_JAVRHR010000003.1, from coordinate 352,794 downwards.
AAAAATTTCGTTCATTCTTCAATATTTCAATTTTTCTAACATTAAATTAACATACCCCTAAAAAAGAAGGGGTATTTATTTTTATATGATAAAAATTACATTTCATACCCAAATTTATGAAAGGTCAATATTCAATTAACATATATTTGGCTCATTAACTAACAAAATCAATTATGAAAAAAGTCGAGGCAATTATTCGAAAATCAAAATTTGATGAGGTGAAAAAAGCACTTCATGGAATTGAGGTGAACTTCTTCAGTTATTGGGATGTAACTGGGGTCGGAAACGAAAAACAAGGACATGTCTATCGTGGTATTACTTATAGCACCACAGATATACAAAGAAGGTATTTGGTCATTGTAGTATCTGATGAATTTTTAGAAAAAACAGTTGACACGCTTATCAAAACCGCTTCAACGGGTAATGTGGGAGATGGAAAGGTATTTGTTTCTGAAATTACTGAAGCATATAGAATACGAACAGGTGAAAGCGGCCATGCCGGCATTAACTAAACTAACCAACTATTAATAGAATTTATTATGGAAGCAGGATTATTTACAGCAAATAACGTATGGATGATGGTGTGTACCGCTTTGGTATTCTTCATGCATCTCGGATTTTCTTTCTTAGAGATAGGATTGACAAGACAAAAAAACACGGTCAATATTTTATTTAAAAATGTATTTATTATATGTGCAGGACTTTTATTGTACTATATAGGAGGTTTTAACCTAATGTACCCGGGCTTTGAAGATGGCGATATGGGTATTCTTAAATTTGCAGGTTTTGGTATTGCAGCACCTGAAAATGGAATGACTCCTGATTACGCGGATGGCGGCTATACTTGGTGGACAGACTTCTTATTCCAAGGTATGTTTGCCGCAACTGCTGCGACTATAGTATCTGGAGCAGTAGCCGAGCGCGTAAAATTAGGTGGATTCATGATTTTCACAATCATCTATGTCGGCCTAGTTTATCCAATCGTTGGTTCATGGCAATGGGGTGGTGGTTTCTTATCATCACTTTCATACGGTGAAGCTGAAGGTTTTTATGATTTTGCTGGTTCTACCTTAGTACACTCTGTGGGTGGATGGGCTGCTCTTATTGCTATTTATCTTTTAGGCCCTAGAATTGGTAAGTTTGGTGAAGATGGAAAAGCAAAAGCTATACCAGGTCATAATCTGCCATTGGCAGCAGCTGGAGTTTTAATACTTTGGTTAGGTTGGTTTGGCTTTAATGGCGGCTCTGTATTATCTGCAGATCCAGCAGGTACTTCATTGGTCTTGGTTACCACATGTTTAGCGGCGGCGGCTGGTGGTGTTGCAGCATTCTTAACATCATGGGTTAAATACAAGAACTTTGATTTGACCATGTTCCTAAATGGTATTTTAGGTGGACTAGTGGGTATTACAGCTGGGGCAGATCAAATGTCGCCAAATGAGGCGGTAATTATTGGGTTATTGGCCGGTGTGATTATCGTATTTGGAGTTGCTCTTATTGATAAATTAAAACTAGACGATCCAGTGGGGGCTGTTGCAGTACACCTAATTTGCGGTATCTGGGGTACTCTTGCAGTTGGAATTTTTGGTTCACTAGCTGGGCTAGATCAGTTTTTAGTACAATTAGCTGGTGTAGGTGCAGCAGCTACGTTCTGTACGTTGACAGCTTTTATCATACTATTTATTATCAAGAAAGTTGCTGGAATTAGAGTTTCGGAAACTGAAGAAATTGAAGGTTTAGACATTAATGAACATGGAATGGATGCCTATGCTGATTTCAGAATGAATCAACATTAGTATAAAAAACGGAGCGTTTGGCAGAACGCTCCGTATAACATAACCTTTTCACATTTACACATTCAATTAATCAAAAACAACCCTTTTGATAGGGCTATTAATTCTTAATATTATGAAAACGATTATAAATACAAAATACACAAAAAATATTTTTTTAGCAGCTTTTGCATTGATAACTTTAAATGCATTTGCTCAAGAAGAAGAGACAAAAAGTCCAATTTCTTTATCAGGTAGCATTGATACTTATTTTAGAACTACTTTTAATGAGGCTGGGGTAGATGAATCTTCATCATTTACTTCTTTTGCTAACCAAACTGGTTTTGCTTTAGGTATGGCTAACATCATTGGTAGTTACGAATCTGGGGATACTGGTTTAGTGGTTGATTTAGTTTTCGGGCCAAGAGGTACGGAAGCAACATTTGAAAACGATGTATTGAATGGAATTATCAACCAGGCATATGCCTATTGGAATGTATCAGAAGGCACAACCTTGACTATAGGTCGTTGGAACACCTTTTTAGGATATGAAGTAATTGCACCTGCAGCGAACTTTAACTATAGCGTATCACACCTATTTTCTAATGGGCCATTCTCCCATATGGGTATGAAAGCCGATTTTACACTTTCTGATGATGCAAGCCTAATGCTGGCCATAACTAACCCATGGGATACTAATGATATTACTGGAACCGGTGAATATGCTTTTGGCGCACAACTAGGTGTATCAGGACAATACCTAAACTTATACTATGACAGTGGTAAAGAAGGCGGTCTAGGTTTTGAAATCGATTATACAGGTGGCTTTGACCTCTCTGATGAGTTTTTCTTTGGAATTAACGCAGCGTACAACAAAAACTCCGAAACGGATAGCGGATTCTACGGAGCAGCGATCTATCCTCAACTAACAACTTCAGATAGTTTTGCTATTGGCCTTAGAGGAGAATATATTGCCTTTACTCAAGATGGTTTTGATGACACTCCTGTACTTGCTGCTACTTTAACTGGCAGTTATACAAATGGCAATTTAATTATCAAACCAGAAGTTCGTTTAGATAGTTGGGGCAACGATGTAGAGCCGTTTGGCAGCTTAACTGATCCAACAAATTCCCTTGCATCATTTACTTTAGCAGCAATCTACTCTTTTGACTAATTAGAAGGATATGCAAATTGATAAAATCCCCTGACAAGGTGTTAGGGGATTTTATTTTTTATTAAAATCTTTTACTCCTGCCAGAACTCTAGTTTTCAAATAATTTTGCCTTGGCACTAGAGGGCAGGAGTATTTTTTATTGTAAACGCAGTAAGGGTTATAAGCTTTGTTGAAATTTATTTCAATACTATCACCATCAGGAATAGTCAAATCAATATAACGTCCGCCACCATAGGTCTCTTCTCCATTGGTCTCGTCTAAAAAAGGTAAAAAAAGATAGTTCTTATAAATTTTTTGCTGAATTAAATTAGGGCTTTGGTAGATTTCCAGTTTATGCGGTAGCCCATTTAATTCAAAATGTGCGATACCATAAATGACTTCCCAACTTTTCTCATCGGTGGTCGTACTCATCAAAAATGGGACTGCATCTGGAGTTCTTTCAAATTTAGCCCGTATGATATAGTTCGTGTCTGGGGCAAAAAAATCAAGACCCTCAAAATCTTTTCGATATCTATCAGGTAAAGGTGACGTATCCGGATTTTTAAATTCACCGTTTAACTTTTCCCTATGCGCAAGTATTTCGGAAACTGAACTTGAAACATAATTTATTTTATCGTCCTTATCATGGTATTTTTTTTCCAACTTACAGGAAAAGAAAATTAAGAATAGCACAGGTAAAATTTGCTTCATAAACCAAAAATACGACGAATGTGTTTTATTCTAAAAAAGGCTATTGTATTTTGCGGTCTAAATCATTTTTATACAATGAAATATTTCCAAGCCATACTTCTTAGTCTTATTATATTTTTGTCATGTGCTGAAAATAAAAGTGAGGCTGAAGACAACAGGTATTTACCGGAAATTAGATCGAATAGATATAATGTTGCTTTTCTAATTATGGATGGGGTTTACAATACGGAGTTTACCGCTCCTTATGATATTTTTCAGCATACGCAATACCGAAAAGGGATTCAAGCCATGAATACTTTTACTGTGGCAAACACTTTAAAGCCCATTACCTCTTTTGAAGGGGTTCGCATACTTCCTGACTTCGATTACACTAAAGATTCCATTCCCAAAATTGATATTTTGGTTGTACCTAGCGCAGAACATCATTTAGATTCTGACTTAAAGGATTCGACGATGCTAAAATTTGTAAAAAAAGTGGATGAAAATGCCTTGTTCATGACTTCGCATTGCGATGGAGCTTTTGTTTTGGCCAAAGCTGGATTGTTAGATAACGTGGCTTCTACTACGTTCCCTAGCGATATTGGTACGTATCAAAAAATGTTTCCAAAGTTAGAAGTTAAAGATAGTGTACTCTTTGTGCATGATGGAAAATATATTACCTCAGCAGGTGGTGCAAAAAGTTTTGAAGCTGCCTTATACCTTTGCGAACATTTATATGGAAAAGAAATTGCCCAATCATTGGCAGGTGGATTGGTTATTGATTGGAAATTAGAAGAAGTGCCGAGCTTTATTCGTCCTTAATCTGATATCGAGCATCGTTTAAATATTTTTTGACCAATTTGTTAAATTCTGGGGTGATTCTCAAAAGAGTGGAATGCTCTATGGAGTAGATTCTTTCTTTATCTTTAAAACCTTTTTTTAATACTTCTTCTAGATAATATAGTGCAGTGCCATTATCACCATTTTTAGCAGCAATAGAAACGACATTTAAATAATTTTCAAATTCATCAGGTGCGGTAATCGTTTTAAGCATCAATAAAAGAGTAAGTGCTTCTTCATCTAAAACTTGCCCTACCTTGAGTAGGTCAATATTATCTTCAACCAATGCATTTACATAACCGTATAAACGTTTTCCCATCTCCCTCTCTAACCTACTATCTCCAGAAATATAATTATCAATCTGTGTCATTTGATAATTCCACCAGCCCAAATTATTGTAATTATAAGTAAGAACATCTTCTTCTAAGTAATAAGCGAAGTCTTCACGCAGCAAATTTTCTTTAAATAATTTAGCACTTTGATTTCTTTTTAAACTCCTATATAATTTATCTTTTTTTAAGTCTTTTTGAGCATCTTTTAAAGAATCTGTGTTGATCAAAGTTCTGTTTGAAGAAATGATCTCTGCCATTGCACGTTCTGCTAAAAGTAAACGCTTTGCTCTTAAAAGTGCTTTTATTTCATGAACTTCTTTGTTAAAATTTGATTGGACAAAAATACTATCTATTGCCGTGTTTCCTCTTGAAATTGCAGAAAGGTCAAAAAGTGTTAAGGCCTTATCTATATAATTTGATGGGGGCCACTCAGTACCACCTTCATAAAAAAGAAGGTTATTCGGAAACTTAAGCCTATTCAAAACTTTTTCATCTTCCAGCAAAGTAGTGAAATTGAAATCTTCATTACCAACTACACCCAAAAAGTGAAATGGGCTTTTAGCACTTAATAATTCTGTATTCACTAAAGACGCGCCAATTGAAAGTACTCCTTGCACTTCTTTGATAAAAATTGGAACCAAATTAGCGAATCGAGCACCATCATCAAATCCTCCCGTATAAATTCTACTATTATTAGTTGGAAACATAGCTGTCACTTGTCGCATCACCAACTTGGTACTCACCATATTTTGAGAAACGGTTAATGAATCATGGACATTGTTTGGTGAGGCTAAAATATATCCGTGCTTCTCTGCCGAATCTTTAAACATAGCCATTGTTTGAACACCTTTACCTTCCATATCAAAAACGAAAAGAGCTGGCCATTTCCCTTTCATTTCAAAGCTTTTAGGCAGGTATAAAGAAAAAGTCTCATTTATAGAATCTTGCACAATTACTGAATCAATAACTATTCCTTTTTGGAGTCTCAACTCTTGCGAATTCACAACATATATGCAAATAAAAAGGGTGAAAAACGGCAAGTACTTTTTTATCATAATGCAATTACATCAAAAATCTAGCCAAAACAATTCTTAATATCAAGAATTGTTTTGTTTTACAACCGTGGCATTCGAAATTACGTCCGAGAGCACAATATGGGTTCTAGTTTCACCGTAAGTTATTAATTTATCTATAAACTTTTCAAGGTGAAATTGGTCTTTTAAAACCACTTCCATAATTATATTTTCATTACCGGTTATGCGATAGCAATTAAGTACTTCATCAAAAGTCTTTACAACTTCTAAAAACGGCTTGAGTTTACCAACAAAAGCACGCACTGTAATCATGGCCTTTAATTGAAAGCCAAGTTGAGAATGAGAAATAATTGTCTTATAATTTTCTATAATGCCTACATCTTCCATTTTCTTTACCCGCTCTGCCACGGCTGGTGAAGTAAGTCCAACTTCACGACCTATTTCAACAAAAGTGATTCTTGCATTTTTCTGAAGACATTGCAAGATTTTTAAACTTAGTTCATCTACTTTAATATTCAAAGAATTAATATATTTTAAACATTATTATTAAAGAAATAGTGCATTTTGTTTATATAAAGTAAAGTTACCTTATTTTTTTCAAACGTATCTTTATACTTACAATTGCTCTAAAAAAGAATGAAAAATAGCAGCTTCAATACTTTACCGGTATATCAAAAATCTTTGGTGCTAAAAGATTTGAGCACAGCGATTGCGAACTATTTTTCTTATGATTCTGACTTTTTTACTGCGAACAGAAAATCTGGTTTACGTGCAGATATTGCCAAAGCTTTGTGCATAGATGCATCCCTTATTTCTTCAACTATAGAAAAAGCAACTAGTTCGAAATCTACAACAACTAGAAGCAAGAATATTGTTTTTATTAATATTATGACTAGAAATATTCTTTCTTATTGCAATGGTTTGGAAAATGATGGTGTTAAAGAGAAAGAATATATAAATCTTCTCAGAAAGGAAATCAAGACCTTTAAGAGTTACTTCAAACAATGGCGAAAATCATTGCATTCTGGTGATGAATAATTAACGTAGTTTGCTGACCTTTAACAGCACTATGCTTTTTCATTTGAAAATAGGTTTTCAGCTTACATGTTCCTTCTGTACTGGCCGCCAACCGCAAACAGGGCATTCGTTATTTCACCTAAAGAGCAATACTTAGTGACTTCCATTAGTTTTTCAAAAATATTTTGGTTCGCAATTGCCGCTTCTTGAAGTTCATTTAATAATACATTTGACTTCTTTCTATTACCCATTTTCAAGTTGTTTAAGGTAATAATCTGATTTTCTTTTTCTTCATGCGTTGCCCTAATAACTTCTGCTGGCAATATTGTTGGAGAACCTTTTGAGCTTAAAAAAGTATTCACCCCAATGATTGGAAATTCACCTGTATGTTTTAGGGTTTCGTAGTGAAGACTCTCTTCTTGAATTTTTGAACGTTGGTACATCGTCTCCATAGCACCCAAAACACCCCCACGTTCCGTAATTCGGTCAAATTCTATCAATACTGCTTCTTCAACCAAATCGGTAAGTTCTTCAATAATAAATGAACCTTGTAATGGATTTTCATTTTTAGCTAGCCCTAGCTCTTTATTGATAATCAACTGAATGGCCATAGCCCTGCGGACAGATTCCTCAGTTGGAGTGGTAATCGCTTCATCATAAGCATTTGTATGCAAAGAGTTGCAATTATCATAGATAGCATATAGAGCCTGTAAGGTTGTGCGAATATCATTAAAATCAATTTCTTGTGCGTGCAAGCTACGACCAGATGTTTGAATGTGGTACTTCAACATTTGTGCCCGCGGACCAGCTCCATATTTTTCTTTCATTGCCTTTGCCCAAATTCGCCGAGCAACTCTTCCAATTACCGCATATTCGGGGTCTATCCCATTTGAAAAAAAGAAGGAAAGGTTAGGTCCAAATTGATTGATGTCCATGCCCCTGCTCAGGTAATATTCCACATAGGTAAACCCATTGGATAAAGTAAATGCTAATTGAGAAATCGGGTTAGCGCCAGCTTCAGCGATGTGGTAGCCTGAAATGGAAACTGAGTAAAAATTTCGAACTCTATTTATTATAAAATAGGATTGCACGTCCCCCATTAGGCGCAGAGCAAATTCAGTAGAAAAAATGCACGTGTTTTGCGCTTGATCTTCTTTTAAAATATCTGCTTGTACAGTACCTCTGACCTGATTTAAAGTCTCAGATTTTATCCGTTCATAAATATCTGCAGGTAAAACCTGATCGCCTGTTACTCCGAGCAGAAAAAGACCAAGGCCGTCGTTACCTTCAGGCAATTCTCCAAAATACTTTGGTCTTTCTACTTTTTTTTCTAGATAAATCTTCTTGATTTTGGTTTCTACCTCTTTTGTTAAAGAATTCCTACGAATATATTTTTCACAATTCTGATCAATGGCAGTATTCATAAAAAATCCTAATAACATGGGGGCTGGGCCATTAATGGTCATGCTTACTGATGTCATGGGGTCACTCAAATCAAATCCTGAGTATAATTTTTTGGCATCGTCTAAACAACAAATAGATACACCGGCATTACCAATTTTTCCATAAATATCTGGACGTTTATCCGGGTCATGTCCATAAAGTGTGACTGAATCAAATGCGGTTGAAAGTCGCTTAGCGGACATTCCTAAACTCACATAATGAAATCTACGATTGGTACGTTCCGGCCCCCCTTCACCTGCAAACATTCTAGTAGGGTCTTCACCAGTTCTTTTAAAAGGGTAAATACCGGCAGTATATGGAAATTCACCTGGTACATTTTCTTGTAACATCCAAGTCAATAAATCTCCCCAAGCTTGATACTTTGGCAGTGCAACTTTAGGGATCTTAGAATGCGACAAAGAGGTTGAATGTGTTTCAATCTCTATATTTTTATCCCTTACCTTAAAAGAATACGTAGGGGCCTTGTATTTTTTGAAGACCTCATTCCAATTTACGATTAATTGCCAATTATAGGGGTTTAAATCCATTTTCAATTTATCAAACTCGGAAATAAGTAACTCAAGTAAGTCATGATTTTCATCTGTTGAGTTTGATAACAACCACTCTACATCCAAACCTGATTTATCGAGAAGTACTGAACTGTTAAGGTTTAAGATTGATTCAATCGTGATATATATTCCGTACAATTTTTGAGCAATTCTTGCCTGAGTTTTTGCTTGGTTATCGTAAATTCTATTACTTTCTGCAATCTCTGACAAGTACCTAGTTCTTGATGGTGGAATAATGAATTGTTTCTTAGCTTCATCATGGACTAGTATGAAGCCAGATTTTAAATCGGTCTGAGTTTTATTCTCTAAAGTATCCATAACCGTTTTATACAAACGATTCATCCCCGGGTCATTGAATTGTGAAGCTATGGTTCCGTAAATAGGTAGATCATTATGATTTACTTCCCAAAGATTATGATTACGAACGTATTGCTTTTTTACATCCCTAATAGCATCCAATGCACCACGCTTATCAAACTTATTGATAGCGACAATATCTGCAAAATCGAGCATATCAATCTTTTCCAATTGAGTGGCAGCACCAAATTCTGGCGTCATTACATATAAGGATACATTACTGTGCTCTAAAATTTCCGTATCAGATTGCCCAATGCCCGAAGTCTCCAGAATGATCAAGTCATATTGTGCTGCTTTTAAAATCTGAACCGCCTCGTTTACATATTTTGACAATGCCAAATTAGACTGGCGTGTTGCCAAAGAGCGCATATAAACACGCCCATTTTTAATGGCATTCATACGAATTCTGTCTCCTAACAACGCTCCGCCTGTTTTTCGTTTTGATGGGTCAACAGAAACAACCCCGATATGCTTATTAGGAAAGTCCAATAAAAACCTTCTTATCAATTCATCTACCAAACTAGATTTGCCTGCACCACCAGTACCAGTAATTCCTAAAACAGGAACTGATTCATCAATTCCAATACTTGAAAAGTGAGTTTCAAATTCTTCATGACGATTCTCTGCTAATGAAATTAATCTAGAAATGACATTCACGTCCTTTTCACCTAATGCTTTCTCAACTGAATCTCCCTCAGATAGCATAAGCTTTGGCACTTGTGTATCGCAACTTTTTACCAAATCATTGATCATTCCCTGTAGACCCAATTCCCTACCATCATCAGGAGAATAGATTCGAGTAATCCCATAATCCATTAATACTTTGATTTCCTTAGGAAGAATTACACCGCCGCCACCGCCAAAAATCTTAATATTCCCTGCGCCTTTTTCTTGCAACAAGTCATACATATATTTAAAATACTCGTTATGTCCGCCTTGATATGATGTCATTGCAATGGCATTTGCGTCTTCTTGAATGGCACAATCCACCACCTCAGCAACACTACGGTCATGTCCTAGATGAATTACTTCAACACCTGTAGATTGAATAATTCTTCTCATGATATTTATAGCCGCATCATGACCATCAAACAAAGAAGCAGCAGTAACTATTCGTATTTTATTCTTTGGGGTGTAAGGTTTGACTTGCTCCATTGATAAAAAAGGATCTCATATTTCATTGCAATTTACGATAAATGCAAAGAAAAACGCCATACGCTTATAATTTTACAAAAAAATATGTTTTAGAGGTTCATTTTTTAGAATAGCATAATTTTACCCCATAAACATCATCTATGAAGCTTACTATTTTAATTCATTGTGCAGATGGCGTGGGCATTATTAGCGCAGTTACCAACTTTTTACATGTAAAAGGAGGAAATATCATTTATTTAGATCAGCATGTAGATTTGGAAACAGGGGTGTTTTTCATGCGATTAGAGAGTGAATTCCAAACCGACATTTCCTTAAAGAACTTAAAAAAAGGTTTTCAGAATGACTTGGCGTCCCCTTATCAAATGAAATGGAGCATGCATATGGCCGGAATAAGGCTCAAAATGGCGCTCTTTGTTTCTAAGTATAATCATTGCTTGTACGACTTGTTGAGCAGGTACAATTCAGGGGAATTAAATGTGGAAATACCCTTTATAATAAGCAATCATAAAGATTTAGAATACATTGCCGATCAGTTCGCGATTCCTTTTCACTGTATTGCCGTTACGAAAACAACTAAAGACAAAGCAGAAAAAGAGCAGCTTAAACTTTTAAAAGAAAAAGCCGTTGATTTCATCGTTCTTGCGCGTTATATGCAAATTATTAGTCCAGACCTTATTTCAGTATACCCAAATAAAATCATCAACATACATCATTCTTTTTTACCAGCTTTTGCCGGGGCAAGACCTTACCATGCAGCTTATGAGCGAGGCGTTAAAATAATAGGGGCCACTAGCCATTATGTAACCGAAGAATTGGATGCAGGACCGATAATTGATCAGGATGTAACTACTGTATCGCATTCTCATAGCATTCAAGATTTTATTACCAAAGGCCGTGATTTGGAAAAGATTGTGCTTTCCAGAGCAGTAAAACTTCATTTAGAACGTAAAACTATGGTATATAATAATAAGACTGTTATTTTTACCTAGACCAAAGCCACAGTCTTTAACTTTATAAAAAATTGAAATGAGAAAAATAATCTTATGTTTTATCGTATTTCAACTGTTTGCTTGTAACGAATTACAACAAGTTGTCAACCAGCTGCCTCAAAGCGGCACTCTTGGCAATGAAGAGATTGCAAACGGTCTAAAGCAGGCTTTAAATTTTGGTATTGAGAAGCAAGTTAGCAAGTTGAGTTCACAAGATGGATTCTTCAAGAATGAGTTAGTGAAAATTCTACTCCCAGAAGAACTTAGAAAAGTTGACAAAACTTTAAGGGATATTGGCCTAGGAAAATTAGCTGATGAAGGACTTAAAATATTGAACAGTGCTGCAGAAGATGCGGTTGGTGAGGCTACACCCATATTTGTCAATGCAGTTAAAAACATGAGTTTTACCGATGCAAAAAATATTCTACTCGGTTCAGACAATGCAGCAACTTCATATCTTGAGCAACAAACGAACACAAAGCTCTATTCAAAATTCAACCCAATTATTGAACAATCCTTTAAAAAAGTTGGCGCCGATAAAATATGGAATAATCTCATTACAAAATACAATACTTTACCTCTCACAACCGATGTTAATCCTGATTTGACAGAATATGTTACCCAAGAAGCTCTAAAAGGTGTTTATACTATGATTGCTATTGAAGAAAAGGAAATTCGTACAAAGGTTTCTTCTAGAACCACTGATTTGCTAAAGAGAGTGTTCACTCTTCAAGATTAACGATTATTTAATATTAATTGCCTACAATAAACTAGTTTAAAGCCCGTTATAACTTCAAGAAAACAAAGCAATTATAACAAATTGCTAAAGTTTAATTAACCTTTTGAATGAAAGATTAATTGAATTTTGTACAAGTTATTTGAGTTAGCATTTTTTTGAGTTAGTTAGTTTAAAACCGGTGTTCTCACACCGGTTTTTGTTTTACACCTAGTAATTTTATATTCAACAGCTTGATTTTCTTCTCTTTTTCATCAATTTTCTTAGTGTCCAAAAGGTAATTTCTTATCGGGGTTTACTTTTTTTAAGTTTTTTTTAACAAATCAACTCTACGCATTTTCTAACTTGTAATTAGCGCTAATTCATCAATCATATGGGACCATCGAAAGTTTACACATTTCTCTTGTTCCTGCTAGCTACAAAAATTGTATTTGGCGCAATTACAACTTCATATACAATACTTGAAAATAAGAACGTCAACTTGGCCTATCCACAGGACTCCATTCGGTGGGCAGATTATTACTATAATATTCAGCGCTTTGACAAAGCCATCTTATTGTATGAAAAAGGTATAGAGCGAAAAGGAGTCGATAAATCAAAGTTTCTTAAAAAATTAGCACTTTGTGAAGCTGGACTTGGCAATGCCGGAAAATCGACTAATTACTTGGAATCATATTTCCTTTTAGAATTCAACACAGACTTTTTAAATCATGAAGGATTTGATAGAATCAGAAGTTCCGAAGAATTCATGACAATACTAAATAAGTATAGCTCAAAGCTAAATTTTTGGGCTTTCTTTTACCTTTTTATAGCATTTATAGGATTCTATACTTTCTTAATTTTAAATTTTAATAGAAAAATAAAACTCCCGGCAAGACTACTAATATGTGGTTTTATTTTTATCCACACCTATTTCATATTTCATATTGGGCTACTAATATCTAACTATCAATTTGAGTACCCACATTCATATAGAATGTCAACCTGCTTTTCTTTTTTATATGGTCCTCTACTCTTTTTATATTTCAAAAAAATAGTACATAATTACTCATTTAAAAAGAGTGATTTAATACATTTAATTCCTACTGTTCTAATTCTAATTTATCTCATTCCTACATACTCACTTACTGGTAGTGAAAAATTAAATCTCATGTTAGATCGAGTTCGAAATAGTACGGAAGCTTCAGATTCGGATACGCTGGCAATTATAGTCGTTCTAAAACTTTTTTCATTAATTATATATGGATATTTCATACGAAAAATGTACCTGAAAAGTATCAAAAGAAAAAAAGTTAAAAAGCAAAATAGATTATGGCAGCGTAACCTGTATCACATTCATTTTCTATATATTCTGTCTTACTTTATTTATGGGATCCTAATAAGTAACAATATATTATCTGGTTTTTTCTTTCATTTTCAAGTTGGAAGCATGGCACTTATGGTTTTATATATAGGATATTCTGCAAATATTCAACCAAATGTTTTCAATGGAGTCGTTTCTTATGCGAATCGCTTATTTCCAAAATATGAAAAATCAGGATTGACTACCAGTCTTTCTATAGAACTTAAAAACCATTTAGAGCAACTATTTAAGAATGAAAAAATTTATAAAGAAAACGATATTAGTCTTGAAATGGTTGCCCAAAAACTAAATACCTCTAGACATAACGCCTCACAGGTTATTAATGAGCACTTTAACCTTAGTTTCCACGAATTGGTCAACAAGTATAGGATTGAAGAAGCAAAAAAAATGTTGATTGATGACCAACGACGTAATTTAAATATCATAGATGTAGCTTACGAAGTTGGCTATAATAATAAAGTAACTTTCAACAAGGCCTTCAAAAAAGATACAAACTTAACCCCAAGTCAATTTCAAAGAGAGATACCTATTATACTACAAGCGTAAATTGATAGTAAACATTTATCGGGTAGGTAAACGTTTATAGGAATTTCCCGAAAACCCCTTGCCACACTGTTAATTTGAGTTAATAACTTAAAAATGTAGGCAGCCCTGAGACATTTGCACTTACATAAAAAGATTAGACTTTGGTCTCATCTACTACAAGAGTAATTATTTGAATTAGTTATCAAAACTTCGGGGTCGTACCTGCATTCTAACTCAAAATAATAGTTAAGTATGAAAAACAGGACTAAATGGCTGTGCATGCTCTTTTTAATGGGAGTTTTTTCAGTTTTTGCACAACAAAAAAACGTAACAGGAACAGTGACCGATTTTGATGGAGTACCATTGCCGGGTGTCAATGTTATTGTTGAAAGTACAACGAATGGAACGCAAACAGATTTTGATGGAAATTACGCCATTACAGTAAGTTATGGTCAGATTTTGGTTTTTACTTATCTCGGGCTTAGAACCGAGAGAAGAACGGTTGGCGACCAGAATGTAATCAACATTCAGCTACAAGAAGATGCCGAAGCCTTAGATGAAGTGGTGGTAGTTGGGTTTGGTACCCAGATTAAAAGAAAAGTCACGGACAACATTGCAAAGATTGAGGCGGACCAGATTGGTGGTATTGCTACACCTAGTTTTCAGGCAGCTTTAATAGGCAAGGCCCCGGGGGTTCAAATTACCCAAACTAACGGTAAGTTGGATGGTGGACTTAACATTACAATTAGGGGACTGTCTTCGGTCACGGCATCACAACAACCTTTGTTCGTAATAGATGGTATAGAAATGAACAATAATGATATTTCTTCAACAACAGCGCCTACCAATCCGTTATTAGCATTAAACCCAAATGATATTGCATCCATTGATATACTCAAAGATGCTTCGGCTGCCGCCATCTTCGGGGCTAAAGGTACCAATGGGGTGATTTTGATTACCACAAAAAGAGGTAATCAAGGTAAGTCCGTCGTTTCATTGGATGTTTCAACCAGCTATGGTGAACCTTCAAATACAAGAGATTGGTTAAATGGAGAAGACTATATAGAGCTTTTGGAAGAAGCTGAAGCAAATACCAATTTCTTGGCAGATCGCGGATTAACAGTGGATGGCCTGCTTCAAGGTTTTGCTGGAGACCAAGATTTTAGAAACGTTGATACCGATTGGCAAGATTTTGCCTTTCAAGATAGTTATGTGCAAAATGTCAATTTATCCGTTTCCGGCGGTAATGAAAAAACAAGGAGTTTTATATCTGGTGCATACACTGATAATGAAGGTATTATCAGGGGTAATACCCTAGAGCGTTATACGGTAAGAGCGAATATTGACCATAAAGTCAATGACTGGTTAAAACTAGGTTTAAACTCAAGTTATGCCAGCACTGTTATTGATAGAATATCAAGCGATGCTTCTTTTTTGACACCAATGCAAGCCATTGCACAAATTCCCACGGCACCTGCTTTTTTATCAAATGGGGATATCAATAGTAATACCCTGTATGCAAACTTTTTGTTACAAGATCGATTTTCTTTTCGCACATCAAAACAAAGAAGGTTGTTGGGGAAAGTTTTTGCCGAAATCAAGTTAATGGAAAAACTAAGATTTCAAACTGAACTGGGATATGATTACCTAAACCAAACCGTAGATCGTAACACGGGTAGATTAGCACCATTTCAATCTACCAATGGGCAGACTTTTGCCTCTGATAACGGAGCCGAGATTATCTCAACAAACAATTATATGACCTATGACACCACTTTTGGAGAGTTTTCCAACTTCGCATTTGTACTGGGTTCCAACTTTACCAGATTTAAAAATAGAACCACATCGGTTACTGGTGATGGTTTTCCGACTGATGACTTTAAATCTGTAGCAAGTGCAGCGCAAATCTCCGCTGGTGATGGCACCTTTACCAATTGGGCTCAACTGTCCTATTTTGCTAGAGCAACTTATGATTATAAGGGCAAATATCTTTTTAAGGCAAGTATTCGACGTGACGGTTCTTCTCGATTTGGTGCAGAAAATCAGTTTGGATATTTTCCTGCAGCATCAGCTGGATGGATTATATCAGAAGAAGATTTCCTATCGGAGAGCTCCATTCTTTCTTATTTAAAATTACGCGGTAGCTGGGGTATCAATGGTAACACACCTATTGCTAATTTTGGTAGTTTGGGACTTTTTGGTGGAGCTAGTTATAATGGCGAGTCGGCACTGGAATTTACGCAAGGTGCAAATCCTGATTTAAAATGGGAAGAAACCGAGCAAATCAATTTTGGACTTGATTTCGGGTTCTTAAATAATCGAATTTCAGGTGAAGTAGACTACTACAAAAAGAAAACCAAAGATCTGTTGTTCAATACCCGAGTTCCGTTTGAGGCTTTATTACCATCGCATCGGGTATTACAAAATATTGGTAATCTAGAAAATGAAGGTTTTGAGTTTTCATTGAACACAATAAACATTCAAACGCAGAACTTGACATGGAAGACCAACCTAAATTTCGCTATCAACAAAAACAAGATAACCAATCTACCCAACGGTGAGGATTTAATAACAGTTAGAAATATTCTTAGAGAGGGTGAACCCATAAACTCCTTCTTCTTATTGGAATATGCAGGTGTAGATCCAGCCAATGGCGATGCACTCTATGTACTGAACACAGAGAATCCTGATGGTAGCATGAACAAAAATACTACCAACGACCCAACAGCCGCAGAGCGCATTGTAGCTGGTAATCCAAATCCTGATGTAATAGCAGGCCTTTCAAGTAATTTCAACTATAAAAGTCTTGATTTTTCATTCACCTTTCAGGGTCAATGGGGTGGTCAACGTTACAATAATGCAGGTAGATTTCAAGAAGCCGGTCTTGGTAATGGTCTTGACAATCAAGACCAATATGTTTTTGATAGAAGGTGGCAAAACCCAGGTGATATCACCGATGTACCGCAGGCAAGGTTGTTTGAGAACAATGGGCATTCAGAAAGTACCCGTTATATGCAGGATGCAGACTTCATCAGATTGCGAAATATCACCATAGGATATTCCCTACCACAACAAGTATTGGACCGAATAGGGATGAGCAGAGTTCGCATTTATACCAGTGGTCTGAACTTGTTGACCTTTACAGATTATAGGGGCTATGACCCCGAATCATCAGATGATTCGGCAATTTCGAATACCAATTCCGGTACTACTTTTTATTCGGCACCACAAGCCAGAGTCTATACATTGGGGTTAAACCTAGCATTTTAATCATAAAAAAAATGAACATGAAATTTATTAAAAATATACTATTAATGATGTTTTTTATAGGAACTATTTCCTGTGAAAAAGAATTGGATCTACAGCCACAACAGAGCATAAGCATAGATGCTGCAACAGCCACTCCAGAGAACATAAATGCCATATTGTTAGAGGCCTACGATATCGGTCGAAACACAAGCCCAGATAATGTAGCACCCCTATATAGTGGCAACTATAGTGGCGAAATCAATGTTGCTGTTGATTTACTAGGTAACACCGACCAAGTAAGTTGGAACGGAACATTTTCTAACCTTAGAGATTTGTTCAACAAGGCTATGATCAACGATAATGCAAGTGCTTTGAATATTTATGCGGATAGTTATTCAATTATCGGCCATGTAAATACAGTACTTGATAATCTTGATAAATTTGAAGATGCTACAGAGAGCAATCGCGTAGAAGGAGAAGCCAAGTTTTTAAGGGGGTTGGTCTATTTTGATATGGTTCGTCTTTACGGTCAACAGTATAATGCAGCTGGAAACAACACTCAGCTAGGGGTCCCAATTGTACTTTTACCACCAGATGTCAGTAGAGCGGTACCTAGAGATACCGTTGAAGATGTTTATGCCCAGGTTATCACCGATTTAAACGATGCAGTCTCTTTATTACCAGACAGTAATGGACTCCGGGCTGATCGTTATGCAGCCATGGCAGTTCTGGCAAGGGTTTACTTACAGCAAGGCAATTTTGCTGGTGCTAGGGATGCCGCCAATGATGTATTGCAAAATAGTGGACATGCACTAACTGCCACCTATACCGAAGCTTTTGATACAGATGACAACCCCAATGAAACTATTTTTTCTTGGGTTGTTAACGTTCAAGAAGGCAGTAATAATTCTAACCTATATTATGCAACGCAAGCACTTGGAGGAAGAGGTGGGGATATTGCTATAGAACCAGGTTATCTAGATAAATTTGATTCTTTGACAGATGAAAGAAGAAATTTCACCTATCCAGGTGAAGGTGTTAGTGATGGTTTCACGCTGACTTCAAAATTTGCTAGACAATTTGCTAATGCTACCCATATCAGAATTGCTGAGATGCACTTAATAAGAGCTGAATGTAATTTTAGATTGGCAACAGCAATAGGTTTGTCACCATTAGACGAAATCAATGCCTTAAGAGCTAGGTCTTCGGCGCCAGCACTTACAGCCCTAACCTTAGGTTTAATTCTTAATGAAAGAGAATTAGAACTTGCTTTTGAAGGATTTCTACTTCATGATTATAAAAGAACCGAAAGAGATATAGGTGGGCTTCCGTTCAATGACAATAGACTCGTTTTTCCAATACCACAGTCAGCTAGGGATAGGAATCCATTACTAGATCAAAACCCAGGTTATAATTAGATGTAAATGGCTTTAAAATAAAGGGTCGTAACAAGGCTTGTGCGACTCTTTATTTTTCGAGGTAAAAAAATATCGGGATTTAGTAATAGTTTATAAGGATTACCCAAAACTAGCAGTTTACGATGTTTATTTACACTCAACTTAACTATATAAGGCGGCTCTGATACATACTTCTAAAAAAATTTATGTCTCATTTTTAGAGTGATTTATTTGAATTAGCTATCAAAAACTTCAGAGCTGTCTTTATATTGCTTATTTTATTCGAGCGTAAAGTCCATCAAAAAGTACATTTACTACTTTCCCTTTACTTAATACTTCCCAAAGCTGTCTTACAGTACCATTCGAATTTTCGGTCCAGCTAATACGATTCACATAAAATTTTCCATCAGTATGCTTAAACTCTTCAGAAGAGAGAATCATTTGATTTCCAATTTTGTTACCAATTAACTTTAAATGATTTCCAGAATTATCAACCCAAAGTTGCTCCCAGTTTTTACTTTGCTTATTGAAAAAATTATTACTAGTACCTGTATAGCCAGGTTTTGCGCTAGTCCATTTTTCTTTCAAAACACATCCAGATTCTTCTTTTGTTATAGTATTATAACCAGCCAAGTTTCCATTAGAGTCTGTCACCTTCCATTCACCAACCCAAAAATCAAATGCCTTTTGTTCTTGCGAACAGCAATTACAATCTTCTTGTTGTGCTATGAGATAAATGGGCAGAAATAAAATGAAATATATGAATAAGGCTTTCATACCTAAAATTTCAATTTTGATAAATAACCAATCACCGTAGTATTAAAAACCATAGGCCTTTCAACATTGACCACATGCCCACAATTGGGAACAATAAAAAGCTCAGAGACAATGTGGTGCTCTACAATTTTTTCAATGGTAGGCAAAAACAAATAATCTTCTTGACCCATGACATATAAAGTCGGTATTTTAATGTCAGCACCTCTAAAAAATCTGAGTAAAGGGTTGATTTCTGAGGTCAACTTAAACCATCTAATAAATTCTTTTTGATAAAGCTTCTTCGCCTCCCTAACAAATAATAAACGTGATTCTTTATGATTTTTATTGGGCATAATCACAAAAGCAAAAAACTTATATAACCATAAATAAGGTACAATAGACTTAAAAACTACTCCCAAACGCATAAGGACTTGCGAACGAAAATTTAACTTCATTATCGCCCCTCCCATAATCATACTTGACACTTTGCTAGGGTATTTTTCCGCTAGATTACGTATAAGTATTGTGCCCAATGAAATACCTACAAAATGCGACTTTTCAATTTTCTCATAATCAATTACCTCAACAATATCTTCAGTGATAGAATCAAAAGTATATTTATCGCTAAATGCATCTTTCAAATTGGGTTTGGAATTACCATGCCCCCTTAAATCGAGGAGCAAAACATTAAAATGTTCTTTAAAGTCTCGGAGCTGTTTATACCATATTGTAGAACTGCCTCCTGCTCCATGAACGAAAGTAACCCATTCTTTAGACGATTGATGCCTGTATGTTGTGTAGTGGAGCAACGAAATATTTTGGCTAAAAATACGTTAATTTTTTACCAACAAACCTTCTCAAATTTAAGCGGAATGCTAATTAAGCGTTAAAATTAGACAAACTGCCTGATTTTTAGATGTATACACTTTCTACTGTACGTCCAAAAATGCTTTTTCAACGTATCTTTGGTATAACAAATCTTTTACAATGGAAAATCAATATTGCAGAGTTGGTGCAGTGACATCAATTACAAGTGGAAACCACGCAGTGGCCGTTTTAGAGCATCGCTATCAGTTTTTTATGGAAAAAGCATCGAATATGGGAAAAATAGATGCCCGTCTTGCTGACTTTTTTGAATCTAAAGCACATAGCATTAAAAGTGTATTAGAAAACTTAATCTAGTTGCTTCAGCTCCAGGTGCATTTGTTGCTGTAGTTGTTTTGCTTTTTCGCGAGCAGAAAATGCAAATTTGGTATCTGTTGATGCGTAGATAATACCACGACTTGAATTGATTAAAAGACCAATATCTTTGGTCATACCATATTTACAAACTTCTTGCAAATTTCCGCCTTGTGCCCCAATACCCGGCACTAATAAGAAACTTTCTGGTACAATTTCTCGAATTCCCTTAAGGTATTCTGCCTTTGTAGCTCCGACAACGTACATCAAATTACCAGCATTTTCATATGCTTTTGAAGTTTTTAAAACTCTTTTATACAATTCTTGCTCTTCAACTATTTTGGTTTGGAAATCGAAAGCACCAGTATTTGAAGTAAGTGCTAACAAAATGGTGTGCTTTTCTTTAAATGCTAGAAAAGGTTCGACGGAATCTTTTCCCATATAGGGTGCTATGGTAATAGAATCAAAGTTTAGTTCTTCAAAAAACGCTTTGGCATAACGAGTTGATGTATTTCCAATATCGCCTCGTTTTGCATCCGCAATAGTGAACTGCTCAGGGTAATTGGCATTCAAATATGTAATAGTCTTCTCCAATGATTTCCATCCACTTAGTCCATAAACCTCATAAAAGGCAATATTTGGCTTATAGGCAACACAAAACTCTTGCGTAGCATCAATAATTGCCTTATTAAATTCAAAAATCGGATCTTCTTCTTTTAAAAGATGTTGTGGAATTTTATCTAAATCTGTATCCAATCCTACGCAGAGAAAAGATTGTTTTTTTTTGATTTGGGCTACTAGGTCTTGAATCTTCATTCGAATACAGTAAACATCAACTTAAAATATCTCGGAGGCTTCTTTTAGTTTTTCGGTATTCTCAACAAGCATCAATTCATCAATAATCTTCTGAATGTCTCCGTTGATAATATTTTGCAAATCATAAAGTGTAAGGCCAATTCTGTGATCGGTTACCCTACCTTGTGGATAATTATAGGTTCTAATCTTTGCAGAGCGATCTCCACTACTCACCTGTGAGTTTCGTTTTGCTGCATCAGCCTCCTGTTTCTTGGCCAATTCTAAATCATAAAGCCTTGAACGTAAAACCTTAAAGGCTTTCTCTTTATTCTTGTGCTGCGATTTTTGATCCTGACATTGTGCAACAAGTCCGGTCGGAACATGGGTCAGACGAACAGCAGAATAGGTTGTATTCACCGATTGCCCACCAGGACCTGAAGAACAGAAAAAGTCTATTCTAACATCTTTGGGATCTATCTGCACATCAAAATCTTCAGCTTCAGGAATTACCATAACGGTTGCAGCACTTGTGTGAACGCGACCTTGTGTTTCGGTTTGAGGCACACGTTGCACCCTATGCACGCCAGCTTCAAACTTTAATGTTCCATATACATCGTCTCCAGTGACTTCAAAATGGATTTCTTTATAACCTCCACTGGTACCTTCACTTAAATCCATAATATTGGTCTTCCAGCCTTTAGATTCGCAATACTTGGCATACATTCGATAAAGGTCTCCAGCAAAAATACTGGCTTCATCTCCACCAGTTCCTGCCCTAACTTCCATTACAACATTCTTTTCGTCTTCAGGATCTTTAGGAATCAGCAAAAACTTTATTTCTTCTTCTAACTTAGGCAAGCCTTCTTTTGCTTCATCGTATTGCATCTTGGCCATCTCTACCATTTCAGAATCACTACCATCCGCAATAATCTCTTCAGCCTCAGTTAAATTATTGGTAAGCGTTATATACTCATCTCGCTTTTCACATAAGTGTTTAAGATCTTTATATTCTTTATTCAGCGTCACATAACGCTTTTGATCCGAAATGATATCAGGTTGGATGATTAAATCAGAAACCTCATCAAATCGTTGCTTTACAATATTCAGTTTATCAAGCATGCTTCAATCGTCGTATTATGCAGCGAATTTACAATTTTTAAAAGACAACGATTTAGGGTCTGCTCAGTCAATAATGAAATTGGTGCCTAAAGTAAAAATAGATGCATTCAACCCATTGCTGCGATCATAATAACTATATTTTAAGTCAATGGTCTTAAGGCCAAAAAAGAACAACTTTGTTTTAGTGAAAATATCCTTATACTGCAGTCCAAATCCATATTGGTTGGCACTGTATTTTGATAAGTCGAAATCAGAAGTATAAAAAGCAAAGTCGGAAAATGCCTCTTCCTTTTGATAAAAGTAATCCGCATCAGATTGTGTGTAGTATCGATAGGTAGGGTATAGGGTAAATTTGTCGTTTAACTTAATGGGTGCCTCAAGACTTGCCGTATGGGCAGTAATTCCCCAATCATCAAAATAAAAACGGTAATACGATCTAAGTATGAGAAAATCGTTAACATAATAATTCAATCGTCCACCGATTGGAATTTTAAATCGAGTATCAGGTAATCGTTCAACATCATCCGCCAATTGAAAGTCTTCGACAAAAAAATCTTCCACATCTCCAAAATACACTCGTTGGAAGGGCGTGCTCAACAAGCCATTTTGAACCACAATGTCAATAGAGAGGGACCCTTGTAAACGTTTACTTAATATCTGTGAAATGCTCAGAGTAGTCGAATAAGAATTTCGATTTTCATTTTCAAAACGTGTAAAGCCAGGAGCGTAACCTGGAATGTTACCTTCAAAACCACCTCTAAGTTCTACTGGGTATTGGGGATTCCAGCTATCTAAAAAAGCCTGAAAAGCTAAAGAAATTTCGGTATTTTTTTCATTGAACAGACGGGTATAAGAACCTCCAAAACCAATTGAAAAATAGTCGTATTCGTTTGATGCATATGCCTTTGCAGTCCAAATGCTATTTCGGTCATCAGAACTATGAGAATATGATGGATTAAAGTAAGCTAAGACATCGTTCCTTGATTCTCCAGAAGAGGCATCAAAAGGAGTGGCTGTTCCTCCACCATCAAAAGGGTTTATATTACTTGACGAGGCTGAAGTATACGCAGATATGCCGACATCTACGGTCAAAACATCATCTTCATTCAGAGGCATTTTTAATACCAAGGTTGAAGTAGCATCAGTCAATTCTTCTGTACCCTCGCCTCCACTAACGGCAGCATTCTGACCATCTTGACTGTAATAGCTGAATAACATCTCTAATTCACTGGTTTCAAGAACCCTTTTTTTGTAAGATGTATTTTCTTGTTGGGCTTGACCTAAAAAGGTCACACCAAACAGAAGAAAGAATATAATTTTATTCAAAATCTCTTTTATTATTAAAATTGCCAAATACCATTCAGACATTAAATTTTGTAAACAAAATTTGGGTTTCAGTTACAACCGCAGCCGCCACCTGATTTGCCACCATTGGCCCCTGAAGCCGCTTCTCTATATATTTGAAAATTAGTTTCAAAACGGTCCATACCCTTTAAACTCAATTGCATTTCCGCATCATTGATATACACTTTCTCATATTCTTTGATTACAACGCACGAACTACTTAGAATTAGAACCAAAAACAACAGTATCAACTTTCTCATTTTATTATTTTTTTTATGTTCATTAAACATCCATTACTTGGCTGCATCAAAAATGATTCCTGAGCTTTTGTGAATTTCGTTTTCATCATCAATGACCACAACTTCAACACCTGGTAACTGATTTATCATATGTATACCACTATCCCTGCCCATAATGAACACTGAAGTGGCCAAGGCATCACATAACTCCGCTTTCTTGGCAAAAACCGAAACACTTTTTACCCCTTTTGTTGGGTAGCCGGTTCTAGGGTCAATAATGTGTGAATATTTCTCACCGTTAATAACAATATATTTTTCATAATTTCCTGAGGTAGCCACGGAAGACTCAATCACTGGAAGCCATGAAAACACTTTATTCTTATCTAATGGATTAGTAATTCCTACCATCCACTTTTCACCTGTATTTTTAGTACCCCAAGTGGTTAAATCGCCAGAGGCATTTATGATTCCGCCAATCACCCCTTTTGAAATTAAAAGTGCTTTCGTTTTATCAGCTGCATAGCCCTTACCAATAGCCCCAAAACCTAATTTCATTCCTGCTTCTTTCAGAAAAACAGTCGATTCTTCCTTATTCAAAACAATATCATGAAAATCTATTTTTGAAACGGATTCCAATATGGCCGCTTTTGAGGGGGACTGCTTCATTTCTCCATTGAAATTCCATATTTTATCAAGAGAAGCATAAGAAACGTCAAAGGCGCCATCAGTGATTTCTGATATCTTTTTGGCACGTTCTATTAAACCCAATAGTTCTAGACTCACCTTTACAGGCTGAATACCGGCATTTTTATTAATCAATGAAGTCTCTGAATCAGCATCCCATGACGAAATAACCTTTTCTATTCTGGTTATTTCAGCGACCGCCTCGTTGATATTTATATAACCGATGTCTTCGTTTTGAGCTACAACTGTAATTTCAAACCGTGAACCCATCAACTTTAAGGTTTTGGAAACAGTAATAAGGTCTTCTTGCGCGAACGAATGAAAGGCGAAAATTAAAAAGGTAAGTAACGCAACTATCAGTCTCATTTAAGAAAAGAATTGAACAGTGTAATATACGCTTTTGGTTCTTTTCTTTTGTACCCTGCGGTGCCCAATACAGATTCATCTTTATCCAAAACAACAACTAATGGAAAATATCCTTTCTTATTGAACTTTTCAGCTAATTCTCCATTTCTTAAGGTAGTTTTTTCTGTTAATTGATTACCTTTTTTTCGTGGAAAATCCGCTTTGTAGAGTATATAATTATCTCTAGCATAGTTTTTGAACACTTCCGACTGCCATATTTGTTTATCCAATAATTTGCATGGTGCACACCAATCTGAACCCGCAAAAACAAGTATTATGGGCTTATTCTCAATTTGGGCCTTTAAAAGGGCCTTGTCATATTCAGTTTCCCAATTTTGAGCCAATAAACACAAAGGAAATAGCAGCGCGCTAAAAAGCAGTTTTTTTTTCATTCTCGCTATGTTTGCTTGGTAAAACAGTCTATTCGAAAACCCTCAATACATCTCCGTTAAGTTCCGTATTAAAAATTTTCAAGGGATTATTCGTAATGGTATTCAAAGGTGTTCCGTTCTGTGAAAATCTTGAACCGTGCGTACTGCATCTAAATATTCCGCCATCTTCAGAGATAAAGCGTACCTCTTCGGTTTGTTGATGACTACATACCTGACTTGCTGCGACCAAGTTACCTTCAAGATTACGCGCAATGACTACAAAGTTTTTAAGGATAAAACCTCCATTGTTGGCAAGTGGAGCGGCTTCTGCAGCTGTCAAATCAACGGTAAAATCAACCCCATCAGGAACCGGAAAAGTCTCTAGTTCTTCTTCGGCATCTGACGAACAGGCATGTAAACAAGGGAAGGCCACAGCAAAGGCAGCACTTGCGCCAAGCGTTTTTAAAAATTTTTTTCTTTCCATAGCATTGGGGTTTATAAAAAGAACGCCATTTTTAAGCTAATCGTATGTTTAATATTGGAATGTACCGTATTCGCTTTTAATGGTAAGTTTTTTAGTTTCTAAAGCTTCTACCCTACCTATAATCTGAGCGTCGATATCAAAACTTTTCGATATTGAAATTAAATCGCCGGCAATAGATTCGTCAACGTAAAGTTCTAATCGGTGACCACAATTAAAAACTTGGTACATTTCTTTCCAATCCGTACCTGATTGCTCTTGGATTAATTTGAACAATGGCGGAATTTCAAATAGGTTGTCTTTTATGATATGTAAACTATCTACAAAATGTAAAATCTTGGTTTGTGCCCCACCACTGCAGTGCACCATACCATGGATTTCATTTGAAGAATATTTTTCTAAAACCTTCTTTACCACAGGGGCGTAAGTACGAGTTGGCGACAATACCAGCTTACCAGCATCTAATGGTGAATCTTCAACAGCATCTGTTAATTTAGTTTGACCTGAGTAAATCAATTCTGCTGGAACCTCAGCATCAAAGCTTTCAGGGAATTTCTCAGCCAAATATTTTGAAAACACATCGTGGCGTGCCGAGGTCAATCCGTTACTGCCCATACCGCCATTATATTCTTTTTCATAACTAGCTTGACCGAAAGAAGCCAAACCTACAATAACATCACCAGCTTTAATATTTGCATTGTCTATAACTTCACTGCGCTTCATGCGAGCGGTAACCGTGGAATCTACTATAATAGTTCTTACTAAATCACCAACATCAGCAGTTTCACCTCCGGTAGAATGAATGGTCATACCATGCGCTTTCAAATCGGCAATAAGCTCTTCGGTTCCATTAATGATGGCAGAAATCACCTCCCCAGGAATCAAATTTTTGTTACGCCCAATAGTTGATGAAAGCATGATGTTATCTGTTGCCCCAACACAAATTAAATCATCAATATTCATGATCAAGGCATCTTGAGCTATACCTTTCCATACAGAAACATCACCAGTTTCTTTCCAGTACATATAAGCTAAAGAAGATTTGGTGCCGGCACCATCGGCATGCATGACCAAACAGTGATCTTCGCTTCCCGTTAAATAATCAGGGACTATCTTGCAGAAAGCTTTAGGAAACAGGCCTTTATCAATGTTCTTAATGGCGTTATGAACATCTTCTTTTGATGCGGAAACTCCCCTTTGGGCATATCTTTTACTGGTGTCTGAGGGCATGAAAAATTATATTTGGGCAAAAATAAGCAATCAGAGGTTAGAAGAATCAACTAAAAAGTTAGAAGTTTTCAATGGATTTTAAGCTAAAAAAGGAATTTACATTTAGATTACTCCGTCGATTTATAAAAGCGATAATATCTTGACCAACTTACGGACTCTGCCACATTCAACGAAATATCAAAAAATAGTTCAGGGCTAACCACATGTTTACACCCCCATAAATTGATTTTTGAAGTCTCAAAATCGGTCGTTTCTTGAACACCAAAATTTAGCCTCATGTTTTCCAAGTTCCAAATTGGTCTTACGGTTTGATATCCATTTAAATGACTAAAAAAAAATGCTTCTTCAGGAGTGCTTAAAAACCTGACCTCGAAATTTTTAAACTGAACGCAGTTTTCAGGGTTCACATTTTCTTTAAAGTTGTTTGAGTTTAAATCGAACAGAAATTTTAAAACATAGTCTTCACCTATTGGTTGGTTGCCAATGGCTAAAAAATTATGACAATACTCTGAGGTTTGAATCTTTTTATTACCAGTATTTTCCAGAAAATAATTGATTCTAAATCCTTCTCGGACGAGTATAATCTTCTTTTTCAATCGATATCCAAATCCATTGAGCAACTTTGAACTATGCTCAAATAGAATACTTTCAGCATCCTTCTGAACACCAAAATCACAAGGTTGTATCTCATATTTATGTGCGAATGAGTATTCATCACCATCCTTTTTTAACATCCCCACCCCCATCTTATGAAACCATTCTCCTTTTTCTGTCTCTTCAAACCCTAATGGGGAATCAATACCGAACTCATTATAAAACCCACAACCCAACTGGTCTTGTTGATCAGACTCTAACTCTTCCAAAGCTCCAAAAGCGACCCCTTCGAAAACCACTTTTCTAATTAAACCGCTCAAGTCAAATCGGGTGCCGGTATAATTTTCTTCAGGTAGGTCAATATAAATTTCTAAGTTTTGATTTTTTAAAATGTGTGACATATTAAGAAATAGGTTTAGACTGCGATCAACCTTACATTTATTACAAATTTTGCAAATCTAAATTAATCTTTGTTTGATGGTTTCAAAATCTTTGTGTTCACCGCTACAGAATCTATTTTCTCGCGTGAATAATAAACAGGGAAATACTCATCATTTGCCCATGATTCAAAAAGATTGCTATAAAAAGGACTCTCCGGATTTCCTGATTGACCTGGTCCATTAGTTCCTATAGCAAGGTCCCAATCTCCGGTATTTACTATCATGCGAAAAGAAGCGCCACTGCTTTGCCTAAGATTACCACCTGTTGAGCCAGGAGTGTATGAGTTTCCACCACGTGGCAATGGCCCTACATCTAATTTCTCTTGAAGAGAATCGTGCACAATACTACCTAAGGCATGCGTTATATAAGTATGCTTATTTACGGTTTGTCCGTAGTGCCATTTGTTTATATCTGAGCCTAACCTTTGTTCTAAATCGATTACGGCTTTCTCAAAAGCATCTGACAAGAACTGATTTCTTCCTAAAATAGGATTAGCACCAAATTTTTCATTAGGTCGTACCAACCAATCAACAATTCGCTTCATTTGCAGGGATGAGATAATGCCCTTAGCCTTTTCAGGAATGAATCGTTCATCAGCCATATCACCCAATTGATTTTCCCAAGCCACGTATATTGCTGCAGCAATGGAATTGGGTTCTAACCGATAATCCCAATCTTTCAATTTTGCTTTGGCTTCTGCATGTTTTCCTTCAAAAACAATTCCATTCAATAAGGGCACTAAAATTCGTGCAGGAATAGAAAGATAATCTGTCTGGAGGGCTTTCATATCTTCCATGGTCATCTTCTCATTTGTCTGTAACACTTCATTTACTCGATCACCGCGATAAGGGTCTGACCAAGAAAAGCCAATAGCGTCCCAATGCTTATAATCACTAGATGTCACGTTTTGATTGGCAGTTGCCAAAAACCCCTGCTCAGGATTGTAGTTGTTTGGTTTTTCAATAATAGGTAAATAGCCTTCCCACTCGTATCGCCCATCGCCAGGTACCGGTACCAAGCCACTAAAATTTTTACGGATGGGTGCAATGCCAACGGCCTGCCATCCGATATTGCCTTGTTTATCCGCCCAAACCATATTTTCACCCGGAATATGACTGTAATTACAGGCTTCTCTAAACTCTTCCCAAGTTTTGGCCTGGTCCATTCGCAAAGAGGCCAAATAAGGTGACCCACCTGACTCTAACCAAGCGCAGCGTACGGCATAGGCCACATTGTTTTCGGTATCAGTATGGGAAACAGGACCATGTAACGTATAGGAAAGCTTTACGATACTATCATTTTGTCCTTTCACTTTTATAGTTTCCGTGATTTGCTCCATATCCTTCCACTCACCCTTATACCTGTATTGATTCGGGTTTTCAGGATTCAATTCATAAACATACAAATCTTCTCCATCGGTTCTAAAAACGGTCAAACCCCAGGAGCCATATTCATTGTGACCAATTGAAATACCAGGTATTTCAGGCTCACCACCACCGATTACATTCCAACCTGGAGCCACCAAATGTGCCATATACCGTAAAGAAGGTACTGCAATAGTTCTATGAGGGTCATTGGCCATGTAAGTATTTCCATCTTGCATCAAATCGCCTTTCACCACCCAATTATTACTACCAATGGAAAGAGAATCATTTTCACCTTTTGAAAATGCTAAAACCATTTCTGCCTCAGCGGTATTTTGGTAATCCGATACCAAATCTTCCTTCTGAAACTTGACGGGTTTACGATAAGCATTGTACAAACCCAAAATATCTTCAGAAAGAAAAGACTTATTAATACTCGAATCAATAGATAAATCTGGTTCTTTGGGATGAAACCAATAGAGCTCTTTAGCCTTTTCTTCCCCTATGGCAGCAACGGCCCTTCCTATTTGTAGTTCTTGACCAATATTGCCCAGAAGTCCTTGATGTCTAGAAATAACAACTTCTGGAGTCCACTTTTGTGGTAGAATACCTAGCATTTTAAATTCTAGCGGGAGCCTTTCTGGGGTTTTAAGAACAGCTTCAATATAAGCATTGACCCCATTAGTATATGCATTAATAATTTCAGTGCCTCTTTCATGGTAGTGATTCATTTCTGTAGTCATATCGCCCCTGAACTTGAACAAGCGCGTGCCGATATCCCTATTCAGTTCACGTTCGCCAAGAATTTCAGCTATGGTGCCGGTGGCCTGTCTTCTCCATATTTCAAATTGAAAAAGTCGGTCTTCAGCAGCGGCATAACCCTGGGCGAAAAATAGGTCATACTGGTTTTTAGCATAAATATGGTTAATACCCCATTTATCGCGAACAATTTCAACCGATTCTTTTAGACCTTTAATAGCCAGTTCATCTGTTGGATTGGTTTCGGTTTCTTTGCAAGATATTATGAGCAGAACGGCGAATAAGAAGCTGATTTCTTTCATTTGTTTCTCGTTTTATAAGATGTTATAGTCTTTTATGAGAATAGCAGTTGATTTTGAAACAAATCGTATAAGAAAGACCTGTTCGTAAATATAAAAAAGCAGCTTTGATTACAAATCAAAACTGCTATTATTTTCATGCATTTAAGGTTTTGCTATTTTTCGCAAGCCAGTTTTAAAAGTTCCATTCCTCTAGCGTTCATTTTTTCCATATCTTTTTTTGCACCAAAAACCCACATAAAGAACGCATCGACCATGCCGGATTTTAGATTAAAATCTTGGACTACTTTTACAATGTTCCCTGCATTTGAGAACCTATATTCAAAGGTTGGATTGGCCTTAAATGGTTTTTGAATATCACATTTCATCTCTATGTATTCAAGAGGTCTTACCGCCTTGATTTCTTGATAGCCTAGGTCTTTTCCATTATTTCCTTCCCAATGGAATTGAGCGCCTACCTGTCCATCATTTCCTTTAACTACCGTCTTTTGGGTAGGGTCAGCTTCGTAAAATGGTGACCATTTCGTAAAGTTTTCTAGATAAAGTACATTATTAAACACCATTTGTGCATTAGCTTGTATACTTACCGTTCTTTGAATATGGATATGTTGCAATTTATTCGCATAATAAAACCCAATCCCTAAAAATAGAATTAATGCAACAACTATTGTTATCGGTATCATTCTCTTCATTTTTTTAGAATTTAGCTTAGTTTTTCATCGGAATAATATTCCTTACTTCTACGGTGCCTCCCATTTTTAAAATAGGGCTGTCTTTAGCCATAGCGACCGCTTCATCTAAAGAGTTTGCTTTGACAATCATATTTCCACTGATCATTTTCTCTTCAGAAATTAAAACTCCTTCTTTAATCGATAAATCACTGTTGATTTGTTTCCCATCAAAACCTAATTGATACGTACTTTCTAGCTTCTCTTTTATAGCGATATTACCTATAAAACTGCCCCAATCTTGACGCATTTGTTCAATTTCTTGTGGTGTGGGTCTGTAATCAGGATTGGGGATATACCTGAATATCATCATAAATTTTTGTTCTGTTTTCATCTCTTTTGGTTTTTAAGTTTTAAACAATAGCCCAAAAGTAGAGGCGCAATAAGAGAAAAAACTTTGCCTATGACAAGAAATGAAAAACTAGGTTTTTTTAAGCCAAGACAACTTTCGAAAAACCAGAAGATGAAGAAAAATTATAGTAGGCGGGGCAAAAGCGGGAATAAAACAAAAAGGGAATTCTGTTAAAATTTCTACCCCTTGAACGTTATTATCAATACTGATTTTGGTAAATAAAATCGCCATAGCTGATGTAATTAAAATATCAATAAGACCGAAAGTGTTCCATACAAACGTCAGCTTTTTGGCATAGCTTTTCTTATTTTGAATTGTTTTTACAATAAAAACACTCGATAGGGCCGTGAGCAAATCACCTATACCTGCAAAAAGTGCAAACGGTTTTGGTAATAAATCGTAAAAGAAAAGAATTATAAAAGTGCTTCCTATAAGCCGGAATATGTGAATCTTGACCAAAGATTCTAGAGTTAAGACAGCATTTACCTCTTTACATTTTTTGGTGCCATAAATTACGGTAACGAGTAGTGCCAATGGAAGTGTTGTGGTCAATACAATTTTAGGTGGAAGCATAACAGTGTCAAAAAAACCATTGTGACTTGCAACAGCAACAAGTATTAAATATGGAATATAAAAACCCAATACCACCCAAAATCCATTTTTAACTTGTCCTTTTTTTGCCAAGCTGGCTACCATTACTACTGGAAAAGCAAACGCAATTAAAAACAAAATTGAAAAAAGAAGTGGTACTTGATTTGAAAACATTGGTCGTTGTTATAACGTAATTTCTTTTCTGATTCTGCTTAAAGACGTGTCTGTTATTCCCAAATAGGTAGCAATATGCTTTAAAGGAACATTTTGAACAATAGAAGGTTTTTCTTTTATCAGATTCAGATATCTATCTTTTGCCTGGTCGGCAATAACGGATATGGAATGATTTTTCAATTCAAAATAGTTATTGACCAATCTTGTTCTACCCACCGCCCTAAAAGCCTCAATATTAAATAATTTCATGAAATCATTAAAGTTTATTTTCCAGCATTTGCCATTGGTTACGGCCTGTATCGATTCTTTACAAGGCTTTTTCAAAAAATACGAATGCCAATCTATGACAATATCTTTTTCTGAAAAAAATTTAGTCGTAATGTCATTTCCTTCTAGATCAATAGTATATGAACGTAAAAAACCCGTCTCTAAAAAGTAATAGTAATTAGCTACTTTACCTTTTTCAATGAGGTAATCATTCTTTGTAAAAGCAACTTCTTCAAACTGCTTAACTATTAATTCTAACTCATCTGAGCTAAGATTTTCTGGTTTAAAAATGCAGTTTAAAAAATGGGGTTGATTCATTTTTATTTCTAGTTTTAAATTACCTACATCGATTAATGTAAAGTGAATTTTTAAATAATGTTCTATGCAGTTTTTATTTCAAAATTGAAATGGTCAACCTTTTCTCCTTTGCCAAGGATAGATTTATAAAATTTAACTGCTTGTTCATCTTCTGGGTGTGCTTGAACAAAAATTGATTCAATTCCATTTCTTGTTGAATAATCTTTTAAGTAGGCAATTAACTTTTTTCCTATTCCCTGGTTATGAAGTTCTTTTTTGACGGCTATATCATAAATATATAATTCGCTTTTATCAGTATAATATCGCTCTAATTCATATGCCGTCAGTCCTCCAATAATTTTACCTTCTTTGATTGCTGCAATTACATGAAATTCAGGTTTACTCAATAGTTTCTTTAATTGCCTTTCTGAAGCGACTTTGCTAGGTTCTTCGAAAACCTCATTCAGTAGGTCTATAAGTTCTGTGAATTGTTCAATATTATTTCCCTTAATTCTGGAAACTTTGAAACTATTTTTCATTTTAGTATTCAATTACATAAAAACGGTGAGTACTTGATTTCGTGGTGCGTTTAAGCATTAAATTTAGAAATAAATCACTAAAATAAATTTCGTGAAGACTTTAGTAAGAAGGCTATGAAGAACAATGAGTTTTACACATTGTTAGCCATAGTTATTTTTCCATAACCTGTTGTAATTCTTTGGCTTGCCAAGTATCATTTTCTTTGATGAATAACTCAAGCATTGCAACATGACTTGACCCGGCCAAAACCATAATTCTTTCGTCGGATTTAGTAACATTTTTTTGAATTAATGACCACATAAATAGATTTCTTTTGAACCATTCGGATGTTAATAAAGGTCCAGAAAAATCTTTTGTACTACCTGCTAAGAGCATTAAATTATTGTGAAAGTAGTTAGAAAACTTACGCATCTCCTGACTATTAACAAAATAAGTAAGTTCAGTAAGCGAAACTCCAGATTCAATTTTATTATCAAAATCAACCGTGAATTTAGAAATTCCATTTTCAATCTTCTTTTTAAGTTCAGTTTGATTGTTTTGTTCTATTTCTTTCATCACATCCTCAAATGGAAATGAGGTTGAATAATCTATTGCATAGATTTTTTTTATATTATTCCGTTTTGCTACCCTAAATGCTAGTTGAAAAATTTCATTTTTTAAATAAAAATCAGAAAGACTATCATTATCGAAATAATTCCCTTTGGCATATACTTGATAAAGAGAATCTAATTCTTTTTGCTCATCGTATGGCCATTCTACAAATATTTTAGTCGGATTGTAATCTGTTATTTTTTTACTTATTCTTTTCAACTCGGTTTGAGAATCTTCGTTTAGAATATCAAATGATTTAGTTTTAGCAACGTCAGCACCAGGGTTATTATAATGAAATGTTCCAACTAGTAATACTTCTTTACCTGCTGAAATTTCGGGATTTTCTTTTTGAGCTTTCTTTTGGTTGCTATTACAACTCAAAATCGCAAACGAAAGTAGGAATGTCCAAATGCAGTTTTTCATAGTAAGTCATTTTAGATTGAATGCAAATTTGACTAATTGAGCTCAGACTAAATTGTAAAAGATTTACCCTAATCAAATATCCAATGAACATTACTGTTCCCCATAGTGGTCAAATTTTCGAAAAATACCTTGGGAGAAAGCCTAGTTAAAGATTTGAAGTTTGCAATCATATGAGATTGGTCGAAAAAATCAATAAAATGGCTTAATTCAGTTAAGCTGGTCTTTTGATTAGAGCCCTTCATTTCTTCAATTGTTTTTCTAAAGCGGAGTATTTTTTTGTATTCAGAAGGTTTTTTGCATAAGTGCTTTTTAAACTGGAAGATTAATGTTTTCTGACTGACATCGAATTCACTTGCTAGTTCAGCAGTAGTTATTTTCAAGTTTTCTTCTATTCTAGAAATAGCATCGCTCAAAAATGAATGTGTGAATCCGTTTAATTTGCTCAACCAATACTTTTCTAGACCTTCAACCAAAATTGTTTTGTCTTGAATGTTTAAAATTCGTTTCATTTCTAATTCGTAATCAGAAAAGGGAACGAATCTATCAAACGAGCTTTGGCTGTAACTAGCTAGGTCTTTCTCTAAGAAAGCGTTAAGGCCTAGGGGTTTAAAATAAATGCAGATTTCTTTCACATTGCCTTGATACTCAAAACAAATGGGCTTATTAAATCTACAAACCAAGCTTGTTTCCAATGGTTTTGACTTAGAAAACTTTGTTATAATTTTATTGCGCAGAATAACATTTTCGGCTGTATTAACGACAGTGACAATTGAATAAAGCGAAGGAAAAGTCAAGTAATTTATTGTAATGTCATTTTCGGAGTGTTCCAGGATATAATAACTATCTATATACTTTTTCAGCTCGTTGTTTTTGGGGTTGAAAGTTTCAATCTTCATCTGGAATTCGATTCTAATTTTTGTTGTCGGTTAGTATAACGAGCATTCCCTGCCAATAGGCGGCAATGATTTGTAATACAGTGAACACCTTTATTTTATTATTTCCATCTGTTTGAGAGCCTTAAAAGTCACATCTTTCCTAATCGTTGGAAATATATTCATATCAAATTGTTGTTTGGGCTCCACATTTGTTGCGAAAAAATATGTTCTATTCCGAGTTTCAATATATCCAACAAACCAACCATTATTATTGCCATTTCTAATAGACCAACCTGTTTTTCCACTTAGTTTATAGTTATCAACATCTTCAATTACTATCATTCTTTTTATTATCGTCTCCGTGCGTTCAGAAATTGGCAGTTCAGATTGATATAATCTCTTTAAAAAATCTATTTGCTGAAATTGACTAATTCGAGATTCTCCCTCAAGCCAGAATAAATCAACATTGGTTGAATCAACTTTCATTTTTCCATATTCCAGCTTATTAAGAAAGTTATTCATTTTTTTTTCTCCAATTTTCCTTGCTACTTTTTGATAGCAAGGGACACAAGAATAGTGAAAAGCATCCCTAAATATTAAATCTTGTTCCCAAATTTTCAATCCTCTTTTCTCACCGCGCCACTTTAAAACCGTACTATCATTTTCAACTGTTCCTGTTTCAAGTGCTATAATCGAATTAGTGATTTTGAATGTAGACGCTGGTAGATTTCCTCTTTTTGCCAAATGAAAACTGTTTGAATAATATTTGTCACCTTTTAAATCATAAATTAAAACCGAACCCATAATACCTGCTGAATCAATAATAGTTTGAAAGTCTGAAACTTCAACTTTTTGCTCTGACTCTTTTTTTATTTTTCCTTCCGATTTAGTCTTCCTACCAGAGCAAGAAACTAATATAATTAGTATTGATAATAAATGAATTAATTTCATCTGATGCTATTGGTGCTAGCGGTTATGCTACGATTCTGGCTTGGTAAATTAGGTGGGGTTTTCAAACTAAGAAATCACGATGGTTTAAAGTTAGGTTTTTCAAA
Organism: Croceitalea rosinachiae; assembly: GCF_031846445.1. NCBI lineage: Bacteria > Pseudomonadati > Bacteroidota > Flavobacteriia > Flavobacteriales > Flavobacteriaceae > Croceitalea > Croceitalea rosinachiae. Next base: position 316,220 of record NZ_JAVRHR010000003.1, on the reverse strand, counting down.
TTAAGGGAGAAACAAAGCTGAATTATGGCCATTGTATCATGCCGTTTTATTTTTCATTCAGTTTATAAAATCTATGCTCATTATAGACCTTGTCATTTTTAAAAATCGCATTCTTAAATATTCCTTCCTTTTTAAATCCGTTCTTCTCAAGAACTTTCATTGATCCAATATTATATTCAAACACACCCGTATAAATTCGATTTAAGCCAAGTTTGTCAAATCCGTATTTAATAATCAATTCTACCGCTTTGGTTGCGATTCCATTTCCCCAATAAAGTTCTCCTATCCAATATCCGATTTCAGCCGATTTTTGATAGACATCTTTTTGCTTGACTAACCCTATTACTCCAGAAAGCTTGCCTTTGTACTCTATTCCAAAAGTTTGTTTTGGTTCTTCTTTTATCGCTAAGTTTATGAAAAATTCAGCATCACCTTCCTTATATGGAAATGGAATATAATCTCTTAAATTATCCCAAACCTTTTTATTATTTGCAAGTTTTGCCAATTCAGCTTTATCTGATAAATTGAGCGGTCTTATTTTGATTTTTTTTCCAATTTTAATTAGATGGCACAGCGTTAAGTACAAGAATAGTTGAAAGTCTAGGTACGAGAATTTTCCTTAGGAAAATCAGAAATACTGAACTTGCAATGAGCTTCGCTAAAGCCCAGATTAGAGCAATTATTTTTATTTTTTGTTGCCAAACGTCACTGTTGTTAATTTGGTTTCAGTGCCATGATGACTTGTGCATCTACCCAGAATATATCTCCTGTATCACCACCAAAACTTCTATGAAAGAAAAAATACTTTCCATCCGGTGAAACACTTCCATATGCTTCTCCAAATTCCGTATTTATCTTATCTCCTAAATTAATAGCCCTACACCACGAACCATCTTTCTGTCTAAAAGAAATATACAAATCAGCTTTACCATATCCGCTTTCTCTTTGATCATCCCATATTAAAAAAGATTCATCGGGAGCAATAAAAGGATGTGCATTCCATTGACCTAAGTCAATATCCAACATTTTCGGTTCTTCATGTATACCATTTATTAAACGAGAATAACGAATTGGACCGGTTTCACTTGCCTCATCAAAGTAGTAAGTTCCATTAGATGCCGCTGTTAAACGCATTATACGAATATCTTTGAAAGGAGCATCAAGACTTTTCACTTCTGACCATCCAGAGTTGGTTCGCTCCCTATATTTATTTCCCAAGTGCAGCATCTTACCATCAAGAGAAAGAAATGGCTCTCCCGCTCTGGGTGGCACAACTGACTCAACCCATGTGTTATTTTTGTATTCAACAACAACTAAGGTGTTATTTTTATGTATCCCGCCCCTTCTGCGAAAATAGAACTCTTTTAAGTCTGGTGTCAAGGCTGCTGCGGCCTCTCTATGTTCAGTTTGAATAATATCCGGAGCAAATAACTCAGGTATTAAGCCTGGAGGTTTCTGACCAAGATAAACATTTTCTATAATTGGTTCATCACTATTTTTTGCGTTCTGCTTTTTAGTATTACAGGCACTTAAAAGTAGTGCGAATACAAGTATTAAAAAAAAGTAGGATTTTCTCACTATTTATTTGTTTTTGATGTTTGCTAACAATTGTATAAAGGTATTTCGGATATATTACTTATACACTTCATTAAGGTAACTGATTGTATTTCAAGAATTTTAAAAAATCTAGTCGTTTACAAACGTATATTATTCAAATAACGTTGGTTTTTGGATCAGGTAATCTTCTTCCCATATCTTTTGTGTCATGGGTTGGTCCACATTACCACCAGAAATCACCATCAACACCCGTTGTCTTGTTTTTTGAGTTTGTAACCATCTTCTAATAGCTTCCATGGGCATGGCACAAGTGGGTTCTATTCGGCACTTGAGCAAATGCGTCAGCCATTGGGTCCAGTACACCAAATATTTTTCTTCTATTTCGTAAAAACCGTCCAGCTGTTTTAAATAATCAAACGTGATATCACCAACTGCCATAGTCATAGCACCATCTGCCAAGGTATCTGGTACGCCAGGTAAACGTTGAATACTACCTATTCGTAATGACTCGGCCGCATCATTTGCATTTAAGGGTTCTACACCGAACATTTTTGCATTAGGCATCAGTCCGCGAGTAGCAATTAAAGAACCTGAGGTCAGCCCGCCACCGCCACAAGGGGTGAATACCGCATCGATATCTTTTAGTTCTTTTAAGGCTTCGTAGGCAGCCGTACCTTGCCCACTAATGACTTGTTCATGGTTAAAAGGGGGAATCCAAAAAGTGCCTTCTTCCTTTGCCGCTTCAGTCACTTTGGCATCGGTTATATCACGGGTTTCACTCAACACCACCTTAGCACCATAAGCTTTGGTAGCTTGAACCTTTACTTTTGAAGAATAGGCTGCCATAAAAATAGTTGCTGGTACATTAAACTGCTTTGCAGCATAGGCTACTGCTTGGGCATGGTTACCCGAGCTGTTCGCTACAATATGCCTTGGAAGATGCCCCTGCTCTAAAAGCCAGGCCAAGGTATTGACTCCTCCCCTGGCCTTAAAAGCACCGATTTTTTGAAAATTTTCAGCTTTAAAATAAATCTCATGACCCAGCCATTCATTTAATCGTGACGATGTAAGAATTGGCGTTTTATTAATATATGGATCAATTCTTTTTTTAGCTGCTTCAATATCTTTTAGGGTCAGGTTCATACCTTAAAAATAGGAATTACCAATAATTCTTCAACGTGTAAAAAGTATTATTTCACAAACAGCAGTTCGCGGTATTTGGTCAATGGCCATAATTCATCAGACACCAATTGCTCCAAAGCGTCAACATGTGTTCGAATTTGTTCAAAATAAGGTTTAACATCATCGCAATAGGCCTGTGCACGTTTGGCAATACTGCTTCCTTTATTCGATTTTTCTTTGACAACAGTCATTTGGTCGGCAAGTTTTTTAGCCCGCACCAAATGTTCCGCCATTTTTTCTAAAATGTTCAGTTGCGGCTCGGTAAGGTTTTTATGGGCAGCACCATAAACCTCTTTCAAACCCGCAATATTTTCAAGTAATATATTTTGGTATTTCAATGTAGCTGGTATGATATGATTGTAAACTAATTCGCTTAAAATGCTACTTTCTATCTGAATATGAAAAACGTAATTGTCAAGTTCCACTTCTTGATGTGCGGCCAACTCTTTATCGTTCATTACATTGGTTGCTTCAAAAAGTGCCAGACTTTCTTTTGAAGTCAATACCCGAATAGCCTCAGGGGTATTTTTATTATTACTTAATTTTCGCTTGCGAGCCTCAGCCTCCCAATCTCCACTATATCCATCACCATCAAAACGTATCCGTTTTGAGGTTTTAATGTATTCTCGTAGTACGTTAAAAACAGCTTCATCTTTTTTAAGGCTTTTTTTATCGATTAAAGCATCGACTTCTTTCTTGAAATCGGTCAATTGCTTAGCTACAATAGTATTTAGAACCGTCATGGGTTTGGCACAATTCATTTTTGCCCCTACACCACGCATTTCAAATTTATTGCCTGTAAAAGCAAAAGGAGAGGTACGGTTACGATCCGTATTGTCCAATAATATTTCAGGAATCTTACCAACCACATTAAGTTTTAGTTCTGTCTTTTCTTCTGGAGATAGTTTTCCTTTAGAAACCCCTTCCAATTCATCAAGTACATCACTTAATTGCTTGCCCACAAAAATTGAAATAATGGCTGGGGGTGCTTCATTAGCGCCTAGACGATGGTCATTGCTGGCAGAAGCAATTGAAGATCGCAATAATTCTTCATAGGTATCCACGGCCTTAATCGTATTGATGAAAAAGGTCAAAAACTGCAGGTTCTTCATCGGAGTGGATCCCGGACTCAACAAATTCACCCCGGTATCTGTGGCCAGAGACCAGTTATTATGTTTGCCCGAACCGTTAATACCCGCGAAGGGTTTTTCATGGAACAAAACTTTAAACCCATGCTGGTCAGCAATTTCATCCATTACATCCATTAACAACAGGTTATGGTCAACGGATAGATTCGCTTCTTCAAAAACCGGAGCCAATTCAAACTGATTGGGCGCCACTTCATTATGTCTTGTTTTAACAGGAATACCCAATAGCATACACTGTTTTTCTAAAGCACTCATAAAACTGAGCACCCTACTCGGAATTACGCCAAAGTAATGATCATCTAATTGTTGGCCTTTCGCGGCTGAATTGCCCACCAAAGTACGACCGGTCATCAAAATATCTGGTCTTGATTGTGCAAGCGCTTTGTCTATTAAAAAATACTCCTGCTCCCATCCTAAAGTGGCATGTACTTTTCTTACGTTTTTGTCAAAAAATTGAGCAACACCTGTAGCCGCTTCATCAACCGCATGTAAGGCACGTAGCAAAGGCGCTTTATTATCTAGAGCTTCACCGGTATATGAAACGAAAATAGTTGGAATACACAAAGTAGTTTTATAGACAAAAGCCGGAGAAGTTGGGTCCCAAGCTGTATAGCCCCTAGCTTCAAAGGTATTTCTTATTCCCCCGCTAGGAAAACTAGAGGCATCAGGTTCTTGTTGCACCAATTGTCTGCCACCAAATTTTTCAATACCTCGACCATCAGCAAGCAAATCAAAAAATGCATCGTGCTTTTCTGCGGTCGCCCCAGTTAAAGGCTGAAACCAGTGTGTGTAATGCGTTGCACCCATAGAAAGCGCCCAAGCTTTCATTCCCTCAGCCACCTGATCTGCAATTTTTCGATCTATTTTACTTCCTGAAAAGATTGCTGCCTGAACCTTATGAAAAGCTTCACTGGTAAGAAACTGTTGCATTTTTTCATTGTTGAACACGTTAGTGCCAAACAGACTAGATCGTTTATCCAATTCTTCTATGTTCGTGGGAATTCTACTATGACTCGTTGTTAGTGCTTCAAATCTCATCATGACTTTAACCTATTTAAATCAATAGACAAAATTAACAATTTAGCAATATTGAGCCTATAAAAATGCTTTTTTATTAAATAACCCCGCATAAAATAGGGGTTAACAAAATTCTGATAACTTTTTGTGATTTAACCCCCTTAGAATAGAGGTTTTTAGCAAAAAAAATTATTTTTACAACTTATTAAAATTTCAAGTAAATAATCCACTATTATGAGCAAGGCAAAATTAGAGTACATCTGGTTGGATGGATACTTTCCAACTCAAAACATGAGAAGTAAAACCAAGGTTGTAAATGACTTTAGCGGTAAATTAGAAGATTGTCCAATGTGGTCTTTTGATGGCAGTTCAACAAGACAAGCTGAAGGTGGTTCGTCTGACTGCTTGTTAAAACCAGTTGCCATATTTCCAGATCCTGCAAGAAAGAGCGGGTTTTTGGTAATGACTGAGGTTTTGAACGCAGATGGTACCCCTCACGTATCTAATGGTCGAGCAACCATTGATGATGACGATAATGATTTTTGGTTTGGCTTTGAACAAGAATATTTTATAATGGATACGCAAACCCAATTACCACTAGGTTTTCCAATTGGTGGCTACCCGGCTCCACAAGGCATGTACTATTGTTCTGTTGGTGGTAAAAACACTCATGGTCGAGATTTGGTTGAAGAACATGCAGATATGTGTATTGAAGCAGGAATCAACTTTGAAGGAATCAACCAAGAAGTTGCCTCTGGACAATGGGAATTTCAACTTTTCGCCAAAGGCGCTAAGAAAGCAGGTGATGAAATATGGGTAGCTCGTTATTTATTGGATCGTTTGACCGAACAATATGGTTATTACATTGAATACCACCCTAAACCACTAGGAAAAGATATGGACTGGAACGGCTCTGGCATGCATGCCAATTTCTCTAACACTACGTTGAGAACATGTGGCGATAAAGCTACTTATGAAAAAATATGTGAAGCTTTCCGACCAGTGGTGAAAGAGCACATTGCCGTTTACGGTGAGTTCAATGACCAAAGATTAACTGGTGAGCACGAAACGCAATCTATTGATGAGTTTAGCTTTGGGATTTCTGATAGAGGGGCTTCAATCCGTATTCCAATCGCTACCGTTGAAAGCGGATGGAAAGGTTGGCTAGAAGATAGAAGACCAGCTTCAAACGGTGATCCATACAAAATCGCAGGAAGAATTGTTAAGACGGTTAAATCTGCTGATGTATAAGAAAATTAGTTGTTGATTATTCTAAAAACCGTCTTAGCAATAGGGCGGTTTTTTATTTTACAGTAAGATAAACAAAAGTGATATAAATCCCTATCAAAATAAGTCCGTCACGCCAGCCTAATCGAAGTCCCTTTGGCACAAAAACCAAGGGCAGAATTAAGAACGAAATCCCAAGCATCCAGAAAATATCGTTGGTCAACAACCCTTGATCTGCAGCGTTTATAGGAGTTATTATTGATGTGATTCCCAATACCGCCAATAGATTAAAAATATTGGATCCTATTAGATTTCCTAAAGAAATGGCTTTCTCTTTTTTCAAAATTGCAATTATTGAGGCTGCCAGCTCCGGAATACTGGTTCCAATAGATACCACGGTAACACCGATCACTCGATCACTCACCCCAAAGGATGAAGCCAAACCAACCGCACCATCAATCAACAATTCTGAACCGCCCCAAAGTGCCGTTCCGCCTAATCCTAAAAAAAGCACTGTTTTATATAATGGCAATGGAACATCATCTTCAGGAAGTTCATCAACAACTGCGGTTTTTTGAAATCGCAGAAGATAAACCAAAAACACAAACAACAAAACCACCATGATGATGCCTTCATGCTGTTCTAACGTACCATCAAAATAGATAAACCCGACAAAAAGTAATGATGCCAACATCATCACTGGCCAATCTGTAGTATAGAAACTTTTGCGCACATCAATACTGCCCATCAACACAGTAATTGCTAATACAAGACCTAAATTGGCAATATTAGACCCCACTACATTGCCCAATGCCAAGTCTGGAAAACCATCTAAAGCTGCCTTGACACTAACGATTAATTCTGGGGCTGAAGTAGCAAAAGAAACCACCGTCATCCCTATTATAATTTTTGGGATATTAAGTTTTAAAGACAGCGCAACCGCCGCTTTTAACAACCAATTACCCCCAACAATCAATAAAATAAGACCGAGAACGATAAATAAAAAGTCTTGCAAGATGACGTGTTTTGGGTAAATATAAACTAAGATTTACATTTAATTACAATAACTGAGTTAATTAAAAAACTATATAATTAGTTAAATAACTATAAAAATAGTTGTTTAACTATAAATATAATACTATGTTTGAAATCTAAAGTTTGACTATGCAAAAATTGACAAATAAAGAAGAAGAAATCATGAAGATTTTGTGGAGGCTTGAAAAAGCTTTTGTGAAAGAGATCTTAAGAGATGTGAAAGGTGATAAACCACATTACAACACGCTTTCTACCATTGTCAGAAATTTAGAGGAAAAAGGTTACGTTGGTTACGAAGCCTTTGGAAATACACATCGCTATTTTCCAAAAATCACTAAAGAAGCCTATCGTAAAACATTCATCAACTCAACTATAGCCGACTATTACGACAATTCATATAAAAGTTTAGTTTCATTTTTTGCCAATGAAGAAAAAATATCTATTGAAGAGCTAAAGGAGATTATTAAACTAATTGAAAATAAAAAGTGATGGAAGCATTCTTTGTACACTTATTAAAGTCATCTGGTATAATCTTATTGTTTTTGGGAATATACCAGGTGTTTCTTAAAAAAGAAACATTTTTCAAGAGCAATAGATTGTTTCTAGTAATAGGTCTTTTAATCTCACTCTTATTACCTTTTGTGACAATTACTCAAACGACATATGTTGAACGTGCTCCTATGTTTTTGACAGATTTAAGCTCTTTTACTATGGTAACAGAGACGAGCAATGAATCACTGGCATTATTTAATTGGCTAGGTTTATTATTGATAATATATATTTTGGGAACAGTTTATTTTGGACTAAGACTTATTGTTCAATTATATTCCATTCGTACCATAAGAAAGAAAAGTGAAGTGGTTATTGAAGATAGTTTTTACCATGTAAAGACCAACGATTATATTTCACCATTTTCATTTTTCAAGCATATTTTTTATTATCCAAAGCAATTTTCCAAAAATGAATTGAACACCATAATTTCTCATGAAAAAGTTCATGCCAAAGAACTTCATTCCATAGATATTCTTTTAACTGAGGTCTTATGTATTTTTCAATGGTTCAACCCAGCTATATGGTTTTATAAAAGTAGTATTAAGCAAAACTTAGAGTTTTTGGCCGATTCTAAGACGTGCCAAGAATACGAAGACAAAAAACAGTATCAATACCTAATGTTAAAACAGATTGTTGGGAGCCATAAAATAACAATTGCAAACCCATTTTTTAATTCATTAATCAAAAAGCGAATCATCATGTTAAATCGAAATCAATCAAAACGTATCAATGCACTCAAACTTTTAGTGATACTTCCATTACTATTTTTATTCTTAGTCGGATTCAATACTAAGGAAGTGGTGAAATTTAGAGAGAATGCAAAAGTAAAATCAATAGAAAAGCCATTTGACGTAGAATTTATAAACCCTTTAAACCAAAGTGATATTCAAAAAATATCACTAGGCTTTGGCCCTGCAAAGAGCCCTTTTACCAATGAAATGGAATTTCATCAGGGAATTGATCTTGTAGCTTCAACAGGTAAAGATGTCAAGGCAAGTGCCAATGGAACAGTAAAGGTGAGCTCTTTAGGTTTCAACAATGGCAATTACATTCTTCTTGAACATGAGAATGGGTATTTAACCAAATACATGCATTTAAATGACAGAGTAGCAAAAGTAGGTGACCAAGTAAAATCCGGAGACGTAATCGGTCATGTAGGAAATACGGGGAAATCAACCGGACCGCATCTTCATTTTGAAATATCAAAATCAGGCAAATCCCTAAACCCAGAAAGTCTAATTCCTTTTAAGTCTTTGAAAAAAGCCATTGAAACAAAAAAGCCACCAGCTAAAAAGAGCGTTAAGACCTACAAAAAAATAGAATTGTTAATTACTAAAAGCACTTCAAATGAAAAGCTGGAAGAAATCAAGAAGGATTTGGCGACCGATGACATTGACTTTTCATATACTGTGGTTCATAACGACAAAGACGAAATCATTCAAATTGATGTGAACGTCTCTGGAAAAGGCAAAAATGGCGAAAAATTTAATAGTTCCTATAGTTCATCAGATAGTGAAAATGGTATAACCCCACTTGTAATTTTTATTGACCATGAAAACAATCTTGTATCTATTGGCTCAAAGGGAGCGTATAATCCAAACATAGCACTTATTAGTTCTGAAAAGGATAAGGTTTGGATAAGCAATTCAAATAATGACAAGGAAACTATTGAAATCAGAACTGAAGGCGGTGTTAAAAAAATCTTAGTTGATGGAAAAGAAGTTCATGAGGATGAAGAAATACATTCAAATCATTTTTCATTTAATACAGATGACGACGACCACGATGTAAGGGTGAAAGTGATTTCTTCAGAGGGTAAAAAGAAACATAAAGATAAAAAGGGTGTATTCATTTTAAAAGATGCTGATAATGATTTAGATATTGAAGTCATTGATGAGAATGATGGTTTCTTTTTTATAAACGCAGATGGTGAAGAAGAACCCCTATTTTATATTGACGGTAAAGAAGCTTCGAGAAAAGAGGTGAAAAAACTTTCTCCAAAAGAAATAAAGACCATTGATGTTTCTAAAGGAAAAGCAGCAAAAAAAAAGTACGGTAAAAAAGCAAAAAATGGCGCGGTAGAAATAACTACCAAAAAGAAAAACTAGCGCACAATCCATCAATCAAAAATCGAGAAAAACCGACTTCAAATTTGGTCGGTTTTTTTTGGTTTCAAAAATGAAAACGGCTTTTTAGAATTTTTTTTTAATGAAAAGCCCCTTGGTTTCAATAAAACCTTTCAAATACACCCTTGAAAAATTACATATTTTAATATAAAAATTATTTTACATTATAAATTACAACTTTATCCAAGGAAGTTACATCATTTTTGAACACAGAAGCATTCTTATTATTTCAATTTCGCATTCAATTACAATAATTCTCTTCTAAATATTTGGAAACATGACAATTATCATGATATATTCGAGCATCAATTAAAAAACGAATTAATTATCAATCAAAAAAACATATGGTAGCTTTAGTCAAATTTATTATAACAATAGTCTTAAGTCTAATCACCGTTATGCTATAGTTTAAATAAAATTCATCAATCAAAAAAAAGGGGACTCATCACCCCTAATTAATTAAAAGTTTCGTCAAATCAGAAACTACATTTAAGAAAAGGCTAGATTTTCATCTGGCCTTTATTTTTTTGTATTTTGTCAAAAATTGGAAGAATGCAATCTCTTTTTAAACTTTTGGCTAAAATCAACAAGGTAATCCTCCCATCGTATACTAAAAAGGGGCTTGATTTAGCCAAAGCCTCCAAGTTTCAGTTAGTACTTATTGGTTGGCGGTATTATGTAACCACAAAGGCCTTAGGTTAATAGTTTAGTAAGGCCTTAACATCATAACCTTTTAATTTAGAAGCCCCATGCAAAAAGGTTAATTGTATCAAAAAATTACATTGCACCACTTCGCCACCTAAATTTTCGACCAGTTTACATACAGCTTTTGCAGTACCCCCTGTAGCCAATACATCATCGTGCACTAATACTTTTTCGCCCTTCAAAATTGAATCGTTATGCATCTCTAAAGTATCTGACCCATATTCTAAATCATAAGATTCTGAAATTGTATCGTAAGGTAATTTGCCAACTTTACGAATAGGCACAAATCCGGCATTGAGCTTAGAAGCTAGCATTGGAGCAAAAATAAAACCCCGGCTATCAACCCCAACCACCTTATCAATTTTTTTACTATTTATTAAATCATATAAAGAATTACTAGCGTTATTAAGGGCTTGAGCATCTTTTAAAAGCGGAGTAATATCTTTGAAAACTATACCGACTTCAGGAAAGTCTTGAATATCTCGTATAAATGGTTTAAAATCCATTGAATAATGATTAAGCGGTTTTGTAGTAAAGTTAAAAAGAAATATATTTGCACCCCATTAAAAAGGCCTCGTAGCATAACTGAATAGTGCACTTGATTACGGCTCAAGAGGTTGCAGGTTTGAATCCTGCCGAGGTCACAAATAAGTAGTTCGATAATAAAAAACGCCAAGCTTGCTTGAGCGTTTTTTATTTGAACTATTTTCAAAGCGGAGCTTTATCAACAAGGAAGAAGTCATTCCTGCCAAGGTCAGTAGTAGCGAAACTCCAAACGAATAAAAAAGGCCGTAAAGCTTCAGCATAATGTTTACTGGTTAAGGATAAAGTTAATTGATAGTAATCTATCTTGAAAGTATGCTTATTTAATTAACCTAAAAAACTTAGCAGTGTTAGTTTTATATCTCGTATTGCTTTAGCTAGAAGCTTTTTTACTCAGATTTTCCGTTAGTAAAGTCCATTTTCCATTTTGATTAATCAGAACTGAAGTTCCAATTCCGTTTCCTTCTGCATGTTTATCGTTAATAATTCCACTCCAAGCAAATTCAAATAAAAAAACGGCTGTTGCCTCGGTTTTTAGTATCCATTTAATATTTTGCATCGAATACTCTTCGCTCTTAATTAGCGAAAAATTATTTTCAAATGCCACTTTGACTTTTGGCTTTCCTATATGAACAGAACCATTTGAGAATGTTACACAAACATTATCATGAAATAAAGGTTCAACGCTTTTCCAATCCTGAGTTCTTAGGGCTTTTTCGTACGCTATAATAAAATCTTCTGGTTTCATTCTTATTTGGTGTTTGGTTTTAATTGCTGCCAAATTGTTCTTATTCGTTCAGCTTTCTCTACTTTAATTTTTCCTTTAGTTGATATCATATTTTGACAAACCCAATTGTAATGTTCAATAATTTATTTGGTTTTGAAATATAATCTTTCTCCGGTCGTATGTCCATCCTTGACAACTGTTATATCAAAATCTTTTGTCAGGGCAGATCGAATTGTCGATTCTACGGGGAAGTCGGTTGCACATCCAGCAATAAACAATTCATTTACTTTCAATTCTTTTAGTTTTGAGTGAAGTTCTGACGTATAAAAAACGTCATTTGCATATTTGTCAATTATGATATTTTCCTGTCCAACATTTAGTACATCTAAATTTTCCCAGTCGGTTGAATTTTTTTTCAGATTCTCCAGTTCCAGTTCCATCATTTTTGATATAAAAACAGGGTGATTCAATTCACGAAATAACTCTGCAAGTTTGTTTATTCGGTTAACAACTCCATTTGTATCAAATCTCGGTGATTTCGCCGAGAAAGAGCCTTTTTGCATATCAACTACCAAAAGTGCTTTTCTGTTTTCAATTAATCCTAATGTGTTTTATAAATGTATATATTATCGTATTTAGAAAATGAAAAATCAGAATCTTTCAATCGTTTTAATTGACGATAAAACTAGTTTTATTAAGAAAGCAGTTGCAATATAAAGTTAGTTTTATAGATTTGCAATCAAATAATTTTAAGAGCAAATATCTTATGGATAATTATATGCAATCTGTTTTGATATCGGGAAGTAATGACAAAATCTTTGGTGCCCTTACAGTTGGCATAGATAAATGGTGGGGTGAAGTAAATCAACAGGCTAATAATCTTGGTAGTATCTTCAAAGTATCGTTTGGAGAGGCATTTTGGGTATTTAAAGTAACTCATCTTGAAAGAGATAGTACCATTACTTGGGAATGTATTGAATCGAACCAAGTGCACGCTGGTCTAAAAGGAGTAAGGGAAGAATGGTTAGGAACCAAATTGCATTGGAACATCACCTCTAAAGATAATCAGACCACCAATGTAGATTTTCTACACGAAGGTCTTGTTCCTACATTTAACTGCTATGATGTTTGTTCTAAAGCCTGGGACTATTTTATCACAGATAGTTTAAAATCTTATATCGAAGAAGGTATCGGCAAACCTGAAAAGTAACCCATTATAGTTGCAGCTGTATTTCAAAAATTAGAATCGATAAAAACTTTCCATCTCCCACCAGGTTCTTTTTTCCAAACAATTACATATTTTCCTCCATAGCTTCCAGCGCATTTTCCAATTTCAAAAGCTATATCCCCCGTTACGATTTCAACTATTAAGGGTTTAAGGGTTAGGTTGTAATTGTCATTGTTCATATACCGATATTCCTTTGAAATATTTTCAGCACCTATAACCAATGGCTTGTGGTTAAAATAAATCGCATCGGATGTGTATAGCTTTTTGACTAGATTTTCAGCATTATGTTTATTGCATAATTGTATCCATAGGTCTCTTCTTTTAGAAATTTGGTCCTTTAAAGCTTCGGGGTCAGAAATATCCCTTTTTACCGTGTATTCAAATTCCCTCACCTTTACTCCATCGATAGATTTCCAGATAACCGCCTGCGCATATTCCTTAGCTTCTGCAATTCTATAGCTGATCAGTTCATAATGAATACCTTCACTTTTATTCGCTTCGGAAAGAAACAATGTCTGACTTTCGGTTATTTCAGTGCTTAGGTTTATGTAATAATCGGCAATAGCCGAAGAGCCGGCAATTATACTATCTGCAGAGACGATTTTGAAAGCATTGTCAGAGTAGTTGTCTTTTATGTTGGCAAGGCTTTTATTTTTTATAGCATCTAGCCAAGAAATAGGTTTAGTAGAAATTTCTTCAGATTGAATTTCAGTAGCAATCTTGTCGGTGTTGTTTCCAGAAGCATTCTCTTTTTTTGTGGTTCTTTCTCCGCAGCCCACAAAAATGAACAGCACAAGTAGTATAGAAATATGGAATGGTTTCATATAAGGTATAAGCAGTGTTTATTTTTCTAAAACCAATTCCAATTCCTTCTTTAATTCATTCTGCATTTTGTTCTGCAATTTCTGTCCGCCAGAAACAAGCTCATTAACATGAGTCCTATCTTTTTCAGACACCTCCCTATGCTTAGTACTCCAATGTGCAATATCTATCATTACGGGCATTAGATCTATTCCCTTTTCGGTTAGACTATATACATTCTTTTGTTTGTGATGTTCATCTTTGGTCTTCACTAGAATTCCAAACTGTTCTAATTTATTCAACCTATCAGTTAGAATGTTACTGGCTATTTTCTCATCGGAACCCAACATTTCTCTGAAATATCGCTTTCCATCAAACATCACATCACGGATGATTAACAACGTCCACTTATCTCCAAACACTTCCAATGCCTGATTAATCGGGCAGTCTGACTTAGAATTTTTCATATGCACTAATTTTATTACAAAACTAGTTGCAAAACACAATTAGTTTTATATATTTGTCTAGTTGTTTTTTGCAACCAGTCAAATATACGATAATATGTATGAATTTGAAATATGGAAATAGACTTATCAATTACGCGCATACTCGAACAGTACGATTTTCACAGTAGGCTTTATGTCAATTGTTTAGCAGATATAAAACCAAAAGATGCGCAGAAAAGAATTAACCAAAACACGAACCATATTGCCTGGCTTGCAGGCAATCTAGTTTCGGTAAGATATCGATTGGGAAGCAGTATTGGACTAAAGGAACGGGATACTTTTTATGAAATATTCAAAGACCAAAGACCTATTCAAAAACATATTACCTATCCAGATTTGGCTCCTTTACAGGAAGATTGGAACAGAATCGCACCGCTTTTAAGGAATAGACTTTTATCATTAACTGAAGAAGAACTTATAGCCCCTCAGCCTTTTGCGGCACCATTATTGGCCAAACCCAATCTCTTGAACACTATTTCTTTTTTAATCGATAGGGAAGCATACGCTATTGGTCAATTAGGGTTGCTAAGAAAAATATTCGGCTACGAAGCCATGAGGTATAATTAAACAAAGCATAAAAAATGAAAAATCAATTATTGAAAAATAAGAACGCTCTCATCTTTGGAGCTAAAGGAGCACTTGGACAACAGGTTGCTAAAGCTTTTAAAGAGAATGGGGCTAATATTTACTTGTCAGATATCAATGTCGATGGTATTGAATCATCGGAATTAGGAGAAATCAGAAAGGTAGATACCTTAAGCGAAGAAGAAGTCAACGGGTATTTTTCATGGTTCGACCGTGAAAAAGTGCTAATAGATATCGTCATCAACCTTAGTGCATCCAATCCTGCGGAATACAACCACGGAAAACCTGCATTGGATGTTTCTTTAGAACAATTTTTAATCCCTCTAAAAACAACAACCGCAAATCAATTTATTACCGCAAAAACCGCATTCCCGATTATGTCAAAACAAAATAGTGGTGTAATCATTTTCATAACCTCTACTTTGGCAAAAGTAGGTTCCCCTTGGAGTGCCGCACTTACTGCTTCACATGCCGCGACCGAGGGCTTGGTAAAAAGTCTGGCCACCGAATGGGGTTCTGAAGGTGTTCGTGTTATCGGGGTTCGCTCTGAGGCTATGCCCGATTCTCCCGCCATTGATTATACCTTTACCACTATGGGAGAAAATATGGGTCTGAGTAGGGATGAAATGCAAGGAGTCATAGAGCAACAAAAAACCGCCTTAAAACGACTGCCTTCTACAAAAGAAACTGCTGATATAATTGTTTTGGCAGCCTCTGATTTAGCTGGATATATGACGGGAACTATGCTGAACCATTCAGGTGGGCATATTCTAGAATAGGCCAAAAAAGTTGTCCAAAAAATGCTTTATCATCAGAAAAGTTAGAAAAGTATGGGTGCTTACAGTCATGACCAAAATGAATATGGTTAAGAATAGGAAGGCACCCTTTTTATTCACCTTACGGCTTCATATCAGTATAGCTGGTTATTTCAGTTTAATACTCTTTTCCGTCATTCCTTTCTCTAATAAGTAATCATACAATTCTTTTGAATCATCTCCTCCAACCTCGGCATGATGAAGTAAGGTTAGTCCATGTGCCCCTTTAGCGAAAATCAAATTAGGGTATGCTTCCAAAGTTGGTTTTACCAAACTCGTTCTCCCAAGCATGGTCAAAACGAATAAGTTTACTCTTGCCCCTTTTTGGATAAGGTAGTTCGCAACTTCTTTGTTTCCCTTATGACCAGCACCTTCTATGGCTTCTTCAAAATCGCCATTTCCCCAATCATATCTACTATAGATAAGATTTGGATAGTCATTTAACATATTCCTTACCTTATCTAAATTAAAATGTCCGGCAAGAACAAATTCTTTCACCAATTCAGTTTTATAAGGTTCTGGTTCTGTTTGATTAACTCCAAAACTCAGAGTTGGGACTAAACCTAATCCCAAACTACCTACAACTCCTTTCTTTATAAATCCTTTTCTGTCCATAAGTATTTATTTTAAGCTTTCTCTATTATCCTTCTTAGCATCGCTATTTGGCCATTGTGCCACATCTGATGTTTGACAGCAAAAATCAAAGACTCATATTTGGTTTTAGCCACTGGATTCGGCACCAATGTTTGTTGTTCAAGCTCACTTTCAGTCATATCCTTTACAACTTTCAATACTTCCATATTACAGAGACTCAATCCGTCTAAAATTTCTTCTCTTCCAGGACGTTCTTCTATATAAGCCGATGAATCCGAGTCTTTTTGAAAGTATTTTTTAAAGCGATCAATTTCCAGTGCACTTTGAAATTCATATGATGGCTGTGTTATGCATCCAATAGCATGCCAGTAGTTATCATGCAGAATGTGGCCAGAAAGCCAATGAATATTTGTATTTACTACCGATGGCGTAACTTTCCATTGTTCTTCATCTAAACTGGAGATTAGACCAGTTGTCCAGTTATGGATAAATTGAAACTCTTTTGCTAATATTTGATTTATTGTCATTGCGAAAATCTTACTTTTCTATTTTCTTTATTTGTATAAGTATTCAGCCGCAGCATCTCCCATTTTTCGATGATTATGGCCGACATCGGGTATGATTTCTAATTTCCAGTTAAAATCCAATTGCATTTCTTTTGCTGTCGCTTTGGAAGTTTCAAAGAAGTATTTTGCTCTTTCGAATCGATGTAGCCCTTGTAAATCTGCAGACCTGGAGCGGAGAAGGGTACCACCAGTTTCATCTTCATTGTCAAGTTCACCGGTGAACACGACTAAGTTTCTTGTGAAAGACTTTCTTAAATCCTCTTTGTTAAGCCCTGTTTCCTTAAGACCAAATGGAGGTGCCGCGTCGAAATCAGGAAGGGTGTAAAATCCGGAATTTGAGGCCAAGATTCGATTGGCTTTTGAAGTAGACCCTAAAACAGCCAAACGATGTAGAATCTGGCCGCCTGCCGAATGGCCAAAGGCATCATACGTTGTTTGATTTGAGTTAAGAGTATTTACCGCGAGGTCAAAAATTCTATCGAAATCATTGAATATCCATTCGTCTTTATTTGTATTTATGGTGAACGTGAACTTGTCTTCTTCAAGTTTTACCATATTGGTGTTCTCAATACGGGAAATGCTATTTCTTAAATTAAGATTTCCCATCACACCGCATAAGTGGTAGTCCTCAAAGGGATAATTTTCTTCCGCATACATGGGCGAAAGAATAAGAACGTTGTATTTTTCTGATTCTTCAATCCATGCATCGCGATAGCTGTCGCCATTTCTTCCTGCTCCAGGAATAACCAATAATATTTTGGAATCTGCATTGAAGTTCTTAGGCTTGTGGTAATAAACTTTTATTGGTTTGTCGACTTTGCCCTTTCCACCTTCAATTAAAAATACTCCAGAACCTTCTTGAATATTTATTTGGTTCAACACAAGTTCTTTTCGCTGTCTTAGGTCACTCTTTTTAAGAAGAGCCATATCGCAATGAGGGCAAGTACCTAGTGCTGAAAAGCTAAGTTCATCACAAGACAGGTTGCATGGCATACAAACATAATTGCCTTCGCTGCCTTTACATGAAAGAACAACTACTAGTATTAGTATAGTTATGAGATGGTGTACCTGCATTTTTATGATTACTGCTTAATAAATTGAACTGGATGCTCGCTAGACTCCATACGTATAACTTCATTGTTTTTGTTTCTTATAAAAGTTACATGCTCCTTATTCATTCTTGAAAACTTATCCTCTTTTTCATGAAAAATGGGAACTCTATTTTTACCCAGATGAGCATATAAACCTTTTTCTCTCTTATCGACTTTAATGACTACTTGTATTCCCGATTCATTTTCATAGATGCCCGCATAATCTTCCAACTTTTTAAGGTTGATTAGATTTGTATAAGGATTATCCTCAGAAAGTATCATTCCTTCTCCGGGCACCCATTTGTCATATTCCATAATGAATGCAACCTCACGAGCTTTGTTAAATCCTTGCCACTTGGCAACTAGGTGCAAGGCACCATCAATTCCCGCCGATATGCCGGCAGTTGTAATCACTTTACCATTATCAACATATCTTGCATCTCTTAAGACTTTAGTTTCTTTATAGTTTTCTTCAAGATAGTCCAATGAACTGTGAAAAGTAGTAGCTGTTTTATTTTTCAAAATGCCTGCTTCTCCCAAGAAGAAAACACCTGTGCAAACGGAAAAATAATTGTCCAATTCATCAAATGACTTGATCCATTCAGAAACACCATTATTAATAATGTCCAGACCCACATTACCTCCAAAAAAAGCAATAACATCAACTTTAGGAGCATTTTCTATGGTATAGTCTGGAATAATTTTGAGTGTGCCTTGACTAACTATGGGCTCAGCGGTTTTCGATACTATTATTACTTTGTGCCCCGCCGCAGTAAAAACCTCCAAGGGGCCAGCAAAATCTAATATTTCAACACCGTCATGCAGATAAAAAGCGATTTTCTTTCTGTTCGAGTCAGCTTCCAATTCTTCTATCCCCATTTTTGCTTTAAGTTCATTACTATCAGACTTGTATTCGTCGCTGTGTCTAAATTCCAATGTGTCAGATGGTAAGTGACGAAGGGCAGTACTTGAATAGACATTTAGTGCCGACCAACCGCTGTTCAAAGACAACAGAGTAATGACAATAATCACTATGTTTTTGTTCATCATTTTTATTTTACTTGTAAAAGTATGTGGGTTATAAATGTCAATCATGCCAACTGTGCGCAGTATCAGGACATGACTAAAAAGTACTAGTTTAAGATAATCATAAAGTTTTTATTTCATTCATTACTTTTTTCACATTGCTATTCAGTTCAATTTCTCCATTTAATCTCAATATTTTGCAATCAAGCAATTCGATCCAATTGTTGTGAACCTTTAATGTTCTCCCGTTAAAATTTGGATTTTCATATTGGCTTGCCCAATCCAAAAATGCTTTTGAGTTCAGCTGGATTGTTTTATCGGTAAAAAGTTTTTCTCCATAGCGTTCAGCTTCACGTTTTTTCAGTCGTCTCATTCTTTCGGTGTTTTCTAACCAGATAAAAATGGCTAAATCAAATGCTGCTTCCCATTCTTTTCCCCAACTTACCAATGAGCCACTTACGACAACATTCTCAAAATTGTTGAAATTCACTTTCAGATTTTCATTTCTTTGAGTTAGTGGTATTTTTTCTTTAAAAGGAGGGTTTGTTTTCTTCCAGTAATAATCATCAACGTCTAAGTGCTTAAAGCCTGTTCTTTTTTCAATTTCATTTGCAAGTGTTGTGGTTCCAGAACCCGATGCTCCAAATAGTAGAATTTTCATTTTAAAAGATTGCTTTCTTGGTCTTGGTTAAATTACCGGTATTAAGAGAACTTATTATGCTTTTTTAATAATGTCCTCAATTGGTTAGTACTATTTAGTCCACAGGCGTTCGCTATTGTTTGCATTTTGTTACTTTCTTTCAACATTTGCGAGGCTCGTTCAACTCTAAGTTTCTCACGATAAAAACCAATACTAACCCCGGTGGTTTTTTTGAACAAACGAGATAAGTTTCGACCGCTCATGCCAACCGCTTCTGCAATATCTTCTTGGACAATTGATTTTTCAAGATTTTTAAGAATATAGGTTTGGGCATCATGAATTCTGTTTTCCATATGATTTCTATATTGCAAATAGGGGTTAA
Organism: Croceitalea rosinachiae; assembly: GCF_031846445.1. Taxonomy (NCBI): domain Bacteria; kingdom Pseudomonadati; phylum Bacteroidota; class Flavobacteriia; order Flavobacteriales; family Flavobacteriaceae; genus Croceitalea; species Croceitalea rosinachiae. The sequence goes on along the minus strand of NZ_JAVRHR010000003.1, from coordinate 296,167 downwards.
CTTGATCATCAGATTCTCCTCGACGAAAATAAACCACCATTTCCTTTGCAACATCGACCGCAAACTTTGCACCTAATTCTTTGTCTATGATATGTAAGGACAAATCAATTCCTGCAGTTACGCCAGCGCTGCTATAAATGTTCTCGTTGGCTACGAACATCTTATTTCTTTCTACCTTAATATTAGGATACCTTTCATTAAAATCTTCAATTCTATTCCAATGCGTAGTGCATTTTTTTCCATTCAAAATGTCGGCTTCGGCTAATAAAAATAGGCCCGTGCAAACAGAACAGATCTTAACATTTTTTGAATTTTGTATTCTCAACCATTCGAAAAAACCTTTGCATTTAGATAAAAACGAAATGTCTGATAACGTTGAAAAAGAGATTCCCGGAATGAAAACATAGTCAGTTTCTGAAAGCGTAATTTCCTCGAAAGAAACCATGTTTGTTAATGCCAGACCTGCACTACTTGTGACACTATTATTTTCCTCAAAAATGGATGCAAACTGTAAATCAAATGAGGCTCCATATTCATTTGCCTCATAAAATGCATGAATAGGGCCATTCAAATCCAAAAGATGCACTTTCGGAGGAACTATAAAAACTATTTTTTTAGTCATCAGTTTGTTAATAAGATTTGCTGGGTTTAAAAGTTAGTTATTTTGTTTTTTATTTATCGCTGCTTTGAATAAATGTTTTATCATTCTCTGAACCGATATTCAAAATTGTAGAATATAAAAACTTACCTTTTCTTTGGGCAACACTATGGGTTCTTGATTTATCAAGTTATTGGTAACCTAGGAATAGAGAATGTGAAACATTCAAATGAAATATTCTTCATATGTTACTTGCTTTTCATAACCAAATTCAGAATACCCTTCGCATAAGCCTGTCATGTTTTTTCTAAGAAGTATTAAAAGTTCTGATTTGTACTCATTGGCCATCATCAAAATATCTTTATTGCAATAAGATGTAATTATGGGAATATTGAATTGTCGATGTTTTGCTTTTTGAAGAGTGAACCTAAGTGTTTAATTATTTAGGGTTTGTCTAAGAGTCTTTGTAAGATTTTTAGGTTGGTCAATCCATAATAAATGCCCGGCTCTTTTTATACTTGTAAATTCAGCTCTTGGTACTTCGGAAGTCCACTTTCGGAAGATATGGTTGCCCATATCAAAACGGTCGTGATCTCCGATAATAACGGAAATAGGATAAGATTGCTCTTTAAATTCAGAGATAAAATTCCAACCTTTTTCTGGATAGGTTCTTTCAGTCAATCCATAAACGTTATCTTTATATAGGGCTTTGCCGTTGTTGAGTTTATTCCACTTCCCAATATCGTACAGCATAATATTGGCAAAGTTGATTCGGTTTTTTATGGTTTCTTCTTTTGAGGATAGTTTTGGTTGTACCCGTAACAAGTTTTGATGCTTCAGCTCCTTATCCAATTTCTCGTTTGAACTAAAATTTTCATAGGCCTTTTGTGAATTTTGTAATAGTTCTATATCCTCATCAGGAAATGGGTTTTTCAGAAAAGCGGGACTTACCAATACCAGTTTTTGGATATGTTCTGGAAATTTTTGGGCATAAGCACTGGCCAGTACTGAACCCATCGAGTGTCCCAAAATTGTAAGCTTGTCCAGCCCTAGTTCCTTTCTCAAAAGTTCAACATCCATTATATGGTTGTCATAGGTAATAAGGGAATCAGGAAAAGGAGAGCGAAGGGAACCGCGCTGTTCGTGGGCAAAGAATTTGTATTCATTTTCAAGTGACCGTATAATATCGATCATGCCGCTGTGTTCAGCTCCCCATCCGCCGTGAAGTAATACAATCGTATCAGTACCATTGCCAAATTCTCGAACATAGATTTGCGGGTCAGTTTCCCAATCACCCGTGGATAGAAACCAGCTCTGCATGCCAAGTGTTTCATTTTGGTTTTCTGCACTAGGTTCTTGCCACTTTTTCTCGGGTTTCTCGATGCAAGATGCCATAATCGAAATAAAGGGTATTAAAGCGTATTTTACGAAGAAGTTTTTCATAGATAATTTGATTTATTTAGAATGTCTTTTTTTGCTTTCAACAGGAAAAGGAAAAGAGTATTAATCTTCAACCCGAGCGATAAAGCCCCAATTCGTATGCTGGTTCCTTCCCAGATACCTAAAACCTTTTCCAAAAAAGGCAGCATCTCCTTCTACAATGACAATAAGTTCGTTTTTTCCTTCTTTCAAGGGTAAGCCTATAGAAAAAGTACTATCAAAAACCCGTTCAAATCTTATTTTTTTATATGTAAAGAGGTCGTTTCCGTTTAAGATTATTTTGACTCGTCCCACAAAATCAAAATGAAGGTTCTTAATAGATTGGTTATCGGCTTCTATGCTGGTCTTGGCCACTAAGACACCCCTCGGATGTTTAAAATATCGGGAGAAATTCACATAGGAATCTTCAACCATATTAATAGTTTTCCAATTATCAGCGACATTGGCCCTCTTCAAGATGTTATCAAAATAATCGGTGATGGTATCTCTAGGGAACTGTTCGGATATTTCCCATTTGGTCAAAAAATCTGTTTGGGGCAGGGTCTTTTCTTTAATTTCAGTGTTTGTCAGCGCTTGCCAGGTAATGTTGGCAAAGTAAGATGGTCCAAACAGGCTTCTAAGCAAAAGCTTCCCACTATCAACAGGGTTATCCAAAATAGAAATATTCATTTTTGGTTCAGGTTCATCATTTACAAAAACTTTCAAGTTCTTACCCCTAACCTCAAAAGCTGCATGAAACCACTCCAGGGACTTTATGTCTGTTGAGGTCTCATAAACTGGATAGTTATAAAAGACCCAACTTAGTGCACCATTATAAATTGGAATGTACTGGATGGCCTCACTGGTATTACCCATTTGCGGTCTAAAGTAAATGAATTGATAATTCATTCCATCCTTGGCATGAAACCCCAATCCCGACATCACCTGTCCTGCAATATCCATTTCCACCCTAAAATTTTTGGTGTTTATATCATCTAATAAGGCAATGGAACTACTTGTACCATCCAATTTTAAGGCCCGCCTTCCTTTGAACAATGTGTCTTTTAAGACTACTTTTTCATTGTCTTCTGAATATACTATATATGCTCCTTCTTGAAAAATTGATTGTTGTCCATTGACAAACAGCATTGAAAACAAAACGATAAATAGTAAATTAGTGTAACGGATTTTCATTTTGATTGTCTTTTTACATATAAAATCCAAGCTATGAATACTTTGGTTTTTGATGGAATCATTTTCAAATCATTTTCTATTCACTTTTGACTCACTGAAATAAAATATTGAAAATCAATGAAATGACACAATCTGATCAGGCAATTTTAGAAGGAATAAAAAGGAAAATCGCCGGAGATGCCAATCTTCAAGAAACAGCGAAATGGTCCCAAAAAGACTTTGACTTTCTCTCTTATTTCATTGAAGAGAAAACAGCTTGTAGATTAAGTGTATCTACTTTAAAAAGAATTTGGTCAAATGACTACCAACGCCTTCCCCACATATCTACTTTGGATGCTTTATCTAAAACTGCTTTTGATAAAAATTGGCAACGCCTTAAATCTGCTTCCCTGTCAAATCAAGTAGAGAAAAAAGACCGCACATTCAAAAGCACTTTTTTAGGTCAAAAAAAGAAATTTAAAAAAGTAGCGGTCGCTTTGCTAGTAGTAATCCCTATGTTCTTAATGCTTATTGTGGGTGCAGAGGCATTTCAAAAAAAACAGAAAAGAAAGGAAGTAATGGCTAATGTGACTTTTAACCATGAAAAAACATTTAAAAACAAATTGCCGAACACAGTAGTTTTCAACTACGACATTGAGCATATCAATGCCGATAGTTTTTTTCTACAACAAAGTTGGGATACCTTTAGAAAGGTAGAGATTTTCAAAGGAATCAAACAACGCACCGATATCTATTACATTCCGGGATACTTTACTGCAAAACTCTTTGCTGATGACAAAATTGTCAAGGAAATGCCCGTTCATGTAATTTATGAAGATTGGTTCATGGCGGCAAGACAACCAATGTCTAATATTGTGACATTTGACAAAAATCTTTGGCTAAGAGAGAATTATTTAGGTATAGCTACGGAAACACTAGGAATTAAGGGTATTGATATTAATAAAGAATTCCAACTAGCTTACTACTATGTCAAAGACTTTGAAGTTGATGGCGATAACTTGACTTATAAGACTTCATTTAAGATGGAACCTCTGGAGAGCGTGGACTGCCCCATGGCAAACTTCCACCTTCAGGGTACAGAGGGTTATTACTGGATTATGATTGGAAACAAAGGTTGTGGAAGTGAGGTTTACATTCGGACTGGGGATACTTTACACAATGGAAAAACTCAGGACCTAACCAAACTTACAACCAATATATACCAATGGAATGAAGTAGAAATTAATACGTCAAATAAGAATGTTCAATTAATATTGAATGGAACAGAAGTGTTTTCTACATCATACGAAGATTCGATAGGTGGGATTATGGAAATCAGCTATTTCTTCAACGGAATGGGTATGGTTGACGATGTTGAACTTGCAGATAGGCAAGGCAAAGTGAAATTCTTTGATGATTTGGAATACCTTAATCCCCGTAAGCGCAAAAAAAAGGCCTATCATTAAAAATGATAGGCCTTTTTTATTGCAAAACTTACTTAAACAAGAGGAGTTCCTTTTAAGCGCTTTTCAATTTTCTTTTTCTTTTCTGTGAGACGTTTCATAACATCCATCAGATTAGAATCTTTTGTTTCTTTATAAATCTCGTTAATATCTAGAATAAGTTTTTTTGCCTCTCTTGAGGCTGCAACCCTATCACTTGTCGACATATGACTCAAGGTCCTGTTTTCAAACTCAGTCGCATGTGCTAATAAATCTGCCGTCATTTTTATTTAAAGTTAATTACTGTATTATAATAATCTGGTAATAATGCATATTTTGATTCTATAATCATATCAATATTTCATATTTATGAAATATTTAACCATTTAACTAAAGGGTAAACAGTTTTTTATAAATCAATATAATTTGCCAATATAAAGAATTAACTCTAATCAATTTCCAAATTGGGACATAATAATGCAAATTGTTGCAAAAAAGTGATGAAAGGTGTTTTTAGCAAAATGTTCTCAGTATTAATATTATTTTGTTCTTCTTACTTAGGTAATCCAGGAGATAAAACTGCATTGGATTTTGAAGAATTTATTGGAACCTAGCAATTAACAGCCATAAATACAAGCTTGGCAATCGACGCTAATAATGATGGACTACCTCTACGAATCAATCAGATGACGTTAGCTGCACACAAGAAACTTTTGCAATTTGTATAACATGTATGTGGATATCCAATGCCGTGAACGTAAAGTTGATTACTGCTATTAATGGAAATCACTACAATGCGTCATGTTCAGGTTCTCAAATAATTGTTTGAACTGGCCGATGACAGCAGTCAACTGGTTTAGTCGGCAGTACTAAGAGGCGGTTTTCTTTTAGAGGGAACATTTTAACAAAAACGATTGCAATGTTTTATCGGGAATTCAGAGCCTTACTGACGAAAAATTCTAGCATAATTCTTAAAAGTATTATTATTTACTAAAACTATCTACTTGCCGTAAATTCGTTGCAGGTGATTCAAGCAGTGAATCCGATTGTTCAGTTTTTGGGTTTAATTCATTCTCAAATTTTTGAATTCTTTCTTCAAATTCTTTTTGACTTACGTATTTTTCATCATTAAATAATGCTTTAAAAAGACTGAACATTGTGAATAAAAAGCTTAATGCAACCGCACCTATTAATCCGTATAGCAAAGTTCGCTCTCTTTTGTAAGAAGTTTTCTCCGTTTCGCCCAAACTTTCTTTTTCTTCGATGGAGAGCCTACGAGTATTTGATAGTTGATTTAAAAAAGTATCCCATTTTTCTTCCTCTTTTACATAAAGATCTTTAAATCCACCTTCTTCAATAAATTCATTCGTATAAGCGGTAGCAGAAAGCATAAAAATTCTCACCCCGTTACCGCTCATAATATCAATTAAGTTAGGGTCGTAATCAATAATTTCCTTTATTAATTTTTCAACAAACTCAATACTATAATTAGGTCTTAAAAATTCATCATATAGCAATCCGGTTTCAAAATAATCATCTCTGTCTGAGGCATATTGTAAAAATTTATCTTTTAGTTCTGCCTTAAAAAACTCGCTCATTGTAGGGATTGCAATTGGATAGTCAGTTAAAACTGGTTTAACAAGAACAAAATTAATAGAATTCGATAGTGTTCGATTACCTAAGTGTAAATAAATATGAATATTTATTTTAAATCGAAAAATCGTAGTATAATATTAGAAAACGACGATGTATTTTAAAAATTCCGTGATTAAAACTTTAATTGCTCATTTTTATCCCATAAACCCCAATAGGCTCCAACATCACCTTCTGCTCCAACTTTCCACGATTCGTCAAAAGAAGAGAAATAAAAGATTTCTATATTCTCTTTAGCGGACCATACTTGAGTATTAATAAAATACTTCATTGCATTCTCAGCATTAGAAACAGCGCCTTTCAAACTGCTTCCTTGACTAGGCCATCCTGTTTCTGTAATGATTACCTTTTTGCCCCTAGCAGCATCGATTGCTTGACCAAACATTTGCTGCATATGATTTAAAGAATATTCCATAGGGCATCCTTCCCAATAGGGATAACAGTTCGAAAGTATCACATCACAAGCATCAACAATATCTGGATGAACCGAAAACTCATAGTAAGCATCTACATACCCTACCTCAACATTTGGTAAAGCTTCTTTTACCCTCCGAATATAACCCAATAACTGCTCTTTGCTCAAATCATTACGATAGAGTACCTCATTACCTACAGCGGCAATATCCACACAGCCTTCATTAGCCAAGGCAATAAGAGCTTCGATTTCAGTTTCATTCATTTCTAAATCATCACTTAACCAAGCCCCTACCATGGTTTTTAATCCGTTTGCACTGGCCACTCGAGGAATATGTTCGTTACCTTCAATACATGAAAATGATCTCACCCATTTTGTATAGGGCTTGATAATATTAATTCGTCTTTGTACTTGCTCTATGGTAATTACATCACCGGGGTTTTGACCATCTTCATACATGCTAAAACAAAGTCCATGCATTCCATTTTGTAGTGTCTCCAACCACAATTCCTTTAACTCTTCTTCGGTAACTTTACTAAAATCTACACCTGCATGACCTTTATAATTATGTTTTGCTAGTGAAAAATGGTGTCCTTCCCTGTATGACATTATCTTATTTCTTTTTTAAATTATATTTTGCAACTCTCTTTTTAGTTCAATTAATTCTTTATTAATGTATTGGCGCATTGTAGCTTAAAGTCATCCTTACGCATAGGCCAATTTACCATAGTGTGATACGTCAATCAACACTACACTATTTACTATTGCTCTTGCGCTTCTCTAATTCCACACTAATTTTATTGGCTCTTTCTTCAGTCAAATCATAATTTCTCATCACATAAATTGCAATAAGAGTGCCTATAATTGGAAAACCAGAATAAAATGCCCTAAGCCCGAAAATAGCTCCATCAGGTTGTACGGGCAATTCTGGGTCAAATCCAACTACAGACATAATTGCACCTGTTAACAACCCAGCGATAGCAAATCCAAACTTTACCATCCACCAATAGATAGCTCCAAAAACACCTTCCCTTCGTTGACCACTATTCAACTCATCTAAATCAATAACATCAGCGGTCATTGACATCATTAAGGTGAATAAACTTCCTATGCCAAAGGAGAAAAATGGCAACGCGAATAAAAACATATAGGGCTTGCCCGGTATGAACAGAAACCACAATAAAATATAACCCAAAATTGAAATAGCTTGAGAAACTATAAAAGCTTTCTTTTTGCCCATTTGTTTGGACATGGCAGTAATTATTGGGATTACAATAAAGGTAGTGGCCAGAGCTCCTACACTTCCGAAAAGGGTAGGCCAAATACCTGCGGCTCCCGCGTCACCTCCGAATAAATAGTACACTACAATGAAAAATGAAAAACTCGCAATTGTATAAAACGTATTGTATATTAAAAATGTTGCTATACATAATTGTCTAAATGGTCTTGATTTAAATGCTTCTTTAAAACCAGCAAGTATCTTGTTAAAACTACCACCTATTGTTTTTAGATTCAATACTGCGTAATCGGCATTTACCGTTGATTTACTCTTTATAAAAATTGCGGGGACCATGGCAAAAATCATACACGCTATACCCACATATATGGCAAGTTCCCTTGTTGCAACTTCTGCAGATTCGAACCAACCTTGGTCATACATAAAAACCCAAAACCAAGGGGCAATCACCCAGGCCCATTGCCCAATCCACTGTGCGATGGCCATAATATCAGTACGTTCATGAAAATCATTACTCATTTCATAACCCATTGCCACATATGGCACACTAAAAATGGTCAAACCAAGATAAAAGACAAGTGACCAAAGTAAAAAGTAAGTGAAATTATAATCAAGTCCATTTTCACGATAGAGTTGCCACATTATCACAAATGAAATTCCCATGATTAAGGCTCCAAGAAAAACATAATGCCTACGCCTTCCCCATTTTGATTTTGTATTATCAGAAATAAAGCCCATTACAGGATCCGTAAAGCAATCAAATATTCTTGGCAAAAAAAATAAGACACCCCACATCCACCCCGGAAAACCAAGGTCTTGAACCAATACAACCATAAAAATGCCAAGAATAGCAGGGAACATTTGATTGGCAAACATTCCAATTCCGAATGCGATTTTTTGACCCATTGGCACTCTATCTTCTTTTACTATCTGCATTATGGTAAGTTTTTGAACTAATTTTACTTCTAAATAGAGTCAATTTTAAGTGGGGTCATATTAAAAAACTCCTCTACAGTTTTTCTTTGTATAAATAACTAGGCGTTCTACTTCTTTAGCTCCAGAAGGCATTTCTTCAAGTTGTAGCCCAGGATAAACGTCTTCTTCTTTCCATTCTGCTATTGTGGAACTAAAAAATGACGAAGCGGTGGAGTCTGCTTCATAAATAATCAAATCATATACCTCACCTTTATCTCCACCAAAACGAGTAACAACCTGCCATTCGCCATCTCTTTTATAGGAAGTGTTGGTATGATCAGATTGCGGATAATATCTGTCATCAGTTGGCCTTATAATTACCCAAACATCTTTTTGATGGGATTCAGGATAAACCCCCATTGTTAATATTCGACAATCCACTGAATCTTTATCAATCGGAGAAACTACTTTTACGGCATTCACTGGTCCGTCAATCTTTAATTTTTTCCCAATAGAAACTTGTTCCATTTGACTATTATAACCGACTAAATCAGATGAATAGCTGCCATATATCATCATTAAAACACCAATGATTCCCGCAGGTATTCCAATTTTTGTGCTGACAAGTCTTGAACTTGAACTTCTTTTTATACTGCTAAGGATTGCAATTAATATAAATACAATTCCTACTATGATTACTATTTTTGTTGACATCTGGTCGTTTTTTTAGTTATAATCTGCTTAACATATTAACATCGTTATAGCACACCTCTTCTTTCTTCCAACTGAGCTTTAATCTCTTTTGCTCTGTCTTCAGACAAGCTGTATTTCCACATGACCCATATCGCCAAACCAGCCGTAACTACAGGAATAACAATATCAGCTATTCTAAGTTGCGTTAATGTTTCTGCCGATTGGGTAGCGGCATTACCATCAAATCCTATTAAGCTCAATACAAGGCCTCCTAAAACCAAAGCTATACCCTGACCAAGTTTTACAACCCACCAATACAACGCGCCGAAAGTACCCTCTTTCCTCGGCATTCCGTTAGTAAGCTCATCTAAATCGCAAACATCAGCCGTCATACTCATCATTAAGGTGAATAAACTTCCTAAACCAAATGACATCAATGGAATTGGAATGAAAGAAAGCCAAACATTCTCTGGAGTAAAAGACCACCATTTTAAGGCATATCCCACGATAGATATAGCTGTGGAGATGATAAAGGCATTCTTTTTTCCCCATTTTTTTGACATTTGTGATACTATTGGAATCACTAAAAATGCTGAAACCAATGCGCCAATTGAACTAAACCAAGCCGGCCATGTTGCCGTTGCTTCATAGCTTCCATTAAAAATGTAAAAAACGAAAATAAAGAAACTGAAAGATGCCACGATCTGGTATCCATTAAAAACCAAGAAAGTCGCTCCACACAATTTCATAAATGGTTTGTTCTTAACCGCCTCTCCAATACTTCTAAACAAGTCTTTCACATTAGTGAAAATATTCTTCAGTGTTAGTGGTTTTCTATCCCCCATCTTAGCAGAATCTATTCCCCTGCAGAAAATGGCAGGTAAGAGCCCTAGGATCAAACAGGCAATACCAACATATAATGCCATTGTTCTGACCCCTTCAGCTTGGTTCTGGAAAATATCTGGATCAGCAATAATTACCCAAAACCAAGGAACTATTACCCAAGCTATAAGACCTACTGTTTGAGAAAAAGCCATTAAAGTAGTTCTTTCATTATAATCAGAAGTCATTTCGTACCCTAATCCCACCAATGGTGTAGCAAACATGGTATTTCCGATTAGAAAAACCATTGACATGATAAGGAAATACCAAAAATTATAGTCCGATGAGTTGTTTTCATCGAGTTGCCATAAAAGAACGAACGTAATGGCGCTCAAAATACCTCCAACCATAATATAAGGCCTCCTTCGACCCCATTTTGAACTTGTGTTGTCGGAAATGAATCCCATAATGGGGTCAGTAATTGCGTCAAAAAACCTTGGTAACCCACCTAAAAGCCCAGCTAAAAAAGGATCCATACCAAAGGCAGTCAATAAGAAAAACATAAAGAACCCTAGGGCTCCTGGGTATAGGTTTAAAACCAAATGACCTGCTCCAAAAGCGGCTTTTTGACCAATTGGGACTTTATCTTTCGGATTAGTAACAACGTTTGACATAATTCTATTTTTTTAGTTAGTTGGTTTGTGATTTAGGAATCACAATAGTTTGAATAGCCTGCGCATCTATCGAAAACACCACATTCTTTTCATTGATGGATAAGTTTATAGTTTTTGCGGTTTTTAATTCATTAAAAACTACCACCGCAATAGAACCATCAGGGTTTTCACAAGCTGTGACCATTAGCTCATCATCAGTTTTGGTCAGCCCAATTCTTTTGGATTCTGGACGAATGAATTTGCTGAAATGAGCCATTGTATAATACAATGGTGTAAAATAAACCTCATCAGAATCTGGATTGACGATTACAGGAGCAATACACCAGTTTTTGAACCAGTTTGGACCACCTTTTGTATCTAGAACCATATTCCAATCTACCCATCCGTCCACCCAGTTATTCAAGCATCCAATAATATCTCTGGCATAGCGATTAACTGGAGCATATTTTGGGTGTAAATGCTTGTCTTCTTCTGGCGCCCATTCAAAGCCCCAATCAGTTGCTTCTTTTTTCCAATACCAGGTATCATCTTCCCATACGGGAACTTCAGCATCTATGCAAGCTTCTGATTGAATTAAGAGTTTGTCTGGTGCCTTATGATGTGCATTTTGCAATTCTTCAGGAAACACGTCAAAGGTACTAGCATACCAATGAATGGCCGTGCCATCAAAATATTTTGAAGTTTCTTCATTTTTATATTGAGAATCTACCCATTCTTTTAAATGTTCTCTGTTCTGGTCGTAACCTAAAATTTTTAAGTCTCCCTTTCCATCTGCTTCCAGCTTTGGGCCCAAATGATTCTGCACAAAATTGGTCATTTCGTCAGGTGTATAATGCATGCTTTCCCAATTGTTTCCATTTCCTAAAGGTTCATTTTCAACAGTAAAACCCCAGATATCAATTCCTTCTTCTTTATAGGCATCTACATATTTTGAGAAAAATGAGGCCCATGTATCGTAATATTCGGGTAGTAATTTACCGCCCACCCAGTTGTTATTATCTTTCATCCAAGGCGCCGCTGTCCATGGTGAACCAAATATTTTAAATCCGTCTTCTGAAGCAGCCATGGCTTCTTTTATAAAGGGGATTAAATCATCTTTATCTTCTTCAATAGTAAAATGTTCGAGATCTTTATCACCTTCAACTGGCGTATAAGAATAATTGGAAACAGAAAAGTCACATGAGTTCATATGCGTTCTTGTTAAAGAATAGTGCGCACCATCTTTACTAAAATAAGCGTCGATGATTTTTTTACGATTCTCTTTTCCCATTTTATTGAGCAGATAAGCAGAAGATTCTGTAAATGCACCACCAAACCCTGTTATGGTCTGGAATTTTTCTTCAGGTAGCAAGTTTATCTCTACAACCTTATCCCCTGTTGAGAATTCGGTAATTGGAGTCAACTTATTTCCACTTTCAGAAGTTTCATATACTTCGACTTTTAATGGTTCTTGCTTTTCTTCGCAACTAAGCGTGATAAAAGTTAAAAAGACATACATTATTTTTTTAAGTGTTTTCATATTTAAGTATTTTAAAATTTTGCTACCTATGGCCAGCAATTTCTTGTCGAGTAGGCGGTACCAAAACGGTTTTCATTAATTCCTCCTTATTTCCGTCGTAGGTTTTTGTTATGGCATTGCCATTTCTTGTCAATCCTTCAAATATCCCTTGATCAACCAAATCCCAAATTGTATATTTTGCTTTCCCATCAACAGTGAACAGTCCAAAATGTTTTTCTGAATTTCCGGGATTATCGCCTCCTTTCCAGGGCTCGTCAAATCCTTCAAAATAGAAACAAGACATACCAGCCTCATTCGTCCATTCTCTCATATGCTTATAATACAATGCTTCTTTATACTCATCACATGCTTTTGAGCCATCAGGCCCATACTGCCCTCCAGAAAAACTAGCCCAACCGGTCTCGCCAATATGAATTGGCTTATTAACACCAAGACTTTCCATATATTTCTTCACATTTTCATATTGCATCATCGCATAATTCTTAGCCCTTAGCATAGAAATATCTATTTTCTCTATAGCCGTTTTTCCATCCAAACCTTCACCGTTCAACCAAAATTCAGGTTGATAATGGGTGTCATGCATCGGATACGTATGCATCGAGATAAAATCAACAGCTTTGATGAGTTGGTTTAGATCATCAATATGATATTCTTCACCACCGCCTCCCCAAGATGCAAAATTATCAGAACTGGTAACCCACAAATCTTTAGGTAATTTATCTTCCTTCTTCAGGTCTTGAAGGTGGTTTACCCATTTTAAGATAATCCAAGGCTCCACATAATAACTTGCTGCCCATTTCACCATAGCCTCATTGCCTACCGCAATTACTTTCACAATATCTGGATATTCGTTTGCCAGTGCTATAGCCCTTTCAATCTCAGCAGGATTTTCTTCATTTTCTTTGTTATGATCTGGTGCTCCGTTACCCGAATTAAATGAGTTTTTGCAATCGACCCATGCTCCTAACATTATATACATTTCAAAGTCAGGGTCTTCTTTTTTCATTTCACTAATTACCCTTACAAGATTAGCGGCTTGTGGCTTAAGCAATTTATAGGTCCGCAATATTCTAACCCCCATTGCATGTAAGATTTTCATATCCTCTTTAAGCTCTTCTGTTGTAGGCTCAATACTATGGTCTGCATGTCTATATCCGCCATATGACATTGCTTGGTATTTAGGGTTTCCTAAAATATCTTTTGCTGATAACTCTTTTGTCAAAACTTCTTCTTTCACATCACTCTTTTTAACCTCTTTGCAAGACGCTATTAAACCGATTAAAAAAATAAACAAATAAATTCTTATGATTGAAAAACAATTTTTCATAGTTCTTTCTTTTCCATATTACCTTACTGCTAGTGGAGGAATAAGCGCCTCCAACAATAAATCTTCTCTTTGACCATTAAATGTTTTTGTTATAGACCTACCATCTCTAGTCAATCCATTAAAATTTCCTTCATCTACTAAATTCCAAATAGCATATTTTGCTTCCCCCTTAAGGTTTATCAGTCCAAAATGATTTTCAGAACCTAATGGGTTAGTTGCATCTTTCCATTGTTCATCAAAAGCTTCAAAGTAAAAGCAAGAAACCTGTTCTTTTTTACTCCATTCTCTAATGAGTCTATAATATTTGCCTGATTTATACTCATCTGCAGCTTTAGAACCATCTGCGCCATAAGGACCATTAGATATAGTGGCCCAACCTGTTTCTCCGATATGCACGGGCTTATCAATACCCAAGCTTTTGATATAATCCGATACTCCTTGGTACTGCTTTGTTGCGAACTCAAGAGCCCGTTCCATCCCTGACTCAATTTTTTCTTTGTTTGAAAAATTCGCTTCACTCTCAGGCACCAACCAAAAGCCTGGATTATAGTGGGAGTTGTGCATGGGGTACGTATGCATCGAAATATAATCTACTGTATTTATTAAACTGGTTAGGTCTTCACAATGATAGCTAGGGTCACCGCCTCCCCAAGAAGAAAAATCATCGGAGCTTGTAATCCATAAATCTTTTGGAAGGTCTCCATTCTTTTTTAAATCCTGTAAATGACCGACCCACTTTAAAATAACATGGGGGCGTACAAAATAATTTGTAGCCCAACGTACCATTGCTTCATTTCCAACAGCTATTATTTTAACGATGTCAGGATATTGCTTAGTCAACGCAACCGCTCGATCTATCTCATCGGCATTATGTTCGCTCTCCACTTCGTGGTTAGGTGCATGCTCTGACCACGCGTTATGACAATCAATCCAAGCGCCGAGCATCATATACATTTCAAAAGATGGATCTTCGTCATTGAGCTGACTAATCGCAATTAATAAGTTTGGTACTTGTTGCAGCTGTACATTATAGGTCCTCAATATTTTAATCCCCATGGCACTTAAGATTTTCATATCTTCCTTAAGTTGCTGAATAGTTGGTTGAATATCTCTCGACTTCTCACGATATCCCCCATAGGAAATCGCTAGGTAATTGGGATTACCTAAAATATCTTTTGCTGTTTTGGTTCTATCTACAATCATAGATGTTTTTACAATCTTTTGCTTAAAGTTTTACTAACAATCTTTTTTTATCCTCAAGTAAAGTACCTACATTGATAAGCTCACCTCAATTCGATTGATTTCTCCTTTTCTTTCAAATAAGCCTCTTGACGTAATTGCATCTAGACTTGAGCCTTCAAAGACTAATCTAGATTTGTCGTTCATATAAACCGTGATGTTTTTATTCTCACTTAGAGTATAAATAATAGGAACTTGACAATAGGTAAATGCTAATGAATGTGGTTTCAATAAAATGCACTCATCATCTCCACTTAAATTCACATAATGAAATTCCTTATCCTTTTTAAGAAACTCTTCGCTGCGCAATAAGTAAGGTTTGAACAGCAGTTTTCCATTTTCTACCAATACTCCGAGTTCTCCAAACCTACTTAAAATATCTTCTTTTACCTGACCGGTCATCCCAGGTTGTTGCGCGCCTTTTCCGGCTGGCGTATGAGAATAAGGATCCGTAGGAAAAGCTCCGTATAATTCTGGAGATTTGTGTACGCCAATTCCTTCATTTATCTCATAATAATGCTCTAACAACCTTCCGACGATTTCATCTGACTCATTTTCTCTAATGGCCCTAAGGCATGTTTCTTGAACCGCCAAAAGCAATTTGGAGACCATATGCCAATAAATAGACCCTAAACCTTCATACCCAAAGAAAGTACCCGATCTTCCTGTAAAAGACTTATGATCAAAAATTTCTTCGAAAACCTTTAATAATAAAGAGGTGTCCTTTTCTAACAAGCTTTCATACTCTTTTGGCAAATCTGATAAGGCCGTTTTTAGACTTTCAGCGTTGTTGAAAGAACCATTAAAATGATAATTACCCAAACTGTCCTTTTCTACAATTTTAGTATTTCCATTCTTTAATAGCTTCATCACCAACTGTGACTTTTCTATCCTTTTAGAAGGAATATTATTTCTATCATTGAACTTTGCCAATTCTTTATTTGGATATAAAAGATAGCTGTATTGATCAGGTCTAAATAAAGCGCTATTCTTAAGACCATCTAGCAACTCAAGAGATGCCTTACTTGAAATAAAACCAGAACTAAGTGCAGCTACCTGCCCCTCAAGCATTTCCGATAAGTAGGAAATGGAAACCTCTGTTTCATTTTCCACAGTCATCAAGTTATAAGCGTGATACATTTTATCAGATCGCTTATTTGCCTCAATACTGTGATCCAAATATTTTAAGGTAGTATTGACAAATTGAAGTATGTCATCTTTTGAAAGTGTCTTGGCTTTTCCAACAAATCCTCTTTCATAAACCGTATTTCTATAAGTGCTTCCAGCAATTCCGAGACCATCCATAATTTTTTTTCTATCCGAGTTGGAAACAGGCCCGGAAAGAATGGATAAATTATTGCTCAAGGTTACTCGAACTTCATTAAAGAATATCAATAAATCCTTTGATAGATGGTAATTCATTTCTGGAATATCTTCTACTATTGTTTCGAAGAAATTCAAAAATCTTCGCAGGTAATTCAATGTTACCATTGAAACACCATTTCCTACAAGTGCATTATTGGCGTCATTCCATTCGGGCCTTTGGGTATTCATCCAAATACCACCTTCAGGTATAAAATTAGATACCTTGGCGAGTACGGTTGCTAGTAACTTTTCCAAAAGAGTCACTCTGTATATTTCTCCCGAAGCATCTTTCAACAAGGCGGCATCAGCGCCTTGCGCTATACGTTCTTGATCTATTTTACCATTCAATTCCTCATCAAATACAATAGTATCCTTGGGGTTTTCAAGTATGGATTCGTAGTCTTTGATTTTATAAGGAACATTAGCATAAACAAATATTTTTTCATTAAAATATTTCGCTAAATCGCCAGGATAATGGTTCTCACTAAACTCAAGAAATTTCAGTAAATAGATTATTTGATGGTCGCCCCAATATCCAATATAAGACCATGGGTCATCTGGTTCTATAATTTCCCAATCAAACCCACCTTTGGTCACCCTATAGGGATTATATCCATCAAAAGTTGTAGCATTGACGAATTTATGAATCATACTTTCAATGAATTCAGGATATGAATGTGCTAATGCTTCCCAATTTTGAAAAATATCACGCCAATTGCCTTCATAGTCTAAAATCTTTTTGCCCTCTTCAGTTGTTGTATTTATTGAAAAGCGATTCCATGGTCTACTGGGATCACCATGTCTTCTGCTAAACTTCAATGGTAAATATTCCAAACAAAGTCTTTCAAAATCTTTATCATTGCTTTTTGAGCCCAGTTCCTTTAATTGCTTATGAGCAAATTCTTCTGGGAGAATCTCAAATGTTGCCTTTTGATTAGAAAATACTATTGTATTGGCGTCAGCAATATATGATACAAAATCATCTTTCTCGATAACATAATTATTGTCGAAGATTCCACCACGCATAATATTGAACAGCACATTGGAATAATGTCTTGCATTTGTTCTTTTGTCTGAGGTAAGCTGTTTGCCATCGGACGCAGCAGTAAGTCTTACCAAATTTTCGGTGCCTTTCTCTACATCTGCATAAACCTGCTTTAAAATCTCTTTTGATGATTTAATCTCTTCCGATAAGCTGATAACCTTCGCAGAACTTTTGTTCACGTCTGCAATAATCGCCCATTCTTTTTCTTCTTTTTGCTTTAGTACTACTTCTGAAACAATAAAATAGGCTCCTTTTTCAGCCTTAATGTCTAATTCTTCTTTAATCGCTTTGCCATTTCTGAAATCATCTAATTGCAATGATGATAAAAGAACAGCATTATTTTCAAGACCTTTTGACCATACAACATTTGCTTTGAGTGCTTCACTTGGCTCTGCTTTGTCTACAATTATTGCACTCAGTGCAAAAATTCCTAATCGAGATTCTTTTATCAATTCACTTCTTTTGTAAGCATCTACCAAGTTGCTGCTTGCTTGTTGTGTACTCGCACCAACCCCAAATGGCATTATATTTTGAATACCATCCAAAATACAAACTTCAATAGTCCTGTCAGAAGTATTGGTCAACTTACTCTTTCTAACAAAACCAAAGCGATTACTAGAACTCCATTGATATTGAAAGGTTAACCCAAGATCATGATTTACTTCTTCAAAAATGACCTTATTACCAAACTCATTTTTATAGAGGTTACGGGTAAAATTAAAGACACCGGTATATCTATTTGAAAAAGGCTCCCAAATAGTTGTTTTATCTTTTTCTAGTGTTACTTGAAATATAGATTTGCTCCCGGTCAAATCAAACGACTCAGTTATCTTATCATCTGTATAGTAAGGAAATAGCGCATTGTCACTATCCTTTCTTCCTGCACTTAATCCTCCATTACTAGAAATGAACATCCAGTGATTTGAATCACTAACAATGCTCATAAAAAAGGGTCTTAAGGAATTGCTATCCCCAATCTTATAGTAACTTTCATTCTCTATTTGGATATAATCCATCAACTATATATTTTTTTAAATTTTACCTTACTATTAATTTTTTACTAATAATTCTTCAACTTCTTCAAGTGTCTTTCCTTTGGTTTCAATAACATATTTATAGACAAATAATATTGCTAAAAATGAAAGTATGGCATAGATACCAAATGTCATGGTAGGACCAAGGTTGGATAACTCCCAAGGGAAAACTTGTGTTACCGAAAAGCTCACCAAAGAGTTAAAAAAACCAACTACAGAAATAGCTATTCCTTTTATTTTTGTAGGGAAAACTTCCGAAATCAAAGTCCACATCACGGGGCCAAGAGAAATTGCAAAAGAAGCGACATACAATAAAATTGCAATCAACACCAACGTTGCGTTAATTTGAATAAAATTTGTTATTTCATTTCGTTTGAAATCTAAAAACTTACTCTCGTCCAGCTTATCTTCCAGAGCATTAAAAAGTGTAGCCTGACTATCAAATGACTGACCATTTAAATCTGAAAGTGCGGTTTTAATTTCAGCATCACTTACTTTTTCTAAGGTCTCTTTATTAAAATTATAAGTTGCATTATTGAATGCAAATGCCGCCATTAACAAAGCAATGGTCATAAAGCTTGAACCTATTAACAATAATGGTTTTCTGCCAAGGCGATCAATCAACCAAATTGCCACTAAAGTAAAAACAAGGTTGGTCAACCCTACCACAATAGCTTGTAAAAAAGAAGAATCTGTGCTACCTCCTGCTTGTTCAAAGATAGTAGGGGCATAATAAAACACTGCATTTATTCCTGTTATCTGTTGAAAAAAGGCTATCCCCAATGCAATTACCATTATTACAGAATACTTTTTTTGAAAAATATCAGATAATTTGCCTTTGGGTTCTTTCTTATCAACTCCTTTTTGAATTTCGGCTATAGTAAGCTCAGCATATTGTTCTCCGCCGATTTTCATTAAAATCTTTTGGGCTAGTTCAATCTTGTTCAAACGCTGTATTAACCACCTTGGGCTCCTAGGCACGGTAAACAAAGCTAAAAAGTAAATAATGGCTGGAATAGCCTCTACGCCTAGCATCCATCTCCAACTTTCTCCCTCCATATTTACCAAAAAGTAGTTCGAGAAATAAGCAACAGAAATACCAATAACAATATTAAGTTGATTAAAAGATACTAAGCTTCCCCTCAATTTTGCCGGTGCGATCTCCGCTATATAAATTGGAGCAATCAGTATAGCACCACCAATACCAATACCACCAATAATTCTAGCTATAATAAATTCATTATATGAAGTTGCAAGTGCTGACCATGTAGCTGAAATAGCAAATAGAGCGGCCACCATAATCAATACTTTTTTTCTGCCAAATTTATCGGCTAACGGTCCCGCGACCAGATTACCGGCCATTGCTCCAAATACCACACACCCTACTGAAAAGCCTAACATGGCATCGGTCATCTCGAAGTAAACTGTAATTCCTTTAATCGCTCCGGATATTACTGCGCTATCAAAACCCAGTAAAAAACCACCTAAAGCGACAATCAGGCTAATTAGAATAGTATACGATTTATTCATTTTCAAACTATCGTGTGGTTTCATATTGGTTTTTAGTTAGTTACATTGAAAATACGAAATAGAAAACTAGTTATTAGCATCAATAGTGATGAACTACAGAAAAAGGCTAGCAATTATATTATACAATGCCAACCTTTTTCATAATTCAAAAAAATGATTTTATTCTAATCTTAAATCGTCAAAATAAAAGGTTCGTTCTTCAGTAGTTACCTCACCATCCGAGCCATCTGGGTTATCGGGTTTGATAACCAATTGATTATAGGTTGTTGGAGTGGCTGGCAAGTTTATGAATGTAAATTCAATTTCTGTCCATGTATTAGCTCCACCACTAACTTGTCGAAATACAGGAGCAGGATTACCAGTTACTGGATCAGTTTGAGGGTCTAAAGCCAATTCAAATCTATATGTAACGTCTGGCACACTAGAGTATACCTTTACCTTAAACACCTGCGTTGTAATATCAATGGTACCAGCCGGAAAGGAATTCTGAACTCCACCCCAACGATTTATACCACTTGCTCTCACTACTTTTAAAACATTATCCGAAGTGTTGATTCCTGATGCTGATGGATTAGCATCTAAGCTTGGTACAACACCTCCATCGCCTATACTTGAAAACGCACTTATAAATGACTCACATCCTTCAAAGTCTAATGGAAGTGTAGTTGCTGAAACTTCAGAACCTGTGCAGCCTCCACCTGTTCCCCCACCGTTGGTGTCACTACCATCTCCACCTTCTACCAAAGATACATTGTCGATAACCACTGTCCCTACTGCAGCTCCCATATCGAATAATATTCGGCTATTGGCACCACCAAAATCATTAGCTGCCAATTGTAAAGTGAATGTCTGTGTTTCAGTCGTTAGATTTACTTCAGGTGCCGTGTTGGTAAAAGGAGCCTCGTTCAACCCGATTCCGGCCAGCATCGTTCTTGCCTGATCCGAAGAGGCATCAAAGGTCAAAGTATAGTTCGTGCCCTGAGTAATCTCAACAACTTGACTAAGGTTTACCGAAAATGGATCACCGGCCATTTGAACATCTGCAAAGTTAAAGCTATTGCCTCCCTCTGTCTGAACATTCAATGCATTGCCTATCCAAGAATCACCGCCATTTTCAAAATCGCCATTGGTCAATAATCCATCGTCAAAAGTACCGCCTGTACCGCCACCATTGGTGTCACTGCCGTCTCCACCTTCTACCAAAGATACATTGTCGATAACCACTGTCCCTACTGCAGCTCCCATATCGAATAATATTCGGCTATTGGCACCACCAAAATCATTAGCTGCCAATTGTAAAGTGAATGTCTGTGTTTCAGTCGTTAGATTTACTTCAGGTGCCGTGTTGGTAAAAGGAGCCTCGTTCAACCCGATTCCGGCCAGCATCGTTCTTGCCTGATCCGAAGAGGCATCAAAGGTCAAAGTATAGTTCGTGCCCTGAGTAATCTCAACAACTTGACTAAGGTTTACCGAAAATGGATCACCGGCCATTTGAACATCTGCAAAGTTAAAGCTATTGCCTCCCTCTGTCTGAACATTCAATGCATTGCCTATCCAAGAATCACCGCCATTTTCAAAATCGCCATTGGTCAACAAACCAGAGTCAAAACCACCGCCAGAACCAGCAGCTTCAAGTCTTAAATCATCAAAATAATAAGTCCCTCCATCAGTGATTGGATCATCAGTAGGAGTGTTATCAGGTTTAATAACCAATTGATTATATGCCATTGGCCCACCTGGCAAACCTGTAAAAACAACTTCAACCTCTGCCCATTCATTGGCATTAGGAACTGTCACAAAAACTGGGGCAGGGTTACCAGTCACCGGATCGGTCTGCGGATTCAGAGCCAATTCAAACCTGAATACCGTATTGGCCTTAGAACTGTATACCTTTAGTTTAAAGGCATCCGTTGTTGTCAAATCAAAATTACTTGCGAATGTATTTTGGATACCTGCAAAGAAATCTGACCCTGCGGGTTTATCTACTTTTAGAACAAAATCAGAATCATTAATACCACCCTTAGCTGGGTTCGCTGCTAATTCAGAAGTTATACCTGAACCAAAGTTGAATTCTGAGGCAAAAGTATCACATGCCTCAAAATCTAAAGGAAGTGATGCTGCCGCAACAGGGGTGTCAGAGCACCCACTATTAATATTGCCGCCACCACCGGCGGTGGTTTGAACAATATTATCTACTAAGAAAGTACCCTGAACACCAGGATCAGTATTGAACCCAATAAATAATATCATTCCACCATATTGACCATCTGGAACCAAAGCTTGGCCATTTTGAGGGTCTCCATCAATAAAACTAGCTACACCATCAGTGGCAAAATCAAAATTTAAGGTTTCCCAACCTGAACCGGTATGGGTAGTGCCAACCTCTACATCACGTGCTCCATCACCGTCCTCAAACTTGACCAAAACAGCAATTTCCGTTGAAGAGAACAATTCTAATTGAATCGTCTTATTCTCACTGCTAAAATCTACTGCGGTTCCTAAAGGGAATTGCACATTTTGGAATTGACCGCCACCGGCTACCATTTGTCCAACGTTTGTGGTGTTTCCATTTCCAGTTTCTGGGTTTGTCGCTACTGAAAACCCTATATTGTCCCCTACGATGGTATCATAATCTACATTAGTGCCATCAAAATCAATGGGCAATGCCAAAGGCCCTGGAGGTTCTGGAATACTGATAGTGATTTCATCTTCAAAAGTATCAGAGGCCCCTGCAACATTATTTGCTGTGAGAGTAACCGTGTAGGTACCCGAGGCAAATGTTACAGTGGGATCAATTTCGGTGGAAGTAGCTTCGTTCCCAAAATCCCATTCAAAAGTATCGGCATTCTCCGAAACATTAATAAAGGATACTGAACCAGTATTTGGAATCAAATCAAATGTAAATCCGGCAGTAACCGATGGCAAAGTTGTTCCCTCGTCGTCATCTTCACATCCTAAAAAGGCCAATACCAAAATTACCATTGACAGTATTCTGGCTTTTTTAAATAAATTTTTCATTGTATAATGGAGTTAGTTTAATTATTAAATAAGTTTTCGTCCAGTTCATAAACTCGAACGTAGTCTACTAGCATCGTTTGTGGAAATTGTGTCTCCGCGTTGGGAGGGCCCACAAAAGTGCCTCCAACAGCTAGGTTCATCAAAATGTAGAAAGGCTTGTTAAATACCCAAACCCCTTGACCATCCGTTTCTTCATTGACATCTTCGGGGGTAATTTGATTATACAAGACATCGTCAACATAGTAATTTATAAAATCGGGACCCCATTCAATTCCAAAAATGTGGAAACCCGTATCAAAACGGTCATTTTCTAAGGTATATTCCTTTGAAATGGCATCACCTCCACTGTATCCAGGACCATGGACACTTCCAATTAGAATGGTAGGTTCCTGTCCGCGATACTCCATAATATCAATCTCTCCGGCTCCAGGCCAAGGATTTTCATCAATATCCGCACCCAACATCCAAAATGCGGGCCAAATACCTTGGCCAAAGGGCAGTCTAATTCGAGCTTCAAACCTTCCATATTGTTGTTCAAATCGATTTTTGGTCGACAATCGGGCAGAGGTATATGACGCTCCTTCAAAAGTTTCCTCACGGGCCGTAATCAATAGTATCCCATTTTGTATAGTGGCGTTTTCTGGGCGATCTGTGTAATACTGCAATTCTTCATTGCCCCAGCCAGGGATACCTTGTTCGGTACCATCACCCAAATCATAGCCCCAACGATTAGAATCTGGTGCGCCGTCTATGTCAAAGTTATCCTCCCATACCAGAGTAGTTGACCTGGCTACGGTCTGGATATCATCATTTTCACAACCCAAAACCAATAGGAACATACCCAAACAAAGTATCCTTTGCCCCAGATTTAACTTTAAATGTCTATTTAGAATTTTATTTTTCATTGCTTTTTACTGTTTTATGTATTATTCCGCGGTGAAGAAAATATTATCTATCGAGATATTGGATATGGTGCCATCGGACACAAAGAATAACAATCCAAGTCCTGATTTGTCCGTCAAGCCTTCAAAACTGGAGAGTGGAATAGAAAAGTCCACAAATTCATTGGAAATCAGTTCCGATGATGCTATTGTAAAGGAAGAGCCTGACTCAACGCCGTTAAGAAAATTGTTTAGTTCCAATCGAATAAAATCATCAGGATCAACAGCTTCATCTACCCTTATCTGCAAGTTAAGGGTTGTCATTTCAGAGGCATCTATCCTGTTTTCTTCGCTAAAGAAATTGATACTTACAAAATCGAGGTTAGTATATTGTATGATATCATTGCCATTCTCATCAACGACTCCACCCAGTGTTCCTTGGCCTTGAAAAAATCCATTGAAATTATCCACGGGAACATCAGCAAATAAATCACTAAAGATGGAAATAATCTGTGCCGTTGCGGATGATTCCACTAATATTCCGCCCTCCGCTCGCACACCTGCGATGGAAGCGCTAATCTCTGTCGTACCAGTATTAACCACAGTTACCTCACCCAATTCGTTAACAAACGCCACGTTTGGATCTGAACTTGTGAAATCAAAGTAAGAAGGCGCAGGAATGACCGTTTGATTAATTCCCGATTCCAAATTAAACGTCTGCTGCAACTGGCCAATGGTAAGACTTTCCCCCACTATAGTCGGAAAACGGCCTTCATTACCCCCCAGTATGGAAGGTTGGGATTGTGCTATTGTTCCTAATTTTTCAAAACGTAACTCATCAATCCAAAAAGTATACCCAAAACCATTGGTACTTTGCGTTCCGGCAGAGAAGAAGAACATGCCCCTTTCTTGTATCAATTTTGACGGATCGGGAATGGGAATGATTACCTTTCTCCAATCCGTGGATAAACGGATGTTCTGGGCAGTTACTGCAAACTTATTTTCACCAAAATCGGTTCCAAAACCTACTTCGCCGATAGTGGCTGTTGTAGAGCCTTTCGCATAAAAGGTCAAAGCGTCGAAACCGCTTAAGTCCCTGCCATCACCTCGATCTAAGAAAATCCCTCCAATAAATCCCCCATCGGGATCATCGGGAGCTGGCACGTCAATTCGTATGGACGACTGTCCTTGAAAAGCGACGTTATCATCCGTGCCAAAGCCTTCAGGATTGGCTCCGGCATTAGGGTCAAAAGAATCAAAGAACTCATCCGTAAGACCTACAGGTGCATCCGTAAAGATGTCTCCAGTGGTCGAAAATGTTGCAAACTCCACATCATCAGAGAATTCTCTCTCACAACTTGAAAACAGGGCAATTCCTAAGCCCATGATAAGTATAGAACGTAAATTGATATATTGATTATTTTTCATGTTGCTTAGTTTTTAATTCCCGATATTGATGTGGACATACGTCATAATCTCCCATTCGCTGCCATTATCGAATCCGACTGGACTTAATGTCGGTTCATTTGAAAATCCGAGCGTGGCATTGGGTAAATATCTTGGAGAAAATTCATTGAGCGAGCGCCATGTTCCTCTAATACCCACTTGAGTACTTGGAAGGATAAACCAATCTGGTTTGCCAAGTGTTGTGGATATATCCAACATTAATTGTACAGGAAATGTTAGGTTAAAATCTCTATGGTAATCAAACGGTCCCCAGTCATTAATCTTTTGAGTGTATTGAACCTTCCAATTATTATATAACATTCGGATATCGCCTCCAAAACGTTTTATTAGTCTATCACTGTCCCCATTTGCTTGGCCATTCCCATAATAGAAATTTCCTATTATTCCAAAATCCGAACCTAGCTTAGATACCATACGAGAATGAACTTCCCAAAGATCTTGGGCCGGCGCAGAATTAGGAAAAGCAAAAAAGGTACGATCTGCCAAGAATCCAATAGCGGCATCTTGTGCTGTTGGAAGATGGCGGTATACAAAACCTAAGTTCATAGCGAACTTGGCATCTTCCGATCTATCATTATCCCACTCGTACATCCATGTACCTGGAGTTGGGTCAAATGTTAATAATATTTCGCCTCCAACAGTTTCACGATTGGCACGTACTGCAAAGGGATCGTCAAGTATATTCCTTAAACGCCCTGGTCCCTGCACATCTTGCGGCATCGCATCTACTAATGGTTTTTGCCACATAAAGTTTGGAGCGATTTGAAAATTCCCTGTAGCAAAAGTAAAACCAGAAAATACACTGGTAACATTACCGCTTCCGGTATCCTTAAGTTTCCAACCGGTAAAAGTAAGTGTTTGGTCTGCACCCCCATTAGCAATTAAACCCATAGCTGACCCTTGACCATACCAGTTAAATTTTCCTCCTTCATAAGTAATTTTAGCCTTACCTCCCCAATTATCTGTTGATTGAATTTTATCTTCAAATACTGTATAGTTACCAGATTCACCCCTAACATCTTGAAAATTAATACCATTAAGTGGGCTACCGCCCCAAATTCCTCCTACAGCAACTTCAAACTTTCCAAACTCTCTTTCTACTGCAATAGAAGCTCTTTCAGTTGGCCACGGTTGTATCACACCACTACGTGTTTGGTTCAAATCTAAAACTCGTCTTCCATTATCATCTAAAACAACGTCTTTTTCGAAGTCTCTGTGATAAATACCCGTAACACCAAACTTGCCGAGATGTGTACTATACTTAAGAAGCATTGTAGGGTTTGCGCCCCACCATAACTGCGGTCCAATAGCAGCTTTTAAGCCTTTCAGAGCTCCTTTTCCGTCAACTTCCATCCCTAAAATCTCACCATTATAAATATCAAGATTAGGACCATAATTAGCTTCGGGGTAAAAACCAAAGAAGTCCCCTTCGTAACCCCAATGGTAATGGCCTGTTCTATAAAAACCCCTTAAGTCGAATTCTTTTGCGTTCCATTCAAACTCCGCTTGATACATACGTATTCTATTTACATCCTGTACGAGCACATTACCTTGATCCGTATTTACCTCTAAAGGACGAGAATTATTCTCGTAAAATATTTCATTAATGGGGTTTTGAGCTACATTCCCTACAATATTAAAGTTCACTTCTGCCCTCATGTTCGGGGCAGGATTCCCTTCTACACCGACGAAGTAAGATTGCATGTGATCAAACCCTAATTGATTAGGGAAGGTGTTTGGGTCATCTGGGTCTGCATTAACTGGTGTAGTAATCAAGCTACCTCCTGTACTAAAAGTCGAAAACTTTGCCTGAAGATTGCTGATGCGAAGTAAATTGCTCTGCTCTCCCGTCAAAGCTGCTTTATCACCACGTGCCCTAAGCACTGCATCCATCAACTGTATATTATTAAAATGATTATCGACAAAATCAAGATTCACCCCTTCATCATAGGGATTTAGTTGATGCGCATCTTTTAATGCATAGTAAGCAGCTCGTGGATAAAGTTGATACAAACCCCTAGGGTCTGTTTGCCCTTTGGCACAAATACCAAACCACTCTTCATTCATATTGTTGGCTCCTTCTGATGCCAAATCTCTAGCATAGCCACCATTTGACCATGATGCGTTATTATCATGAACATCAGCATTTTTTCTATCGTCAAAACCGAATTTCCACCATCCATCACTAAACTGAAATGTAAATCCACCTATCGAGTTATTGGCTTTACCTAAACCAGCAGCATTCTCATAAATCTCTTTCCAATTTTCCACCATATAGTAGGCTTGGGAATATTGATCTTCTTTGTTGTCTATGGCATTAAAGGCATCAGCTCCAAACTCCGTAAACATGAGTGGTTTATTGAGCTTATCTTTAACCACATCAAACATATCACCGAAAGAAGCTCCTCGATAGGTATTGGTTCCATAGATATCAACATCTTTACATTCTTCCGCAACAATGTCAATAAAGAGTACATCCCCATTACATATAGCCACAGGATGTGAATCGTCCATTTCTTTCATCATTTTGGCTGCCTCGTTCATTAGTCTATACATCGGTCGCCCGCGCAACTCGCCTATAGCATCAATCTTTTCTTGACCATCAGGAAAATCTTCAGTTTCTGCTCCAGCCCAGAAAAGACCATAATTATTCTCGTTCCCCAATAAATACAATAGAAGACCAGGAGTATCCTTATAACCCTCAACTAGCTCTTTCATGTCGCTCATTAAAAGTTCCATGGTTTTTGCATCATCATAAATGGTCACTGGGGTCCAAACACCTTCTATGGTCAAGCCATATCTACCGAAAGAATGGTTTAACATGGTATAAATACCATAGTTCTCATAGATATAACGGATCCACTTTGCTGGAACCCCTGTATACTGTCTTATCACATTAACACCCATATTCTTCAAAAGTGACATCTCAGTATCAAGACCAGCTTTAATAACGTCGTCAGACTTGGTCCAAAAGGCGGCATTTACCGTATTGGTTCCAATTGGGATATAATCCCAATTCATACCATTAATCATAAAATCTTCTCCATTAACAACCAATTTCATCCCAGCTTCATCATCATTTACAACGGAAACTTTAGCCGACTGACTTAAAGCAGCTATAGTCGCTAGAATGAATGTTGATGTCAATAGTTTTTTTAGATATGTATTCATATGCGTTATTTTGAGTTTCTAAACTTATTGTTAAATATTGTCAAAACCGCAAAATCAACCTATACAAAAAACATACAATATAATTTAGGCAATACAATATTGAGAATATGACAATTGATAGATGTTTTGTTTAATTTTTTTTCAACAAAAAGGTTTTTTCAGCCCTTATGATTAAACAAAAAACAATGACCCAAAAAGCTATTGTATAGGTAATGTTGAGGTCTTATTTAGTTGTGATGTGGTAAATCAATGAAGTGTTGAGTTAATTATATAGTCAAAATATAGTTGACAAGGTTATCTTCGTGTTGAAGATTTAGTTTTTTCCTTAGTCGGTATCTTTTAATTTCGACACTTCTGGGAGAGATATTAAGCAATTGGGCAATTTCTTTAGAAGACAAATTCAACCTTAAATATGCGCATAACTTTAAATCATTTGGTGATAACTTGGGATGTACCTTTTTTATTTTTTTCAGAAACTTACTATCCGCATTATTAAAAGCTTCTTGAAAAAGCTCCCAATCATCATCTTGATTTAAATTTTCATTTATTACTTGAATTACTGGTTTAATAGCTTCTCTATCTTTAATTGGTGAAAGCTCATTCTTGATTTTTGTCAATAACTCATTCTTTTTAATAATATTCATTGTAGACGCGGCAAGTTCCTTACTTTTACCTTTAAACTCCGCTTCTAACTTTTGATTTTTGATCCTTATGATTTCTTTTTCACTTTGAATTTGGGCAAATTCAAGCTCCTTTCTGTTCTTTTCAATGAGCTTTTGGCGTTGTTTTTTATAATACCCTTGATAGATATTATGCATTAGAAAAGAAAATAATAAAATTCCCAAAATATAGAATACCACCATAGTATTGGAGATATACCATGGCTTAGCTATTTTGAAAGAATAAGTTGCCGTATTCAACGATAACTCCTTACCAATTTTACTTCTCACATTAAAAGTATATTTACCGTAAGGAAGGTTTTCAAAAGAAATGGTATGGTCCTTGGTCCAATCACTCCATGAATTATACATCCCATCTAGCTTGAATTGGTATTCCGTATCAAAAAACTTGTTGAACTCAGGTGTATAATAAGCTATTTCAATATTTTTCTCATCTGCTAAGAAATCGCCTTCTTCACTATTATACATTATCTTTCTTGAACCACCTTGTTTAACCACTGAAACATAATCTAGAAATATTTCAAACTTTCGAGGTACAACCTCATTTAGATTAGTTGTTAAGAAACCTGATGTTGTGCCCATTAAATACTTATTATTCCCTAAACTCAGTATATTTTCATAACCAAGAATTCCATTTCGAATATCCTTTGTGAGTGCTATATTATTTATTTTAGGAGTGTTTGTTAATGGTTCGTATTCTAAAAAATTTATCCCAGATTTTGTGAACGCCCATAAAACATCCTTTTTTTCATCAAAAATCAGTTTCCCAGATTCGTAATCTTCTTCGGCATATAGCTTACTAAAAAGAGTATCCTTTTTAAATTTTTCTTCTACCTCTTTATATACATATATTCCCTTTTTATACGAATAAAGAATTTCTCCTTTATATTTAACCATTCCAGAATTTGCCCCTTTAAGCGACCTATCTTCAGAAAAATTCTCAACTCTTTGAAAAAGTGAATCAACTTTTAATTTGAAAACACCGTTATATTCATGATTGACCAAAATTGTAGTTTCTATGGTTTCAAAATATCTAGAAGAATTTTTAAAACCTTCAATTTTATTCCTTAATGCCCAGATGCCTTCATCTGATTTTTCCAAAACATATAAACCATCATAATTTCCCTGTAGCAGAAAGTTTGAATTATCATCCAATAAGGCAATATCCCAAGTTCCTGGAATATTGGCCACTTTAGTCGCTAATCCGTTATTTATTAAAAAAGTACCCGAATGATGGGCACAAAATAGCATACCGTTGATGTTTTTCAAACTCCAAACTTGACCTTTAGTTCCCTTAACAAACTTGAAATTTTCAAAACTATCTAACCTTTTATAGAACAATCCCTGATTGGTACCCAAGTATAATATTTCATTTTTAATTTCCGCAACATAGACACTACCTAAAACACCTTTATCATCATTAAATACCCTATAGGGGGATTTGGTATTCAAGTAACTTATACCGTTATCCAAACCAAGCCAAATATTACTTTGAACATCTTCAAAAACAGATAAAACCGTATTATTCAATAGACCGTTATTAAGACTTATCTGGTTTAAAAAATCACCATTTTCATTGACATATACCACTCCATTTGATATAGTGCCTAAAACAAAATACCCATTCTTCGACTTGATACCATCATAAAAGGTAAGTGTAGCTAAAAACTCATTTGAGCTCATATTTGATTTTGTAAGGATACCATCCTTTAGGTCAAAGAATCCTTCACCTTGCGTAAGTATCAATAAATCATTGCCTTTTTGAAAGATATTAATGATCTCATTAGCTCTTAATATTGGATCGGCCGAAACTAAAGTATCTGCACCATACTCTATTCTAAAAACACCCTCACCAATTTTTTGAAAATATATGGTCTCACCTATCTTCGCTATGTTGGTGATAGTATTGTCTGAATCAATGGTCTTGAACGTATTGTTGGTAATATTATATATGTATATTCTCTTTTTTGATTGAAATACAATTAAATCGCCCAGCTCAAGAATATTCCAAAATTCTTCATCTTCTACTAAAGGAATGTCTAAATTTTTTGAAAGTGAGGTATAGTTCAGTACTCCAAAATCATCTCTTTTCCAATAACCAAACTCCATATAACAGCCTGTATAAATTCGGCCGTTAACAAACTTGACCGACCTCATTATACTTTCATTCGGACTAGGGTATAGATTCCAAACAGCACCATTAAACTCCAATAATCCCTTGCTATTTGCTACATAAATATGATTAGAAGAAGCTTGAGAAATATCCCAATTTTGATTCTCTCCATTATAATCAACAGAAGTGAAATTTTTTATAGGTGGTCTTAGTTGAGAAAATAGAGTGGCACTAAAAACTAAGAAAATGAATTGTAAAAAAAAACGCAGTCTAAAACCAAGCATTGTTAAAGATAAGAAACTATAGAATCTTAATCTAATTGCTACTATCTAGACCAATTCTGCACTTAAACCAGCTTGTAGCAATTTAGAACACCTTGGCTTTAAATCATCGTACTCTCCAGTTTTTACAGTGCATTTACCATTATGATGTACTATTAATGAGCATTGTTCTGCCTGCTCAGGAGTATGGTCGCAAACAGAAATCAGGGTATTTATAACATGATCAAAAGTGTTGACCTCATCATTAAAAAGTACTATTTCACTTTGCTTTAACACTTCTTCCTCTAAGAGAAGTTCTTCGGAGATTTTTTCTTTAGTGCCCATATTTTAGGTTTACTAAAAACTAAAATACATATTTTGCAGCAACCCAATTATTCTTTTCCAATTTTTTTTCAAATTGTAAATTATGGGCACTACATTTTTTAGATATCATATCTAAATCACTTAAATAGAAGCCACTAAGAAATAAGAATGCATTTCTATCCAAGCATGAAGCATAAATTGGGATGTCTTCTAAAAGAGTATTTCTATTAATATTAGCTAAGATGATATCATATTTCCTTCGAGAAAGCAAACTTGAATTGCCTTCAAAAACTTTGATTTTATTGGACCCATTACGCTCAATATTTTCAACAGAATTTAAATAGCACCAATTGTCAATATCAATTGCTTCAATGTATGACGCTCCTCTCATTTCTGCCAAAATCGCTAATACCCCTGTACCGCAGCCCATATCAAGAACAGTTTTACCATTAAAATCATTATCTAAAATATGTGAGAGCATCATATATGTAGTCTCATGATGACCGGTACCAAAACTCATTTTTGGTTCAATAACGATATCATAATC
This sequence comes from Croceitalea rosinachiae, assembly GCF_031846445.1. Classification (NCBI taxonomy): domain Bacteria; kingdom Pseudomonadati; phylum Bacteroidota; class Flavobacteriia; order Flavobacteriales; family Flavobacteriaceae; genus Croceitalea; species Croceitalea rosinachiae. Next base: position 263,606 of record NZ_JAVRHR010000003.1, on the reverse strand, counting down.
TGAATCTGACTTTTGGTGAAAAGGCCCTCTTACCATACAGCGATTATCCACTATTATTGGCTTGAAACCTTTCTCCCATTCAGCATTCCAATTTTGTTGCTTTACAAGCTTGGAGGTCCAGTCAATTTTGAATTCAGTCGAACTTAAAATGTATAAATTAGCCAAACTATTCTTATCAATATTTGCTTCGGAAATGTAGGCTATAAGCCCACTTTCTTGCTCAACAAAACTTTCAAAACCAATTTCACTTAATTCGGCAATTAAGATATCGGAGGCGGGCTGCAAAGGATAAATGGTAAACTGAAACTCTAAATATGTCAATGTCTTTTCTTAAAGAGCTAGATTGCTTTTACAATCTCCATAAAATCATCACATTTTAATGATGCACCACCTATCAAGCCACCATCTACATCAGGTTTAGAAAAAATCTCTTTTGCATTATTAGGTTTAACACTACCACCATACAAAATAGTAACATTCTCAGCAATTGAGCCATTAAAGGCAGTGGCAATGGTTTTTCTAATAAAGGCGTGCATTTCCTGTGCTTGTTCTGGGCTTGCAGTTTCTCCAGTGCCAATAGCCCATACTGGTTCATAAGCGAGCACAATTTGTTTCCATGAGGATGAATCTAAATCAAATAACACGTTTTTCAACTGGTTTTCAACAATATTAAAATGATTGCCCGATTTTCTATCCTCTAACTCCTCACCAAAACAGAAAATAACTTTCATATTCTTATCAAGAGCTGTATTGACTTTTTTAGATAACAACTCATCATTCTCATCAAAAAGAGCGCGACGTTCAGAATGCCCAAGAATTACGGTATCTACTTCAATGTTCAATAGCATATCAGCCGATATTTCGCCGGTAAATGCGCCACTCTCTGCAAAATGCATGTTCTGCGCTGCCACTTGAATTACAGATTGGGATAGTTGATTAACTGCCGAAGCTAGATTGACAAAGGTTGGTGATACGATAACTTCCGCCTTAGTATCTGGTAATTTTGCTGCCAACTCTCCTAAAAGTGCTTCCGTTTCTTCTAAATTTTTGTTCATTTTCCAATTCCCAGCAACTATTTTGGTTCTCATTTTCTTTTGTTTAGGTTTTAGTTTTATGAGTTTATTAATTATTCTTTTGAAATCTAATTAAAATTCAACTCATCAAAATCATTATAGTGTGTTTTTTGTAAAATGGTCCCTCTTTCTAAAATTAGAATAGCAGGGTTAGAACGCACTATTGTTTTTAGCGTAGTTTCATCGGTAAAGTAGAAATCAAAGTTTAAATCATACTCCTTTATCAAGGCTTTTCCAATTTCATCATTTGAGGCTGACATGCCAATTACTTTGTATCCTTTGCTCAAAGCGACATCAGTGTTTTTTTTGAGCGATTCAAAAACCTCATAATTACTTTTTGCCAAATCATAGGCAATCACCATCACCAATTTTTCTTCTTGCAACATGGAAGCTGTAAAATCTACCCCATCTCTCTCTATGGTAAAATCATGAACCGGTGGTTCATAGCCTTTTTGAATTTCAGTGGTTTCAACTCCAACAAAGTCTCCATTAACTGTTGGATAATCACCATTGGTTACCAAAATTTGTTCTTCCCCATTTACATTGAACTTCCAAGCATATTCATATATTGCGTTTGGAGCATCATCAGGTACAGTCATTCCTGCTTCAATATTAGTTCCTATTTTATACGGCCTAAAATCTTTTGATGGTAAATGGTTCAAAACATGATTGCAAAATAAAATACACCCGACAAGTGATACTATCATCAAAATCGTATTAGTTCTATTATTAAATATTGGTTTTAAATAGTTAACCCCCAACAGAAGAATCAATATAAATGCCAACAAAACAATATCTTTTGTAAATGACTCCCAAGGGGTCAGTTTTACAGCATCACCAAAACACCCGCAATCGGTTACTTTATTAAAATATGCAGAGTAAAAAGTTAAGAAAGTGAAGAATATTATCATTGCCAAAAGGCTCCATATCGTAAACTTGGGTTTAAAACCTATGAGTAGCATAACACCCAACAATACTTCAATTATCACAACAACAATTGCTATGGTCAAAGCATAGGGCATAAAAAAAGGAAGGTCTAACACGCCTTGACTAAAATATTCTTCAAGTTTAAAGGAAAAACCAACTGGATCATTAAGCTTTATAAGTCCACTTATAATAAAAAGTACCCCAACAAAAACTCGAGAAATGGCTACGATATATTTCATTTGTTTTCGTTTAGGTGAATTAAAGCAAAAACAGCATAATTTATCATATCTTGATAATTGGCATCTACCCCTTCACTCACTATTGTTTGACCTTTATTATTTTCAATTTCCTTAACCCGTAATAGTTTTTGTAAAATCAAATCAGTCAATGAGCTTACTCGCATTTCTCGCCATGCCTCGCCGTAATCGTGGTTTTTGTCTTCCATCAATTTTTTGGTCAAAGCGACTTTTTCATCATATAGTTTAATGGCTTCATTAGCATCTAAATCAGGGCTATCCACAACCCCTCTTTCAATTTGAACAAGCGCCATAATCGAATAGTTTATTATACCCACAAACTCCGATTGTTCCCCTTCATCAACCTTTTGCACCTCATTCTCTTGAAGACCTCTTATGCGCTGGGCTTTAATAAATATTTGGTCTGTTAAAGATGGTAACCTCAATATTCGCCATGCAGAACCATAGTCTTTTGTTTTACTAACATATAGTTTGCGACATTCCGCAATAACCGCATCGTACTGTATGGAAGTTTGTTGCATATAGGTTAATTTATGTAAATTTCGTCAATTGTACTTGACTCGAAATAGACATCGGCAAATATAATGAAACCCATTAAAGCGAAGTTTTTTTATGACAATAAACTGTAAGGGAATGCTAATTGATTTGAACACTCCAAAAATCATGGGCATTTTGAATTTGACTCCAGATTCCTTTTATGATGGAGGTAAATTTAAAAACTCTGATTCTATATTAAGACAAGTAGAACTTATGTTGAAAGAAGGGGCTACGTTTATCGATTTAGGTGCTTATAGTTCCAGACCTGGGGCTCATCATGTATCTGAAGAGGAAGAGCTTCATAGATTACTACCTACAATCAGTGTAATTTTAAAAGAATTTCCTGGCTGTTTATTATCTATCGATACTTTTAGAGCAAAAGTTGCCCATAAATCTTTACAATTGGGTGCTGCACTTATAAATGATATTTCTGCAAGCAACCTTGATAAAAATATGTTTGATATTGTTGCTCAATATCAAGTACCTTATATAATGATGCATATGAAAGGAACGCCCCAAAACATGAAAGAACTGAGCGATTATGACGATATGATAAAAGATATTCTTTATTATTTTTCGGAAAGAGTGGTATTGGCCCGGAAGAAAAAAATCAATGATATTATAATTGACCCTGGGTTTGGTTTTGCAAAAAACACAGCTCAAAATTTTCAACTTTTAGCACATTTTAATCTTTTCAAAACCTTTGAACTGCCTCTTTTAGCTGGCTTAAGTCGTAAGTCAATGATTTATAAAACTTTAAAGTCAAGTGCGTCAGAAGCACTAAATGGCACAACAGCATTACATATGATTGCTCTTCAAAATGGAGCCAATATCTTAAGGGCTCACGATGTTAAAGAAGCTACGGAATGTATCGCCTTGCACCATGAAATACAGGCCAATAGAATTTCAATTTAGGTAGCGCTATTTTTCATAATTTTACAAAAACACCGCCATTGGAATTTCTAAATTTTTTGGATTTTAAAATCACGGATTTCATTGACATCGTTCTAGTTGCAGTACTCCTCTATTACATTTACAAACTGGTCAAAGGCACAGTAGCAATCAATATTTTCATTGGTATCGTAATCGTTTGGGCCCTTTGGAAATTAACAGAATTACTACAAATGAAGATGATTAGCAGCATGGTAGGCGGGTTCATGAATATTGGTTTAATTGCTTTAATCATTGTATTCCAGCAGGAGATAAGAAAGTTTTTATTAATGATTGGGTCAACCAATTTTGCTTCTAAGCGAAACTTTATCAAACATTTTAAATTCTTAAAACAAGAGGCCTTACCAACCGATACTGATGTGAATGCCATCGTTGGTGCTTGTGAAAAAATGGGTATAAGTAAAACTGGGGCTATTTTAGTCATAGAAAAAAACAACAGCCTTGATTTTGTTAAAGCGACCGGTGATAAAATGAATATAGAAATTACGCAACCCATTATCGAAAGTATTTTTTATAAGAACAGCCCATTGCATGATGGCGCAGCTATAATTCAGGATAATTACATTACAGCAACTAGAGTTATCTTACCTGTTTCAAATGAAAGGAATATACCCCTACGTTTTGGTTTAAGACATCGAGCAGCAGTTGGGATAACAGAGAAAACGGATGCCCTATGCTTAGTGGTAAGCGAAGAGACCGGGCTTATTTCTTATATTAAGAATGGAGAATTTGTATTGTACAAAAGTCTTGATGAATTAACTGAAATGATTAAAAAAGATTTGACATAATCCACTTTCAAAAATATAAAGTGGCTTACTTTAGGCTACCTCTTCAACCATAAATTGCGCCTCATATAAATCACTATAATATCCACCCTTTTTAAGTAGCTGCTTATGTGTGCCACTTTCGACAATTTTACCAGCTTCCATAACCAAAATTTTATCCGCCTTTACAATAGTGGCCAAACGATGCGCTATAACTATGGATGTCCTGCCTTCGGTGATTTTTGCAGTCGCTTGTTGTATCAATTGCTCTGAATAGGTATCAATAGATGAAGTAGCCTCATCCAATACCAATATACTTGGATTACTTACATATGCTCGTAAAAATGCAATTAATTGTCGCTGTCCACTTGAAAGCATGGTACCTCTTTCTTTTACATTATAATCAAAACCTCCTGGTAATCTGCTGATAAACTCATGAACCCCTATTTCTTTTGCAGCAGCTTTAATTATTTCTAAACTTATCGATTTATCTTGCAATGAAATATTACTTTTAATAGTATCCGCAAACAAAAACACATCTTGCAAGACTACCGCGATATGTGAACGTAAAGAATGTAGTTTAAAGTCGCGAATATCTGTCCCGTCAATTGATATGCTACCCGAACTAATTTCATAAAAACGGTTCAACAAATTGATAATGGTAGATTTCCCGGCACCAGTAGCTCCTACTATAGCAATAGTTTCCCCTACCTTAACGTCAAACGAAATTCCATGCAAAACCTCTTCATTTTCAACATAACCAAAATGAACGTCCTTAAATTGAATATCACCTTCAACCTCTTCTTTAAGTATAGTACCTGAATCATCAATATGACTATCAGTATCTAGTATCTTAAAAACCCTATTTGCCGCTACCATACCCATTTGTAATGTATTGAATTTATCGGCAATTTGACGTAAGGGACGAAACAGTAAATCCATTAAAAAGAAAAAGGCAAAAATTGAACCCGTATCATTTAGTAATTGATTATCTAAATTTTGAACAACTCCAAAATAAACCACCAAACCAATACCGATGGAGTATGAAATTTCGGCAATTGGAAAAAAAATGGAATTGTACCAAACCGTCTTCAACCAAGCATTTTGATGCTTTTCATTAATAGACCTGAATTTCTCTTTCTCAATTTCTTCTCTATTAAACAGCTGTACTATTTTCATACCCGCTATTCGTTCTTGTACAAAAGAATTTAGGTTAGATACCTGTGACCTAACCTCAATAAAGGCAACTTTCATGGCCTGTTGAAACAAGCGTGTAGCAATTAAGATAATAGGTAAAATTGCAAATACTATTAAAGCAAGTTTCCAATTGATGTATATCATTACAAATGCTCCGGCCAGCATTTTTAATAAATCAGAAACTATTACAAAAAACCCTTGGCTAAAAATTTCTCCTATGCGCTGCATATCGGCAACAGCTCTTGTCACTAAAACCCCTATCGATGAATTGTCAAAATAGGTCATTTTAAAACCAATCATTTTCTTGAATAGTTTTATCCGTAAATCTTTAATAACAGACTCGCCCAATAAATTGGCAAAATAATTAAAACTGAGTTGACAAAGAACCTGACCCAGCAGAACACCCCCCATGACCAAAACCAACAAGGTCAGTAATTCAAGACTACTTTCAGGCAATGCCGTATTAATAATTTGGCGCACAAGAATCGGCGTTAAAACTGCAAACCCAGCCAAAAAAATGGCCACAAAAGCTACTAACCAAAAAATAGGTCTATATGGCTTTGTAAATTCAAAAACTCGTTTAAAAAGTCTAAAATCAAATGCTTTTCCTTGCTCTTTTTCGCTACTCATCAAATATTTTTTCGGGGTATAAAACTTTGGTTAAATATAATCCTTTTGCTGGCACAGAAGCTCCTGCTTCGCCCCTATCTTTACTTTCAATAATTGCTCTTATTTTTTGAGGGTCATTTTTGCCCAACCCAATTTCCAAAAGGGTACCAACTATTGCGCGTACCATGTTTCTTAAAAAACGGTCCGCTGTTATGGTAAAAATTAATTTATCATCTTTCCGATGCCAGACCGCTTTCTTAATTTTACATAAAAATGTTTTTACATCAGTGTTTGATTTCGAAAAGCACTCGAAGTCTTCATATTCCATTAAAATACTGGCTGCCTGGTTCATAGCATCCAAATCTAAAGCAGACCAAATAAAGTGGGTGGAATCAATATAGAATGGATTCTTGTCTTGAACAATCCAATATTCATAAGTGCGTTCGATAGCATCAAAACGGGCATGTGCTTCAGGTAGAGTTAAAAAAATAGATTTTACCGCAATATCAGGTGGCAAAAAACCATTCAATCGGCGTGTTAAGTCAATGGAGTCTTGAATTGGCCCAAAATCAAAATGTGCAAACATTTGTTTGGCATGAACCCCGGTATCTGTTCTACCCGCACCAGCTGTTTCAATCTTAGACCTTAAAAGTGTTGAAAGTCCTTCTTCTAAAATCTGTTGTACTGTAATAGCATTGGGTTGGTTTTGCCAACCGTGATATGCCTTCCCGAAATAAGAGAATTGAATAAAATATCTCAAAGTAAACCGCTATTTTTAGCTGGATAAAGATACTTGAATACCAAAGAAAGCGGATGGCACCACTATTTTTTAGCATATTTTTAGCGTTATGACCAAAATTCTATTGCTTTCTGATACCCACGGCCATATGGATGACACCATTCTAAAGTATGTAAGACAAGCGGATGAAATATGGCATGCAGGGGACATTGGCAGTCTTGATGTGACAGATAAATTAGAGGCCATTAAACCCCTTAAAGGGGTTCATGGTAATATTGATGACCATATGATTCAAAAAGAATTTCCAGAAAATAATCGCTTTTTTTGCGAAGATGTTGACGTTTGGATTACCCATATTGGGGGTTATCCCACAAAATATAATGTTCGGGTTCGCGAAGAAATAAAAGCAAATCCACCTAAATTATTCATTTGTGGACATTCACATATTTTAAAGGTGATGCATGACAAAAAGTTGGATGTTTTACATATGAATCCTGGAGCTTGCGGAAAACATGGGTTTCACGCAGTAAGAACTATGCTCAGGTTCAAAATTGATGGCAAGAAAATTAGTGATTTAGAGGTTGTTGAATTAGGAAAAAGATAAGTATGAAAGTTTTTTTTAATATCATCTTGTTCTTTGCTTTTGTAACCTGCCAGTCACAAACGAATCCTAAAGTATCATTAGTTGTATTAGGAACGGTTCAAGATGGAGGAAGTCCTCATATTGGTTGTAGAAGAGACTGTTGTATTGAGTTGTTCAAAAATCCTGACCCGACTCGAAAGGTTGTTTCCCTTGGTGTTATTGATCATGAAAATGATAAGACTTTTCTTTTTGAAGCTACGCCCAATATAACATCCCAATTGAAATTGCTTAAAGAAATCGGACAAAAAGAAACTGAAATTCCAGATGGAATTTTCTTGACCCATGCCCATATTGGACATTATACGGGCTTAATGTATTTAGGTCGTGAGGCCTTAGGAAGTAATTCTACACCGGTATATGTTATGCCCAAGATGAAGGGCTTTCTAGAAACTAATGGTCCGTGGAGTCAATTAGTACTTTTGAAAAATATCAACCTCCACCAAATTAAAAATGAAAATGAGATTGCCCTCACTAATAATCTAAGTGTAGTTCCCTTTACGGTACCTCATCGCGATGAGTTTTCAGAAACTGTAGGATATAAAATTATTGGACCTAACAAAGTGGTTCTCTTCATACCTGATATTGATAAATGGTCTAAATGGGAAAAATCTATTCTCGAAGAAATCAAAAAAGTGGATCTTGCTTTTTTAGATGCCTCTTTTTTTGATGGAAAGGAAATCAAAAATCGAGATATTTCTGAAATTCCACATCCATTTGTCATTGAAAGCATGGCTCTTTTTAAATCGCTTTCTAATTCCGAAAAGAAAAAGGTGCATTTTATCCATTTCAATCATACCAATCCTTTACTTAATCCAAAAAGCAAAGAAGCAAATCAGGTATTGCAAAATGGCTTCAATTTTTCAAATTTCAAAGACGTTATTAGATTGTAGTAAGGATACCCGATTTCTTCGTCTAACACCTCAAACAATATAAACCATAATGAAATTAACTCTAAAAATTTTATCAGTTCTGGCTCTTTCATTATTTATTTCTTGTGCTGAAAAAACAAAAAAGGAAGTAAAGAAAACAGGAGCAGTTGTAGAAGAAGTGGAAAAAGCACCTATCTATGATACCAATGACCCGCAAACAGTTCTAGCAGCAATTGAATATGCCCACGGCGGTTGGAACGACCTTTGGAAAAAAGGAGATGTGCAGTACACTTATAATTATCACAGCACAGATGCCAATAAAACCGATATTTCAACTGAGCGCTATATTTTTAGTAATGAAGCCTCTTACGGTCATTATACCAAACATGAAATTAATGTTATGCCCGATGTTGAAGGAAATGTTACCCAATGTTTTGACGGTGAAAAAACTGTTGTGCTTATTAATGGCGAAAAAACCGATAATCCGCAAGGCAATGTAGTAGGTGATTTTTTACGCAAAGCAAATTATTTTTGGTTTGTTATGCCCTATAAACTAAATGACCAGGGAACAATTACGACTTATATTGGTCAAGAAGAATTGAATGGTAAGACCTACGATAAATTAAATGTTACCTATGATCCTAAATTAACGGGCAAAGAAGAAAACGATATTTATATTCTTTATGTGAATCCTGAAACGAAGTTAATTGACCGTTTTTTCTTTTCATTGCCATTTATGGGGGTGAATGAACCCGTTATTATCGCAGATTATGAATATTCTGATGTTGAAGGCCAAATGATTGCGACAAAAAGAAATTATTATATGCCAAGCCCTAATGGCTATGCAGACTCACCAAATTTAGTGCAAACCCTAACAGATATTAAATTCAACAGCGGTTTTACCACCGACAATTTAATGGCGGCCTCCAAATAAATAGGGAACTTATAAAAGCTAAAAACCCCGATGTAAACATCGGGGTTTCACGCACTAATACTACTAAGATGTTAGGTTTAACGTAAACGATCTACAGATTTTACAAGATCCTCATCCTTTTTGATAGCTCTGTTGGCCAGAACCAGAAAAACGATAGAAAATACAGGAATCAACATCCCAATACCCTTCTCAGAGACCGCCGTCCCTCCGGATAAGTTTAGTGATCGGTAAACGAAAAATCCTAGTAAAAAAAGATTCAATATCATGTTCAATCTGTTTACCACAAATTGGTTTTGTCTTTTCTTATAAAGAAATATGGCTACAACTGCCAATATAGCCACAGCATAAAACGCAATCGAAATCAGTATGTCATTTTTTGCATAATATACTTTGATTTCGGCCTCTACCCAAAGATTTATAAAAAAAGGTAGAATTGCTGAAAGCAAAGCCACTATGAGCAAATAAAACGTTTGAATTCGTTGAATCATTGTATTTTGCCTTTTCGGACAGCAAAAATACGTGTCTTTTCGATAAATTTCCCTAGTTGTTGAAAAATAATTTGTATCATTGTAATGTTATTAACAGAACACTTACCCCGAGAAATCTTTCTCAATTGTAATATCCAGAATAACATTTTACTTCAAAATTATACACAAGTCTAACTTATTGATTATTTAATGTTCGAGATTTCAGATCTAAAAGCAAAAAAGCTTCCTGAGCTACAAGAAATAGCTAAAGGATTAAGTATCCCTAAATTCAAGACCACCAAAAAACTGGATTTGGTCTATCAAATTCTTGATGTTCAGGCATCTAACCCAAAAGCAGTGGCACCTAAAGTCAGTGAACCCGCAGAAAAAGCCGAGGCAAAACCGAAAAGGGCAAGAGCTCCAAGAAAAGACAATACTAAGAAAGAAGCTGAAAAACCCGCTTCCCCTGCCCCTACTGAAAAGAAAAGTACTCCCCAAAAAACCAACAATCCGCAACCTCAAAAAAGAGAGCCGCATAAACAAAATGGGCAGCACAAACATCAAAATCAAAAAAGGGAGCAGCGCAAGCCTAATCCGCGTCCTCATCAAGATAAAAAGAATAGCAACTTTGATAAAGATTTAAAAAACCGCTATAAGGAGCCAGAATTTGAGTTCGATAGTATTATCGAAAGTGAAGGGGTTTTAGATATAATGCAAGATGGATATGGCTTTTTAAGGTCATCTGATTACAACTATTTATCATCACCTGATGATATTTATGTATCACAATCTCAAATTCGCTTATTCGGATTAAAAACAGGGGATACTGTGCTGGGCAATGTTCGCCCACCAAAAGAAGGTGAAAAGTACTTCCCTTTGATAAAAGTGAACAAGATTAACGGAATTGACCCGCAAGTGGTTCGCGATCGTGTATCTTTTGAACATTTGACTCCGCTTTTCCCTAAAGAAAAATTCAATTTGGCTGAACGCCAAAGTACGATATCGACCAGAATCATCGATTTGTTTTCACCAATTGGTAAGGGGCAACGTGGTATGATCGTTTCGCAACCAAAAACTGGTAAAACGATGTTGCTGAAAGACATTGCCAATGGTATTGCAGCAAATCACCCAGAGGTGTATCAAATTATTTTATTGATTGATGAACGCCCTGAGGAGGTAACTGATATGCAGCGTAATGTTCGTGGAGAGGTTGTAGCTTCCACTTTTGACAAGGAAGCTACCGAACACGTTCGTGTTGCCAACATTGTTTTAGAAAAAGCAAAACGTTTAGTAGAATGCGGTCATGATGTTGTTATTCTATTGGATTCTATTACACGTTTGGCAAGAGCCTACAATACAGTACAACCAGCCTCAGGCAAAGTTTTATCAGGAGGTGTAGATGCTAATGCTTTGCATAAACCAAAACGTTTCTTTGGTGCGGCACGTAATATTGAAAATGGAGGTTCGTTATCCATTATTGCGACGGCATTGACAGAAACAGGTTCAAAAATGGATGAAGTAATTTTCGAAGAATTTAAGGGTACCGGTAATATGGAGCTTCAGTTAGATCGTAAAATATCTAACCGAAGAATATTTCCGGCTATTGACCTTACCTCTTCAAGCACAAGACGCGATGATTTATTGCTAGATGAGTCCACCATACAGCGTATGTGGATTATGCGTAAATACCTTGCAGACATGAACCCAGTTGAAGCGATGGAATTTATTGAACAACGTTTTAAACAGACAAAAAACAATGAAGAATTTTTAATGACTATGAATCAATAGGTTACTTTAAGAATTCAATCATATATTCTAAACCTCAATGGTACTTTACTATTGGGGTTTTTTGTTAAAGTCGTTTTAATAAAAACCATATCTTTAGCGAAGATTCCCCTATGAATTGTAATCTTTTAACACTTAATGTATGAAAAACACTAGCAAATTTTGGTCACTTTTAGGACTGACTATTGTATTCTCAGCCTGCCAAGAACGACCCAAAAAAGAAAATCAAGAAACACCAGCCGAAGAAGTTAAACCAATGGTAGTTGAGGCTCCAAAGGGAATAATCCCAAATACAGAGGCAAAAGCTATTTATGATAATTATTCAACCAATAGGGTGCCTATTATTAAAGAATATGAAGAACGTAGAAGCCCAAGTGAAGATTTTGTTGTGACCAGATTCATTGATTTTGATTACAAATCAATACGACAATATTTAGACTATATCGATCAAGAAGCGGCTAATGGCGGTGTAAAAAATGTAACTAAGTTAAGAGTTTATCTTGCTGAATATGATAGTGAAAATAAAAACTCTAGAAGAAATACTGTTTTCTTTGTACCAACTATGGATGTAAATGGTGAAAACCTTGGGTTTTTCATAGGAGAAGACGGTAAAGCAAAAACCATACGTTCTATTACACAAGCTGATGACATGAAGCAAATGGGAAATATTCAATCAAAAGAACAAAAGAATTTTGCTGGTCTTTTTCCAAGTTTCTCTCTTAATACTAGTTTACAAGGCGGGGGCAGTTTGACATATAATAGAGGTACATCAGCTCCTCCTCCAAATGCGGATTATTAAAAAATAAATGTTCCCAGAAATTTCAGACTTTCTACTAGAGAATTATTTTATTTCTATTTATGGAATAACATTAGTATTATCTATAATACGGTATCGAAGATATTTTGATACCGTATTAAAATATTTTCCAATAATCATAGCTTACACTCTTTTTAATGAGATTCTAGGTGGAATGATAAAGTATTTTGATGAATTCCAGGTTGTATTTATTGATAAGTATTCTTATTACAACGTGATACTTTTTAATCTTTATTCTTTGATTTTCTTTTTATTTTTCTATTATGTTTATTGGAATTCCATTCAGAATATATCTCACAAGAACATAGTCAAAATTGGTGCTGTAATTTTCTTAAGCATTTATATTTTAAGTTTATTTTTTCAAAATCCCATGCTCATGCATTTATACTATGCCTATACTATTGGAGCTATTGTTTTGATTTTATGTGTTCTGTTTTATTTCAAAAAAATATTTTCTGAAAAAGAAAAACCTTATAAACATCATCAAAACTTACTTTTCTGGGTAAGCTTAGGGCTTCTGGTTTTCTATGTATTTGATCCAGCTCTTATGATTATAGGTTTAAAAAATGACTACATCTATATAAAATATAACTTGCATACTTTATTATACATATTAATTGTGGCCATGTATACTTTTTTTATAATTGGTTTTTTACTTGGAAAAAGAAGAGCATTTCGCTAAATCAGTTCTGTGATAGAATTTTTAGAGTCGAGTTATTTTATTGTTCTCTATTTGGTTACTCTAATCGTGGCCATTGCTACCTATCGTAACTATTTCGATACGGCATTACAATTATTCCCCATTTATATCGCCTATACTTTTTTTACAGAATTGCTAGGTTATTTTATCACAACCTATGAAGAGTTTTCCTTTTTTGAAGACATTGCCTATTCTTGGCATAATGTGGCTATTTTTAATCTCTATGGTGTTTTAGTTTTTAGTTTTTTTAGCTGGGTATATTATCAAGTCCTTGAAAAAAATAGCCATAAAAAGATTGTTCGCTGGGGCAGTTTGGCAATACTAGCTTCATATTTAATTAGCAGCTTTTTTCAAGACCCTTTGCACACTGGCCTATTTTATTCAGATGCGCTGGCTTCTTGGTTTTTAGTATTAGTTGTACTGCTATACTTTAAAGAAAGGCGTATTCAAGAAAAAGTAATATTTGACCAATATAACCTGATGTTCTGGGTAAGCAGTGGCTTGTTCGTTTTTCATATTTTCTTTCCTTTTCTGTATGTAACAGGCTTTCTAAAACCCAACATATGGATAGCTTATCATTTTAGAGAAATACTGAAAATTCTAATTGTAATATCATACTCATTCTTTCTATGGGGCTTATTGGTAAGTAAACGAAATGCATTTCATTAAATGTAATTTCACCTCTGATTCTTCTAATTTCACAACATTACAGTGCGCTTTATCGGTAAAATATATTTTTCTGTAGTCTTTTTCGTTCATTTACAGTGCTTTTTACATATAAACTATTCATCGATAGATTTGAGTAGTATATCGAAACTTAACACTAGTTCCATATAATATTAAACCTACTTGATCATCAAAAAATGAAATTTGTTGGTCGTTAAATCGTATGCTATGTTAATTAAGAATGTTTTTAAATCACTTTTTGCCTTTGCACTGTTGTTATCAATACAGTCATGCGTAAAAGATGAACTCACTGAAACTGTAAGTCCGGATGAAGAAAACCTTGTTGAAGAAGAGGAAGAATCATCAATAACAGACATTACTAATTTGCAAATTCCAGAAGGTTTTGAATTTGAAACCTCAGAAACCGTAGCGGTTACTATTACCGATAACTCGCCAAATGCAATTTATACGGTTTATGCCTATAACAACACCCAATATAATATTGAAGAAGTTGATATTGTCAATGATGACGGAGAAGCTGACACTGTGGTAACTTTTGAATCCGATGAACTTAATCAATTGCTTTTTAAGGGTAGACCTGTAAATGGCGTATTAGAACATATTATTATGTCACCCTCTTACTATTCGCAAATATATATTCGCCGTAAAGAAGGTAATTCGTTTACTTCTGAGATAGTCGATATTCAAAATGGCTCTGCTGATTACACTTTTGCCGACACCTCTGGAAAAATGCGAAAAACCGAAATAGCAAGCTTTAAACACAAAATCACACAAAGCAGATTTGAAGCTAAAAATGTAGAGATAGACACCTTATTTGCTGTAAACGGGTCTGGGCAATTATTTTCAATAAATCCACTAAATGGTAGTTTAAAAGAGCTAGCCGCCATGCCAATGGGCAGTTATACTGCAGCTATTGATCATGCCAATATGTATTTATATTCTATTGGAAGAAGTAATGGCTACCCTTTAATGCGTTATGACATGATTAATAACTCATGGACTACAATTGCAAATCTTGGAATGGGAGGGCCTCGTTTGGCGTATAATGAGAATGATGGCTTATTGTATTTTTCAACAAAGGCAAAAGTGCATACTATAGATCCTTCTAACGCCACGGTACTGAATACTTGGAACATCAATAACCTTAATAATACCAACGGAGGCGATTTGGCTTTTTCAGCCGATGGCACCCTATTTTTAAGTAGTTTTGGTGGTCTTTATCGCTTAGATTTAGATAATAACAACGTTTATCAAGCGACTCGTATTAGTGCTGACAATCTACCTTTCAATCCAACATCAATGACCTTTGATTCTAATAATGAACTCTGGTTGGCAGCCAATGGTTCAGATTCTGATTTAATAATTATGGATACCGTAACTGGAGGATGGGAATATGTTTATGGTCCTAACTCTACTTCTGGGGTTAGTCTTGGGCGTACCGTAAATGATTTAACAACTTATACGGTTTCAGAGGATATTGAAGATCCTGATTCAGATGGTGATGGTATTACCGATAGTGATGATGAATATCCCGATGATGCTGAAAAAGCATTCGAAACATTTACTCCCAGTAAATACGGCTGGGGTACTTTGGCATTTGAAGATCTTTGGCCATATTTAGGTGATTATGATTTTAACGATACTGCGGTCAACTACAGATTTGTAGCTATTCAGAATGCCTTTAACGAAGTCGTTCAACTAGATATTTATTTTGAAGTTACTTCTGATGGGGCAGGTTTAACAAATGCCTTGGGTATTGAATTAGAGAGTATTGCTCCAGGACAGATAGAATCAGTGGTAGGCACTGTTTTGACCGAGAATTACATCAACGTTGGCGGTAATGGAACAGAGGAAGGACAAGATAGGGCGGTAATTATTTTATTCGATAACAATGAGACCATGTTAAATATAGCCACTGAAGTCAATGTCAAATTTACCACACCATTGACAACAGCTCAAATCGGTATTGCTCCATTTAATGCATTTTTAATTATCAATAAAGACAGAGGAAGAGAAATTCACCTTCCTAATAGATTAAGAACAGGTTTAGGGGTAAATACTGTAGAGGTCGATGGGGTGAATCAAGATCCTGATGGAAACTATCAGACGGATACGCGTTTACCATGGGCTATAAATATCATGCATAATTTTAAGGTTCCACAAGAACGTGTTCCTGTAAACCAGGCCTACAATTTCTTTAATGATTGGGCAACCTCTGGCGGAAACACGTATCCAGATTGGTATAAAGATAATTCAGGGTATAGAAATGAATCCAAGCTAAAACAATAATACAAGAAAAGCATAAAAAAAGCCCTTCAAATAATGAAGGGCTTTTTTTTTCTATACCAAACCAATTTTACATTGTAGCAACTTTGGTCATCAATTTGCTTTTTAAATTCGCAGCTTTATTAGAATGTATAATGTTGCGTTTAGCCAATTTATCAATCATACTAACTACTGAAGGCAATAAAGTTTCAGCAGCTTTTTTATCTTCTTCACTTCGCAATTTTTTGATTGCATTACGAACAGTCTTATGCTGATATCTATTGCGTAAACGTACTGCTTCGTTTCTTCTTATTCTTTTTAATGCTGACTTATGATTTGCCATTATTCTAATTTAAATTACAAAGTTGGAATTTTTATCCCAACATTTCTATGTTTTACTTTTTGTAGCCCGTAGGGGAATCGAACCCCTGTTACCAGGATGAAAACCTGGCGTCCTAACC
The DNA here is from genome assembly GCF_031846445.1 of Croceitalea rosinachiae. Taxonomy (NCBI): domain Bacteria; kingdom Pseudomonadati; phylum Bacteroidota; class Flavobacteriia; order Flavobacteriales; family Flavobacteriaceae; genus Croceitalea; species Croceitalea rosinachiae. The sequence goes on along the minus strand of NZ_JAVRHR010000003.1, from coordinate 246,924 downwards.
CCTAGACGAACGGGCCATGAACTAAATACTCAAAATAATTTGAAGTCTTGAAGTCATCAAAACAACAACTTATTTTCAATATCTAAATGAACTTCGTAGCCCGTAGGGGAATCGAACCCCTGTTACCAGGATGAAAACCTGGCGTCCTAACCCCTAGACGAACGGGCCATAGGGTCGCATAATTTGCGGATGCAAAAATACAACTATTTTTAAGTATTGCAATACCTAAATATTATTTTTTGGTTTACTAATATGCTTTTGCAAAAAGAACTCTAAAAGATGATGGTTTTCCAGTCACCATGCACTTCCCTTCTTCTTCGATAACGTCTATAGGGATACAACGAATAGAGGCCTTTGTTTCCGTTTTAATTTTGTCCTCTGTTTCTATTGTTCCGTCCCAATGTGCCGCTACAAAACCACCTTTTTCTTCAAGCACTTTCTTAAACTCTTCATAAGTCTCCACATTAGTGATATGAGATTGCTGATGGGTCTTTGCTTTGCTATAAATGTTCGTTTGAATATCTTCTAAAAGTGATGTTATCTTTTCAATAATAGCCTCAGCTGCTACCGTTTCTTTCTCCAAGGTATCACGTCTGGCCACTTCAAAAGTATCGTTTTCCAAATCACGTTGTCCAATAGCCAATCGTACAGGCACCCCTTTTAATTCATATTCGTTGAACTTAAACCCCGGCTTGTGCGTATCACGATTGTCAAATTTTACCGAAATTCCTTTTGAACGCAATTCTTTGACCAATGGATTTACTTTTTCAGTAATGGCATTCAATTGTTCCTCCCCTTTATATATCGGTACAATGACCACTTGTATCGGAGCCAGTTTTGGAGGCAATACCAACCCATTATCATCACTATGAGTCATAATCAAAGCACCCATTAATCGTGTCGAAACTCCCCATGAAGTTGCCCAAACATAGTCCTGTTTTCCTTCTTTATTTGCAAACTTTACATCAAACGCCTTAGCAAAATTCTGACCTAAAAAATGCGAGGTTCCGGCCTGTAAAGCTTTACCGTCTTGCATAAGCGCTTCAATACAATATGTTTCTACCGCGCCGGCAAATCGCTCGCTTTCCGTTTTTGTTCCTTTTATCACCGGTACTGCCATATGATTTTCAGCAAAATCAGCATACAAATGCATAATCATATCTGCTTCTTCAACAGCTTCTTTTTCCGTTGCATGTGCCGTATGGCCCTCTTGCCATAAAAACTCCGCAGTTCGCAAGAACAAACGTGTACGCATCTCCCAACGCACTACATTCGCCCATTGATTTATTAAAAGGGGAAGGTCACGATATGATTGAATCCATTTTCTATAAGTATCCCAAATGATGGTTTCTGAAGTAGGTCTTACAATAAGTTCTTCTTCTAATTTGGCATCCTCATCAACAACGATTCCACTTCCGTCTTCTGCATTTTTAAGTCGATAATGGGTTACAACAGCGCACTCTTTTGCAAAGCCTTCAACATGGCTTGCTTCTTTGCTTAAGTATGATTTAGGGATGAATAAGGGAAAGTATGCATTTTCATGCCCAGTTTCCTTGAACATTTTGTCCAATCCAGCTTGCATTTTCTCCCATATGGCAAAACCGTAAGGTTTGATAACCATACAACCCCGTACTCCAGAGTTTTCGGCTAAATCTGCCTTAACAACAAGTTCGTTATACCATTTGGAGTAATCTTCTTCCCTGCTCGTCAATTTTTTTCCCATTAAAAGTAGTTTGGCACAAAACTTGTGACTTGATTAACAAAAATAGTGCGGTAAAACTAACTATTTTTACTATGTTCAACAATAAAAATAAAAACATGCAGCATTCTCTACCCCGCCAAAAATTTCAGTATGTCGCCATATTACCCTTAATCGCGATTTTACTCGCATCATGTGGGTCATATCAACAAGCTTCTTATTATGATGATGATGGAATCTATTCCAATGGAAATCAAACGGTTTCTGTTGAAAAAAAATCAGCTGAGGCAGTCAAAAACCAAAAGCTTGAAAGTGATATTTATGGAGATTATTTTGGAGAACAGGCCAATCAATATAATGAAATACTAGACTCTGAAATATTTACCGATGTAGATGGATACTATAGTGGTGCTCAAAATGATTCTATCCCTTTAGGAGAACAAACAGATTATTTTGCTTACAATAACAATTATGAGGGCAATCCTGGGTGGGGTGACAATCCTACTAATTTAAGCATTAATGTTTACGGTAACAATTGGGGGTGGAATGATCCTTGGCTATGGGGCGGCGGCCTTGGCTGGGGATGGGGCTGGAACAATTGGGGTTGGGGTTGGAATAACCCGTGGAGATGGAATCGCTTTGGCTGGGGCGGTGGCTTTGGTTGGAATGCAGGTTTTGGTTGGGGCTATGCAGGTTACGGCTGGAATAATTGGGGCTGGGGAGGCTACGGTTGGAACAGGCCTTTTTATGGAGGATATTATAATAGAAATGTAGCTTTTAACAGAACTAGGAGAGCTTCTACAAGAAATACCTTTGCCTCAAGTGCCTTAAGAGGCAGATCAAACTTACTTAATGATTCTAGGGGCACTACATCAAGATTGCGCTCTAATAGTGGACGATCAAATGTAGGGCGGTCTAATGCGGTATCTCGCAGTGCTTCAACAAGAAGTTCTAGAACATACAGCGGAAGAACAAATACTGGAAGATCAATAAGTGCTGATGCAATTGCTAGAAATCGAAGCTATCGCACCAGCAGAAGTACGCGAGCAGTGCCAAACTATAACCGCTCTGCGAGAAGTGGTCAAACTTATCGCAACACTAGTCCTAGAACAAGTGGTTATAGAAGCGGCACTTCTACGAATAGAAGCTCAGGTTACGGAAGTTCAAGAAGCTATCAATCTTCTACACGCACCGCACCAAGAAGCAACAACTACAGCAGGTCTTCTGGAAGAAGTTCGGGCTATAGAAGTTCTGGCACAAGATCTTCGGGCAGAAGTTCAGGATACCGGAGCTCAGGGAGTAGAAGCTCAAGAAGTAGTGGAAGTTTTAGGAGTTCTGGTGGCAGCTCTCGAAGTTCAGGTGGTGTAAGGAGCTCTGGTGGCCGTTCGAGCAGTAGGTCTTCAGGTGGACGAAGCAGCGGACGACGAAACTAAATCCAAATTAATTTGCAATCTTAAAGAATACAAAATGAGAAGTATATTAACTTTCATAGTGGGTATGGTATGTGTTTTTGCCAGCGCACAGAATATTAATGATGTTGTAAGGTACGGCACGGAAAATCTTCAAGGCACTGCAAGATTTCAAGCCATGTCAGGAGCTTTTGGAGCCCTAGGAGGAGATTTATCATCTCTCAATATTAATCCAGCGGGTTCTGCAGTTTTTAATTACAGCCAGTTTACTGTAAGTGGTTCTAATTACAATAGAAATAATGATGCCACATACGGTAACAGCATTCAAAATGCAGATTTAAATTCTCTTGAGTTTAATCAAGCTGGCGGGGTATTTGTATTTAAATCACCAAATTCGCCATGGAAGAAAATAGCGTTGGGGCTTAACTATGATCTAGTTGAAAATTTTGATAATGAGATTTCCGCCTCTGGTAATACAAATCAAGGTATTGACAATTACTTTCTCAATTTTGCACAAGGTATTCCTTTTGGGAACTTACTTCTGGGGCAAAACGAGTTTTTGGAAGAAGCTTATCTGAGAATCGGAGCGCAGCAGGGATTTGCGGACCAACAGGCCTTCTTAGGATATTTTGGAGGAGTTATAAATCCAGTAGACGAAACCAATCAAGCTGGAACAAGCTACATCTCCAATGCCGAGTATTCAAGTGTCAATCAACAATTTCGTCAATCGACAAATGGTTACAATAGTAAGTTTACCGCCAATTTAGCTGGACAGTATCAAAACAATCTTTATTTAGGTGCATCTTTAAATTTTCACAGTGTTTTTTATGATAAGGTTACTTTTTTTGATGAAACTGGTTATGACGCGGGCTCACCCATTCAACGAACAACATTTGATAATTTTTTACATACACAGGGTACCGGATTTTCATTTAGCCTTGGCGGAATAGCAAGATTAAATGATAACATTAGAATTGGTGGTAGCTATCAATCGCCTACTTGGTATTACTTAACCGATGACACCTCTCAAAGAATCAACTCCGATTTGGCTGATGACGATATTAACTTTATTGATTTTAATATTGTCAACCTATTTGAAGAATATCGTATCAAAATACCATCTAAACTAACGGGTAGTGTGGCAGTAATATTCGGAAAAGACGGTTTATTAAGTTTTGATTATGGCTATCAAGATATGTCGCAAGCGGAGCTAAGGCCCAATTCTGATCCAAGTTTTTCAGCAGAGAATGATTTTATAGCTAATGAGTTGGGTGCTGTGAGCACGTATAGAATCGGTGGTGAATACCGAATTGAAAAAGTAAGTTTAAGAGGTGGTTACCGTTTTGAAGAAAGCCCCTATGAAACTGAGGGTATCATTGGCGATTTAGAAGGTTACTCTGCGGGTATTGGTTACGATTTTGGTGGAAGTAAATTAGATTTAGCAGTAAACAGAACCGAACAAGAGGTTAATGAGTTATTATTTGATAGCGGAATTTCTAATTCAGCTTTAGTTGATAAAGTAAATACCAATATCACCTTATCGTATACCTTAAAATTCTAGAAAAAACTAAAAAAATGATTTCTAAAGGCCAACAATAAGTTGGTCTTTTTTTATCTTACTAAAGAGAAATGATTTCTGACAGTGGTAGCAACTATTGCTGTTTGTTGATCACGTTCATAATCAATTCTGAACCAGTAATCTGAAGAGGGTAGGTCAGTACCATTAAAAGTTCCGTCCCAACCACCCAAGGTAGTTCCATCCAACTGTTTGATGAACTTTCCGTAACGGTCAAAAATAAAGATTGCGGGGTTTATTAATTGATCTATTCCTAAAACGTTCCAATTATCATGAATTCCATCACCATTAGGCGTGAAGAATTTTGGATATCCTACAACTACAAATTCAATCGGTTCTGAAGCACCACAGCCGTTCTTGTCATTAATGACCACTGTGTTAATACCTGGAGGTACATCTAGAAAAATAGGGTCATCTTGAAATTCGCCATCATTTATGGCATATTCATAATCTCCATCACCGTCTACCACAATTTCTACGTTATAGGTATCTGGGTCATCAGATACAATTAAATCATCAATAATGACAACTTCTTGTAATACTGGTACACCAAAAAAGGTAATAAGAATATCATCTGAAATTATTTCTCCAAAGGTAGTCTCAATGGAAACAAAGTATCGACCTGAATTAGGACTTGTAACTGTCAATTCTATCTCGCCGGCACCTGTAGCCAATACTGTATCTATCGTACCGTCATCATCTGTATCAACAGACCAGGTGATATTGGTAATATTAGGTCCCGCAGGTGAATTTAAAGCACTTAAAACGATATCTGGGTCATCTTCACAGGCAATGATATCAAACCCTAAAAATTCATCACGTAAAGTACAGTCCAAGGCGGTGTCTTGATTTGCATTAACTGAGTTACCAGTAAATGTCAATTCAAAAGATTCTGCATTGCCATCAAAATTTGTGTTGAAGTTATTGATAAGTAAGTAATATATCTCTCCTGCTATCACATCAATAAACTCGTCATACGTATTTTGACTTCCAGTTACATTTGGTGCGCCCAATTGTCCATTCTCAGGATTTGTACCAAGACCAGTGAAATTTGTATCATTCACCTCATAGTTACATCGTATAGGCTGTGCAGATCCATTACTGATATCAGCACAAAAGTTATCACCAATAGTTTGGTCAAATGGTCCATATAAGGCAAAATCCCATTCAGAAGTCACAACTCCGCCAGGAACCACAGGAAGCGCTTCGATATCAAAACCAATTTGGCCATCGGTACCAGCTCTAAACACATACCAAGAAGTATTGTTTTCAATGTTAGCCGAGGCTACGCTCCCTTTCTCTAGACAGCCAGTTTGCCGTATGACATCTGGATCAAAATCGTCAATATCACCACCTCCGTCCGCTATTCCCATTATTGGGGCATCGGCACATACGGGTATTGCTGTTCTACAATCAGGGGAGTTCTGCGCTTTTAAACTAAAAACGGCACAAAAAAGAAAAAAACTGATAGCACAAAATAGTGTTCGCATAGAATTTGGGGCTATTCTTACGTGTATATAACTTAAGGAATACCCTGTTTAGTATAAAGTGCATAAAAGATCGATGAAATACACAAAATAATTTGGCAAACAACTTAGGTCATCGTCGTAGCGAAAAGTGATTTTTCAAGAACTTAGCTTTTACCCTATTACCGTTACCATCAATAAAAGAGAGCTGAAACCAGTAATCTGAACCAGGCAATTGCTCGCCATTTTGTGTGCCATTCCAGTCTGGGTTATCCTTATTTAAAACATGCAATGGTTTTCCATAACGGTCAAAAATGGAAACAATGGGCTCATTCAGGTGCTCTATTCCCATAATATGCCAATAATCATTTATACCATCACCATTTGGAGAAAAGTAGGGTAAATACCCTATCACCGCAATTTCTTCTCCATCAACTCCACATCCACTCAAATCACGCATATAAACCGTATGATTTCCTGGTAATATACCTTCAAAAATTGCACTGCTTTGAAATTCACCATCATCAATGCGATATTCAAAATCTCCATCTAAATTAGTAACCACTGTTACTGTATTGCTAAATCCATACTCACCTACTTGTACATCTGAAATTTCAGGAAGTTGTGTTCTAATGACCGTAAACGTTCTAGTTCTAACGCAAAAAACATTATCTAAGGATGTAGTAGCAGTCAAAACGTAAGTTGCCGGTTCTGAAACTGTAATATTTGGAGTAGTTTCACCGGTATCCCATAAATATTGATAATTGTCATTCAAAATAGTCTCCCCAATAGTAATGCTCATTAGGTCATCACATAAATACCTTTCTTGATTTTCGCCGAGTATTGGTGACGCAATAGTATTAAGTTCAAAACGCTCTGAAGCATCAAAACAGTTCAGGTTCTGAATTGATGAAACTCTAACGTAAATGGTTTGCACCCCTTGAGCAGTGACATATTGTTTGGAAAGTTCATTAATGCCCATTTCAGCATCCAACTGAGATAAGTAATATCCAACTATATAATTACTAGGGTCTTGACCCCCCAAAGCTTCGACGTCTTTAACACTAAGGTCAAATCCTATTTCATTTTCACATGTGATTTCATCAGCAATAACATTTGTTGTCGGCGGAGGTAAAAAAGCTACTTGAACTTCACTTATGATTTGTTCATCAGTTGTAATTACTAAAACTCGATACATTGCACTTTGTATGGGCTGAAACATAGCATCTGTCTCCCCTATTATCTCTTGGTAACCATTTCCAATATCTTGGTACCAAACATAACTCAAGGCATTAATAGTCGTTGCATCTAAAAGCACTGTTTCGTTTGAACAAGCAGCTACCGGTGGGCCCAACAAATTATTTACGATTGAGCAGTCTAAGGCATCATATGGATTAGTATTGAAAATTTCTCCAGAAAACTGAATGGAAAATCCTGAATTTGCATCACTAAAATTATTGATCAAAAGATAATAATCTTGACCTGGTTGTACCATTAACCAATCCGTGTATTGTAATGTATCCGTATCGCCAGAAGGATCTTCCCCTACACCGATAAAAGTATTTTCATCTCGATTATCAAAAAAATTACAGCGGACAGGCTCGCCCAAACTATTACAATCATTGGCTTGATAAAGCGCAAAATCCCAATCCTCTGAAGCATCATGCCCTATATTAAAACCCAATTGTCCAGATGCATTTGTTCTAAATCGATACCATGCCGAATTTGATTCTATCGCTCCAGTGTTGGTTTGCTCCAAACATCCGCTAGAAGCAGCTCCATTAAAATCATCAGAACCATAGCCATTTGTACCACCATTTACTGGGGTATTATAACATATGGGGATTGCATTGGTACATTCAGGTGAAACTTGTCCCCAAACTATAGCTTGGACAGTAGAGAAAAAAAGAAAAAATAGAACGTGCCTGTACATAAGTACTTGTTAATTCGGGTATTGCAAAAATAAAAGCAACTATCCCTTAACAATAATTTATGTTGTCAAACCCAGTATTTCAGATGTTAAATAAACCATTAATGTATATCTTTGCTGTCTTTATCAAATGTGAAATGAAATTAGAGCAAACTTTGGAAGAACAATATGAAGAACGGGGCGATGGGCATGTTGGATCATCCCAAGACACCCCTATGAGGATTGATGCATTTGGGTTAAGTGATTCCGAAAAAATAGAACGCATTCAAGAAAACGTTAGGGAGATTATGCTGACCTTAGGGCTTGACTTAGATGATGACAGCTTAAAAGGTACTCCAAAAAGAGTCGCCAAAATGTACGTAAATGAAATTTTTGGAGGGCTCCATCCAAAGCGAAAACCTAAGTCATCTACTTTTGACAATAAGTATAAGTATGGTGAAATGTTAGTGGAAAAGAACATTACTTTATATTCCACTTGCGAACATCATTTACTACCTATTGTTGGAAAAGCCCATGTCGCATACATCTCTAATGGTACTGTAGTAGGCTTATCAAAAATGAATCGTATTGTTGACTATTTTGCTAAAAGACCTCAGGTACAGGAACGTTTAAACATTCAAATTGTAAAAGAATTGCAACAGGTGCTTGGGACGGAAGATGTGGCCTGTGTTATCGACGCTAAGCATCTTTGCGTCAACTCAAGAGGTATCCGCGATATCGAGAGTAGTACCATTACCGCAGAGTATGGTGGTAAATTCAAAGAAGAAAAAGTAAGACGCGAATTCTTAGATTATATCAATCTTGATACCGAATTTTAATGCAATTATTTAAAAGCCAAGTCTTAAAAGTATCCAACTCTCTTTCTGGGAAAAAAGAAATTTTCAAACCTGTAAAAGAAGGTTACGTGGGCATGTATGTTTGTGGCCCAACAGTTTATAGCAATGTGCATTTAGGTAATTGCAGAACTTTCATGTCATTCGACATGATTTTTAGGTACTTCAAGCATTTAGGTTTTAAAGTAAGATATGTTCGAAATATTACTGATGCAGGTCATTTAGAAAATGATGCTGATGATGGTGAGGATAAGATTGCAAAAAAAGCAAAGTTAGAACAGATCGAACCTATGGAAGTGGTTCAACGCTACACGGTTGATTTTCATGAAACCCTACAAAAATTCAACTTGCTTCCGCCAAGTATAGAACCCACGGCTACCGGTCACATCATTGAGCAAATTGAAATTATCAAAGAAATTTTGAGCAAAGGTATTGCTTATGAAATCAATGGTTCCGTCTATTTTGATGTCATTAAATTCAACGAGACTAATGATTATGGCAAGTTAAGTGGCCGAAAATTGGAAGATATGATTGCCAATACTAGAGCACTTGCATCCCAAGATGAGAAAAGAAATCCTCAAGATTTTGCCCTTTGGAAAAAAGCAGAACCACAACATATTATGAGATGGCCTTCGCCATGGGGTGATGGTTTCCCAGGTTGGCATTTAGAATGTACCGCAATGAGCATTAAATATTTGGGCGAAAACTTTGATATTCATGGTGGCGGAATGGATTTAAAATTTCCACACCATGAATGTGAAATTGCTCAAGCCGAAGCATGCAATGGAAGTTCCCCAGTAAATTATTGGTTACATGCCAATATGCTGACCTTGAATGGCAAGAAAATGTCAAAATCTACGGACAATAATATTTTCCCAAATGAAATTTTTAGCGGTGAAAACAATATTTTGAGTAAGGCATTTAATCCTTCTGTAGTTCGCTTTTTTATGATGCAGGCTCATTATACGAGTATTCTTGATTTAAGCAATGATGCGTTGTTGGCTTCAGAGAAAGGATATTTTCGTTTAATGGACGGTCTAAATTCATTGGAAGGACTTGACACTGCCACTAACAGTAGTTTTGATGTCTCAGTCTGGCAACAGAATTGTTATGATGCCATGAACGATGATTTTAATACCCCAATTCTAATAGCTAATCTTTTTGAAGGGGTCAAACATATCAACCTGATTAAAGAAGGTAAGGAAAGTATTACAGCAAATGATAAGGTGCTTTTTCAAAAAACCTTGCATAGTTTTATTTATGATGTTTTAGGGCTTGAAAACCAAAGTGCTACCGAAGGAGGTTCTGATACCCTTGCAGGGGTAGTAGAACTATTGATTGAGCTTCGCAACAATGCCCGTGCAAATAAAGACTTTACAACCTCTGATAAAATTCGTGATGAATTGTTAGCTCTAGGGGTACAGCTTAAAGATGGAAAAGAGGGAACTAGTTTTAGCTTAAATTAAATATCTCAAAGGCGCCTAAAGAAATAATCAATTAAAGTGAAAAAAATATTGATAGCCCCTTTTGTTTTCTTGGTTAGGGCCTACCAGCTTTTGATTTCTCCGTATACCCCGGCCACCTGTCGTTATTCCCCTACTTGTTCGGCCTATACCTTAGAAGCTTTAAAAAAGCATGGGCTCTTTAAAGGAGGTTGGCTATCTCTGAAACGCATTTTTAGCTGTCATCCATGGGGCGGTAAAGGCTATGATCCTGTTCCTTGACAAAATACATGTTCAAGGTCAAATTCAAACATCGAATATCATTCACCCAACCTTTGTGCAAACAATCTCTAATCTAACTTCTAAAAAGCGAAGTGGTCTACCATCTAATTATTTATCTTAGCCCAAAAACAATTCATATGTACTTTTTAGGTTTTAATTGGAATCCTGATGACATTCTTTTCAAAATTGGTTTTATTCAAATAAAATACTACAACTTATTGTGGATCCTTGCTTTTGTGGCGGGTTGGTACATTATGAAACAGATTTTTAAAAAGGAAAACAAACCCATGGAAATGCTTGATTCCCTTTTTGTTTACGCAGTAGTTTCCATAATGTTGGGCGCACGTTTGGGCCATGTTTTCTTTTATGACTGGGATTATTATAAAAACCACTTATTGGAAATTTTATTACCAATAAGAGAGCGTACCGACAGTACTCTTTTGGGTTTTATAAATGGTTATGAATTTACTGGTTTTACTGGACTTGCAAGCCATGGTGCCACAATTGCCGCTTTCATTGCGCTTTATCTTTTTTCAAGAAAATATAAAGACATGAAATTTCTATGGTTGCTTGATAGAGTTGCTGTGGTCAGTACCATAGGTTGCGCTTTTGTACGACTGGGAAATTTTTTCAATTCTGAAATTAATGGCAAAATAGTTGATAAATCTTTTGCATTAGCAACCCGATTTATTCGTGATTCTGATGATATGCCAAGCTATAAGGCCATGCAATTGACTAAAGAAAAAACTGCAAGTGCCGCCTATAAAGCAATTGAGACTAAATCTGAATTTGCACAAATTCTGGAAAGCATTCCTTATCGTCATCCTGCCCAGTTATATGAAGCAGTTTTATATCTCGTATTATTCGGTCTAATGTGGTTCGTGTATTGGAAAACAGATAAGGCTCAAAAATCAGGATTCCTTTTTGGACTTTTTATGATTGGCCTTTGGACCGCTCGTTTTATAGTGGAATACTATAAAAAAAGCCAGGGAGGTTTTGAGGAAACCTGGGGTACTTTTACTACTGGGCAATGGTTGAGTATTCCTATGATTTTGGTTGGGCTTTATTTCATGTTCAGGCCTGCTAAAACGATGAAATAATGAAAAAAGTTATTGTTTTCATCTTTAGTTTATGGCTCTTTGTAAACTTTTTCGGATGCAAGGAAACTTCTAAAACAGAAATTAAGACTGAAACTATTTCTTTTCAAAAAGAAGGAGAACTTCAAATTTTCAAATCAGTCAATGATTCACTTTTAGTGAATTTGGATGTAGAATTTGCCAAATCAGATTATGAAACCCAAACTGGATTGATGTATCGTGAGTCCATGGAAATAAAACAGGGAATGTTATTTATTTTCCCAGAAACATCAGTACATTCATTTTATATGAAGAATACCCAAATACCATTGGATATTATCTTCATCAACGAAAAATTAGAAATAGCCAGCTTTCAAAAAAATACGCGCCCTTTTGATGAGAAGGGACTTTCATCTCAAGTGCCTATTAAATATGTTCTTGAAATCAATGCGGGCCTTGTTGAAAAATGGTCGCTTGAAGTTGGTGACCGTATCAAATATTCTGAAAATTAAATGATTCCTTATTTACTTGAAGGTCAAAAAAGTGAACGATTATCCTTTCGAAAAATAGCTACTACTGATTTTGAAGCATGGTTTCCATTTTACCAAAATCCCAATTCAACAAAATATTGGGAAGGCCTTCCCAAAAACCCTCAAGTGGCTTGTAAAGAACAATTCGACCGTATTTTTGAGCGCTATAAAAAGGGATTGGGAGGTATGAATGCTTTAATTTCTATGGAAACGGGCAATTTAGTCGGTATTTGCGGGCTTCTTGTACAAACTGTTGACGAAATACAAGAATTGGAAATCGGGTATTCCATACTACCCGAACATTGGTTAAAAGGTTATGCTTTTGAAGCTGCACAAAAATGTAAAAAAATTGCTTTTGAAGAGCAATTTTCTGATTCCCTAATTTCGATAATTCATATTGACAATGTTCCTTCTCAAAAAGTTGCCTTGAAAAATGGTATGCATTTGGATAAAAGCACTTTTTACAAAAATAACCCTGTGCATATTTATAGAGTAAATGCCACTCAAAGCAAATGAACCAACCGGTTTAATAGCTAAATTTGGGTAAACCAGTATTTTGAAACACTTCGCTATTCTTGTTGAAAATGAATCTAGCCTACAAACACTTATTACTAGTATTTATGAAGGAAGTTATAAATACTTTGAATCATTAAAAGATAAAAAGGGAGGTATTTTTTCTGCTGAGGAATTAGAGCATTTTATTGACAGAGAAGAACGCCACGAAATTAAAACCCTTACAAGCAATCGTAATCAATCACTTCTGTCAATGAGTAGCGGTGAGCGAAAAAAAGCACTCCTAAAACATATTTTATCAAAAAGTCCCGAATATTTGATAGTGGTCAATCCATTTGATAATCTAGATATTGAAAGTCAAGCTGATTTAAAAACAAGATTGGAAGTAATCTCTGAAAAAATCCATTTAATTCAATTAGTTAGTCGACTTGAAGATATACTTATGTTTACAAGTGATTTTTTTACTTATAGTAAGGGAGAACTACACTATTTTCAAAACAGAGAATTATTTTGGAAAGTTCATGAAAAAAGCAAAAATAACTTAAGTAACGCCATTCCAGCACCAATACGAGCCAGTAATTTCTTTAATACCGAACTAGTAAGATTTCAAGGTGTATCCGTAAGTTTTGACGGAAAACAAATATTAAAAAATATTGATTGGACCATAAATAAAGGAGAGTTTTGGCAACTCATTGGTCCTAATGGAAGTGGTAAATCTACGCTTTTGAATATGATTACCGGTGACAGCCATAAAGGATATGGACAAAATTTAACACTTTTAGGAAATAAAAAAGGAAGTGGTGAAAGTGTTTGGGATATTAAAAAACATATTGGTTACTTTACCCCTTCCATGACCGATAAATTCAAAGGTCGACATACGCTGGAAAACATGCTTGTTGCTGGGTTACATGATTCGGTAGGGTTATATATTAAACCAACAGATAATGAAAAACAGCTTGCCTTAAAATGGTTAGCGCTAATTGGGTTGGACAAAAAAAAAGAGGTTTACTTTCATCAACTCTCCATGGGCCAAAAAAGGTTGCTCATGGTTGCGCGAGCAATGATAAAGCATCCTATTTTGTTAATATTGGATGAGCCTACGGTGGGACTAGACGATTCAAACACCGGTTTATTTTTAGCACTTGTAAATAAAATTGTTAATGAAACCGAGTCAGCTATTATATATGTTTCGCACAGGGCTGAAGCTGGACTAAATCCTCAATTTATTTACAAACTTAGCATCACAGAAAATGGCTCTACAGGTAAAATAGTATACATTTAATCATGGATAAACTAGAAATCAAAGCATTAATCTTGACTAATCATCAAGCTTTTCTATCAAAATTGGATGAACTTTCTGATATTGATTTTATGAAGAGTACCAATGGAAAATGGACGGCAGGGCAGCAATTGGAGCATATTCTAAAGTCAACAAAACCTGTTGCTCGAGCTTTTGAGATTCCTAAATCTGTATTAAAAGACAAGTTTGGTCTTGCAAGTAAACCAAGTCGCGATTACAAAAAAATCGTTGCTGATTATTTGGAAACATTAAGACAGAACCCAGATTACAAACTTGAAGAAAGATTTTCTCCTGAAGAAGTGGACTTAGAACAAAAAAATGAAAAACTGAAAGCTTTAAAAGAAGTCATTGAAAAGTTAACTGTGGGCATTGAAAACTTCACAGAACCTGAACTTGATATATACATACTGCCCCATCCTGTTATGGGAAAATTCACACTAAGAGAAGTACTTTACTTCGTTGCATATCATGTAACACACCATGATAAACAGATTTTGCAAAACTTAAGACATGAAAATTAAGATAGTACCTACCTATATTTCATCCTCTTCAAAATTTTGTTCTCAAAACTAATCATATTGAGGGTAAAACTCTATCAAAAAAACAAAACCACCTTAATAAAGGTGGTTTGAATATTTTTGAGCTTGTTAGCTAAAAAATTAACCTGTGTACTCCTCTTCTTCAATTAATGAATGATTCAAAGAATAATTAAAATGTGTGTTCATAAGCTCTTTTTTTAGTTAACGTTGTAAATATAGTATTATTTTCTTAAATCACGGAAAATCAACCTAGTCCCTTGGTTTTTAAACATGATACCCTCATATTCATACGTTTTAACGTAAGAGTCGCCTACTTCTCTGATAGGTTTAGTATCAAATTTGTTTAATGTTCCATTTTCATAAAACTTCACCTCAAGTTCTTTAGGGTGGGTAACTTCTAAAGTATAATTCTTAAAAATATGAGAGCAATTATGCGACTTTGTATTCTCAACCAAAAGAGAATATTTCTTGACCTCTTCTTTTTCTATAACATATCTATTTTTACCATTTAAAAATCTATTGTGTATAACCAATATTTTCTTTCCTTTGTAGCTTTTGTCGATTGTTAATTCAGGATTTTTAGGATTTAATTCTTTTTTATTAACTCTAAATGAAAGCATTTTATAGTCAGAAATTGTATCCTTATAATTCTCTTTTTCAAAAATAGTCGAAGATTTATACTCTACTTTATCAGTAGTTTTACTGACCAATGAGAAAGATTCTCTTTCTTTTAAGTTAATATAATTCAAATCCTGTTCATCAAATGAAATATCGACCTTGTAAACATAATTCTCATAATACTTGGTAGAGTCGATAGGTATGTAGTTTTCTACATTGTCTTCTATAATATCACATAAATCAGGAAAATATTTCTCATACATAGCTTTTGAGGTGGTGTGCCATAACTCCCTAATATCCTTCCTATTTTCTAAATGCTCTGAACAATAGATAATATTACGTAATTGTTTATTAAAAATATTTGAGAATTGTTTGGACTTGACCAATGTTAAAAAAACCATGCTCGTAATAATAGTAGTTCCAGAAGCGTAGAGGCCTTTTGAAAGGTATACAATTGATTCCGCCCAAGATGTAAACGAGACTATAATCAAAATTATACCAATAATAATTAAAGGTATCCAAGAATAAGTTTTCAGAACTTCTTTATTCTCGTCTGAAATGGTTTGAAAAAAATTTGACATGAACTAGTTGGTTTTAAAGCCCTTAAAAATAAGTTAATTTAGTGTAAACAAACAAAATTACTGTTCATCGATAAAATCGCACCATTCACATATTTTTTTAATAAAAGAATCAATAAATTACAGTGTTCCCAATAATAATAAAAATGTTAAAAATCTTACATTTTAACCCTTTTCATTGTGCAAAAACCATTGTTTTAACAAGGAAAATGCATATCGACATAAATTTTAATAAAAATGCTTGAACTATATATCAATGCAAAAATTAGCTTAATAAAAATTACAATAATATGGTCCGAAATGAAGTAATAACAAACTACGATGAAATTGTTACCCTTGCCAATCTAGAACGAAAAGGCAAGACCACTCCCTATGCTTCTGCAAATGGTTATATGTTTTCATTAATAAATAAAGATGATGAAATGGGTATTCGCCTCTCTAAAGAAGACACTAGAGAATTTGAAAAGTACGGTGCTTTACCTTTTAAGTCACATGGTGCTATAATGAGGGAGTATGTATTGATACATACTCCCTATTACAAGATAAGGCCAAATTGGTTGAATACCTTAAAAAGGGATATGAATATGTAATGAGTTTGCCTAAAAAACAAATAACTACAAATGGCTCTGCGACCTATTAAATAACTAAGAGTGTTTTAGTACCATCATAGTTTAAATCTTTACCTTTTTTCAAATGAAGGTTCCTATATCGGAAAGACAGAAAGCAAAAAAGCCGCTTAATAGCGGCTTCTTCATTTGGGTTAATTCATTAATTTATTCTTTACCAGAAGATATTTTCTTCTTTAAAGCATCAAACATTATTGGAGTTGCAATAAACACCGATGAATAGGTACCAACAATAACACCAACAATCATGGCGAACATAAATCCTCTCAACGATTCACCTCCGAAAATAAAAATCGCCAACAATACTATCAAAGTGGTCAATGAGGTATTCAAAGTTCGGCTTAATGTACTGTTCAAAGCTTCATTGATATGATCTCCATTTTTCCAGCCTTTAAGGCCCACAACCTCTCGAATACGGTCAAAAACAACCACGGTATCATTCAATGAGTAACCGATTACTGTTAAGATTGCGGCGATAAACGCTTGGTCAATTTCCATATTAAAAGGCATAATCGCACCTGTTAATGAGAAGATGCCCAATACAATCAGTACATCATGGAATACAGCAGTTACAGCACCCAAAGAGAATTGCCATCTTCTAAAACGTAATAAGATGTATAAGAAAACAACAGCCAATGAACCAATAATTGCCCAGAAAGCATTCTTCTTGATATCGTCTGCTATGGTCGGGCCTACTTTTACCGACTGTAAAATTCCAATAGATTTCTCAGAAGCGCCAACGGTAAAATCATTAAATGAAGTGCCATCTGGCAAGTATTTTTGTAGTGATTCGTACAATTTATTCTGAATCTCAGTATCAACTTCTATACCTTCAACATCTACTTTGTACGGCGTAGTTACCTTTATTTGATTTGACTCACCAAAGGTCTTAACATTAGTGCCACTTCCAAAAACTGCATTTAATTCTGATGCAATTTCAGAAGCATTGACTGGCTGTTCAAATCGAATTTGGTAAGAACGTCCCCCAACAAAATCAACACCCTGTTGTAATTTTAATGTAAAGAGAGAAAATATACTAACTCCGATTAAGATAAAAGATATAATGTATGCAATCTTTCTTTTACCCAAGAAATTGATATTCATATTTTTGAACAAGCCCTTGGTCATACTTGTAGAAAATTGAAGATCTCTCCCTTTTTTAGAAATATACCAATCAACCAATAATCTGGTGATAAAAATCGCTGTAAACAATGAGGTAACGATACCTATCAATAAAGTAGTCGCAAAACCTTTAATTGGGCCTGAACCAAATATAAAAAGTATAATCGCTGTTAAACCAGTCGTAATGTTTGCATCGAGAATAGATGAAAGGGCGTTGCTGAAACCATCTGCAACAGCTTGCGCTTTTCCTTTACCTCTATCTAATTCTTCTTTGATACGCTCAAAAATCAGTACGTTAGCATCTACAGACATACCAATAGTTAAAACAATACCGGCAATACCGGGTAAGGTTAAAACAGCTCCAAGACTAGTCAATACTCCAAAAATCAAGAGAATATTGAATACCAAGGCGATATCTGCAAAAATACCTGCCTTTCCATAATAGAAAATCATCCAGACCAATACGAATGCCATAGCAATTATAAAAGACATAAAACCACTATCTATAGCCTCTTGCCCTAAAGAAGGACCAACAACCTCGGATTGAATAATTTCTGCTGATGCAGGTAATTTGCCTGCTCTTAACACATTGGCAATATCTTTGGTTTCAACTAAGGTAAAGTCACCAGTAATTTCAGAGCGTCCTCCAGAAATTGGACCTCTTGAAACACCGGGAGCGGTATATACTTTATCATCCAGTACAACTGCAATACCTGTTTGGTTTTTAAAAACTTCACCGGTCACTTCTTCCCATTCTTTAGCACCTCGGGTATTCATGACCATAGTAACTTTAGGGTCATTGGTATACGGGTCAATTTCAGAAGCAGCATCAATGATGACATCGCCGCTCATTGCAGGTATCTTATCACGATTAGACTTAAGGGCAAATAAACCAACCAATTCAGAGTCACTGTCACGACTTAACCTTTCCCATGCAAACTTTACAAATTGCACATCAGTAGGCAAAAGTCTTCTAATCTCCGGCATTCTAAGGTACGAACCCACTTCTGCTGTATCGTTAACTGCCACCTGGGCAATTGCATTGTTACCTGCTGGTAACAGTTTACTTAACAGCGGATTTGATTCAGAAGCTAAGTCAAGTGAGTCTTTTGCTACATCAGAAAGCAACGAATCTATCTCTGATTCAGCAGAAGCCAAAGTGTCTTTGACCTCTTCCTTAGGTTCTAAAATATCGCGAAGACGTTCATTGGCACTAAATATAAATTGTGAAATACTCGGGCTAGTTTGAGGGTAGGTTTCCCAAAACTCTAATTGTGCAGTACTAGACAACAATTCTTGTGCTCGTCCTATATCTCTTGCCCCTGGAAGCTCAACCAAAATACGACCAGAGTTTCCTTCTCGTTGAATATTAGGTTGGGTAACCCCAAAACCATCAATACGTTCACGAAGTACTTCAAACGCTGATTCAATAGATTCATCAATCTTCGTTCTGATAATTGGTTTTACCTGATCATCTGACATTTGAAAATTAATAACATCGCTTAAGGTCTTATTCGCAAAAATGTCGGGTGACCCTAACTTGGTATTACCTTTTATATCATCGAAAGCATCAAAAAACAACTCCAAATAAGTGTCATCACTATTTTTAGAAGCTTCATCAGCATCTGCTAAGGCCTTATTAAAAATAGGGTTCTTCGTATTGTCGGCAAGACCCTTTAGAATGTCTTTCACCGAAATTTGAAGGGTAACGTTGATTCCCCCCTTAAGGTCAAGACCTTTGTTCAATTCCCACTTTTTAGCATCTTCATAGCTAGTATAGCCCAATATGGGGTTACCACCAACAGAATCTAAATACGACGTCTCTAAAGCCTCCCGCTTAGTCACATAATCTTCTTCAGCTTCCGAAATTTGATTTACGGCAAATTTTTCTGCATCATTTTCAATCTTCCCCGAAATGAATGTGAAGGATAATTGATAGATACTTACCAAACCAAAAAGGAGGGCAAATAGCTTTATAAGTCCTTTATTTTGCATTGTTTACTAAATTTTTAGAATTTTTCTCAAACAGCGTGCAAATATATCATTTCAAATAGGATTTGACAATAGAATATCTGCAATTATACTAAAGGGTAGGAAAAATAAAAATGCCATTTCGAGCCCAGTGAGTGAAAAATCTATCTTGAACATAGGTTTTTCATATAAAATCACTTTCGAAATGGCATTAAGATTATAACTATATGCCTAAAGATCTAAAAGACCGTTGGTCTTGGAAACACCTTCGGCACTTTCTTTCATTTTTGCTTTTTCAGCATCGCTAAGCTCGATATCAACTATCTTCTCAATCCCATTTTTTCCCAATACTACTGGCACTCCAATACAAAGATTATTCAGACCATATTCCCCTTCTAAATAAGTTGAACATGGAAAAATTTTCTTTTGGTCGCATGCAATGGACTGAACAAGTCCAGACACGGCAGCTCCAGGGGCGTACCACGCACTAGTGCCCAGTAATTTGGTCAACGTAGCTCCTCCAACTTTAGTGTCTTCAACTACTTGCTGCATACGGTCATTGCTTAAAAACTCAGATACCTTAACACTATTTCTAGCTGCATGGCTGATTAACGGCACCATACCTTTATCACTATGACCACCTATCACCATTCCATCAACGTCTGAAATAGGCGCACCTATGGCTTCAGCTAAACGATATTTAAAACGGGCACTATCTAATGCACCGCCCATACCTATTATCTTATGCTTTGGTAAATTGGTTGTTTTATGAACCAAATAGGTCATCGTATCCATAGGATTACTCACTACAATAAGAATTGCATTCGGAGAATGCTCCAATAAGCTCTTTGAAACTGTTTTCACAATACCTGCATTAATACCTATAAGTTCTTCTCGGGTCATTCCCGGTTTTCGAGGAATTCCAGAAGTAATTACAGCAATATCACTGTTTGCAGTTTTATAATAATCGCTGGTACTGCCTGTAATTTTAGTATCAAACCCATTTAATGATGCGGTCTGCATTAAGTCCATGGCCTTACCTTCGGCGTAGCCTTCTTTGATGTCCAACAAAACAACTTCAGAAGCAAAATCTTTAATAGCAATATATTCTGCACAGCTTGCCCCAACTGCTCCAGCCCCAACTACGGTTACTTTCATGTTATAGTATTTTTATAATTTTTATAAGAAGCCCAAAAATAATGATTTTTTAAGGCATTGTTTTATGAAAAATATCATATTTCAGGCAGATATAATTACATCAAAAAGTTGTCAAATGTTAAAAAATAGTGGTGTTCAACGAAGAAATCGACATTAAATGGTAATACATCGATTTTTTACAATAGCACCTTTATCAACACCGTTGTACATATCCCAAACCTTACGAATTACCTACTTATGAAAAAGTTCTTTTCATTGCTGGCTATTGTTACCCTGATTTCAGTAAGTAACTGTACCCGAATACCTGAAAATAATGATCCTGTTCTTGGAATATGGTCAAAGACCCAAATCAACTCGCTTGAGGGCAAGCAAGAATCCACTCAAAAGGAAGAATGGATTTTTAATGATGCCTACTTAGGACGTTACCATTTTTATTTAGGAGAATCCCTAACTTTTTATACTGACTTTCGTTGGTCTTCTGATGCAGGAGTATATTCAATTACTTATAATGAAGAAGAACTTCAAGATACAGAAGTGATTATGAATATATCTGAAGAGCACGAACAATTGGAGTTCGCTGATGGAGGGGTATTCGCTATAAGAGAATAGTTTAAAAATAGTGGTACTATATGAAAATAAAAAGCCTTGCTAATTAGCAAGGCTTTTTTTGTTGTTTATATAATTACATCTATCTAAAACCGAAGTTAATACCAGCTGTTAGTGTACTAAATTCAGCTATATTGTAATCTACGTTAATCCTAAAAAAGCTCAACTTAATCTTGGTACCCACATTTGCCGTAATACCGCTTACATCATTTGTGATTGAAAAAGGATCATTGTATACTATTGGAATCCCTGAGACCGTTGCAACTTCATATCTGCCTAAAAGGTCTGTCTCAGATTTACCTACGATATAACCCAGACCTCCGTAAAAGTTGATTACAGGAATTTTTCGCGTGGAAACAACTGCACTAAAATTCCAAGTACTGATGTTAGCATCTATTCTCTGATTTTCACCAGCTATCGCTTCTGTATCTGTAAAATCATATTCTCCATTCAGATTTGTATAACCGATTACAGCAGATATTGCCACCGGTAATAATTTATCTGCAGGAAGCATTTTGGTAAAGTCATATTGAAGTCCTGCTCCGAATAATCCAATCTGCACATCATCAGTATTGATCTTCGGTAAGAATCTAGCCTTGACCTCTAATCCTTTTATTAAGCCCACGCTTGCTTGAATATAACCGGTCGGTATAAAACTGATATCATCTGCCAAGCCAGTTGGCAATTCAAACTGCTCACTTACCAATTGCCCTTCAATATTGGCATTTACATTAACTATTACACCATCTATGTCACCCAAGGCAGTTGAAACTTGCCTTGAAGTACTGCCGTCATCAAAGGTTAAATTTTCATAATCGGCAGTATCTAAAATAAAAGCTTTTTTATCATTCTTATTTTTAAACCCAGTGATGTTTCCAACAATAGACACTTCAAATCCACCTAAAGGTTTTGCGTCAGCAGAATTATACCACCCATTAGATACACTATAAATTCCTGCCTCTGTCACCGGTGCCAAATAACTGTTTGCAAAGCGTTCAGCATCATTTAAACCGGCAACTAAAAGATCATTTAAATTTTGTGCGCTTGCCATAACCGAGCATAACAAAAACGCCATACATAACTTAATTCTCATATTGTACTAATTTTCTTTAAAACTAAAAAACCCGCTTTGTAAGAGCGAGTTTTTGTTGTGAAATTAAAGTTATGTATGATGAACCTACACATCAATGTTGGCATAGACCGCGTTTTTTTCGATAAACTCTCTTCTTGGAGGCACTTCATCACCCATTAACATAGAGAAAATACGATCCGTTTCGGTCGCATTATCAATTGTCACTTGTCTTAATGTTCTGAACTCAGGATTCATTGTAGTATCCCATAATTGCTCAGCGTTCATTTCACCCAAACCTTTATAGCGTTGAATGCCTGCGGCACCACCCATTGACTCAATAATATCGTCTCGTTCTTTATCGTCCCAAGCATATCGCTTTTTAGCGCCCTTCTTAACCAAATACAAAGGAGGTGTTGCAATATAAACATGTCCACCCTCTATCAATTCGCGCATATACCTAAAGAAAAAGGTAAGAATCAAAGTTTCAATATGACTACCATCTACATCGGCATCACACATAATAACTACCTTATGATAACGAAGTTTATCAAGATTCAAGGCCTTACTATCTTCTTCGGTGCCTATGGTTACACCAAGAGCTGTGTAGATATTCTTTATCTCTTCATTCTCAAAAACCTTATGCTGCATAGCTTTTTCTACGTTCAAAATTTTACCTCGCAGGGGTAGAATCGCTTGAAACATTCTATCTCGACCTTGCTTTGCTGTACCGCCTGCAGAATCACCCTCAACTAAGAATACTTCGCATTTTGTAGGATCTTGTTCAGAGCAATCAGAAAGTTTTCCGGGTAAACCACCAACGCTCATCGGGTTTTTACGCTGCACCATTTCACGCGCCTTAGCAGCAGCATGGCGCGCTTGGGCCGCAAGTTTCACTTTCTCTACGATTTGTTTGGCATCATCTGGATGCTCCTCTAAGTAATCAGTAAGCATTTCGGACACAGCTTGACTCACAGCACTTGTAGCTTCTCTATTTCCAAGCTTTGTTTTCGTCTGTCCTTCAAATTGTGGTTCTGCAACTTTAACTGAAACTATTGCGGTTAGTCCTTCGCGGAAATCATCTCCAGAAATTTCAAACTTCAACTTATCAAGCATTCCTGAATTATCAGCATACTTTTTTAAGGTACCTGTCAAACCTCTTCTAAACCCAGATAAATGTGTACCCCCTTCATGAGTATTGATATTATTTACATAAGAATGTAAATTTTCAGAATACCCAGTGTTGTAAATCATCGCAACTTCAACAGGAATTCCATTTTTCTCTCCTTCCATCGAGATTACGGTCTGAATAAGCGGATCCCTAGTTCCATCTAAAAAACGGATAAATTCTTTTAATCCTTCTTCAGAATGAAAGGTCTCAGAAATAAACTCTCCTTTTTCATCTTTATTTCTCTTATCGGTCAAGGTTATGGTAATACCTTTGTTCAAATACGAAAGCTCTCGCATTCTATTGGCCAAGGTATCGTAATTGTACTCCGTAGTTTGGGTAAAGATGGTATCATCAGGCGTAAAAGTCACTACAGTACCTGTTTCTTTACTCTCCCCAACACTTTTTACAGGATATTGGGTTTTTCCCCTTTCATATTCTTGCTCCCAAACTTTACCTTCTCTAAAAACCGTAGCCTTAAGATGGCTTGAGAGTGCATTTACACAAGAAACACCAACACCATGTAGACCGCCTGAAACTTTATAAGAATCCTTATCAAACTTGCCCCCTGCTCCAATTTTGGTCATTACCACTTCAAGAGCAGAAACTCCTTCTTTTTGGTGCATGCCAACAGGTATACCACGACCATTATCTTTTGTCGTTATGGAGTTGTCCTCGTTGATAATAACATCAATGGTATCGCAATACCCGCCCATAGCCTCATCGATAGAATTATCGACAACTTCATAAACTAAGTGATGCAACCCTCTTGTACCAACGTCACCAATGTACATTGAAGGGCGCATACGCACATGTTCCATACCCTCAAGGGCCTGAATACTATCAGCAGAATATTGATTTTTTTTAGCTTCCTCGCTCATATTTCTAACTAAATTATTTTGAAAATTTCAAATCTTACAAATATAAGCACTAGCTAGTGAAATTAGGGGTTTGAAGCACTTTATCCCCTTAAGTTATTAACAGGAGGTTGTGGAAAAGGTAAGCGTCATTTCTAAGCAACAAACAACTTGATTTAAACCGCCGGATTTTTCAAAAATTGAACTTCATTAAACTAGAGAAGCACCTATAAAGGTGCCTCTCACGGACTAATTAAAATGAATAAAAAATGCCTACCTATTTAAAAATAAGAACAAGCATTACTTTACATAGGCATCATCATGAACGTTCGCTACTGCCCTACCTGAAGGGTCGTTCATATTCTTAAATGCCTCGTCCCATTCTAATGCGATTTTTGTACTACAAGCCACTGAGGGCTCTTGTGGAACACTTAATGCTGCTGCATCTGACGGAAAGTGTTCTTCAAAAATAGAACGGTAATAATATTCTTCCTTACTTGTTGGAGTCTGTATTGGAAATCTAAAATTTGCGCTTTTTAGTTGTTCACTTGTCACAGCTTCATCAACTACTTCTTTTAAGGTATCTATCCAACTGTATCCAACCCCATCTGAAAATTGTTCTTTTTGTCTCCAAGCAACACTTTCTGGCAAGTAAGACTCAAACGCTTTACGTACGACCCATTTCTCCATACGTTCACCATTTATCATCTTATCTTTTGGGTTAACGCGCATCGCCACATCCATAAATTCTTTATCTAAGAATGGAACACGACCTTCGATTCCCCAAGCTGCCAATGACTTGTTTGCACGCAAGCAATCATACATATGAAGTTTATCTAATTTGCGCACTGTTTCTTCATGAAAATCCTTCGGGCTTGGTGCCTTATGAAAATATAAATACCCTCCAAACAATTCATCTGCCCCTTCTCCAGACAAGACCATCTTTATTCCCATTGATTTGATGACTCGAGCCATCAAATACATGGGCGTAGATGCTCGAATGGTAGTGATATCATACGTTTCTAAATTATAGATGACATCCCTGATAGCATCTAGACCTTCTTGTATGGTAAACTTAATTTCGTGGTGTACTGTGCCAATATGGTCAGCAACCTTTTGAGCTGCAGCTAAATCTGGCGAACCTTCCAATCCCACAGAAAAAGAATGTAATTGGGGCCACCAGGCATCTTTTGTATCACCAGATTCTATTCTTTTTTGTGAATACTTCTTTGCAATCGCAGAAGTTACCGAAGAATCCAATCCACCCGAAAGCAATACACCATAGGGAACATCTGACATTAATTGACGTTTTACCGCAGCTTCTAGCGCATCATGAATCTCGTCAATACTGGTCTGGTTTTCTTTTACTGCTTCATACTCCATCCAATCACGTTGGTACCAGCGCACAAATTCACCGGTAGAACTATGCAAATAATGCCCGGGAGGAAACAATTCAATTTTGGTACAAGTACCTTCCAATGCCTTCAATTCTGAAGCCACATAAAAGGTTCCGTTTTTGTCCCATCCTATGTAAAGTGGAATGATACCCATATGGTCACGGGCTATGAAGTACTCATCTTTTTCACTATCATAAATCGAAAAACCAAATATCCCGTTAAGCTCATCTATAAAATCAACACCTTTTTCTTGGTATAGTGCCAAAATTACTTCGCAATCAGACTGCGTTTTAAACTCATAAGAGCCTTTAAACTGTGTTCGAAGCTCACTGTGATTATATATTTCTCCATTTGCGGCCAATATTAATTTTCCATCAGGACTCAACAACGGCTGCTTACCCGAAGCTGGGTCAACAATTGCCAATCGTTCATGAGCCAAAATGGCTTTTTGACTAGCATAAATTCCACTCCAATCTGGACCACGATGTCTTACTTTCTTAGACATTTCCAATAATTGTGGTCTGAGTACCTCCGTACTTTCTTTTACATCAAACGCACATACAATTCCGCACATATCTTTTCTTTAATAACAATTATGAAACAAAAATGAATAATAAATATCAATAACTAAACAAAATATTCTTTATTGATTACATATTTAAATTTTTACATTCATTATTTTAAATATCTAAAACCTTTTTGTTATAAAATCATATAAATGATGAGAATATTGAAAGTTGGGCAAATTTTAACGACTCTTTAAAAATGTAGCGTACTTATACGAGCTACTTTTGAGTTCAACTAAAATTTGAAAAATGAAAAGAGTATTATTACCTGTATTATTTGCTTTTGCATTGGTTTTTACTACTGAAGCAACTGCCCAAAAATTTAGCGGAATGGATAAAAGTCCTGCTGATATAGCTTCTTTTCCATCTAGCTATAAAGAGTCAAGCAAGTCTGCCCGTGTTATCTACAGCAGACCTCAGTTAAAAGGACGTTCTATGGCTGATTTAGCTCCTAACGGAAAAGTATGGAGAACTGGTGCTAACGAAGCTCCTGAAATTACATTTTATCAAGATGTGACTTTTGGTGGTGAAAAAGTTGCTGCTGGTACTTATGCCTTATTCACTATACCTGGTGATGGGGAGTGGACGGTTATCTTAAATAAAAATTTGAACCAATGGGGCGCCTACTCTTATGATAATTCAGCCGATGTGGTTCGCGTAACTGCTAAAGCTTCAACTGACGGGGAATCTTTAGAGGCTTTCTCTATGGCTTTTAAAGAGGTTGATGGTGGGGCTCACCTTGTTATGGGATGGGGAACTACCAGAGTTGCTACTCCTGTAATGTTCTAAGACATTATTCTTTTGATAATAAAAACCCCCAAAGCCTATGCTTAGGGGGTTTTTTAATTTTAATAATATCCTAATCCGAAATGAAATATCAATATTTATAGAATCCTAAAATCTTAACGAAATTCATTAATGGAATTAATCAGACTCCTTTTTTTGCTCTATCCAAGTGTGAATTTTCTTTTCTAAAAGTATCAGCGGTAAGCTCCCTGAGTTTAACACCTGATCATGAAAATCGCCTACATTAAAATCAGCACCCAAAGCAGCTTCTGCTTTATTTCGTAATTCCCCAATCTTTAATTGCCCTATTTTATAAGATAGCGCTTGACCAGGGGTTGCCATATACCGTTCTATTTCGGCAGTAATGCCTGCTTCAGAATCCGCTTCATTCTCTAATGAGTATTGAATGGCTTGTTCTCTTGTCCAGCCTTTGGCATGCAAACCTGTATCAACCACCAATCTAATAGCTCGGTGCATTTCCATACTCAACATTCCAAAATATTGATAGGGGTCATCATATAGCCCCAATTCTTTGCCTAAAGATTCTGCATATAGGGCCCAACCCTCAACAAAAACACCCATGCTTTCTGGATGTAAAAACTCAGGTAAGTCAGCATTCTCTTGTTGTAATGATAATTGAAAATGATGCCCAGGCACCGCCTCGTGTAAAAACAAAGCTTCACTAGTCAATATATTAAATTCAGTTACATCAGGGATTGGAACATAAAAAACTCCAGGTCTACTAGCATCCTTTGAACCTGGAACATATTCCGCACTTGCCGATGCTTCTCTAAAAGTTTCTGTTCGGCGAACCTCAAAACCTGCTTTTGGTCTCAGGTTGAAAACCGAGTCTAGCTTCTCCTCTATTTTTTTTTCTATCAACTTAAAATGAGCGATAACTTCTTTAGGTTTTTTAAATGGCATTAACGATTTATTTGAGCGAACATGTTCAAAAAATGCCATTAAATCACCTTTAAAACCTATCTGGCTCATCGCCTCTTCCATTTCACCCCTTATTCTTACAACCTCGCTTTTACCCAATTCATGAATTTCATCGGCAGTCATGTTTGTTGTGGTATGTAACCGAATTAAATAATCGTAGGTTTCTTTACCATTAGCCAAAACATCAATACCTGAAGTTGCTCTAGCTTTTGGTAAATACTCTTCTTTTAAAAACGTCTTTAATTCGGCATACTTTGGAATAATCTTTTCTGAAATGATAGCGGTATAGGCAGATGAAAGTCTTTCTTGGGTTGCCTCACTAAAATCATCAGGTATATTTAAAATTGGTTGGTAAAATAGATGGTCTTCAATTGATGCCGAAACAAAATCTTCTAATTGCGGAATCATTTTTACTACCAATGCTTTTGGTAAAACGATGTCATTTTGAACACCTTCTTTCATTTTATCCATACTGGTATCCAAAAAGGCTAAATAGTCTTCAATTCGTCTTAACCAATCGTCATAATCTTTTTGAGTTATAAATGGATGCACGCTAGTACCACCTGCTAACTGAGCTACATACAAATGTAATGATTGAATTTGGCCTAAAGGAAAAAGCTCTAACGTTGGTAGGTTATAAATTGGAGAAGTAATTACAGTCAAAGGTGTTAAAAGTCCTTCTTTTTTAATATCGCAATCCCACTCCATAACACCTAATGCCAATTTTTGAGTTTGACCTAGACCATTAGTGTCCACTTCTTTGATTCGTTCTAAAAAGTTATTGTATTGACCTAAAAGATGGTTCTGATAATCATCTGAAATGTAATCGGCTACGGTATCGTTATATTTTGAATACCCTGCTTTTGAAGCTTCTATAGGATTTATTTCAAGTTTAAAGGTTTGGTAATCTGCAAACAGGGAATCTAAATTTTCAGTGAAAACAAGTTCAGAATTCTTTTCAGATTTTTTACATCCTACTAAAAAAACAAAACAGACTAAAACTGCGGTAATGAAACGATGAATCATTCTAAAGCTTTATCCCAAAAATACGGATTTGCTTTGAGCCTTTTTAGACTTTAGTGGTCTTCGAATTTTGTAATTACGAATTCAACTCTTCTATTGGCATTGCGCTCCTTATCAGAAGTACCTATGTGTAGTGGTGCTTTATCACCTTTGCCCTCCCAAGTGATACGTTCTTCGCTGAGTCCAAGTTCTTGCAAATACAAGGCTACTGACCTTGCCCTTCTTGAGGATAAGTATTTATTATAATTCTCTGAGCCCAAATCATCAGTATGCCCATAAATTTCTAATTGTACTTTTGGGTTTCTACGTAAATGAGCATATACTTTTTCAACTTCCGTTTTAGCCTTTTCAGTTAGCTTAAAATCATCAAACTCAAACTGTAATTGATTCAAGACAAATGGTTTGTTCAACTCAAATTGCTGCTTTTCACTTAAAGAAACAGATACATCATCAATATAATAGTACGATAATGCTTTTTGATTGTTTTCTTTTGTATCCAATCGAATTGTCCTAGAATATCGATCATCTTTGAAATTACCAAATGTTAAGTATTTTTCATAGCCTTTGGCCTCAAATTCTGCCTCCACCAGTGACCAAGCTTCGCTATCAAATATAGTTCTCGTTACTTTTAGCTTGACATATGAAAACTTTGCTACTTTGAACCTATCTAATCGTCTAGGTGACAAATTCTGATTTGTTTCAAGCTTTAATGCATCTTGGGTGAAAAGTACTGATGCCTCTTGTATGGCAAGTGTAGATATTTCAGCCAAACTCAATCGCAATGAAACTTTATAATATTTGCCTTTTTCAAGCTTTTCTTTAAGTTCGAACTGAATATATTCTCGATAATCATTCGGACTCAAAAGATAAAGCCCGGCATATGCTTTTCCCTCAAAAGTAGCTTGAGTTCCATTAAAATTCTTAGGAATACTTACCTCTTTTGCTCCACATATATTAAAATAGTCTGTAGAACCAATAGTGGGTGCCTTTAAATGTTTACTATCATTAGAAAGGTTTCCGATTGCTGAAGGACATGAATAGTATGCTTCAAAGCCACCATTGACCACTAGATTTTGGGCGGTTAAAGGTAAAATTGAAAAATAAAGAACTACTACTAAGACGAAAGGCATCCTTTCAGTCATAACTTTAGTTTATCAATAACACTTGATATTATACAAGTGATTGAAGTTGGTTTGGTATTTATTGGTTTTCGAAATTGGTCATTACAAATTCAACCTGACGCTTTTTTAGTTGATTTTCTTTCAATTTTCCGTTTCGGAGTGGTTTGGTTTCGCCGACGCCTTCCCAAACAATACGATTGTCCTCAACACCTAGCTTTTTGAGATAAAGGGCTACTGCTCGGGCTCTTAAAGATGAAACAAATTTGTTGTACTCAGGATTACCTGCATCATTTGAATGACCTGTGATTTTCATTTGCACATCGGCATTCTCTTTTAAAAATTTAAAAATCTTTTTAACGCTTGCTATGGCTTCAGCATCCAATTCGTAGCCTTTAGGTTCAAACGGTTTGCTTTCTAAAACATAGATTTTATCTTTTTCGTAGTTGATACGAGGTAACTCTTCTAGCTGAATATTATCTACGTAATAATAAGAGAAATCGCTCGGAATAATCGATCGTTCAGTTTTTAACAATTGGGTGTTTTCATTATCATTAAAATTGCCAATCATCATATGGTTCTCAAAACCTTTTGCATCAAACTCAGCTGATAATGTCACCCAGCCATCAGTTTTTGACAATGATTTGTCCGCTTTAAGTTTTACTTCATGAAACTCAATACCTTCTTGTAAATCCATTCGCGAACTTGTCAAAGCTGAACTATTGGGTACTTTTACCTTTGCATTCGTCATAAGAATTGACATATTCTTTAATGCTAAACTTGAATGCTCTGCAAGACTCAGTTGGAAAGAAATTTTATACGGATGCTTTTCCCTTAGTGTTTTTGCTGTATTTAATTGAAGATACTCTCTGTAATCATTTAAAGCGTAAAAATACAATCCAACGTAAGCTGCTCCTTCACTTGCCTGCTGCTCACCTTTAAAATTTAAGGGTACATTAAAGTCATTTGAAGCGCACTGATTAAAATAATCTCCAGAACTGGATGTTGGTAAAGAAATATCTTCTAAGAGGGCATCAAAATTGGCCATATTTGTCGGACACTCTTTGAAGTTCTCAAAACTTGGATTTAAGATTAGGTTTTGAGCCAATATGCTGCCAGTGAAAAAAAGGCCAAAAATAAATAATACGGTAACGCGAGAGTATAGTTTAATCATAGAATACTAAATTTTGGGCTCTCGCACTATTATAAACGGCATTCTTATTTCAATATTGTTTTGTAGATGATTTTTGAAAACAATACATTCATCGAAATGAAATACTATTTTTCAATCCGATTCGTTACAATAGTCCAAATCTTATTATAATGCGCATAGTAACCATTGTGCTCATATTGTTTATTGTACCGTTTTTTGGGCAAAGCCAAAATACGATTACAGGTAAGGTAACTGATGAACTTGGCTTGCCTATATACCTAGCATCCATTTCTATTGATGCTTCGGAAGATATTACCTATACAGACTATAATGGTGAATTCTCTCTCACTAGCGGGAAAGACTTCCACTGGAAAATCAGTATCAAATCTTCTGGTTATAAAACGGAATCTTTTTTTGTTTTAAGTGGTGGTAGTACTGAAAGTATCGTATTAGAATATAATGAAGAAATGAAGAAATTACTTGATGGGCATTCAAGTCTACTTCGAAAATTCTTTCCAAAGTCACCTTTTAAAGAAATACTGTTTGAAAACCTGGAAAACTCGCTGGTCACCAACTACAGTTTTTATAAACTTTAAAAGTTCATTCTGATTTAAATAAAAACTCAGCCCGTCTATTTTGGGCTCTTTCTTCGCCATTAAGGTTATCAAACAAAGGTTTGCTACTTCCATGTCCAAACCATGAAACTCGATTAGCTTCAATTCCTGACTTTATTAAATACATCGCAATAGTTTTTGCTCTCTTTTCTGAAAGTGCTTTGTTGTAGGCTTGGTTTCCGAAATTATCAGTATGTCCATGTATTTCGATTCGTAGTTCTGGGATATCCTGCATTTTCAGCTTAATGGCATCCAATTCACTTTTTGCCATTTTAGTTAGTGTAAAATGATCAAAGTCAAAATGAACATTTTTAAAAACGATTAGCAAATCACTTTGAACCTCATGTTCCATAGATTCACCGTCGTCTTTTTTTGTTAATGAAACCATATCAATGTAGTAATAGGCCCCTTTTTTTGTTTCTTTACGTTTGGTTTGAACTATGCGAGTGGTAGCATTCTTTCGAAGGTTTCCTAAAATCAAATAGCTTTCAAAACCCTTTGCTTCAAAGCTTGCAGTTACTTTCAGCCAGTCTGTCTTGTCTTCATGGAACTCAGGGTGATTTATTTCTATGGTTTGAAATTGATTTCTTTCTGTTCTGTACAATCTCCCTCTAGAAAGTTCTTTTTTTGTAGGTATTCCTAAAGGTTTATAACTCATTACAACCCCAAAATCCTTGACAGCAAAATCAGACCCCTCAGCAAGACTAACATAAAAACTTAGCGTATAGATCTCTCCCTTTCTAAGCATTCTTTTTAATGGTGCTTGAATATATTCTCTATAATCGGCAGGGGCGTAAAAATAAAGTCCAGCATAGGCATTTCCGTATTTAGGTTGCTGAATACCATTAAAATTCTCAGGTGCCCCCATGACTTTACTACAAGTATTAAAATAATCAGTTGTTCCATTGGTGGGAGTGGACCAATATGTCAGATCTTCATTAAAAGTCCCCAAAGAATTAGGGCATTTTTCAAAATCTTCAAAACTTGGGTTCTTTACAAGGTTTTGGCCATAGGCCTCTCCAACACTTATAAAAAAAATAAATAATATAAATTTCAGAACCACTCGCATGTAGTTCTAAGATAGTTAATTTGTGTTGATAGAGTTAAAATTTAGATTTTTGCTCTTTAATTAGCAATTAAAAATCAAACTTATAAGAAACCCCGGCGAGTGCTTGAAAACCCTGTACTCTAAAGTTGTACCAATTTTGATAGTTGTTATTGGCAATATTTGACAGCTTAGCAAACACCGATAATTGATCATTGAATCTGTATCCTAAATGTGCATTTGCATCAAAAAAAGAATCCAAAGTTACAATTGTAGAAGGAAATTCATTGGCTGGCAAATTCTGAACTGCTTGCGATTGCAAATCTTGACGTTCGCCCATATAAAACAAATTAGCACCTGCAAACCATTGGTCCGTAATTTGATAATCCATAAACAAAGATCCCTTTATTTCAGGTAAGTTCCATGCTGGATTATTTGTTTCGGTATTGTAGTTATAATATTCTGCATTCAATCCCATTGTAAAATTGCGGTTTACATCAACATTTAATTCAGCAAAAATGCCCATGGTTTTGATATCATCATAAAATACTTGAAAAGAATTACCA
The DNA here is from genome assembly GCF_031846445.1 of Croceitalea rosinachiae. Classification (NCBI taxonomy): domain Bacteria; kingdom Pseudomonadati; phylum Bacteroidota; class Flavobacteriia; order Flavobacteriales; family Flavobacteriaceae; genus Croceitalea; species Croceitalea rosinachiae. The sequence continues at coordinate 213,346 of NZ_JAVRHR010000003.1, read as the reverse complement.
TAGTTATAGCCTTGGTCATCTGTTCTAAATAAATTCTGCGGATTCAAAAAGAAAAGTGGCCTTCGATTCTCAGCCATGTAAGACCCCTTTATATTATATCCCACATTTGAAAACAACTGCCCTTTTATTCCCAAATACCCCTCATACTGCTGGTCAGTTGGTTGAATAAAGAGTGTAGGCGAAACATAGGGATTGTCATCCACAAAATCGTGATAAGAGTTTTGGCGTAAATCACCTTCTATTCCCCCATAGGCAATTACTTGGTCATCTAATAACCTATAGGATGCCGTTACCGCTGGATAAATATAAAAACTACCATTATTGCGCTCAATGTCCGAGCCGTAGACAAAATTTGCCCCTAGATTTAACGTCAATTCATCACGAAGTACCAAAAAACTGGGATTCACCCCTACTTGAAAATGACCATAGTCAATCTCACTATCATTAGTTGTATTATTAAGGTTATCATTTTTAAAATTACCACTTACATAATCGAATTTTGCTTTGACATTAACCAATTCATCCGTAATAGGTACTTCAATTTCAGATTGTAGCACAGCTCTATTCTCAGCAGATTCTGATGTGTCCCAAAATCTGCGCACCATCACATTTCCATTCTTAAAAAAAGAGTCTTCTACATTTAGGTTTGCTTTAACTTCTGCATTGAAGTAATTTTGTCTTTCATCAATAGCATCAACTTGGGTTTGCGTAAACGTACCACTCTCCAACCCATACCAATTGTACAATTGATGTTGTAAGCCAATAGCTGTACCCCAATTATAATCCCTATCCTTCTTAGCATATGAAATATCTAGTTTGGTATTATAGAGATCTGTTTCTAAAGGTGTACTGTTAATATCACCTCTAGAAGAATGGTGGGATAAACCAAAATCCAACAAATCTTCATCACGCCCTAATTCACGGCTTGTATAAAAATCGATCAAAGCATTGTTAAAGTTACCTAAGCCAACTGACGCGTATGAATTATATAAAATTGGAGGAGGCAGTTTTTCAACTGTAGCAGCTTTTGCCTTTGCAGGAGTAAAAGTTGATGCCACGGGCACAGAAAAAATGCTATACTCAATTTTCTTTTTTTGTAAAACGATAGAGTCATTTAAGTTCGGTACCGTCTTAATTTTAAAGGCGTCTGAAACGGTAGGGGAATACGGTTTTACAACAGTAACCGTTTCAGTGCCAATATTGTCGGTTTCTTGGGCCCGAACAAACCCAATTAGGCTCAAAAAAAGTATGGAAAATAAGATTTTTTTCTGCATCGACTCGTGATTAATTTCCGTTAGGATTGACTGATGAATTAATTTCTGCTTGCCGTGTTTTAATTAATGAAAGCTCTCCTTTTGCTTCTGCTACAATATCTTCGAATTCTGAAAAATTCTCGATAACACTTTCTAAGATATAAGTGGCTTGAAAAGCATCATCTAAGGCATAAAAGTTTTTGGCCATTAGCACTAAGCCTTTACCGCCCCATTCTTTGTATCCTGAATAGTCTTTGACCAGTTTTTGTACAGAAACATTTGAAGCACCATGCTCGTTTTTCTTATTCTTAAAATAAGCATCGTAATACCATGCCTCAGCAGCAACTTCACCAGAAGCAATTTTTTTCACCTCTGAAAAAGCAGTTTCTGCCAAGTGCTCATTACCAGTTTCAATAGCAGAACGCGCTATCATGATTTGGGCATCGCTTTTTATTCTATCATCTATGTTTGGTACTGCCAATACCTTTTCGGCATATGAAATAGTGCGTTGGTAGTCATTTTGTTCATAATATCCTTTCATCAAATTAGATTGGGCGAAAGTTCTATTTTGTGGTATTTCAGCTGTATTCTCTAAACGTTCCAAAAATGGAACTGCATTTTGATAGTCTTGCTTCGCCACATAAATCTCGCATACTCGTGTTAAGGCTTGCTCAGTATATTCGCTTGTACCACTATCGGCTACAGCAACATAATGTGGTAAAGCCTTCACCTTATCTCCTTTTGAAAAATAGAGCTGGGCCAAAGTAAAATTCGCCTGATTTGAATGCAACCCATTTGGAAATTGTTTCAGATAATCTTCAAAACTTCTTATTGCGGAATCCGTTTTTCCTTCTGCATATTTTCTATCGGCAGCTTCAAAACTAGCTTCATCCAATTCCGCATCAGTCACCTCAACAAAATCTAAGTTTCTCGCCCAAGCAGCATATTCGCTTACCCTCCCCATATCAACATAGACCAATTTAGCCGTAGCAACTGCTTGTTTTGCTTCTTGGGTATTGGAATAGTCTCTTACCACCCCTTTTAGTTTAGTTAAAGATTGTTCATTTCTTTCAGCATTATAGTGTACCAAACCCTGGCGTAACATTGCTCGAGGTGCAAATTTGCTAAGCGGAAACTTGGAAATCAACTGGTCGTATGTTCGTAATCCTAGAGATTCATTATTTCCTTTGATATACGTGTTTCCAAGTTCAAATAAGGCATCATCTCGTAAAGATGATTTTGGAAAACGGTCTACAAACCGCTCTAATTCATCAGTTTTTGTGACATTGTCGCCTAAAAACCCATTGCATAGTGCTTTTTGAAAAGTTGCATAATCCCGTTCGGGACCATTCACTTTAGAAGCCGTATTATAAGCTGAGATAGCCAAACGATAATTACTTGTTACAAAATAACTATCTCCCAAACGCATAAAAGCATCCGTTTTTTGTCCTTGAGAATCTTCATTTTGGTCAGTTACTTTTTTGAAATATGCTATTGCATTGCCATAGTCTTTAAGTTTAAAATAACTGTACCCAAGATTATAGTGCAATTGAGCAGCCTCCTCAATGTTTTTTGAGTAAGAATCGCCTTCAAATTCTTTAAAATCATTGAGAGCATCATCAAATCGATTTAAGCGATAAGCCGACTCCGCTTTCCAATATTGAGCTCTTGCTTCAAAACTGTCATTCTCCGGGTTCTTTAAAGACTTTGAAAATCGTTCTAAAGCACTTTCATAGCTACCATCAATGAAAAGTTCAACGCCACGATAAAAAGCCACTTTTTGATAGGTTTCTTTGCTTGCATACCCACTATTCTTTTCCAGCAAAGCCATTGCTCCTTCAAAATTCTTTGAAGTGATATATGAATCTACCAAAAGAGTTTGTAGTTCTCCTTGCCTTTCATCCTTTGGATATTTTTCTAAGTACGAACCAATAACTTGTGGGACGGGTTCATAGGCATTACCAATTTCATAACTTAATCTAGCGTAATTGAGTAATGCATCTTTCTCAATTTCTTCACTAAAGGTCATTTGTGAAGCGTTGCGAAAGGCATTTAAGGCTTCAGACTTTTTATCCAGCTTCAGATAACACTCGGCCAAATGATAGTATGCACTTTGGGCAACGCTATTGGTACCGCCAATAATTCTATTAAATTGACCAATAGCTGATTCAAAATCACCTTGTTTATAATAACTATAGCCCAATAAGTAAAAATCAGTATTGCTCCATCTTCCCCTTTTGCCCTTGTATTGTTTGAGATATGGTATGGCTTGATCATACCTTTCTAAATTAAAGTAGCTCTCACCAATAATTTTATTAAGCTCAGAAACTTCACGTCGATCAGATTTTGGCAACTGTTTTTCAGCCATTTCAATGGCTTTTTCAAAATTGCCCAATTTAAAGTTAAGGTCAGCTTGGTAATAGGAAAGCTTCTCTTCTAATACTTTAGGATCAGTAATCTCATCAAACCGTTCATTAGCTCTCTCGTAATCATCTTGTTCATAGGCAATGTACCCCATATAATACTTTGCTTGTGCGCCATATTTTTCGGAATCAAGAACTTTATTGAGATAGCGTTCTGCTTCATTGGCATTATTTGTAGCATAATAAGCATACCCGCTATTAAAATTGAATCGTTCTTTATCCCTTCTTGACATAACCCCTTGATCCACTTTTTTGTACCATTTTAGGGCATAAGGATATTTACCTGTTTCAAAATAATAATCTGCTACGTCTATAAAAGCCGAATTTCGCTTGGTAGAGGTCGGATAGCGCTCAACAAAGTTTTCCATTAACTTATCGGCACCGCGTTGATTTAGTCTGACTGCAGCATTTGCGGCATAGTAAACGCTGTTTGCTTCAGTTTCATAATCTGTGGTAGTTGTTTTGACCTTTTCAAACAATGCTTGAGCGGCTTGATATTGCTGATTATTATACAATGCCAAAGCATCTTGAAATTGTTTCTGGTCGTGAGAATAAATTTGGGTTTCTTGAGCTGAGCTGACGAATATAAAGCCCAATAAGAGTATTGAAAATACAGATGTGGTTCGATTCATAGTGTTCTACGCTGTTCTCGATTGATGAATCAATAACGTCAAAATCCGCGCCAAAGTATATTCAATTGCAAAGTCACCTTAATGAAACCATTAAATCTAAAGAATTTAGGAACTTAGTACCTTTATAACAATTAAAATAAAAAAATGCCTGAAACCATATTGAAATTACAAGACGTAGCTGTCTTTCAAAATGAAAATTTAATTCTTAACAATATCACCCTAGAAGTCAAAAAGGGTGAATTTGTTTATATCATAGGAAAAACAGGAAGCGGTAAAAGTAGTTTTATGAAAACTCTTTATGGTGATATTCCTTTACGGGAAGGTTATGGCTCAGTAGTTGATTTTAATCTAAAAACACTTCAAGAAAACGAAATCCCTTTTCTTCGTAGAAAGTTGGGTATTGTTTTTCAAGATTTCAAACTACTCTCAGACAGAAATATCAATAATAACCTCAGGTTTGTATTAAAAGCGACTGGCTGGACGGATAGTGCAAAAATGGACGCAAAAATAGAGGAAGTATTGGACAAGGTTGGTATGAAAACCAAAGGGTTCAAGTTCCCCCATGAACTTTCTGGTGGCGAACAACAACGAATTGCAATAGCTAGATCTTTATTGAATGACCCTGAACTAATTCTTGCTGATGAGCCTACGGGGAATCTTGACCCACAGACCAGCGTTGAAGTGATGAAGGTTCTGCAAGAAATCAATGATAGTGGGCGCACCATTATTATGGCAACCCACGATTATGCCCTTATTTTAAAGTATCCGCACAAGACCATAAAATGTGACGGAAATAAAATGTTTGAAGTCATACAAAAAGCAGTTTAAATTCAGTTATGATACTCCATAAAGAAGATTGCAAAAAAGACAAAAAGGCAAATCCATTTATCGGAATACTTCTTTTTTTAATTTCAATTCTATTATTGGCAATAACAGGCCCTATCGGATTTATTTTAGCTGTTTTAAAATTACTTTTTTCAAAAGGCTTAAAGGGATTAGGTACTTATGCCTTACAATTGGCTATTTCCATTGACCAATTGGGCAATGTTCTGATGCAGCATCTTTTTAATTCGCTTTGGATAATAAAAGGAGGTTATCTATTCGGTAATAGAGATGAAACTATTTCAAGTGCTTTAGGAAAAAACAAACAGCTTGGAACTCTTACAGGATTTGGCAAGGCAATAGATAAACTTTTAGATTTGATAGACCCAGGTCATTCTTTGGATTCTATAGACTATTACATTCAACCCACTAAAGAAAATGGTTAAAAAGTGTTTGATTTTGTTAAAAATGAGTTAACAATTGCCGAAAAGATTTTCGTTTCTTTGCGAAAACAAAATTTTCTTTCCTTTTATGGAACTTCTTGGAATTGATATTGGCGGAACTGGGATCAAAGGAGCCTTAGTGAATGCTGAAACTGGCGAAATGTTGACCGAAAGGTTTCGAATTCCCACCCCTAGCTCTAGAAAGCCAGCTGATATGGCTAAAGTCATTAAACAAATTGTCACTCATTTTGATTATAGTGGTCCCGTAGGTTGTGGATTTCCTACCATAGTAAAAAATGGTGTATGTATGTCACCAGGTAATCTTGATAAAAGCTGGCTTGGGGTCAATGTTGACGAAATGCTCACTTCAGTGACCGGACATGAATTTACCGTAGTCAATGATGCTGATGCCGCAGGCTATGCCTCAATGAATTATGGTGTTGGAAAAGATAAAAACGGGCTTGTTATAATGATTACCGTAGGTACTGGTTTAGGCAGTGGTGCCTTTTTTAATGGTGTTTTGTTGCCAAATTTTGAATTAGGCCAAATTCCTTACAAAGAGCATAAAAAAATAGAACTTTGGGCCGCCGCATCAGCCAAAGAACGTGAAGGACTTTCCTATGAAAAATGGGGGAAACGCTTCAATAAGTTTTTGAGGCTGGTAGAAGTTATCGTTGCTCCTGATCTTATTATTGTGGGTGGAGGCACCTCCAAAAAATGGAAAGAGTTTAATCAGTTCATTACCATAGAAACCGATGTAGTTAAAGCTGAATTAATGAATCATGCAGGAATCATTGGTGCCGCTATTTCTTGCTTAAAAGAACATCATCACGGGCAGTTGAGTTAGTCATAAAAACACATATTTGTATATAAAAAAGAGGCCAGACTTATTGAAATCTGGTCTCTTTTTTATGATACTGCTTATTTAAGTAATTTTATTTCGTTTACGATCTACCTCTTTCAAGTATATTTTACGAAGGCGCAAATGGTTGGGAGTAACCTCAACATATTCATCTTTCTGAATATATTCTAAAGCTTCTTCTAACGAGAATTTTATTGCAGGTACTATTTTGGCTTTGTCATCAGCTCCAGATGAACGTACATTAGATAGTTTTTTTGTCTTAGTAACGTTTACTGTCATATCATCTTGACGTGAGTTTTCTCCGATAACTTGTCCCTCATAAATATCTTCTCCTGGATCAATAAAGAATTTACCGCGGTCTTGAAGTTTATCAATCGAATATGGAATTGCGGTTCCGTTTTCCATAGAAACCAATGAACCATTCAAGCGTTGGGCTATATCTCCTTTTAACGGTTGATACTCTAAAAAGCGGTGCGCCATAATAGCCTCACCTGCCGTTGCAGTCAATAATTGGTTTCGTAATCCTATAATACCCCTTGAAGGAATTATGAACTCGCAAAGCATTCTAGAGCCCTTAGCTTCCATGCTGGTCATTTCACCTTTACGAATAGAAACCATTTCAACGGCCTTTCCAGAGACCTCTTCGGGTAAATCAATCGTTAAATGTTCAACTGGCTCACATTTTACTCCATCAACTTCTTTAATAATAACCTGAGGTTGACCAATTTGTAATTCATATCCTTCGCGACGCATTGTTTCAATCAATACAGAAAGATGCAACACCCCACGGCCAAATACCATAAACTTATCAGCACTATCCGTTTCATTTACGCGAAGGGCCAAATTCTTTTCCAACTCTTTTTCAAGTCTTTCTTTGATATGGCGCGAAGTAACAAACTTACCGTCCTTTCCGAAAAATGGGCTATCGTTAATAGTGAATAACATACTCATGGTAGGTTCATCAATAGCAATAGTCTTTAATTTCTCAGGATTTTCAATATCTGCAACGGTATCACCAATTTCAAAACCTTCCATACCAACAACAGCGCAGATATCTCCTGTTTTGACCTCAGTTACTTTTTGACGACCCAAGCCTTCAAAAGTAAACAGCTCCTTTATTTTTGATTTTACTAAAGTACCATCACGTTTAACAAGAGAAACTTGTTGTCCTTCTTTTAAAGAACCACGCGTTAATCTGCCAATAGCTATTCGCCCAGTAAAAGAAGAAAAATCCAAAGATGTAATTAACATCTGCGTAGAACCACCTTCAGGTTTAAACTCAGGCACATGATCAATGACCATATCTAATAATGGCTCAATGTTTGACGTTGGCTTTTGCCAATCTTCACTCATCCAGTTTTGCTTGGCAGAACCATATACTGTCGGAAAATCTAACTGCCACTCTTCCGCCCCAAGCTCAAACATCAGGTCAAATACTTTTTCATGTACTTCTTCTGGTGTACAGTTTTCTTTGTCAACTTTATTGATTACCACACATGGCTTTAAACCTAAATCAATAGCTTTTTGCAATACAAAACGGGTTTGCGGCATTGGTCCTTCAAAAGCATCTACCAATAATAAAACCCCATCGGCCATATTAAGCACACGTTCTACTTCTCCACCAAAATCCGCGTGACCAGGAGTGTCAATAATATTAATCTTTGTGTCTTTATAAACTACTGAAACGTTTTTAGAAACGATAGTAATTCCGCGTTCTCGTTCTAAGTCGTTATTATCTAGAATTAAATCACCTTTATTCTCGTTTTCTCGAAACAGTTGACAATGGTACATGATTTTATCAACCAAAGTAGTTTTACCGTGGTCAACGTGTGCAATAATGGCAATATTCTTAATTTTAGACATAACCTTGTTTTTGAGCGTGCAAAGATACTGCTAATTCTTACAGCGAAGCATAAAGGAATGTTATTTTTATCTTATTGATTTTGAAGGGGTTTTGCTTTCATTTCCCCATACACCAACGCTTTTCACTTACTATCCATCCTATACTTAAGTTGACCACTGGATAGATACCTCGTTTAAAAGAACCAACATAATACGCTGCACCCGCATCAATTGAAAAACTCAAACCTGAATTATAACTCCGTTGAATACCATAAACAAGACCTCCATAACCATACAGACCATCAACAATTTCATTATCAACCACTCTTGCATCAGGTGATAAAATAGCTACTGTAGGAGCGAAATAATCTGCAGAATTACCGTAAATCTGTCTCCGCTTTCTTGCTCGTTTTTCGAAATTGTAGTAAAATCTGGTTTGAACAGTAATCGCGGGAAAGAAATCTAATTCTTTATATGGGTCAGCCATTGCTAGATCTAGTGCCAATTGCCAAGCTGCTCTTACGTTGAGAGTTTGGTTAACACCAATACCCTTTTCATATTCAAGACCCGGGTTTACAATGTTTATTTTCCACTGTCGAATCTCACAATTTTTACCGTATTGAGCAGTAGTTCCAATAGAAAACAGCAAAAAAATTAAAAGTGTAATTTTTCGCATTGTAGGTTAATTCGGGTAGTATACTAACAGATACTTTTTCAAAATAGTATTTTTGCCTAAAACATATACTTATGGAGTTAAGTCTGATTCCTCAGCTAAAACATACAAAAAGCAATAATTTTTTTCTTTTAGCTGGTCCCTGCGCTATTGAAGGTGAAGAAATGGCCATGCGAATTGCAGAAAAGGTAGTTACGATAACGGACGAGCTTAAAATACCATATGTGTTTAAAGGAAGTTTTAAAAAGGCCAATCGAAGCAGGCTAGATTCTTTTACCGGAATAGGAGATGAAAAAGCACTAAAAATACTTAGAAAAGTATCTGAGACTTTTCAAATACCGACCGTTACCGACATTCACACTGAACAAGATGCGGGTATGGCAGCAGCATATGTTGATGTACTTCAAATTCCAGCTTTTCTGGCTCGCCAAACTGATTTAGTGGTTGCAGCTGCTAAAACAGGAAAAACGGTTAACATCAAAAAGGGACAGTTTATGAGTCCTGAAAGTATGAAGCATGCTGTGACCAAAGTTACTGAGACTGGAAATGAACAAGCTATTATCACCGATCGTGGAACCATGTTTGGCTATCAGGATATGGTTGTTGATTTTAGGGGGGTTCCGACCATGAAACATTATGCGCCGGTCGTACTTGATGTAACGCACTCTTTGCAACAACCCAATCAATCTTCGGGAGTCACCGGTGGACGCCCAGCATTGATTGGAACTATGGCAAAAGCTGGTATTGCAGCTGGTGTAGACGGGCTTTTTATAGAAACTCACTTTGATCCCGCAAATGCTAAAAGTGATGGAGCGAATATGTTGGATTTAAGTTTGCTCGAAAAGCTGCTTACAGATTTGGTGACTTTACGTAAAGTTGTCAATACTTTTTAATTTTTTTTATAAAAACCCTTAGCTCTTAAAGCGTAAGATTCTTCCAAAACGTCAATTAATATCGTATCCTTGATTTCTTCAAGAGAGCTGTATCGTAAAGATTTGACCACCTTTCGGTCTTGACTTACCATAAGTGCTATATGTTTTGTCAAATAGGCTGAATTCCAAAATGCCATATCCACATATTTACCCTTATAGGAAGCATTCAAATAACAAATAGGCTGCTTACCTGCATAAAAACAGGGAATGTTCCATTTATATTTCATATCAACTTCAGGAATAACCGTTTCAATTACAGCTTTCAGGTGCAGTAAAATGCTTCGATAAGGTTCATCTCTGCTTAGTATGTATTCTTCTGCTGGATTCATATTTCAAGAATTGGAAAAGCAATTGAATCTACGTACTCTTCATATTGCAATTAAAGTTAATTGAATCTTATATAACTTTAAAAATGACTTGCCTCAAATAAATAATCCTAAGTCTCCTTTAAATGAGAATTAACCTACGGAAGAAAAATTTTGAGAACCATTGATTTCAATATCAAAATCCCGTCTAATTTTAGTCAAATAGTTTTTAGGGGTTTTTTCAGAAATCCAAACCCATTTCGTATTCATATCAAAATCAAAATGGAAACAGGAAAAGTCACCACAACATTCTTGTTCTAAATGCTCCATTAAAAACTTGGTGATTTTGGGTCTTAGTTGATATTCAAGCTCAATTATTTGTTTTTGTCGGTTTTGAGCCTCTTTTTTAGAGAAAATCCAGTTAAATTTCACTTGGTTGGTTGAAAGTTAAGTCACGTAATATACAAAAAAGCGTATAACCTTGACATATTGTGCAGGCAAACTCGACCATTGGATATTTAACCCACATAATCTTCTAAATATTCATAGTATTTTGTCAATTTCCCATTCTGGGTCATTCTAGCACGTTCTAAAATTCCATCTTTATCTCCATTAAAAAAAGCAGGAATGACGAATTTCGAAAATGCCTCACCAAATCCATCACTGGCATCCCTTGGTAATTCCGCGGGTAGATTATCTACTGCCATGACAGCAATGGCCTTAGCATCTTTATAATCGATTTCAGATTCTGAAAGTGGTTCATAACCATAAATAGGTTCGGCAATAGTAGAAGGTTTAATGGTAGTAGCCACAGGCCCATCAATATCACAACTCACATCGGCAACCACTTTTATTTTAAAATCGGGATGCTTTGCATCTTCCCTCGTATATAAAAATGGAGCACCATCTCCATAAAAATGACCAGCTATGTAAAAGTCGGTCACTTTGGTAAATCTGAAGAAATTAGATTTATATTCTTGGGGATTGGCAAAAAAATCTGCTTTGTTTCCACGAACCCCATCTTTACGCTTATTATATTCTGAAGCATCAATCTGGCAATACACTGGTTGATTAAACTCTTCGTTGAGATAGTCCGCAACATTAACTTTTTTCAAGTTCATGGCATCTAACATTTCTTTTGCTCCATTACCCACACGACCTTTGCCTGTAAGCAATATTTTAATATTTGGGAGTTGAATTTTGTTGAGTTTCGTAATCAGGGCTTTCTGGTCTTTTAACTCTTCTGCTTTGGGCAGAATAAACAAATTGTATTTGAGTCCATATGCCCGGACTCCGTTATATGCACCAACAATTCCTGCGTAACGACCAAAAGCCACCAGACGTTGTCCATTTTGATTTATGATGACTTCATGATCGTACAATTCGATATTCTTAGCTAAAATAGCTCTTAGTAAATCTCGATTGTAAGGTTGCTTCTTTATCGTATGTGAAAAGAAAAAGTATTTTTTATTGGGAATAAGTGCTTCAATCGGTACTTCTTTCACTCCTAAAAGAACATCGCACGAATCCATTTCTTCAGCCACTTTGATGCCCGCTTCACTATATTCTTCATCCGAAAATATACGTATGGGAGAAGGTTCAATAACCAATTCAGCGTTAGTATGTTTTTCTAAAACGTTTTGACAGAGTAAAGGCGACAATACAACTCGCCTATCAGGTGGGTTTTTGCGTTCTCTGATGATTCCGAACTTCATAAATCTTGGTATAATTATTGACCTAATTTAAGTGGATTGAAAAGGGTACGCAAACTTTTAGTTAACTTTGCCATCCTTTTTAAAATAGTTCATTGACAAAAATCATGAGAGAATATAGCTCTAGATACAGTCCCTTCGACTGCGTTCAGGGTTCAATTCGTTTACAGGTAAGCGAAGCTTACCTAACTCATTGAAGGGGCCGACTGGTTTTGACAGCGAGACCAATTGGAACGTAAGCATGCCGAGCTATGGAAGTAACGCTCGTTAAACTCTATTCCACACTTTTAATTGGCGATAATAACTACGCTCTTGCCGCTTAATCTGAATTATAGTAAGATTAGCCTCGTCGCTACTAGGTAGCGAAGCGAGATGTCTCAGAATAGCCCTTGTTGATGGCGATTCGTTTTGAGGCACCATAAAAGTCAACATAAGGCTTTTGTTTGCTTTGACATTAGCACTAAAACTTTAAGAAGCTAAGCGTACGATAGGCGGTTTTTGGTCGGTCTTGCGTCGAAAATCGAACAAAAACTAAGCATGTAGAAAGCTTTTTAATTGCTTGTTTGGACGGGAGTTCGATTCTCCCCGGCTCCACTTTTAGAACACCAAATTAATACAAAATCCTGTAAACATCTGATTTACAGGATTTTTTAATTTTATATGTATTCAAATATAGTCAAATAATACCATTCTAAAAGTTACCTATTCGGTGAGCATATATAACAAATAATTAACTCACCGATTTCCTTGTAATTTACTGATTTTATGTTAATTACAAAAATGATATTTTTATTTTTTGTATATTGTTTCATGTCCAAATAAGAACGAAAAATGAATACATCCTTCGCACAGCTATTTTACTTAAAAGGAAAACACTTTGAAAAACACGTGAAAGTCCCAATATACTTGCGTTTGACCGTAAATAGCAAACGAAGTGAATTGAGTATTTCTCGCAAAGTTGACCCTGAAAAATGGAATGCTCGGACGGGAAGAATGCGCGGTTCCGGCATGGAAGCTGTGCAACTTAATCAATATCTCGACATGGTTCGGGCTAAAGTAAATAAGATTCAATTTGAATTGGTAGAGGAAGGAAATCCTTTTACAGCTATAGACATTAAGAATATTTATCAAGGTAAGGATAGAGAGGTAAAAATGCTTTTGGAAGTATTTGACGAACATAACCGTCAAATGAAAAAACTAGTAGATAAGGAATTTGCCATCGGAACCTGGAAGCGCTATTTCACCACTAGAAATCATATCGCAGAATTCATCCAACATGATTACAAGAGAGAGGATTTACCGGTAAGAAGTGTGGACTTAAAATTTATAACTCGGTTTGACTACTTCATGAAGTCAATTAAAAATTGCAACCATAATAGTGCTTTAAAGTATATTAATAACTTTAAAAAGATTGTTCGGTTGAGTGTAGCGAACGGATGGATTGATAGTGATCCTTTTTATAATTTCAAAGCTAAGTTTAAATGGGTAGACCGTGAATTTCTATCCGCAGAAGAACTACAACGCTTGGTAGACCTTGAAATCAAATGGCCACGAATTGCCATGGTTAGGGATATGTTCGTGTTCTGTTGTTACACTGGGTTAGCCTATATTGATGTGAAGAAGTTGAACCCGGATAATTTGGTCATGAATATCGATGGAGAACTTTGGATTGAGGCAAAGCGCACCAAAACCAATGCAAAATTTAGCATTCCCTTACTCCCGACCGCACTAGCTATATTAGAAAAGTACAAAGACCACCCAAAAGTGATAGATGGAGAATGCGTACTTCCCGTTCTAAGCAATCAGAAAGCCAATGCTTATCTAAAGGAAATTGGCGACCTCTGTGGCATTAAAAAGAACTTGACCACACATTTGGCACGGCATACATTTGCCACAACAGTAACACTTTCCAATGGGGTGCCTATCGAAACTGTCGGTAAAATGTTAGGGCATAAAGATTTACGAACTACACAGCATTATGCTCAAATCATTACTAAAAAGGTTAGTGATGATATGTCGGTTTTGAAGGAGAAGTTGGCAGGGATTAAGGATAAGGAAGGTAATAAGAAGTCAAAAAATTAAACAATCGTTTTATTGAACTTTACGGTAAAAGTACCCTAAATCATAATTCAAAACTATTTGAGGTGGTCCAATAAAGTAAGGACGACTAAAAGAACTGTAGTAATTCATTTCTCCATGCGGATATTGAATGATAAAATGTATTTCGCTACCATTGATTTCATAGTTCCCTTCTCCCCATGTCCGATTTTCGTATTTTCCATTTTCGAGAAGAACCAGTGTATCAATACCTTTTGGGCCTTCTAATAGCGGTTCCATATTATTACTGACATAAGTACCCGCTACTAAGGTTTTCGGAAAAAAGCTATTCCAAAATATTAGGGATAAAATAATAATGATGAATACAAGAATAATCTTTTTCATTTAAAACATCGAACAATCGTTTATTTAAACTTTATTTATTCACCTATACTTTCTGAGAGTACTTTTTAATGAAATAGCCAGTAAATATCAAAAAGACTACGCAGAAAATTATGGCACCGGTAATCTTGTTATAAATACTATATGCAAGAAATCCTAGTAAAACAAAAAAACCAAGTTTCCAACCAATTAGGACTAATCGAAGGAAGGTATTCTTATTGGATTCTGTCATCGTTTATTTGAACTTTGGTTTCAGCTCAATTCTTTGTCGTAACACTTTTTTATTTTTTGAATTTTGAATTTTTCCAAGCTTTTAACAGTTCGTTTTTGTCGGATTCATTGTTGTAATTAATGTTTATTCCAAAGTCTAATCCATTTATCAATCTACTATACATTAGTTGATTTAGGATTACATTTCCTTTAGGGTCATAAATGGTAAATTGGTACTTATGAAATTTAAGTTCATCTATTTCTACAATCTTGGTCTCCGTTGAATCTGTTTTTATTCCTTTGTGTAGATAAGTACCATAAACCAGTTCTTTTAATGCCGCATTATTTTCTTCCCACTCTCCTTCATACTCTAGTTCGAATGGTTCAGAAGATGATTGAAATCCATTGAATTGATCTTTTTGTAGATTTAGAAGCTGTTTTAGTCCATTAATATCATAGTCCGCATCAACAGATTCATTTATAGCATCTAGTCCAATTTTATTTCTTTTATCTAAAACATTTCTGTGTGTTACATTCCAACCTTTTGGAATTTTCATCGTCCATCCAATTTCAGGGCTATGATAAACTTCATTCTCTATCTTTCCTTCATCAATTTGTTCATTTGGGTCAGTCCTACAAGATAAAAAGAGTGATAAGATGATATAAATTATAAACTTGGATTTAATCATTTTTTTTTTAAATGTGTTACAACGGTTGAGCTCTTATGTTTAATTATCGTTTTATTGAACTATTAATTGAAGTTGTTTAAAACCAACCATCGATAAAGAGGACAATTAAAAATAAAACTATCCCAAATAGCATGTTATATGGATGTACGAATATTTTCAGCATTTCATTCTTGGACCATAAATCCTTGTAACTCTTGGTGCCTTTTATTTGAAACAATGCGATTACATTAAAACCAATAAATCTAATAATTGCAATAGGCAGGCCTAGAACTGAATATAAAATTACTAGATATATATTATCAAGGTTGGCCATCGTTTTAATGAACTTTATTTATCGTATATACTATCTAATTCATGCAAGAAATCAATATAATCCCAACTGTTCTTTATGTTTGAAAAGTTAAGCCTAATCATGGTGTCTAGTTCGTTTCTTTTTAATCTCATGTCCAAGGTTTTCTTCTCCTTGGTAACCGAGTCACCTACTTTTATGAACTTAAATAGTTCCATCCACTCATAATCCAACCTTATCTCTCTTGTTTCGGATTGATTCACAAGAATTACTTTTTTAAATCCATGCTGCTCCCAATCAATAAACTTTTTAGATACAACCCCACTAAAACTATCATTGTAATATGTGTTTGCAACTTTTATGAAGAACTCATCATTAAGTCCTACGGCTTCATCGACCTTTTTTTTCATTAAGTAAAATCCAAAAATCCATCCGAC
Source organism: Croceitalea rosinachiae (assembly GCF_031846445.1). NCBI lineage: Bacteria > Pseudomonadati > Bacteroidota > Flavobacteriia > Flavobacteriales > Flavobacteriaceae > Croceitalea > Croceitalea rosinachiae. The sequence continues at coordinate 197,383 of NZ_JAVRHR010000003.1, read as the reverse complement.
AACAACCAGAACCACTATTACTAAAATCTTTAAACTCTTCACAATCCTTTATTTAAACTTTACTACCAAATTAATTTAGGGTTTGGCCTATCAACCATATATTTTCTTTCATTAATCTCCGAGAATTCAATTCCAGTAACTTCTTCCTTGATTAAGCTTTCCTTTAATCTTTCAGACACGTAAGTCATCCAAGATAGCCTAATTTCAAAAAGGTCCAATGAATGGTCGAAATTGTTTTTAAAGAATACTTCATCCGATTTGTCAATACCCATAGAATCCTTGGTGATTGAAGTTCTGTCAAAATCGATACAATTATCCAAATTTGAGATATGGAAGCTGTCATAACAAAAAGCGTAATATGGGTTTTTAATTTCTTTTTTGGTTTTAAAAATCCCTAAGTACTTCCTTGGCTCTAAAACTTTAACTGGATAGTATCTATGTTTCGGAAGATTAAAAGTGTTTAGTATTCTTTTTACCTTTTCCGAAATGCAGAAGGTTTTTATCGGACCAAATATGAAGTCGTTTATTTTATTGAATTCAGAGTCATCATAAATCTCCAATTCCAGATTTGGGGTAAAGGAGGGAAATTCTTTATGATCCCTAATGTATTTTCGAAGTTTTGATGGAGCATATGGATTATCCCAATCGTATGAATCTGGATATTCACCAGCACTTTCATCCTTCACATGAATTACATAGTATTTGGTCATCATTTATTTGAACTTTACTCACTTCTTATGAAGTAAAGAATTTTTTATGTTATTCCTATCAAGAGAAAACTCATCCCTTTCATCGTCCAGATAACTTACTAATTGCATTATGGTGTTTTCTAGCCTTTCCGGTGTATTAGTTTTGTCTTCAAGCATTTCGTTATAAAGATGTACTATAAGCCGGTCCAAATTCTTGGTATCAATATTCTTTAATTTAATGAGCAGTTTTGAAAATGGCAACTCCAGGGTTTCCTTAACGGAAAGATTACCTTGAGTCATTAATATTTTTTCCAACTCCTTTTCACTAGGCTCATTGTTGCTATTTCCCTCAAAAAGTCTTTGTAGAAATTCTGAAAATGATTCTATAAGAACTCCCAACCCTCTTTCAACTGAACCCATTTATTAATCGTTTTTTTGAACTTTGAATAAACCCCTCTATTTTGGAATTGAATCTAAATGAAAATAAAGAGATTCGTAAATTCTACTCCCATTTAAATCTAACTCAAAGGTAGGAACTTCAAAAAACAACTCTATAGATAATGGCTCTATTTCAAATTCTTGATTCTTTGAACTCGGAATAACAAAACTTTTTAAAACAATACTTCTATAGTTTTTTCCATCATGATTTTCATTTTTGGGTTCGTATTCTGAAATTGGCACATCAACTCCATTAAATTTACTGTAGTCTGGAATTTTTAAGAACCCAAATCTTTGCAAACCGATGGAAAAAGGAAAGAATAACTTATAAACCACATTTAGAGAATCTTTGTGGGTGGAATTATAAATTACTTCAGCAGTTAATTGAATTTCTTCTTGTGCAGTTATCATACCACTGGTTACGTAATCTACAATTTCAACACTATCAGTTACCTTAATGTCTATTGGTTGGGCTTCGTATAACTTTTCCTTAAACTCCATTTGTTCAGCCCTAATATTTAGATTCCCCTTTCTTTCCGGCATTAGAATGTAATAGTAAGATTTGAGTAAGGAACCGGCACTTTCCTTTTTTACTCTTTTTCCAGTTTCTTTGTCAGTGTAAGTTGAAGGGGTTGGGCCGCTTATAATTTTGAAGTCTTCGAAAGGGAGGTCACTGATGCCTTCGAAATCTACATTGCCGGTGAATTTGATTTTTACTAATTCATTTATTCCTATGACCCCATCATCTCCTACCAATTCAGAACTGAAGACGACTTCTTTGTTTTGGGTATAACTGTGGTAAAAACTAAATATAAAAGAGAGAAGAAATAAATACTTCTTGATATAGTTCATATCTGATTTTCGGTATTTCAAGTGAATCGTTTATTTGAACTTTTTTTAAACCTATAATATTTTAGACAGCTCTCGGGCGATAAAATATAATCCCATGATAAACAGAATTACCGGTAGGATAATGCCCTTTACTGTTAAGTGATTCAATTCTCCTTCATTTATTCTTTTTCTGGCGAATGGAAATATCCAAATAGCTACAATCCAACCGAGAGTACCAAGAATTAAGAATTTGTAATTCATTGCAAAAACTAAGTTTACGAATCCTTTTATTGAACTCTTGTTTTTTGATAAATTACAAATTCTTAATGCAATTCATCATGACATGACTTACAAATTGAAACCAACCATTTAATAGGTTCTTTTCCAATATTTTTCTTCGCGTACCTTTTATGATGAACTTGTGTAGCTCTTTTGCCGCAATAAACACATTTCCAATTATCTCGTTTTAGTACAACATAACGTTTTCTTTTCCATGCATCCGATTTTAAATAGGTATTGCGATAATAGTTTCGACGACTTTTTTTCTTTAAATTAAATCTCCAACGTTTAATTAGCCAAAGAATTATTCCAACTCCTAGAAGTAGGAATAAGGGTATAATATCTACATCAATATCCTTGGACATAAAAAAATTGTCTTGGCATCCTTTATTTGAACTTTTGACTATAATGATTTGGCGACAATTATTGCACCTGCAATACCAATTGCGAATATTCCAATTAATTTGTTATTCAATTCATGTGCATTCTTGTCATAGTAATCATTAGTACCTTTTGGCCCATATAGATATTCTTTAAAAGTAAATTTGGGTTTGTTGAACAGAGTTCTCCAAACAGAACCATAAATCCATCTTATTGAGGCCCCAATAAAATTAAATATAATACCCCCGAAAATTATTTGGAAAAAGCGAATCATTTAATTCTCAGTTTATCGTTTAATTGAACTTTGATTTTTTCATCGATTCCTAGAACGATGTATTAATATAATAAATAAGACTAAAAGTACCACTAGTACTATGCCAATGTAAATTGGGATACTATCCTTGTGGCGTTTCCAAAAGGGTAGAAATGACCATAATGGAAGTGTTCAATCAGCTACTTCGCATGTTCTCAAAATGGAATTTTACCATATCCACATAACTCAATCCCAACAAACCAAAAAACAGTGTAATCATACAAATAAAGATAGTCCCTAAGGAGATAATGGTAAGATTTTTCATGAGATTATCCAGTCCACCAAAAATCCATAATAATACAATAGCAGCGGTCGTAAATAACAGCAGCCACTTTACAATAAACAGAAATCCAACACTTCCATAAATCTCAATTCCTAATTTCCACAATACAATTCCCAAAAGCACTTCCGCTGTGCCAACTATCAAGCAAAATATGTTGAATCCGTATTCAACATGAACTAGTTTCTTGAAAAACTTTTTGATAACATACCAAACTTTTCCAACCCAAGTGGACTTAAAAAGTTCGTTTAGTTTATCACCATAAACAAAGTCGATAAAAAAAGGAATGCCGATAAAAATTAAAACAAAAAGAATAATCTTAAGACTCAGTCTATTGGCTTCTTTACATGGCACACCATGTATTTTAAGACATTCGTTTCTTGCCGATTCCCTAGATATAGTATCGCCTATTTTTAAAAACTCAAAGTCATGAACTGTTACTAAATTAGTACAGGTATCACCATTGAACATTTCACAATCAATAAAATAGCGGGTTTCTCCACCAGGGCTGTCTGTATATTTGAGATTCACAATGGCCTTTTGTCCTTCAGGGATACATTGTCCTATATCATCTCGATAACTGTTTTTTATTTGTTCGTCACAAGAATGAACAAGTACTATGCACCCAAAAAGGAAAATACTGCGTAAGAATCGAATTATCAATCTCATTGAAGAAATTGTAGATTAAAATTTAGGTTTAAACATTAAATAGAAAAATGTAATGGTTTATTGTTTAATTATACTTTGGCCTTATCGGCGATTACTTGATTTAAAGGTTCTAGTGCTCTTAAAATAACTCGCCCAATTGATTTAATTTGATTAGCTGCCGCAGCTATGTTTCCAAACTTTATGCTAATGGTTTCCATGATTTCATGATTTGTATTTTTAGCCTTTCCAGCATGAACCCCACCCATAACATTTGCCGCGTACGTAATGACATCTTTTACACTCAAATACTCACTATTATGAATCAATATGATATTAGACAAGAAATCATCCAATGTTCCATCAATGATTTCACCTCTTGTGATTAAAGTTTCTGGATCTAGCCCATCTTGAAGTGACCATGATAAGGGGTTCGTTGCGATTATTGCCGCCGAGTATCCTGCCTTAGTGTTATTGTAGCGAAAACTTAACTTAAGATTGTAAGGCTTTTTAACTACTAACGCTAGAGAAACATCACCGTCAACCAAAAGCTGTCTAATAAGTGCTGACGCCCTTAGTAGTTGGTACTCATCTTCACTTTCAATTTTAGATTGCAAGTCTTTAATCGTTCTTTGATAAAACTCTTCATTAGTCATTGAGTTGTTTTTTAGCTTTTGGTTTTTTTAATAGATGATAAATACTAATTACCAAGAGTTATCGGTCAAATGTAGTTTTCTTTAAAATTTCATTTCAATCGAAGATTTTCAATTTCAATTCTAAAAGTTTCTTCAGTTAAGCGATAGGTTTTAGTTTTTCTCCCAACCAACATTTCTTTTGCGAGTTCATTTACTCGTTCAATTCCATATTCCGAAAAATCTTTGGCTTTATCAATATTCCCAAGAAACAGGTGAATGTCTTTCATTAACCGTGCAAAAATCCGCATGTTGAATATCTCATATTTACCAAGTAACTTATAGTGCCTCTCATTCCTAAGGTGCTCAACAGAAATCTTATCAAAAGGGGCTGGAAAATTCTCGAAATCTGAATAAAATTTAGAGCTGTCCCTTAAAAAAGTTTCGAGTATATTTTCAACCTGTTTTATGTTCCTTACCTCCTCTGAGTAAAACTCCCAAGTTCCTGTTGAGAGTCGTTCTCTAAATAAACACTCGGTAACACTCTTTTTTTCAATTGTTTTATCATGTTGATAAAGGGGTAAAAAATCAAAATGAATCCCAGTTTCACAGTAAATCCTACCTCCCATCCAGCTACCGTACATCCCAAAATAATCTATCACATGATTCTCATTAGTTCTTCTATAGTTGAAACCGCTTCCAACCCAGCCAATTTGCTTGATTCTTGGAGCAAAATGTTTGTTTACTAGTCTTTTGAATATAGATGAATTCATTTATGAAATTTACTTGGGGCTATTATTGAGCTTTTCCATGCCAAATTAGAGTTAATTCCTTTTTTGTGCCGGCAAATACATTTACATCTATATCGTATCTAGTCCCAGGGACATTGTAATGACAATCACCATTCTTTTTACAATTCAATTCGGAACTAAACTGCCAAAGAAAATATGAATTCCAAATGTCAGATTTAAACTGTTCGGATGGAATGTTCTTCCTAAAGCGTGCATACCACAAGGGACATTTACTAAAAACACTCGTTTTATTGTACTTGTCATTAAGTTCTTTGTACACCTGGTGATTTACATATAAAACAGGGTACTGATTTGTTTTTTTGTGAATGTATTCTATAAAAACAATTGCTTCCTCTAAACTCATATAATTGCTAGTTAGTCCTTCCAAGTCTAACGCAAGAATTTCATTTTCATAGTTTCCAATTGTTTTAAGGTAGAATTTTGCTTGCTTCTTGGGATTTCCAGCTAAACCAAGATGATAGGAACCAAAAAGTAGATTATGCTGTTTGGCTAAACTACGACGTTCATAGAATTTGTCATCACTAGTGAACCCCTGAGATGCTTTGTGGATAAGTCCAACTACTTTATTATCAGAGCTGATTTTCTGAAAATCTATTATGTTTGGACCGTAGGCATCAATGACAATTACATTGTGTTCGTTTTTCCAAGGTTCTGATAGTTTATCTGTTTGTGCTAGGCAATCGTATTCAAAATAGTTCAGTACTATGACCAAAACACATAATTTCCATTTTAAGAGCATTGTCTTATCGTTTTATTGAATTTTCAACTTTATTTTATCCTTGTAATTACAACGAACATATTATCCTGGGCATCTATCATAAATGGTCTAACTCCAAGTACAATTATTTCCTATATTTTATTTCCAACCTTACGAATCAAATTCCTCATCCTTAAATGAGTATAGTTCTTGAAATTCTGGAAAGTTACGGTATACAACACTGGAAGTATACCACATATTATTTCGTTTCTTTAATCTTATTATTTGAGAGTGAAACCCGTTTCTTGCAGAAAATTCAACTTGAATAGTTAAGCTGTCTTTACTTAAATCTAACCTTGGAGTAGGAATTCTTTTGCCTGACATAGGTTTAAGGACACCAATGTTATAAGTTCTGCTAGAATCATCCAAAGCATTCAAATCCAAGTCAGATGTGTTTATTAAATTCAACTTTGATATATCTCTAATTGTCATAGTAACATCATACATCGGAAATTTTTGCTGATTAAATACAGTAGCAAATTCAAGTCTATGCGTCAAGTTTTTTAGGGACAAAAAACAATACGAATCACCCCCAGTGATATTGTTCAATAACGATTCGTAAGATTCAATCAATTTATTAGATAACCTGCCGTTTTGATTTTGAATTTTGAATAAATTGTTCTTTAAAATTGTATTGTTGTGTACTAAGGAGTCTATTTGAAGACTAAATTTTTTGTTTATGGTATTTAAGGAATCCATACTTTGATTTAAATCAAGAGATAAAAGTGAATCTCTTTCATGAACTACGGAAAGAAAGTTTTTTGTTGATTGTTTTTGAGCATAACCATTGTTTGCTTCTTGACCGATTAAAGCAACAGTTATTAGGATTAAGATAACAATTACCAATTTCCCCCTGTTATTAAGCTTTTTTAAAAATCCTCTTTTCCTTCTATCCACTAGATTACCCCGTGTTGTCAAAAAGGTTAATATTCCTGTTAAAATGCCGAGAACAATAATAAAGAGAAAGTTGGGAATCATATTTATATTAAGACTAGCTTGCTAGAATAAAATTGGTTTCAATCATTAATAGTTTGTTTAGAATAAGATCTTAGTTCTCCTGAAAGCCCGCGGAATTTCAAATATTTATAATAGGTAGCCCTGGAAATATCAAGACGTTCACAGATTTCGGAAACAGTCAATTTTCCTTCTGTAAAGTACTCCTCACAAAGTACGGCTTTCTGTTGATTTTTCTTACTAATTCCTTTTGGAGCTCCCAGAACTTTTCCACGTCGTCTAGCCGATTCCAAACCAGCTTTAGTTCGTTCAATGATAATGTCCCGTTCCAGTTGAGCCAAAGCTGCAAATATGTTAATTATAAACTCAGAATGAGAAGACCTCTCAGTAGTGTCAATAAAAGGTTCCGTAATGCTTTTGAACTTTACTCTCTTCTGGTCCAGCTCGGACATCAACTTAGTAAAGTGAATTAAACTCCTGGCCAATCTCTCAAGTTTCCAAACTACAATAGTGTCACCCTCCCTAACATAGTTTAACAACTTTGCTAAACTTTTTCGTTCTTCTTTGGTGCTTGAAACTTTGTCAGTGTAAATATTCTTTTGCTCAATACCCTCTTTTAAAAGTGCATCTAATTGTAAATCGAGACTCTGTTCAGCCGTACTTACCCTTGCATATCCAAATACCATTGTAATAGTTTAATTATATGTCAAAAATTAAACTAATTAATTAGTACGATGAAATAAACTTTTAAGAAGTAATGAACACAGAAAGTCCAATAAGTTCAATAAAACGGTGGGATTGGTAAACCTTAAATGTCCAAAAAAAGCTAAAGTATTTATAGTCTCAAAATACTGTGTCATTTATCGAAAAAGTCCTAAATGATTACTGTTCATCGAAAACTCCTCTAATAAGATGATATATTTTACGTAATTGAGCATCCCAAACCTTTACTCATGTTACAATTTAAGGCCATTTTCCTTTGTGGTATCTTTGTTATAATCAACTTAACAACACTTAACGCACAACGTATTACATCAAATTTAAAAGAGGGATTTAAGTATGTATCTGTACATGGAAAAAAGATGATTTTTTATATGCTTGAAGACCAACGTTATGCTTTAGTGACTGATGGTATTCCATTGGAAAGCCTTGATTATGAAGTTGAAAAAGACACACTGATTATCAATTTACCTGAGGATTATAATAGGACAAAAAATAGTTTGGTTCTTTTGTATCCAAAAGGTAATCAAGTTCCAAGGGTGTTGGAGTCTTCAGAAAATGTGCTCGTTCAATTGTGAATTAGCACTATTCCAAATGCTATTTAGACTTTTTAACATGAATCTTTTCCGTTTTGCCGAACTTTATTAAAGTTTAGGGAAAGATCATTTTTATTGCTGCTATTTGGTGGTCAAAGTAAACTTAAACGACCGATTAAATTTACTCTTTACATTATACCTTTTGAATATGGTTTCAGAATCGCCGTTAAACTCAGTGAAATATTACTCAAAAAAGAAAACTCTTTACAAAATCCGCTTATTGTAAAGAGTCTAATACCAACAATATATTATTTTTTGGAATAGTCCATAAGTTCAAGCAAACACCGTGAATTTTTCTTAGAAGCGTAGCCCCCGAATCTTACCATAACTAACCTGCGTCGGATCCTGTTTTGATTTTATAGCGTGCAGACAGCTAAGGGTATAATAAAATCAAAATAGGGCGCACTTGCTATGGCAAATGGTTATAAAAAACACTAAATTTTATTGAAAGATTTGGCCACTTCAAATCGAGGTAAATTGCTTCATTTTCTATTGAAAATCACATTTTTTACGAAAAATTTCGCCGTAAAATGGGGCTTCCCAAGGTTTTTTACTAAAAAATGATTTTTATCCGAAACCACCAAAAATATAATTATTTGATTGTTAGGTATTTACAAAACAACATTTTTTCAGTTGTGACAATTTTACAGTAAACTTTTTCAGCGTTTATAGGGGTTAGCAGCGTTTTTACAGTAAATTTGCTACAATAATAAATTTAAATATATATTTAAATATCTGAAAATCAATTAATTAAAATACGTAACATCGCTTTAGCGTGTTACCCTCTTGCTTTACATTCTTCGTCCTGCTGGCAGGACAAAAAATGTAAACGCTGTCCGCCTGTAAACTATACCAAATTCAAGCAATAAAAATTGAGCCCTATTTACCTGTTATATCCAGTTCATATTTTCTTTTTTGAAATAACATATTAAAACAATTACCCTTAAATGTGATGGATTTGTTGGTGAAATTCATCTTTGCCTAAAGGTGAGGCGAACTACATTCATTTTATATTTCTTAAAATGGATGGTGTTCAAGACTTTTTAAACGATACGCTTTGTCCAAAATGAAATGGAGGGCAATGGGTGGAGTTTATTTTATGCAGAATGGCTAATTGAAATAAATCTCTTATGTATGCAAAAGCATATAATTATGGGTTTAAAATATATTTTATATGCTTTTACGTATATTTTTGTATATTTGCCATATTTTATATTTAAAAGCATATAATGAAAGAGTTGTCCGAATTTGTGAAAGTTCGTCGTAAAGCCGTTAATCTTACCCAAAAAGAGTTTGCGGAACGTGCAGGTGTAGCGCTTACCGTTGTTCGTAAAATAGAGCAAGGTAAAACCAACTTGAATATGGATAAAGTAAATCTTGTATTAAGTATGTTTGGGCATACCCTGGCAGCAGTGAGTACTAAGGAGTTTAGGAATAGAAATAATACCGACCTATGAGAAAGGCAACTATAGTATATAACGACATAAAGGCCGGAGAACTTATTGAGACCGACGACGGCGATTACATATTCCAATACAACACCGACTACATAAAGAACTATCCAAAACAGTTTATAACCTTCTCCATGCCCGTAAGAAAAGAAGCTTACACAGAAAATAGATTGTTTCCTTTTTTTGAAGGTCTTATTCCAGAAGGTTGGTTATTGAACATCGCCACCAAAAATTGGAAGCTGAACCCAAATGATCGCATGGGATTATTATTGGCCTGTTGCCAAAATTGTATTGGTGCTGTTAGTGTACAATCCGTAATAGCAAATGATGAAAAATAAGTGTTTATATTGTTATGAAGATTTGGGGGCAAAGCAAGATTTTCATGAGTCTTGTAGTCTGGATTTTTTTGGAACCAAGGAACCCCCAAAATTGGAGTATTCGTTAGAACAGATGTCAGAACTGGCAAAAAATATCGTGGAAAGAAGCGTATCTGTTCCAGGGGTACAACCCAAGTTATCTATGTCACTTATAAACGAAGTGCAAGGAGTTGGTAATTTCAGACTAACTGTTGTTGGCGCTCTAGGTGGTAATTATATCTTTAAACCTCCATCGTTGGATTATCCCGAAATGCCACAAAACGAACATGTGACCATGCGTATTGCTGAATCCTTTGGTATTCAAACGGTACCTTCAAGTTTAATTCGATTACAATCCGGTGAACTGTCCTATATTACAAAACGAATTGATAGAACTGAAGATGGTCAGAAAATCCATATGCTCGATATGTTCCAGATTACGGAAGCTTTTGATAAATACAAAAGCTCCATGGAGAAAATTGGGAAAGCCTTACATACTTATTCAGATAACACCCTTTTGGATAAAATCTTCTTTTCTGAATTGACCTTATTTAGTTTCCTCACAGGAAACAATGATATGCATTTAAAAAATTTCTCAATGATCAAGTCAACCTCTGGTTGGTTACTGTCACCTGCCTATGATTTATTGAATGTGGCTATTGTGAATCCCAATGACAAAGAAGAGTTAGCCCTTACCTTAGAAGGAAAGAAAAGTAAGCTGAAACGCGATGATTTTGAATCATTGGGGAAAGGGTTGGGCTTAACCGACAAGCAAATTCAAGGAGTGTTCAATCGCTTTTACAAAAAGAAGGTCGATGCAATGAACTGGATAAATGCTTCTTTTCTATCTGTTGAAATGAAAGAAAAATATACAGCTTTACTACTGGAACGTTATGAAAGAATTTACAACACTTCATCAGCTTTAGACAACTGAACATTGTTATTACAATACAAAAGTCACCTATTCGGTGAGCATTAATTTTAGAGTCCCTGAAAAGGCCTATACACAGGTTATTTGAGCTCAAGGTTCTGGTCTTTATACGTCCTTCACAATCAGTTTATCATCATTTTCAGTGCCAGAGACAAAACCAACTACTTTATTCCCTTAAGGGAATCAATAACGGATGTTTGTTTTTTGATGATTACATTTAATGAGGAAATAGAATCACCTAAGTCCTTTTTTTGATCAATTAGTAGTCTTATTTCTTCAGATTTATTCAAAATTAATTCTGTTTTCTTTTCAGTTCTATCGATAGCAATACCAATCTTCTGAATTTTATCTGGAGTGTTTAAATCTTGATAAATTGTTAAACCCAACATTACCATAGATCCAATTAAAAAAACATAAAATAGTAATTGATAGACCTTATCCCGAATATTCTGTCTATCTGCATAAAAATTTCGGAAATCTCCACTTCCACCATCTCCTTTAAACTCCGCTAAGTAATAGCCATACCTGTCCATTAGCCCCGTCACAGTAATTAATCCCGAGATTAAAAAGAAGATATTTACCAAATAAAAAACGAAAATATTGGTTTCAATTCCGCTCTTAATATGGTCAATTAGTGCTATTATTACGGTACCAAAAAGAGCAGACAAAAAGTTTTGAATCCAGCTAAGCTTCTTTCCAGTATAGGAGGTCAGGTTTATTAAGTATTTCATCACACAATTTTATAAATTTATCAGAAGCTATTCCATTCCTTATTAAAACTTCTAAAAGTTCAGTTAGATCGCCCAAATTGTTAACTTCCTCCTTGTGCACATTTAACCAATCAATTAGTAATTTTAACTTTTTTTGTCCCTTTATAGCGTCAGAATGTCTCTCATCTGAGATATTAGAATAGAACTCATGCTTATCATTCAACTTTTCAATTATTTCATATTTTTCATCATTAATAGTCTTTTCTGCATGCAACTTCAAAATATCCCTTAATCTTGGTATTATTTCTTTTGTAAAATACTCTCCTTCTAGTATGGCTTTACCTGCAAAACCCTTATAAATCCAAATTTTAAATCCTGAAATTTTAGGGTATTTGCTAATAACATTTGCTGTTTTCATTTCGCTATTGCTCAAAAAAACAATTGGTTGGGAAAACCCAAGTTCTCGAAGCTTTAAAGCCAAATGCACCCCAGTTTCACCGTAATAATTGCCAACCAGGACATAATCTATGATGAAAAGGTCAGGATTGAAAGTATTTATTTTTTTTTTCAGCTTTTCAAGGGCATGTTGCCTGGTTTTCCTAGTATACCTCGGATTCAGATATATCCGTACCAAATCTATTGTCTCCTTAAATGTTTCTTGCTTTTTGTCAGTACTCCAACTTGGATTAATGACATATTTTTCTTCGTTTAATCGTTGCCAAATCTCCTTGAAATGGTAATACTGATTTTCTATCAGAAAGACTTTCTTCGATGCAATATTTTGTTGGTTGTCAATCATAGTAATTTACCAGGCTTCATCGGTTTCAACTCTAACATGACTGAAATAATACCAAAATAATCATTGTTTAACGTACTTGTTTCTAAGAACCAAAGCTCTCCCAATTTAAATTCTTTTAAGAGGGCCTTAATCAGTTCTATTCCAGAAGAACTTTGATCATCTTTAAGCGGGGTACCATTGTTCAACTCATTACCCTTGAAACCTAAACACGGTCCCGTATTCCGAATTATTAATTCTAGATTTTTACCATTCATATTAGCTTCAATACCTAGGTAATTCTTAGTATAAATCTTCCCATCAAAATCCTTGACTTCTTCATTTTCTAAAAATATCCAACGGTTTTTTTTCGCGTTTAAAAAAAGTTCAAAGCAAATCATTCGCAAAATGTCCCCACTAAACTCAAAATTGAGTTTATCCAATTGGTTCTCCTCAGTTATTACAGCTGAATCAACCTCTTCATGATTCTCTATTTTATCCAGCATAAATATTGAATCTGCCAGTTCTTTAAGATCGTTTTCTATAAATGCCTTGTTTATTCGAAATCCATCATTAATAACGCGGGCGCTGAAATGTTCGTGAAAAATCTTAGAAACCTGGCTATTATTTTCCCCAACTATTTTTGTTTCGTCTTTTTTGTCAATGACAAACCTCTGCACCAGTAATAACGTTTCTACGATTCCTCTAAATTCAGGTTTACCAGGAGCCAACCGCATCAACATCTCTCTACCATGTCCTGTGAGCAGCGAAGTTCGTTGCTTTATGTTAGCAATTTGCCAATCCCTGAATTCATCATTTTCATGGTGCCTTGAGATAAAAGCGCTTAAAGCGTTTCTGAGCAAAAGGAGGTACTGCACCAAATACGGGCTTAACAAGTCCTCTCCATTTAAGCTATAATAAAAACCCAGCAAACCTTGAGATCTTAGTTTGACATCTTCAGAATCCTTTGGTCTGGCAATTTGAATCAATAGCAAACGATTATATTTTCTTCCTGTAATTCTAGGCAATAGACCTTGTTCCAATAAAATATCCTCACTCGTAAAAGGTGTTTTATATAAATTTTCCCATCCTTTCTCGGCTAGCTCCAATTCTGCTATTGTCTTGCGGTAAAAACCAATGTTCAACCTTCCATTTTCATCTGTACCAGGATTCCCTGATAAAAAGCTATCTAAAAACAGATTGCCATCCTTCAAAAGGTTATTTATGTCAATTCCTCTAAAACCGTCACAATCCTTGTTAAATGCTACGAAAGGCTCACTTTTTTCAGACAATGGTGACAAACCAGCTGAACTTAGCTCTTTGTTATTTAAAATCACGAAAAAAGCTCCTATCTTCTCTATATTGTTAACCTTGAACATGTCAAAAAACTTAGAGAAAATATGTTCCGTTTTCTCAATAAGCTGGAAAGGTTTTTTGTGCTCGTGTTCAAAAAAATTCTCTAACCATAAAAAGTTCTTAAGTGTCTCGTTTCTAACTATTGGTTGTTGTTCGGTAACTTGGAAATATTCATCTAGAGCTACAAACCGTGGGTGGTTCTTTACAATTTCCATTTTAAGTATTTCCTCAATCTTCTTGTTAGAATAATAGTCGCCTTCTGGATTGTCTTCTTTATACACATTTTTCCATCTCTCCAGCTGTCCCAAATATTTATAAGCTTGCATCAGGGCCACATTTTCCTCTATCAAGATTCTAGTCAACTGTTTTATAAATGGGTTGCTATTGTCCTTTATTTCGAGCAGATTAGTTTCCAATACCAAACTCCGATATTCATTTTTGTGTAAAAGCTCCTTTATTTGTACCACATAATAGATAAAGAAGGTTTTAAGCTTGTTAATCTCTTCCAACTTCTCCGGTTTCTCCTCTTCCCCTAAGGTCTCCAGAAAGTTCTCTGTTTTTCCCACCATATCCGGAATACCATGCTTGCCGTACAACCGTGCCACAAACTTCAAAAATTTAGAGGATATTAAGGCATTGGAATTGAGGAGACAAGCTCTTCGCATCAAGAACCTTAGAGTATCAAACTGCTCATAAGTGAGTACATTATTTCTCAAAGTCGCTGTTATTTCATAGATCAAATTATCAAGTAATTCGAGTGTCCATCTAAAAACCACATCTCTTAGGGGCTTATACTGATTAAATGGCAATTGTGTCAAGGCTTTGAGGAAGGATTTGGCAAAGTTATCTTCTATGCTGTCTATATCAGATGGCACGAGATAATCTTCAATCTGATTTTCTTGATTTTCAATGAGATGGTTCATAAAATCATAAAATCCCGTAAGACGTGGCTCATCCACCCTTGTAAAGTATTCTACAATTTTGTGTGATGCAATCACCAACAACCGCTGTTTTTTCTTCTTTTTTTTATCTCTTTCCTTATCTTCCTTACTCAGCTCTACCGCTCTAATTTTATTGACTTTTTCAGCAAAACGCACTTTAAGGACATCTAGGCTCGAGCTTTTCCGCAACTCTTTGTACCTTTCCTTTTCTAGTAAAATTGGAGGATGTTCGTAATCTTTGATTGCATTGTAAAAGTGCAGGTTGGCAAATCCAGAAAATATGGTTTTTCTAGTTCCTGTATTTTTTGCAAAATCAAATTCCTTGGGCAACAAGTTATTGATATGGTTCCAGACATGGGGCTGTGATTTATTTAATAGAACAATTACCCCACTTACCGGATAATTTGTTGTACCTCTGGGCATTACAGACTCTATAAACCTGAAGATTTTATAAAAAGCACTTCCTGATTTGAGTGAATCATCAACAAAGAACACCCATTGAGCCTCCTTGATTTCCTTTCCATAAATCAAATCAAAATTTTGTATATACTCATTGGTAGAGTCATAATGCAAAATATTGCCCGATCCGTTGAAAAGAGTCTCATTCACCATTCCAATAAATTTTGCATTTGAATAGTGACTAGGAGAAATCAAAATTACCTTATCTGTTTCCCTATATCCCTTATTATTGACAAGCTGATCTTTTAAATCATCTAACCATATACCCACCTCTTTCCGATTAGCTTGAAGAAAACGCTCAGAATCAATTGAGGATAGAAAATGAGCATGATTTCGCTTGTGGTAGCCATAATAAATCATGTCCTCCGAGAGTCTGTAAATTCTTCCCACTTCATCCTCATCAAACTTTCTACCCCTGGGGAATCCAAAAATCACAGCTGGTGTCACATTGGTTTTATCAGTATCATAAAGGGGTTTCTCTAGACTAAGTTCTTCTCTATCTCCAGGGTGGCATAACTCACAACTCTTGATATCATGCCACTGAGAGGGTATGGACAAAAGATACCTTTGATTTCGACCTTCACCATTATAATCGTAGATACTCTTCATTCTTATAAGTCTGTCACTAGTTCTTTTTTCTTCCCAGCCAAATTTATTTTCCAAATCGCTCATTGTATCTACAACAGGGCCGTCAGATATGTATAAAACATTGAATAAAGGACTCAGTACTTCATAGTTGACTGAGGCTTCAATTCTAAGTTGATTCTCTATTTTTGGTGCTGTCCCAAATGTTGTAGCAATTGGCACAACAATGATTACATAGGGATGGATTTCGGCTTTTTTAATAAGCCTGAGTTCAGGAGCATCTTCGTATAAATTGTGATTGAGTTTTTCCTCATCCAAATTCCATAACTTTCGGAGCATTCCTTTAAGCATACTTAGTAATACTTCGGAATACATTTCATAGCCAAGAATAGTAAGTCCTTTTTCCTTAATTCTAATCAAAAGGTCGTCATTGATTGTTTCACAAATTTCTTGTGCAAGAAGAAATGCCATTCTACTTGAGAAAAAGCCATTCTGAAAAAATCGCTTGGCGTAATAAAAGTGGGATACATGAATCTTGGAACCAATTCTAAAATGAGAATCTTCAATCTTATACCCTGGGATATTTTGTATGTTTTTTTCTAGAATACCCATTACTCAGCTTTTAAGCGGTTTTGAAGGAGCACAGTGGCGTTTTTTTCAAAATAGGTATGCCCATCACCATCTTTAAGGATAAGGTCAAAAGGAAGTGGGAGGTTCTTGTTGTAAAACAAAAGTGGGCTATCCGGATTTAGGCGCTCTAAGTTATTTTCCTGCAATTCCTTTTCTTTACTTCTTATCCAATCGGGGTTACTTCCAAGAAATAGAGAATTAAAAGATACTTGCTCTGCCATTTTATTGATGGCTATAAAGTCTTTTTCTTCCTTTCCCCATAGTACATCAATTAAGTAAAAAGTATCTCCCATTATTTTTGTACTACTGTAAACCAGGGTGGCCATATTTTCATTCCAAAATGATACGCCGTTTGGTTTTTCTGAGTTAAACACCTCATTAACCCTAATTAACTTTATAAATAATTGATTTGTAAGCCCACAGACTATTAGAGGAACGGAGGAAAAGACAAGACTCATTTTACCCAAAAGTCGAAACAAATGGCTTTCATCCAAGTCTTTTGAATTCTCAAAATTTAGGAGAAATACAAATTTTCCTGAAATTTTTAATACCGGCAATAAATCAATTTGGTCTTGAATCCTCTCAAACCAAAGCTCTTCGTCCTCTCTCCCACTAATAGCTTGGGAAATTTCTGTGAAAATTTGAATAATGTAAATCTTATTGGGGTCTACTTTATAATCCCTTCCAAATTCTTCAGGCTGAATTATTTCATATTTAAATAAAGCTTCAATCCCTTTAATTTCCATTGCTGTGGTTTCTGATGGAACTTTTAATCTTGTTGGTAAGTCCGATCTCAAGGTTTCTCCAGTCTTAATGGGTAAGCTTATATTGAAAATAGTTCCCTTTTCGATAGGAAATTCTACATCGTTCGTGATAGCGGCAGTACTAGCCGTCCTTCTATCTTTTGAATCATTATGACCATAGGAAGCAACAGAGAGTATACCCTGGTTTTCTCCAATCAATTTTGATAAAATCAATAAACCAAGATGGGCCATTGACCTTTTGACTTGAAAATTGAGATGGTTAGAGCGCAAATCTATTAAGTCTTTCAAACTTACCTCACCGCGTTCGAGCCTATTTCGATCCTTCTCTAAAGGCGCTCTGAATGCAGAGTTGGATTCGTACTTTTTATATAACCTCTGGGTATCCGTGATGAGTTTCTTCATCACTCCTATTTCACCTAAATCGAAGGCGTTGACCTCCAGAATGCCCTTGACCTCAGATTCGAATGTGAATGCGTAGTTCTTATAAAATTTATCAGCGCTCCTAAGTTGGTTCCAATCACCCTTACTATATCTCCTAATGGACAGCGCACCAGGTCTAGCCTGGTTTCCAGAGGCATCCGTACTATGCTCCGAAATGTTTTTTGCCATCTCCTTTAGACACACACAGACGTCCGCGGTATACTTCCACAAACCAATAATTTTATCTGTAAAGTCTTTTTTTGTGTCTTTTGTAAGTGCATCCCGACCCCCTTTTGATTTCAACATCACAGTGCTAAGAACAGTACTATAAATAATCTGATGTAGAATAGAACTTTTGGCTAACTCTTCAAAAACTCCTTTTATATTATCATAATAGTCCTTTATCTCCTCTAAATTTTTTATGTTCCCGGCCTGTAACCCTTTCAATTTAGTTTTATAATTTTCGTCATTCCAGTCCCGTTTGAAGTAAAGGTGTGCAATCTTTGCTTCTTCCAAGGCATAATTAAAATACATCCTAGCTAAACCAATCATTGAAGCTCTTCTGTCCTTAGCATTGACTTTTGAAATAATGCTACGATTGTACTCTTTAATCATTTTCTCACCACTCCGATACCAAGAGACATCTGCAGGCAATTCGTTCAACTTTTTTATTCCCAACTGTTTGAAATTCTCAGGGCCATCAATAAGTGCTTCCAGGCTTTTTGTGAAAAGCAGTTCAAAATCAAGAACTCTCCTGTTATTTCTTGTGCCATATATAAATAGAAGTGGAAAAATGCTCCTAGAGGCAACGTATGTATTATTGACAAACTTCCCTCCCCATATGATATTACAGGTTTGACCACCAAACTGTAGTTCCGGATAGACTCCCGTGCTGATGTAGGCATACACACAATATTGTCGCATTTGAAATATGAAGCTATTTTCGTCCTTGATTTTATAATTAGGATTTTTAGAAAAATTAATGGTAATGCTGATATCTTTTTCACGTTGTAGAAACAGTGTTAAATAGCCTATTAGTAGTGGGTCAAACTCGCGAATTTTTTTTTCCACAAGAATTCTAAAAGATTTTATCTTATCCTTTCCTTCTTTAATTTTTTGATTTTGGCTTAAACAAGATTCGATTTGTCCTATACACATCTGAACATCTGCAATACCGACATACTCGTCGAATAGTTTTATAACTTCAACTTTTTCCATAAAAGTTTATAATTTCTAAGGTTTAATTATAGATAATAACAACTGTTTTAAATCTAAATCAATCAAATGCGTACTCATAGAATATCCTTTCTTGAACCCTTTGTTTTACATGTTGTTCGTTTGATAAGTTGTGTATGAAGAATCATATTGAAGTATAATAATTAGTTATCCGTTGTTAAGTCTATCCGACAATTTATAAATAGTTCTCTAGCATTTTCCCGTAAAAGGGCAATTGTATTAATTCAAACCTACTCGAATTAACGCATAAATCCTCTTCTCCTATCACATTCAACCCCAAATATTTTCTGGCAATCTTTCCTATGGCATTTGGCACATAATAACCGTTGCACAAAAGTTTGTTCTTTTCAACACTATTACTAATATGTTTAAATCCTAAAACATGTATTTCCTCGTGTAATATATGGGCAGCATAAACGCCCTGTTCTTTCTTTATTGTTTTTCTTCGAACCGAGGAAATTAACAAAGTACATCCAGAGGTTTTGCCTTTGGTGGGCCCAATTAATTTATTGTACAGTTTCAATTTGAGATTAATAATGCTGTCTTTGGGGTTACCAACTTCGTCATCACCACTTCTGAGCAAATCATGAATTTCTTTGGATGAATATAATTTCGTGTCTTTTGGCTCTTGTCTTTCATACGGACATTTACCTTTCCTACTCGTCGTCTTAAGTATTCTCTTATCAGCACATTTATAGGTGCAATTCCTTACATCATTCCAAAACTGTGTGTTATTCAGTACTCTATTTTGCAATAAATCAAGTTCCTTCTGAAGTCTTTTGGTGTCTTTTTTCCTAAAATTCACAGTTTTCTCAACCTTAATGCTAGGATACTGGGGAAAAATGCTGTAGCTCGTGAGTAATACGCACAATAAAAAAAGTTGTTTCAAATTATTTCGATTTTAAGATGTTTTCAATTCGGATTACCTTTTCACCTTCACAGTTTTTTGGGTCACAAATATTTGATTTGTAACAGTTGCCATTGTATTTAAAATCCAATTGACCGGAAACCAGAATCCCGATAACCTTATGGGTGTTAAAATGAAAAACCGGAGAGCCCGAATTGCCCTGAAAACTATCCAATGAAGTATAGAAGTATTGCGGATGTGAATTGTCAATTATATCTGCATTCAGTGCTATTTTTTTAGGCAATCCCAAGGGATGCCCAATCATATATATTTCAGCACCATTTTTCAGGTTACTTGAAGATTCCCAAGCCAATGGAACTTCTTTAATGGGTCTATCCAATTCAACTAAACTCGTATCATATGCTTTTGAGGTCTTCTTAATATTGACTGGGAAATGCAAATCCCGGGCATGCACAACGGTTTCAACAACGCCCGTTTGTTCGTTGGCTACTTCAAATCCAAAAACTATGGCATACTTATCTAAGGTTTTGGTGAACACGTGCCTTGCTGTAAGCATGGTCCTATCATCAATTACAAATGCCGTTCCCACGCCAATAGCTGGCTGTTCTTGAAAAGGTTCGCTTTGGCATAAGTTTAGATAGTCACCGAGCTTCCTTGTGATTTTAAATTGATAAATACTATCCGTTATTTTTTTTAGCTGGTTTTTTTCAATTACCATACCAACGGATCGAGTTCGATTTTGAATGAAAAATTGCCAGTAAATATTGGGGTTAAGCTTTCTTACTTCAATACGACTATCATATTGCGAAGGTCCCTGAATTCTTTGGGTGTTTCTTTCTTTTGATGAGTTGGAGATACTTTTCAGCCCAACACGGGATTGTTTTGAATTTTCACTATCTGGAGTATCATTGCCTTCATCGTCAACATTTTTGCCATTATTATCTTCTCCCTTTCCTAGGCTTAGCGATTCTTGTGATAAAATTAGTACCTCTTCCTGCTGTAGTTGAATTTCCGCCTGAACTGGTCGGACTTGTTGTATTTCTAATACTTGTTCCAAATCACGTGCCTTCTGGGCTTCAAAAAGCTGTATTCCCCGCTTTGTCGTCTTCCTATCAAATGCTTCGGCCTTTTTGATTTGTTCCCTAAAGACCTTTTTATTTTGAAGTTCCTTGGTTAAATCGGCGTCTAGTGTCTTAATCGAATCGAGGGGAATTACAATACGATCTGCAACTTTAATCGTATCCTTTACGTCCGATTCTTGTGCTTTGGCACTAAACAACGCTAGCAAAGCTAAAAAACAACAACACCTCATCAGTTTAGCGTTTTCTAGCATAAAGCGTAACCAAGGGAATATCTATGGTAACTCCCAAACCATAACGGACGGACTCTTCCAAACGTGAACTTATTATGGGTTCTTGCATCTCACCTTGGGGTTGTTTCTCAATTATTTCCGCCAATTCCGGGGCAAATTGAAATCCTGCACTTAGGGTAAAGGGAGATTCCCCAAATCGATACGTTAAATATAACCCTGGTGCAAGAATATTTTCAAAAGAAAATTCAGAAAGGGCTTTGGTATCATTTTTGCCATCCAATCGAAAACGGACCGGTGCGGCTATATCAATGATTGGAACAAATAGCCCCAATCTTTCGCAAATCTTGGTGGACAAACCAATTGGTGCCGTAAAACCAAGTGCAAAATCTGCAGATGCATCCGTTGGTTTTTCCCAACCCGCTAAAATTCCAGGAAAGGAATTAATAGCCACAAAATGGCCTCTGTCATTCTTAAGCGAAAAACTGCCCGAAGGTAGGGCAAAGGCGTCTATGGCAGCTTCCACATCTTCATCATTATCAGCCAAAGCTATATCGTTCACAAAGTGAATAACCTTTATTAGATTCTCATCTTTTACGCGCAACAGATAAGTTGTCAGTTGGGGTAGGACACCTTGTATATTTTCAACCATTTCTTGTCTGGCAGCAACCACCTCCTCAGCAGTATTCAATTTTTTAAGATCGAACTCCTTGTTTATTAAGGCTTTGGACAGTAAACTAGAGGTGTATTTATTAATTGAGTTAGTTAAATCTGCCCTTCTGTATTCCGGAATTCCGGCTTTTAAAACCAATCTTTCCAAAGGTGTTAGAACTAATTGAGAAATATTGAATTCTATAATTTCATTAACAACTAATTCCACGTTTCCAATCTTCTTTAGATCTCTTATCAAACTAGTACGTTGATTACCATAAGTAGTCATCTCCTCATTTTCTATAGCATTTACTATCGGGGCAAAAAGACTATTCAAATCAGAACAGCTAAAATCATCATTCAATAAAATCTCCTTTAAAGCATTTTTTAATTTTTGAAAAACTTCTGGTACTTTTAAATCCTTTAAGATACTATCGTTGTCCAGAGTACGTGGTGGTAAAAAATGCTTCACCGATACCCAGATGGGGTCACCCTTGTTATTATCAAATTGATTTTTCAAGCTTTTTATTGCATTGATTATTTTGGTGTCGTCATTGGTTTTGACCGCTTCTTTCAAGGGGGCCAAATCGTCTATTACGCCACATACTTCATAACCCGTTAGTTTTTTTATCTGATCTTTTAACAGTCTTAATCTATTCAACCTTACTGTATCTTTCGGAATACTGGAATAACTCAAGAATTCCGAAACCAAAACTGCATTTGGGGCGTTTTGGATATGACTTGGGATATCCAGTATTCGTTCAAGGGATACCCCATCATTTTTTAGGGATGAGGTAAGTTCTATTCCTTTAATTATGGCATTACTGAACTTTTTTTCATGTAAGTCCAGTACAATCTCATTTGACTTTTTTGCGATATTTAAATAGGGGGTCAGTTTTGAGTTCAGGTCAATTTTAAGGTCCTTGATATTCGTCTTACCCAAAATGTTATCCGCACTTAGTGACATTTGTTCTAGCATGTCAATAAGACTGGTAGCAAACTCTGCTACTTTCTGAAAATCTACTTTTTCTTCACCGTCTTTGGCCTTTCTAATGGCAAGTGCCGCCGTATAAACCTTGTTTGAGTTTTCTGAAATTTTCCCAAGCTCATCTAAAAACAGATCCTTGGATTCCTTTAGCATTTCTAAATTTCCTATGGGCACCTCGGTCATGATATGCTCAAAATCCAACTCACCATCATCACTCGCTATATCGAAATCAATGTTATAATATTTGATGTTCTGTTGATGCAAGAAACCCACATATAAAAGATAAAAATCCAATTCGGAGGCATAGTCCGAAATAACATCGGTAGTAACAAATTTGGTCTCTCCGTTGTCAATATAAGTGATGCTATGGGCCAACATGCTCACCAACCGAACCCCATTGGCCAATTGGAATTTTGCCTGTTTATTTTTTTCAGTGTCCACATCTTTCAAAGTGGCCCACCTGGCAATATTTCGGCTATTGGACAGATAATCGAAATAATCGGTAGGCGCTTTTAATTTGGATAGTTGAGGTATCAATTCTAAGGCCTCAAAGGCAAAATCAAAATCGGGGTTATTCTCTATGAGTTTTTTAAAACGCGGTGTAGCACGTAGATTGCCCGCATTTTCCAAGAGATGGTTAAAGTCATCCTCAATATACTGTTTGATTTCGTCAACAAAATTCAATACCTGATTGGCTTCAAATCCCCTTAAATAATCTGCTGTTCTCGGTAATAAAACAATAAGTTCGTTTAAATAACTCTGTGGGTTTGGGGCGTTAAGATTCTCCTGGATCTCTTTGATGACATAAACCGTTAGTTCTTCCTTGATGCGTTTGGCCAAAAACCTGCTCAAACCATCAATGACTGCCTCGAAAGCCAAATCTCCACCTAAAAAAGGAATGCTCTTTTGAATGGAAGATTGGTAATTGGGTTCGGCATATTCATCCAAAACACCCACTCTAATGTCACCATATTTACTGAGAAATTTCTCAAGAAGTTTGGACAGATACGTATTAGTGTCATCATAGTAGATTTTATAAATAAATATCAAATCACTATACTCTTTAAAAAATCTAGACTCGATATATTCTTTTTGCGCTAATTCAAAAGCATTTAGAGCACTATTATATAAAGCTGGCAAGGTTTCATTGGATAAAATCTCATCACCAATTCTTTTAAGCTCTTCTAATTTATCCTTTGCTTCATTAAAGGCCGCCAATTTATTTAAGTAGTCAATATTTTTGAATTCAGATTTTTTAAGTTTTTTTGAACTATGATTGAAATAATTCCCAAGGAATTTATTATCATCGGAATTTAGTTTAGTCAAAAGGTCATTAAACCAATCTGATGAAGAAAGCTCATTTTTTTTTTGGCTTTCAGAAAGATATGACTTAAAAATATTGATGACCCTGGACCTGTCCGTGGATAGTACTTCTTCCAAGTTGTCTGGATTTACAGTGGAATAATCCTTTTTTAGCAAATCAATTAAAGTAGCGGCATCACCAGCAACGGGTGCTGATTTTTGTGCCCTAAGCAAGTTTAACGACACTAAGCCTATTGCTATGATTATGACTATTTGCTTGTTATTGATTGACATAGTATTTAGTTTGAAAATGATTATTATTGTAGATTTCTTTCTTACAAAGAATTGTGAATTACAGAAACTAAAAGCTTTACATTTAACTATTCATTTCTAACAGAAATATGTAAATGGTTGTAATGAGGTCTAATTATTCTTGAATAGGAATCGACCATAGATGTAGTAATCTTTGTCTTAAAATCAGTTTTGTCGTTAAATGAAGGTCCATAACATTCACGAATATATTTGTGAAGGTTAAAAGCATTTTGTAGTTCAAATATGTATCGACGAGTCTTCTTTTTTGTTGTGTAGTTAATGCTTATGCCATTAATAGCTGATATATCAATAGCTGTACCACTGTGATGGTTACTCTTTCTTTGCTTTGGTGAACAATGGCCATTAGTAGTGCTTGTTATGGTAATATTATTTATTCTTTCGAAGCCAAGTTTTGTAAGGTTATCATTTGCTTGTTTTAGACAATCCCTTAAAGTCTCAATTAATATATCGGCAACAGGCTGATTCGCTCTTCTATTATCACAAGTAGTTTCTCTAAATTCGAAATCTATGCTTGTATTATCCGATAAAATCAAGGGGTTTGGTATATTTAGTTTTGTACCTCCATACTCATATCTAAAAACATTCTCTTCAAATGGATATTCATAAAACATATTTTGAAAGTCCACGTAGGCTGATTCGTTAGTAGCATGTTCTGAAATATAGTATTGCACAATTTCATTGGTCACCCTAAATTCTTCGCTATATTTTTGAACTTGAGTAATGATTTCTGGTTCATCCAAAGTAGCAGGTAAGAACTCGTATTCTAAATCAAATTTTTTATGAAATACAAGGGACTTTGAGAGTAATTGACCTTCAGAAGTAAGATTTTCTTCGTTGGCCCTAAGCATTTGAATAATTTTGGCAACGTCCTGTGAAGAATTGATTGTCTCAAATTTTTCATCGCCTTGCTCAACTATTATAATTTCCTTAATATTTTTGTCTAATAATTTCTCGGGAGTCTTCAATTCCGGTACCTCCAACATTACATGGAATTGCGCTATTAAAGGGTTAGAGGTAGAAAACATAAACAAAAAGCACGGAATAAATATGATTCTTTTCATTAAACTTGGTTTTGGTTATAATAATCCCAAGGCAATAGTAGTTAGACGAAAAATGGATAAATCCTTTTGTATTAATAAGCCTGATAATATGGGGAGGGGAATGAAAGCTGAAAGCTATCAAAAAAAACAAAAAAATAATTACACAAAAACCTTAAAAAAACTGGGGTTTTCCTGCAAAAACAGGTTAAGTTTTTGTAAAGTCACCTATTCGGTGAGCATGAATTAATGAAATTTTGAAATAGCCATATTTATTGGGCTTTTGAACATTAGGTTCTAGTCTCCCCGGCTCCACTTTGTATTTCTGAATCCTTTGTTATCATTGAGTTGGCAAAGGATTTTTTATTTAGTTGACAATCTGGTTAGTAGTTTTAATCAAAAATAAGGATTAGCCGATTGCTATGCACCAAGCTTCATAAATTTTGCTTGCAATAAAATCTGCGCTCCGATCATGAATTTTGTAATGCTCCCAGTTTGTATGGTAATCGTAGATATTGCCCATCATCTCCCATTTCTCTTGTTCACCGCTAAAATCGACGCCTGTTAGATCAATTGCATCTGCTAAAGGATTTATATTTTCAGTAGGTTGAAAATGACCACCTTTTTTGTCAAATGCAACACAAGCAGCTGATAAAGATTCCCCAATCCTTTCGGTTACGATGTTTTGAGTTAGAAGGTTTACAATTAGCTTTCTTCTTTTCTCCCCCAATAATAAATAATCTTGTTTTAGTTCCATTTTAATCTATTTTAATATTTGAAGTGTATAATTTCAGGTTTTCATAAAGCAGTTTTGCTTTTTCATAGACACTAGCATTCATAAGCTGAGCGCTCTTTAAGAGCTCATAATACTTTTGTAGCTCAGGGTTTGTCCCTTCAACCAAATTTGTATTGAATACTGCATCGACTAGCGGAATATAGTCTGGCTCAAGTTCGCTACAATCTCCGACAATGTTGTTTAGGCCATCGCAAATAATACTGTGTCTGATAAAATTTTCAAACACTACCAGCCCGTTCTTTTTTGACATTTTTGTTTTCATTTTTACTTGATTTGATTATTAAAAATTAGTCTCGGTTTCTTCAAAAGTTGCTGAGAGACTTTTTGAAGTTGTGATAAGTTCTCTTGTGTTGGATTGTATTTGGCCTCATAGGCAACATTCCACAACTTATTAAATCCATCTGTTTCACTCATTTTTATTCTTGTTTAGTATTTATTTATAAACAAATATACATCACAGGTATATATTAAACAAATAGAATTATACTTTAATTGTATATTTAACATAATAATTATACTTTTGAAGTATATGTTTAGAATAAAAGAAGTATTAAAGGAGAAAGAAACCACGGCTACAGCTTTGGCAGAGAAACTTGGTGTTTCCAACAACACTATAACTAGAGTGGCAAATGGAGTATCAAAACCTAGTATTGTTTTACTGACATCAATTGCTAATGAGCTTGATATTGATATAAGAGAGCTATTTAAACCAACTAAAGGAGGGAAGCTTTTAAACGGCTTCGTTCAGTATAAGGATAAGGTTTATACAATCAATAATGAGGCAGACCTAGCTAAATTGGTAGCGGTTGTGGCTAATAATATTGAGAAATGACTAACTGATAAAAGGTGGATAGCTTTTAAATGGTTTTGTCCTATTTAAGGATAAGGGATGCCCTATGATGAAAATTATGTGTCCAGATGAACTTAAAAAACTTGTTTTTTAACTCAGTTCTTCGTTGTAAAACATTTTTAAAATGATTTGAGCTTTTCAACTAAATAACTCCAAAATTCTAAATGATTTTGTCCATAAGATTTGTATGAGATTTTGATGGTATTAATTCTGAAATGTTCCGAATTGTCGGTACATGAAAATCCAAGTTCTCTATCACCATTATAATTTGCATTATCCCGAGGATAATTGAATTCGTAAATACATTGACCTCTTAAGGCATTAAATTCAAAAAGAATTTCAGGAATTATTGATTTAAATAAATGGTCCTCCGCACTTTTTGAATAGCCAATTTCTAAATAACTTCCAAGCATTCTATCAGTTGGACCATATTTTGAATATAATGATTGAATATTATTGTTCTTATTTATCTCGATTAAATGATTCTTAATCTCTTCATCTATTTTCCAAAATTCCTTCATACTTGAGAGTAATTTATTGAAATCTTGTAAATAGAGTAATTTTAATTCCGGGGAAAGATAAATATCATTCAAAACTATAACGTTTAAAATCTGTTTAAATTTAATTCAAATGTCATACAATGGTCTGGGCTATGAGTAGTTACATGGTTTAGCGATTAATTTAGCAAATACACACCAAACTGAAAATCCTCGCGGATTTTCGTAAGTAAGCCTGTACTAGCAATGAATTAAAGCCCTTGTTTTACAACGTTTTTATTTAAAATAATCTTTAATTCTTTTATAAATTTCTAATATCAAATAGCCAACAATCGAATAGGAAAATCCAACAATACCTGAAATGATAATCAAAGCCTTATTTTCTGGATAATTGTATATAATAATTGTAAGTATAATAATTACAAGCGCTATTCCTATTCCAACTGCTGTCCATAAATTTTTCTTAGCTACTTTATCATCATCCACTTTCCGTTCCAATCTAACTGACTTATGATTAATTGAAGTATTTAAAATGGCTGTACTACCATCAATAGGGTCTTCAAATAAAAAATTAAAATGAGCAGTGTCTTTTCTGTTAAATACTGGGATTAAATATTCTTGATTTTGATTTACATAATTAATTTGATTCTGCAAATTATCTGGAATTTGTTTTAACCCATTTTCATCAGTTGGTAAAGCGTTAAACTCAGAAAGAACATTTTGAAAAAAATCGTTATGATTTTCAGTCCAATTGAGCCAAGAAAGACTACTTCTCACATATCCTTCACTTCCTTGAAAAATTGCTCCTTGACTTATACTAAATCTTATTGCAACATTTTCTAAATCAACATTGTTCTTATTTTCAAACTCGACATACGCACTTCTCAGCGAGTCAATTTCTCTTTCGCTCAGAGATATTTTTAAATTTCCTATAAGATTCTTTGATAGATTTGGCTTTAAATTTTGAGTATAAATTTGGTAGGTAATAATTCGTAACCTGTTCTTAAATTTTTCAGTCAATATTCCAATTAGCAACCCAAAAAGGGAAGTGACAATCAATGTGATTGTTCCTGGTAGTAGTGAGTTTATCGTTTCAGTATCCATTTTTTGTCAAATGTTGTACAACGTTCTAGCTAAACTGCGTTTTAATGCAGTTTAGGTTTTGTTATCATCAGTTTATTAGTTTTCTGCGAGTGCTATTAACCAGTCTGTGCGCCAATAGAATTCACCTTTATCAATATCAAGTTTGAACGTATTTGATAGCTTTTCTCCATTGCGACCTAACGGATTCACTTCCACTACCTTTGCAGTCAAACCAAGATAATTGTCCATCTCTTGGTCATTCCAATCGACCAGATCTATTACGCTCCGATTTGGATTATCAACTATTTTCACTCTTTGGCCGATTAAAATACTTTGCTGTTCTACTTTTGGCTTCTTAATTGGTTTTCTCTTAATAATTTGACCTTTGAGCTTTTTACCGACTTCTCCATAATACTTGTCAATATCATTGAGATCCCGAGCTAAATATTTTGAGATTACATCAGGTATTTCATTTACACCAATAAATAATAGAATGGGGATTATATTCTTTTTTAGAGCAATTGCTCCTCCTAATTCGACTAAAACCCAAGCGCTTTTGAGGGACGCTTCACTTAACAAAATGACAAAATCATCAGAATCTCCCAAATGATCATTGATAGAATCATCAATTGCCTTTCCAGTTGAAATATCTTTCTCATCCAGGAAGGTCTCACAACCTAATTGTATTAATTCTTCGGAGATTTTCTTTGCAATCCACTTTTCTCTACTTGAATGACTTATAAATATTTTCATTGTTGTCTATGTTGATGATAACGTCTGGGCTATGAGTAGTTGCGTGGGTTAGCACTTAACTTTGCAAGTACACACCAAGCTGAAAATCCGCGAGGATTTTCAGAAGTAGGCGAGAACAAGCAATTACTTATAGCCATTGTTGTGGTTAGTGTTTTTTATTTATTTACTTAATTTTAAAATTCTTAATGCTCCTTGAATTACCAAAATAAAAACGATTGTTCCGATAATCAAATCGGGTTTGCTCGAACTCAACCAATTTACCAAAAGTCCAGCGATTATGACTCCTAAATTAATAATCACGTCATTCGAAGTGAAAATCATACTTGCTTTCATATGTGCCTCTTCTTTACTTTTCGACTTTTGTAAAATGTAAAGACAAATTCCATTTGCGATAAGCGCAAAAATTGAAACGATAATCATTGTCGAAAAATCGGGAAGTTTCTCGTCTCCGAAAAACCTCCTTAACACTTCCACAAATCCAATAATTGCAAGTGTTATTTGAAAATATCCAGCAAGTTTCGCAATCCGCTTTTTTCTTGTCAGAGTTCCGCCAACCGCAAACAAGCTAATTCCGTAAACGAAACTGTCCGCAAGCATATCCAAACTGTCTGCAACTAATCCCATCGATTTTGAGATTAATCCAGTTGTCATTTCGATTATGAAAAAGGCAAAATTTATGGTAAGTACAGACCAAAGTAACTTTTTTTGGTTTGCATTTTCTTTAAATTCCGTTTGTTCGGTTTGTTCAGTAGAGATTTTCTTTCCGCCTAAATTCAGTTCGATAACGGACTTTTCGATTTGGTCAATTTGTCCGCTGTGAAAAACAGTTAGTTTTCGGTTGGGAATGTCAAAGTCCAAATTCGCAATACTTGAGATTCCATCCAATTTCATTCGGATTAAATTTTCCTCTGAAGGACAATCCATTTTGGTAATCTCAAATATCGTTTTGTTCATTCAATTTATCGGTTTTTGGACATTAACCACAACTACTGGATATGACGAAACATCAGCATATCCCTATTGATTTGGAATAAAAATAGCACTATTTAGGTATAATTTAATATGTTTTCTAAATTCTGTCCATTCCCGATTTTGTGAAAATATTGGAGGTTAAAAGGAATAGTGTGGATAGAATCAATAGCTAAGTAACCGCAAAGAAGATTGGCAGACAGTCTTATTGAGAACAATTAGTTTTTCCCAATATCCGCGCGCTATTCTTTGGTTTCTATAAATTGGAAGCGACATAAATTATAATGCCAACCAAAACAATCATCCAAAATATAATACCATTTTTATCTTCTCCGTCTTTCATAATTTCTGTCTGTACCAATCTCCATCATAAAAATAATAGTAATACCGTTTGTATTCAAAATTTAAGTACCTACCCACTCTCTTGTTGAATATATCGATAGTAACTTCTTTAGTCTTTTTCACCTCTCGAACAACATTGAGATGTTTCATTAAAAACCTACCGTTATTGTACTCAATATAACTAGTTCCTTTGTTTTTAATCTTAAAAGCACCCTCTCCAGATTCAATAACTTCTGCAATCCAATCTTTGATTTGAGCACTATCTAAATTCATTTTTCTTGATGGAGTGTAGGACATAATCCAAAAATATGGATATATTCCTTTTTATTGATGAATGTTTATATCTTGTAAGTGTTAAATGTTATAATTAACTTGAAACGATAAGTTTTGGAACATGTGTTATTCAACAAGACAGACCAGAAAAAGAGAAGAACTTGAAAGACAGCTTCAGGTGGAGGCATTAATTGGTAAAGACCATCAACTGGATTTAGAGCTTATCCACTTTCACGCTAACGGATGGAGCCATCCATTGATGTGGATAATGCCTCAGGAGGAACCCAATAAGATTACACCAGGCATGTGGGGCATAATGCCATCCAAGAATAAAGGTGCTGACTACAAAGAGTATTTCAAGAACTATAAAACATTTGGTGGATTGAATGCCAAATCGGAAAAGCTATTTGACCATTTTATCTATAGATATTCATGGGAACACAAACGATGTATCATACCCGTAGATGGTTTTTTTGAGCCTCACACTACCCCAGTCAAAGTAAAGGGCAAACCATTTAAAGTTCCGTTCTATTTTAAGCGCAAAGATGATGACCCTATATTCTTGGCTGGTATTTACACCACAACGGTTGACGGCTATAACACCTTTACCGTATTGACAAAAGAAGCGACACCAATGTTCGCCAAAATCCACAATGAAAAGTTTAGAAGACCAATCATTATAAACGATGAAGATGTCGATGCATGGTTGTACAATAGAAATACTGAAGATGATGTTCAGAACCTCATCGATGACGATTTATGGGAGGGTGAATTAGAAGCATATCCTATCGCTAAAGACCTATATTCAAGAACTATAGATTCCAATAGGGAAGATATAATCGAAAAGGTTGATTATAATGAAGTGGCAATCGACTACCCGGGAAAACCTCAAGGCTTATTTGGATAATGGATTTAATTGATTACCTCGCACTATCAGAAGAAAAACAATGGGAACGCCTATGGGATAAAGGAGAGCACGTAGACACCTTTAAATCTATTGATTGCTCTTATGTTCTTTATGCTCTTTATAAGTTCTATGTTGAGGTTGAACTAAATCTTGAAACTGACAGAATTATAGGTAAGAGTGTTTTTGTTTATGGTCATAAATTAGAAAAGTACACTCTTGATTTAGATATAAAACCAAAACCTTGGGAATAGTTTCAAGCAATTTGGAATAAGTTGATTCTTTTTTAATCTAATTTAAACCATAATAAAGTCAATCTATTTTTATTTATATTCTTTAATCTGTTGCCATGGAGGTCGTAAGCAAAAAGTCTAGGTCCATAATTTGCACTTCTTGCCATTTTCATAAATTCATCGTACTCTTTCTGATTTGAAAGTTTTGTAATTGCGAAGGCTACAAATACATTTTTCATCTTGAAAGAAGATTCAAGTCGTAATAGTTTGTCAATATCTTTTTCCAATCTATAGGCAGTCGTAGAATCGTTCAATCCTTTTTGTGTTTTTATTTCAAAATAAATTTTTGTCCCCCTATTGGGTTCGACCATCATATCATAATTCGACCCGGAATTTGGATAATACGTTTGTTCACGTGAAAATGAGCCCTTAAACTTCAGATAGGTAAGCATATACATTGCTAATTCAACTTGAAACCAACCTTCCCATCCGCCTTTTAATATATTGCTTAAAATATCATCAATATCCTTCTGTTTTTGTTTCAAGAAGGGAACTACAAAATCTTCTCTTACCTGTTGAGATCTCATTTAAATTAGCTGCTAGTTTTTAATGTATATATTGCGTCGGAATATACCGTTGTTTTACTTTTTGTTGTTGCGTCCGTGATAGTCATTTCAAAACTTGCCTTTTTGTGGGCTTTAGGATCACTTGGAGCAGTGAATGAAAATTTCAAAAAATAAGTATCATCTAATGGATTAATAAGTGATGGCTCGGTTGTCAAATTTGCTCTGATGCCATCAAGAGTTATTTGGATTGAATCGATACTGATGCCCTTAAGACCCTGAATCAAAAGGTTATAATCTGTAGCATAAACTAAATCACTTATAATGTTATCGGATGTAGTACTGCGGACATTTATTAAGCCCGGGGGTGCATCTCTCAGGGCCTCTCGAAGATTATCTACTAATTTGTTGAAGGCGGGATCATTCTCACCTTGCAAAATTTCCTGAGAGTATTCTTTTACTATATCGGGAACTACAAATAAATAAGCATCTTTATTGATTGTCATTGTTGCAGTATCAGAAGAATATCCAAAACAAGGCCCAACTTTCACATATTCACGTACCTCACTAGATTTAACATATATCACAAGAGCGGTTACCAACGGCATTCCCATTAAATACTCACACACAAATATTATGTTACTAACTTTTTCGCTGTCTTTTTCGCTTCCAGTCCCTATTGTAAGCCCGGCCTTACCCATAGATGCCACCATAGACTGGGCAAATGATATTAATGTTTTATCAGTTGCTAAACCAATAACACCCAAAAGCAATTCTTCACTAAAATTTGTCGAGTGACGGGATAAATCATGATGAATACTTTCTTTCTGAAGTTGTATAAAGGAACCCGAGTAGTCAATTATTTTTTTAAGCGCCGAATAATGAAATATGTCATATGATTCCCCTTTGCCTGGTATCTTAGTAAGTTCCATTGCCTTAGTAAGTGCTGCGAAAAATACATTTACTTCATTAAATACTGTTTTCACATCATCTTCAATCTGAGTAGAATTAGCAACAGTTGTAGACATCATAATATTTCCTGTTTGACTAAATACATAGTATTTATCGAGGATAACATTGTGGGTATCATTTTGCATTACGGTAAAAGGCACTCTACCTCTTAATTTTTTTGGAAGTTCGGACATTTTAAGATTTTATTTAGTTAGAGATTTTATTCGATTTTTCATTGCTTTTAAAGTAGTAAATGAAACCAAAAACACTTTGTATAAAAACCATAAAAAAACTAGGGTTTTGCTTTTAAGGTGTAATTAATCAGATATTTATACCAATTAATCGAATTATTTGAAAGACATGTAATAGTAGAATTAGTTTTTCAGCGTACTAACCAATAACTTTTTAAATGAGTAAACTTAAAATCTTAAAAGAGAAATCATTAACTTTTTTAGGTACTGAAAAAGCCTTAAAAATTGCAGAAAAACTGTTGTTACCTACAATTCTAGCAATATTTGTAATAAATAGTAGAGAAACGAATAATGAATTGATAAGTAAACAAACCGAATTATTGGCAATTCAAAATAAGATTAATGAAAAGTATGGACAAGGTCAACTTGATGTAAAATATTTAGAACTTTTTTATATCGATATGACCTCAATGGATGAAGAGAAGAAGACAGCATCTTTAGGACTTCTTCAAGTAATGAACCCGGAGTTGGCAAAAGATTTAAGTGCTTGGACAAAGAACAATATAACTTTAGATTCTGCAGGGATTAAAAAAATAAATGAACTAGACATCAATATTGCACAAAAGCAATCAAACTCCCTAAAAGAACAAGGTATATCATTGCACCGACAGGGAAAATTCAGAAGTGCTATAGAAATATATAGACAAGCTTTAGAATTAAATCCTAAAGACTATGAATTATATGAATACTTTGGACATACAAACTATAAAATTGGCAATTTAGGGAAAGCAGAAATTTACTTAAGAAAGAGCATCACTATAAATTCTAAACATAAAATGGGATATTATAACCTTTCTTTGGTTTTATGGGATTTGGGAAAGAAAAATGAAGCTTTAGAGTGTCTGAGAAAAGTTATCGAATTAGACAAAAACTATCTTCAAATAATCAAAGGGGATGGTCAATTTTCTAAATTCCAACAATCAAGAAAATTTAATTCTTTATTTGAATCACAAAAGAGTTAGAATTATAAAACAACGAATATACTAACCCAATATATCAACCAATTTGTAATTCATTAGTCATTATTTTAGTGATACTCTTGGATTGCTGAGGTATTTTTGGAGTGGTACAGTATTGAACCCATGGAAAAGGCTTAAAAATAATTAGGATTTAAGAAAATTCTGAAAAAAGGCTTAGATTGGAATCCTAAAGACAAAGGCTGAACTATACCAAAATATAACTATATTACGTTATCCTATGTAACTAAAAGAAGGAATTAACGTCTTATTATAAAAACAAATAAGTATTATTGCTTAAATTTAAATACTTATTGAATCGCTACATAACCCAATGAAAAAGGTTTTAAGAAAATACCGTACTGATTTTCTATTCCCTAAGTCTTCATTTATAACAGGAATGGGCAGTGCATTTGATTTTACAGGTAACTACTATAGTTTTAACACTTCAAAGACGCCAGAACTAGCTGATTATAAAGCTATGCAATCTGACTGGGGCATGGTGGGTGAAGACATTAAGGTTTCTGTCGATGAAATTAAAGAGCAAATAAGTCATAAAGATTAAATGTCTGAATTAGATAGCCCAGAAGAGGAGCCGGTAAAAAAAATCCCAAAAGAAGTACAAGAGATTCTTGAAAACCCATCTGTTTCGGATGAGCAAAAGGAAACTCTTATTGAAGTAACACAAGTTAGAAGTAGTAGTTTTAGCGGGCCTTTGCCTCCTCCTGAAGTTTTAGAGCATTATAACGGAGTTGTAGAAAACGGTGCTGAAAGAATCATGAAGATGGCGGAAAATCAAGCTGCTCATCGTATGAGACTTGAAGATAAAGCAGTGACTAGTCAATTGAGTCAAAGCAAGAAAGGCCAAATTTTCGGGTTCATTATTGCCTTGTTGTTAATAGCATCTTCCGTTTATTGTGCTTTTTCAGGCTATGAGAGCTTGGGCAAAATACTTGGCGGAAGTACTATATTGGGGTTGGTTGCAATATTTGTTACTGGCAAGATTCTACAAAGAAAAAAATAAAGAATAGCATCAGTTCTGACTGTTTAGTCTTGGATTCGCCCTAAGTAAAGTCGTATTTTCAATCGAAATTATGTTGTTAACCTAAACTAATATTCCCTCCTAAACCTTTGTTCTTACTAAGTGTTCTGTTAAGCACACCTACTAACTTCTGACCACTTATTTCAAATACCACAGTACCATTCCCTTTTCCATAAAATTATTCTTGTTCATTCGTCTAATATTAAAGTTTTTATTTCTTCATCTGTTATATCCCAACCCATTTCTTTGTAGGCTTTTTTAAGCATATTTAATGGATATTTTCCATCCTTTATTTCGGCCAATTCGAAAAGAGTTTCCTTTTTCAACTTCGAATAATCCAACACCCATCCTCGGTCCTTCATAACCAGTTCTAATAGAACTTCGCGCTCATTCTTTAAATTTCTCATATCAAAAAACATGGCAGGTTCTTTATGTTGAAATTATTCTTTTGATTCTGTTCAATCATCTTTTTAACCTCAGCAGTTTTAAAAACGGTCTTTTCCTTAAGATCAATGAAATCAAGCTTCCGTTTGAAGACATTTGTAAAATCTTCACTTTCAAAACTTAGATAAAGTTCGTTTCCTGAGCTATCCGTAACTTGATTAAAACTCTTATCGTAATAAAAACAGTCAGCAAATAAAGGATAGGTTCCTTGTGGGTCATCCAATTCCAAGTCCTCAAGCATTTCTATATATTTCTTAATCTCACTCATTGATATTCTCTTTTAATTCCTTCAGTTTCATCATGCGTTCTTTTGGGGTTAACTTTAGATAATCTTCAACACTTGTTGAACCCTTAAACTCTGTCCGATTTAATTTTGGAAGAGCATATTCCAACAACTTCACTATGGTATCAACCCTTTCCTTTGGGGTTAGACTTTCAATATCATCGCTAAGTCTTTCCCAATTATCATCCAGTATGTTTTCAACCCTTTTGCGCAGGCTATCTGTAGTTTTGTTGGGCTTTCCCTTCCTTGATGATTTCTCTCCTGCCTTCGCGGCTGTTTCTTTGTCAAATGGCATGTTTCTATATGTTTCTTTTACTTATAGGTTCTCTCAGTCCTAAATTTTATAATCTTGCTATGCATCAAACCATACTTTTCCAAAATTTCTTCATATTGTTCAAATGGCATTTTCTTAGAACTATCGATGATGACCCCAAATTCCAATGAATATTGAGCAACATCTTTGCTCGGTTCAACCATGCCATCGTCTATGATTATTGCAAAAACTTTGGGTGCCTTAAAAAACAAATCAAGGTCGTTCAATAAAATTCGCTTTTGTTCATCATTCATTTCACACAACTATTTTCCTGATTATCCTGATTGTTCTTAAGTCATCTATGCTAATCCCCTTTTCTGCCAATAGTTCGCTAAACACATCAAATTCGAAGTATTGTTGCGCCTCTAATTCTATTCCGATAGCTAAAAGGCTATCCCTCAAATCTTTTTTGATCAATACCCTATGATTGCGTATGACAATAGGAAAGGTCAATAGACTGTCCATCATTTCAAGGTCTTCCAATAGCTGTTTTATGCCATTCATGGTTTTATCTGTACAAGTCGCTTGTATCGCTTTTGTTCCAAGCATAACTTAACTCTAGTTCTAATCTCCTTTTTGATTCAGCTTCGGCTTTTTGGTTCTGTATCTCAAGAACTTCAAGTCTTTCTATTATTTGAAGTCTCAACTCGTCGCTGTATTTAGAGGCCAGAAGTAAAAGACCCTTTTTAGTGAGTAAATAGTGTTTTCTATTTTTTCCCTGCCCATCGATATATTTACTTTCTGTCCATAGCCGACGTAATCCTGCGTTAGCAATCTTTTTTTCTAAATGATAAATTGTTCTTAGAACGTCTGAGTGTCTTTTTCCGACTATTTCTGCTAAATCTCTAGTGCTGTTGTTGTCAACACTTGTAATTTCCGTTAGCCCTTTGTTTATAATCGTTTTCATACAACTTGCTTTTTTTCCGTACCTACTAGAAGCATCTATACTATTTTAATGACTGGACTTAATTCATGATATACTCCTAAAGAACCTTGAGAAAGAGAACCAAAGCGCAAAAACTCAGATTCATTTTCAATAAACTCTTGGTCTTTAATTCCAGGGTATTTTAAAACTGTTAACCTATGTTGTGTAATCAAACCAAGCTTTAAAAGTTTTAATTTGAAATCTTTACCGCTATTTTTATTACAATCATTAACTATATCACTATCTTTGAGTATTTTATGAAAGGACAGATTGGAAATAGTGCTATTTGAACGATATTTTAATTTAAGTTCCTCCAGCGTTACTCCTCGCCGGTACAAATTCTTCCAAATTCTGTAATCGCCTTGGGATAGTCGCTTATTGCGGGAACATGCCTCCAGTACCTCTATCCGTTTAGCCTTCTTTTCAATCTGCCTTTCTTGTTTTTTTATTCTTGAATGAATCCTCACAAAAGCTGAGTATGTTTTTGTATCTACGAAGTTTTTATAAACATTCATTGGTATCAGTTTGTTATTCCTAAATTGGGTAAGGTTT
Source organism: Croceitalea rosinachiae (assembly GCF_031846445.1). Taxonomy (NCBI): domain Bacteria; kingdom Pseudomonadati; phylum Bacteroidota; class Flavobacteriia; order Flavobacteriales; family Flavobacteriaceae; genus Croceitalea; species Croceitalea rosinachiae. The sequence goes on along the minus strand of NZ_JAVRHR010000003.1, from coordinate 158,974 downwards.
TTATTGCTCCAGTTACGACCTCTAACTGCTATATTGCCATTAAAGTGAACCTCAACTAGATTAAGTTCAATTAGGATTGGTAGGTGTTTTAAAAGAATAGTGCGGGACAGACCCGTTACACTTTGGAGTGTAGCCAACGAGCCTTTCTTCCCCACTTTCCTTATAACTACATCTTTTTTTGAATATCTGATAGTAGCAAAAACAGCTACCAATGAATCAGATCCATGAAAAAGCAGATAATCATATTCCGCATTAGTTAGGTAGACTCTTTTCATCTAACCTACTCTTTGATATTTCATGGATTTGGCCTCTTCACAAACACGATTAAACTCCTTCGCTGTGATTAAGTATTTTCTACCAAACTTTTCAGCTTTTATTCGACCATCTTTGATAGCTGCCCAAACTGTTTGAATACCTAAGGGAGTATTATCGGCAATATCCTTTGGTGAGTATTTTTTTAAAGGTTGCTTGTTAATCCGAGTATCGATTTCATCAAGCCTTTGTAGGATTATTTTTTGACCTTCTACTAGGTCTTCAAATGGAAGTACCATAACCTTGTATTTTATTGTTATACAAGGCCAATTTCAATAAATAACTTAGAGTTGAAAGAGTATAGTAACTACGTTGTGCTACTATGAGTTATATTTTACTTGAAACAAAACTATTGAAGTCCTGCAATATTTCGGGGTGCGTCATTTTTAGCATTTTTTCAACTTGAGTAATATCCTTAATTCTGAATTTAACATTGCTCTGGTTGCTAAGGATCCCCGGGATTTTATTGTAGTACATTTGAAAGTTTTTCCAGTTTTTTCCATATTTCTGACAAACAATTTTAATTTCTTTTTCAATCTGAATGAAATTTAACTCCGCACCAAATTCTTGAAGGGCATAATGATAAATAGCATACTGAGAGGTAGTTGGTGATAAATTTTTAAAAGGTTCAGAACTTTGGGTTTGCAAATACATTGTATATCCAGGCACTAACGTTTGTTCACAGTGAAATATAATTTTAGCAATACAACTAGCGGATTCTACTAAATATTTAAAGCCTTCCAAATCTCTTAATGAATCCAAAAAGTGATGATGATTGTTAATATATTTCCCAGATTTTGTTAAATGGGATAAGCTCGTATTTTTCCTAGCTTTATATTTCTTTAACTCTTTTAAAACCTCTGGTTGATTTTTATCGATCATCTTGGCCTCTATAAAATCTTCACAGAATACTTGACTTAATCTCCATAAGGAGGATACAATCTTCTCAGAATCACTTTCTTTTAATTTAATTAATGAATCATAATAACTCTGGAATACAAAAGGAATTATTTTCAGTCTTTTTTTGTCGGTGAAATCATTTAAAATATCGACTCGAAGCTCTTCTAAAAAAGAAGAATTGTTCTCAAAAGGATCCTTTAATTGCAGCTGATTACTTAATTGGTAATTAAAAGAAAATGTACTTTGAAAATTTTTTACACATTTAAAAAAAATCAAATCAAATTCATCCATTTTTAATCCACTTTCTTTAAAAGTTCAAACTTTACTTTAAAAACATCATTGACCGCTTCGGATTTGGCTTCATCATCAACTTGGTAATATTGGTTTAAGGTTTTCATGTCCTTATGACCTGTTATTGAAGCTATCAGCTTATCACTAATGCCTTTTTTCTTCATCATAGTGATAAATGTCCTACGTGCTGTATGTGATGAAATACGCTCACTAAAACGAATCTTTTCCCTAATATTCTCTTTCCCTTTGGTTGTAACTTTTTCAACGTCCCAGGTATAGCCAATAATTTCAAAAACCTCCTTGATATATTCGTTGTGCTTCTGATTAGCAATCAAGGGCAAATCGTAATCGTACTTTCTAAGAATGAACTTTGCAATATCATTAAGGGGTATTCTTCTTACTACTTTTTCAGCATCCTTCTCTTCTTTAAGATGCAGCTCCCCATTTACAATGTTTTCAAAAGTGATAAATTTCAATTCACCGAATCGCATACCGGTAACGCAAGCGAAAACAAAAATGTCCCGCACCCTTTCCAACCTCTTCAATTTAAACTCATGCGCCATTAACTTCTGAAGGTCTTCTAATGATAATGCAAGTTGATTGGTCACGACAACCTTTTTCTTTTTAAAGTCCTTAAAGTCCTCTTTGTAGGTATAGCCATTCTTAAAAGACCATAACATGAAAGTTTTAAATAAGCCTAGGTTTCTGGAGTAGGTGTTGTTTATATGCTCTCTTTCATTCATGCAGTAATCAGTAAACTCGGCATGAAATTTATTGTTGATTGTATTGAAGGTCAATAAATATTTTCTCTCTCTTTCAAAGTCCTTTAAAATGCCTTTGATATTGTTGTATCTTATTATGGTACTTGGCGACCAGTCCCCTATCTTTTGCTTATAATCCATAAAAGCATCATAGGCTTCAAAGAATAGGTTTTTCTTGTTTGGTGAGCGTTTAAATGATTTATCAAATTCGTCCTTTAGAACCTGTGAGGTAAAATCCTCATCCATTGACTTACATCTTGCTTGAATCTCTTCAAACTTTTCTTTATATCTATTTATCTGTGTTGCTATTTCCGCTGCAAGCTTAGAACGATTAGAACCATGGCGAAGTGGTTGCCGATTTTTAAAATCCCAGCTTTTTGGAGCTATCCTTTCGCCTGTGGAGTAAACAAATTTCTTTTCCTCTAGCTTGAAGTAGCATGAAAATAAAATAAGTGATTCGTGGTTTGATTTTTTTCCTCTTCCTTGAGGGTTCTTTAAAAAGAACGTTGACTTAAGAGTTGACATAAGAATTACAATTTGGTTGACAATTATTTTAAAGTCTAACCAGACTGCCAACTATAATAAAGATAAGAAATACCAGTGTTTCAAGGGATTTTGTAAGCTAACCGTTATTCAATAGTTATCTACAATTAAATCTTACAATACTCCCCGGCTCCACAAGATTAATTAAGCCACGCCTAAAGGCGTGGTTTTGTATTTAGAAACAATCCTAAAAAGCGTGTGCTTTAAGCTTTTATAATTGCAGATTGAGTGAGGGAAGCATTAAACAATCCCTCCGAGTATACTCTTAGATTGTTCAATTTGACTAAAATTTTTTAACTAATTGATTTACAGCAATTTTGTAGCCCCACTTAGCGCTATTTACATTCAAATTATAGCCATTTTTTAAACCAAGCTTCCAGGCGATTATACATATCCACTCGATTCTGGGGATTTCGAAAACCATGGGGTTCATTCGGATAGGATTTACTCTCAAAGGTCTTCTCTTTTTCTTTTAAGATTTTGACGGCCAATTCATACTGCCTAAAGGGGGCCCGAACATCGGCTTCTCCGTGCATAATCAGCAAAGGAGTCTTCACCTTCTCCACCCGTGATAGTGCATTGCTAACCTTGTATATTTCGGGACGTTCATCGGGCGATCCACCATGCCCGGTTTTTGTAAAGATTTTGCCAATGCGATCGGCATTGGTGTAGGCATCCCCAAAATCATAAATCCCTGCCATAGGCACTGCGGCGTCAAAGGCATCAGGCACACGGGTAATTGCAGCCATAGAAGTGATGCCTCCATAACTATAGCCATAAATTCCCACCTTTCCATTTGACCAAGGTTGGGAACGGATGAAATTAGAAGCGAAGGCCGCATCCTTGGCCTGTCCATTTCCCCAATCATTTATACTCAAATCTTGAAAAGGCCTATCAAATCCTGATCCCCCACGGTAATTCACAGCAATGACAACATAGCCTTTTTGCGCCATATATTGTTCGTTGAGACTGAGGCGTTTGTAGTATGTATTGGTTCCCCCACCATGGACATGAACCAGAGCAGGATATTTATTGCCGGCATCAAAATTATGGGGGTAATAAACAAAGCCTTGAATGTACAACCCATCCCAAGAACGGTAACTAATTTCTTCTGGCTCTAAGAGACCCTGCCACTCTGTGGAAAAATTGGTCAGGCGCCGGGGCAATCCTCCTTCAACCTTGATATAGTCAACATCATTACCTCGAGTAGACGTAGAACGCACAAAAACAAAGGCATCGGCACTGGGCGTAGCATGGTAATTGAAAAACGTCCCGCCCATATTGGTTACCCGCGTCGCTACACCCCCTTGGGAAGACACCCGCCATAATTCCACCTCGGAGCGTTCTTGGTAAGGAAAAAAGAGTTCACTACCATCTCCAGACCAGCTTACCGTATGATTAAAAAGCAAATCTGTGGCGTGTACTTGCATTTTCAATTTCTTATCTGTTCCTGCTTTGGGGTCTATCAAATAGATGTAAGAGAGATCCTCATACCAATACTCATCTTTAGCATTGGCAAAGAGCGCAATTTGGGAACCATCGGGAGACCATATCGGGGTCGACATGGCCATTAGATTTTTGGATACTTGACGTTCCTCACCCGTGGCAACATCCACCACCCAGATATCATCTTCCCAATAATCACCCTTAAACGAATAGTAGGCAATTTTACGGCTGTCCGGAGACCAAGAGGGATAAAACCGAAAATCATCGAGTGCCATTGCCTCAATGGTCAGCTGTTTTGCCTCTGCAGAGCCATCAGAAGGAACCATCCAAATATCTTGAAACCCAGACCGACCACTATAAAAAGCCACATATTTTCCATCGGGAGAAGGCTTTGGGGCACGTTCGTCTAAAGTATCGCTAGTCAAACGTTTGGGTGTAATTTCCCCAATCCCAATGGTCCATAGGTCTCCCTTATTGGAGTAAACGATACGCCTTCCATCCGCAAACCAAGATGGAGAGCTACCAGAGATCCAAAACTGGGCTTGAGCACCACTTTCCACTTCCTTGAGGAAAATACCTCTTTGTTCAGGAGTACTAGCCGTTATCGCTACCCATTTCCCATTAGGGGAAAGGGCCGCTCTACTTGCTCCATAATTTTGAGTAAAGATATTTTCCCAAGTCAAGGTAAGAGGTTCACGTTGAGCTTCAAGACCAAGAGAAATCAGGAAAAATACACTTAAGAAACAACTCAAGCATAAGGCCATATATCTTTTTTCTTTTTTCATTCTTTTATCTTCTTAGTATTCGAATTCTTTTCAAAATAGGGTTTCCAGGCCGATTCAGGTGGACGTTCGGTGAATAAGCTAACCACAATATAGGATAGTACACTTACCAAAAAACCAGGAATCACCGGATAGATTAATTCGTTTCCAAAAGCCTTCCATAAACCAGTCACTAAGACACCACCTACCATGGCTGCGATTGCGCCTTGTTTTGTGGCTCGTTTCCATAAAACCCCGCCCACTACTGGCGTAAAAAAGCCAGCGGCCATAATTGCGGTAAAAAGAATGACGATGAATTGAATGAGTTCTCCTTCGGCAAAACCGCTGATAATAGAAATCAAGGGAATAATCCCCACAATTAAAATACCAACTCTAGCAACAAATAATCGTCTGGATTTGGACGCTTTTTTCCGAATCAAATTCTGATAAATGTCTTCGGAAAGGGCAGAACCGGCCACCAGTAATAGGGAGTCTACCGTGGACATCATGGCTGAGGTCACCGCTGCCAACATAATAGTGCCTACAAAAGTGGGCAATACGGTCTTGGCAATCATGGGCATCGCCAAATCCCCTGTGGGAAGATTGGGAAAGAGTACCATAGCCACCAAACCTAGGATAAAAACTAACAAATTGATGCCCGTTACTACAATCACGGCCAAAAGAATGCCTCTGCGAATAGACTTCATATCCTTCATGGCATATAGACGCACTACTTTCTCTGGAGTCGCCACTGATCCCAAGAAAAAGGCAAGTCCCAATCCGATAAGTAATACGGTTGGAAAACCACTCCATTCAAAGGTCAATGGTTTTATCAACTCCACTTTTTCCATTAAGGCGGCCATTCCATCAAAATGAATCAAGGCTAAAGGAACGGATACCACCGTACCCACTATCATGATCAACATCTGCAAAAAGTCGGTGTAGACTACAGCAAGCATTCCGCCCACTAAAGTATAAAGCAATAAAATAAGGGTAAAAATAATCATCCCAGTTAAGGGGCTGATTCCAAATACCACGTTGGCCACCAAACCTCCGGCCAATATTTGGGCCTGAATGTAAACCACCGTAGCTATCAAAATAATGACTCCACCTATACCTCGGGCCGTTTTACTTTGGTATCGTCTTTCTAAAAAAGCAGGTAAGGTCAATTCTTTCACCGCCGTAAAACGGGGTGCCAGTACAGCTACCATAAACCAATATGCCAGAGGAATGGTAATTAGTACCCAACCAAAGGACCAACCTACAGCATAAATAACACCAATGGTACCTATGAAGGTTCCTGCACTGGTATGGGTGGCCGCCATGGTGGCCCCACCAATGCCCCAACCCAATTTACTACCGGCAATCCAGTAGTCTTCTTCAGATTTTGTCCAGCGCAAGCTCAACCAGCCGATTCCAAAAATCAACAGAAAATAGCCAACGAATATGATAAATTGTAAATCTATCATTTCCGTTCTATCCAAAACATCCAACATGTATAGGCTATTACAATCAAGCCTAATATGGCAAATAGCCCCCAAAATATAAATCTATCCATAAGCTAAGTGTTTTCGGTTTAGCCAAATGACTATACCCATGATTATGAAAATGACTGCCACTAAACTATCCATCCATATGGCTAGAGCAATATGCGTTTTTGGTCCATCATGTATTTCTAACCGAAGCATCGAGGTCAAGGCAGGAATTTGAAAATCAATTTGCCGCATGACATCAGTATCCCTTTCCGTAGTTTCTACATTGGGAAATAGCAAGGTATAGTTCAGGTCATTGGCAGATTCCAGTTTTATGGTTAAAAAGTCGTTATCCGAATTTGATGCCGACAAATCGGTAAAAAAAAAGGGGATGTAACGGTCTGTGGTCTTTGTTTCAACAGTATACACCAATTCGAGCTTATCTGAAAAATTTTCGATGGGTAATTCAATGGGAATGGTTATCAGACCATTAGTCCCTTGACTTTTTATAGCAATATTTTGCCCAGAGGAGTGGATAGACACATTCAATAGTTTGTTTCCTTCAAACTCTAATATTTTAAGGGAAAGCTGTTTTGTGGAGTCAGGTAAATTCAAATAGAGGTTTTGCCTAATAATGGTTGTATCTTGCTTTAACTTCACCAAGGCAGAGGCCCCGGCAAGTTTACCCTGTGATTGCGAGGCGCCTGTTGCCAACAAAAAAATAAGGACGAAGACCTTTTTCATCTAAACCCAGACTTCCTTTAAAAGGCGCAATGTATTTTGGCCCATTACTTTAGCAATTTCCATTTCTGAATAGCCATGTTTTACCAACCAACGTAAAATATTATAAGAACCTTCAGTAGGGTTTTCCAATCCATCTACGTATTCCACCGGTTCATATTCCATTCCCGGTTTTCCTGTTCCTTTTGACGCTTTTAATGATAATGCAGCCGTGTAGGCCTTGTGCAGTCCTACATGATCTCCGTAAAGGGTATCAGGTCCTAGAGTAACATGGTCGATACCTACCAAATCTTTAACATGTTCAAAATGCTCCATGACCGCATCCAAATTGTGTTTCCGATGATTTGGGGTAAGCGTAGTATGTGGAGCTGCCTCAATACCAATGACACCACCTTTATCTGCACAGGCCTTAAAGACCTCATCAGGAGCCATACGGTTGGTATTCCAGAGGGCCTTGGCTCCAATATGGCTGATAATAATTGGCTTGGTACTGTGCTTTATAGTGTCTAGGGCAGTTTGGTCCCCTGTATGTGAAACATCGATTAACATGCCCACCTTGTTCATGCGTTCTACAGCGCGTTTACCAAACTTGGTCAGCCCCCCATCCCGCTCTTCCTTTAAACCTGATCCCAAGGCATTGGACTCACTATAAGTGATTCCTAAAGATCGGAGTCCAAAACCGTAAAGAAGATCAATTCGATCCAATTCATTCTCAATCATCATGGCACCTTCCATCACTGCCACCAAGGCTACTTTGCCCTCTCGATGGGCTCTATAAATATCGTCGACTGTTTTGCAATGTATTACAAAATCTTGATGGGCTATATCACAAAGGCGCATACCCAAATCGTGGATAACCTCGCTCCATTTCCATCCACCTTTGGAGTGAATTTGGCAGACCCCGTTCATCAAATTATCAAAGACACAATCCCAATGCCCTTTGGAAAGACCCTCGAAAGCAGTTGCCATTCGACCTTCCTTAATATAGGATGGTGTCTGCATAATATCTTTGGGAAAGGTTCCTAGATGCTCATGCACACTGATAAGAACATTTTCTTTAAGAATATGGTCTACCAACTGCTCTTGTTCAGCATTTAAAGAAACTTTTTTAGATGGAACACGATCAATTTCTTTGGCTAGTTCAAAAGATTTATAATCCACATCTTTTTCTAAATATTGAAAAGATTGGTACCCTTTATAGATTTTATTGGAGCCCATGTGCTTTATTTAAGGTATGTGATGGAAAGTTAAAATAAATATTTTAAAATTGCTTTTTATGATTAAATAGATATGGCCGAATAAAAAAGAAAGTTAGATAAAAGACATGAAGAAGATGCAAGATTGGGGTTATGAATTGGATTGATAAGCCTTTTTATTGTCAAAGTTTAGAACAGCAATTTCAATCTCCACTGCCCGATAACACAAAATAATCTTTAATTTTATTGAGTGTACACCATCATCGACATAGAAACCACAGGTAATGGTATCAAAGGCAATAAGATTACTGAAATCTCCATTTTTAAATTTGATGGCGAACAAATAATCGATGAGTTTACAAGCCTTGTCAATCCAGAATGTGAAATCCCTTATTTTATTACTGGTTTAACAGGTATTGACAATCAACTGGTTGCCAATGCACCAACCTTTAAAGAACTTGCAAATAACATTCTTGAGATTACGAAAGATTGTATTTTCATTGCACATTCCGTAAACTTCGATTATGGTATAATTAAGGAAGAATTTAGACAACTAGAATTAGATTTTTCAAGAAAGAAGCTCTGTACCATAAGGCTTTCACGAAAACTTATCCCTGGATTAAAATCCTATAGTTTAGGTAAGTTATGTACTTCTCTTTCCATCCCATTAACTGATAGGCACAGAGCTAGAGGTGATGCCCATGCTACCTTACTTTTGTTTCAAATATTGTTGAAAAAATCCGAATCAAGTTCTATAATCAAAACATTTCTTAATGCTCGAAGTCAAGAAGCTACTTTGCCACCATTATTATCAAAATCGATCGTAAATAACCTACCGACCACTCCAGGAGTCTATTACTTTAAAGATAAAAACGGTAAAATCATTTATATCGGTAAAGCAGTAAATATTAAAAAAAGAGTTTTAGGCCATTTTTACGATAAGAGCAATCACGAAATTCGACTTTGTAAAGAAATAGCCGATATTGATTTTGAACTTTCAGGGAGCGAACTTTTAGCACTATTGATGGAATCAGCCGCTATTAAAGAGCACTACCCCATGTACAATAGAGCGCAAAAAAAAACAGTCAAACAATATGCCATTTTTAGTTATGAAGACCGAAAAGGGGTTTTGCACTTGGCATTTGATTCACTTAGAGCAGCACCTAACCCGTTAATGATATTCTATAATCAAGTAAATTGCAGAACCTATTTAGAAAATTTATGTGAAGCCCTTTTTCTTTGTCCAAAATATTGTCATTTACAAACAGCACCTGGACCTTGCTCTCATTTTAGAGCTAAAAGTTGCGAGGGAATTTGCAGATCTGAAGAATCTCCTCTAGATTATAACAATAAAGTGTACAAAGCTATTGCCATATTAAAAAAATATGAAGACAGGGTTTTGATAGAACGCAATGGACGAAACCCAGACGAAAAGGCGATTATTCTTTTAGAAAATGGCGTTTATAAAGGATACGGCTTTATTGAAAATAATAGGCAAGTTAATTCTGAAGAAGACCTAAAAGCAATTATAATTCCACAAAAAAATACGGTCGAAGCGCAACGTATTATTCAAAGCTCAATTAAGCGCAAGTTTGCGATTACTCGCTAAAAGTTTTGTACATTTTAACACTAAATCGAGGTAAAATATAACTTTTGATGTTATTTGGTAACCCTAAAAACATTATTGGATTTGATGACCGTGCATATGTTATAGCTGGGGCTATATTGAATACGCAGACTACAATGGCAATCTACTATACCGGTTCGTTTTTTGAAGTTAGTTTCCAAAATTACCTAGTAAAATGGTTTGGTGAATTTTTGATTATCTTGATATTATGGATCACAATAAGAGATATATACTTACAAATTATAAAAAGGTTTAAAGGCTTTGACAGTCTTAAAAAAAGACTATTAATTATGCCCCTATTTTTAATTCCCTATTATATTATTGGTATTCTATATCTAGAATTTTTGCAACCTATTTTCCATTGGGGATATATAAACTACCCGCTCCCTAGTTTTCCAGTTCAGTTTGCTACTGGTGCGATTGTGCTATTTGCAAATCTGGGATTTTACGAATGCCTTCTCTTAATCGTGGAGCTTAAAAACATTAAGGTTAAAGAAGAGGTTATAAAAAAAGAAAAAATCACCTCTCAATTAATGAATCTTAAAAATCAAATAAGCCCACATTTTTTATTTAACAGTCTTAGCACTTTAATTCACCTTATTGATACCGATAGTGAAAAATCAAAAGAGTTTGTGCATAAACTTGCAAACGTTTATAAAAGTACTTTAGAAGTATCTGATAAAAATTTGGTTTCTTTAAAAGAAGAGCTTAAGTATATAAATACCTATACCTCATTATTACAAGAAAGATTTGGCAGTAACGTAAATTTTAAAATCAAAATACAAAATGAAGATAAACATAAAAGAGTAATTCCTTTGTCTTTGCAATTAGCAGTTGAAAATGCTGTCAAGCATAATATCATCACCAAAAAACAACCTTTGAACATTAATATTCAAACCGAAAATGATTATTTGATTATAAAAAATAATCTTCAAAAGAAACTGACCAATGGAATTAATTATGGTTTAGGTCTAGAAAATATTACAAAAAGGTACAAGCTTTTAACTAATAGACGAGTGATAATTGAAAATGGAAAATTAGATTTTATTTTAAAATTACCCTTATTAAGTGAGTAACTATTTTCAAGATTAAGTGTTTTATTGATAAACAATATGTTATATTAACAATCAGTTTGCATATTTTTCATAGATAATGTCAAAAAAATTAAGAATTGCTATCATAGAAGATGAGCCCATTTCAAGTGCTTATCTGAAAAACCTAATTTCTCAAACTGGTATCGAACACAAAATAATTCAGGAACTAGATTCTGTTTCTGAAGCCTTGGAATTTTTCACTAAAAACCCTGATTTGGATTTAATTTTTATGGATATCCATTTAGGTGATGGTACTTGTTTTGATATTTTAAACACCATTACAATTGAAAAACCAATAATTTTCTGCACCACCTTTGATACCTATGCAGTTCAAGCTTTCAAATACAACAGCATTGATTATATTTTAAAGCCCGCTAAACTTACTGATATTGAGGCAGCCCTAAAAAAATACTGGTCTTTTAAAAAATCTGATGAAGATGACTATTTAATAAGAATGGACAAAATGATGGGGGCTTTTATTGCACCCAATTATAAAAAACGCTTCTTGGTAAGGAAAAATAACAAGCTAATGCTTATTGATATCAATAGCATAATTTGTTTTTACTCTGATGGAGGCACGAGTTATTTAATGGAAAAATCTGGAAGTTCTCATACCATTGATTTTACTTTAGAGAAATTAGAAGAATTGATAGATCCAAATAGTTTTTTTAGAATCAATAGAAAAATGATGATTTCAATTAACGAAATCCACTCAGTTGAAGACTACTTTAACAATAGGCTAAAAATCAGGTTACATAGCCGAGTACCATTAGATTTAGTGGTTAGTAGAAACAGGGTAAAGCACTTTAAAAACTGGTTGAAAGGAGTTTCTTAGGCTATTTTTTTATTTTGCTGTACATTTTAACCACAAACACTAGCCACACTAAAAAAATTAGTGCCACCACAATGGAATAAAGTAGAATAAAATCCATTATTTTTTATACCTCAGGTAATTCATAAAACCAAGTATTGTCGGTGCCCAGAACGCAATAAATATAGCATCCATCTTTTTTCCGCTTAGGAAAAGTACTTCAGAGACAATGATAATTGATACCACTAATAAGAGCATGATACAATTCATGACTCCTATCCTCTCAATAAAATCTTTAAACATTAGGCTATTTGTAATATTATTACAACCAAATTACCTATAATAACGCAGAATATGTTAAGAAAATTGTGATTTTCTTAACATTTTTAATCGCCTGATATGAGTTTTACCTTAAAGGTTTTTTCATTGTTTAGATATTGAAAACCTTCGTGAAGTTTACGTTGTTCAACCGAATAAGGATAGAAAGTAATCGGTTCTATACAGACCATATTATTTACTTCAGTCCAACACATGAAATGCCCAAAACCTTCAGTCTTTATGGTAATCCTCTTTTCGTCGACCAAAGTAATTTCATTGCAATTAGGTACTTCTAAGGCACGACTGCCAACAGCTAAGACTTCAGCTAAGCTAATCTGTTTGTGATTGTTCTTTATAATAGGATTATCTGTGGTTAACTTGAAAGCAGGATGATAACCTAACATGTAGGGCATATCGCGTTCTCCCGAAACCTTGAAACGGATTTCAAGGGCTTGATCGGTAAGAGAAAAAAATTTTTCAAATCGAAAGCTATAAGGCCAAACCAATAAGGCCTTATCTGATTTTTCTGGGTATTTTTTATTCGTTACAGGTGTTCCCGCTTTATATTCCTTGACGAATGTTGCAGAAGTGCCAGAGTTTTCGGCTAAGTCATAGGATAACAGACGTAAATGACCGTGCTGATCTTGAACCGCATTAGCTTTCGGAACTTGCACCATAAAACCAGCTTCATTAACAGGGCCTATTATTGGAAACATTTCTGTATCCGAACTCCCCCAACCTAAGCTACCTTTTTGATGAATAAATTCATGACCATCAACGGAGTAACTTACCAATTCGCCTTCTTTAATTTTTACAATTTTATTTTCTAATTGTAATGTTCTCATATTATCTTTTTAATCGATATAACCCATTTCCTTCATCCAATCGTCATTGAACATTTTACCAACATAGCGACTCCCATGATCGTGAAACAATACTACAACGACATCATCTTTTGTAAAATAATCTTTTAATTGCAACAGGCCTTTTATAGCAGCACCAGCAGAATTGCCCAAGAACATACCTTCTTCTTTAGCTAGTTTCTGAGTATAGATCGCGGCATCCTTATCGGTCACTTTTGTAAAACCATCAATGATTTCAAAACGAACATTTTTGGGTAAAATATCTTCACCTATACCCTCGGTGACATAAGGGTAAATTTCTTTCTTATCAAAAATACCAGTTTCATGATATTTTTTAAATACTGAACCATAGGTGTCGATTCCCCAAACTTTTACATCAGGATTTTTCATTTTCAAGTACGAACCTACACCAGATATGGTACCTCCTGTACCAACACCAACTACAAAATGCGTTACCTTGCCTTCAGTCTGTTCCCAAATTTCGGGACCTGTGCTCAAAAAATGCGCTTTGCAATTGCTGGGATTATCATATTGATTGACGTACCAAGAATTGGGTATTTCATTAGACAAGCGTTTTGCTGTGGAGTAATAACTTCTTGGATCTTCTGGAGCAACATCTGTAGGGCAAACATGCACCTCACTACCAACAGCTTTTAAAATATCTATCTTTTCTTTTGATTGTTTGTCACTAATAACACAAATCATCTTGTATCCTTTGACAACTGCAGCAAGAGCGAGTCCCATACCCGTGTTGCCCGAAGTGCCTTCTATTATGGTGCCACCAGGTTTTAAGATGCCTGCATCTTCAGCATCTTCAACCATCTGTAAGGCCATACGATCTTTAACTGAGTTACCAGGGTTAAATGTTTCGTATTTTGCCAAGACCAAACATGGAAGCTCTTTAGTAAGCTTGTTCAACTTTATTAATGGTGTTTTACCAATGGTTTCAAGGATGTTTTTTGCGTATTCCATAATTGCCACAAAGGTAAGTTTTTGGTTGATTTTGATGTCCAGATTTATTGATTAATAGAAGTTTGAAAACAAAAAATATTTACAATAAGGTCATTCAAACTTTATCGCCTTTACTGGAGAGATTTTAGCGACCGCATAAGATGGAATCAACAGCATCAACAAACAGAGGAGCACCACTCCAAGATTCAATAATAGAATCGTAGATATATCAATCTGTACCGGGATGTATTTAATATAATATTCTTCAGGATTTGGAAATTTTAAAAACTGAAACTTTTTCTGGAGAAGAAGAATACCAAGTCCAATTATATTACCCCAAAAAACTCCAATTCCTATTAAATAGGTTGCATTATACAAAAATACCTTTCTAATGCTCCAATCACGCGAACCCAAAGCCTTTAAAATGCCTATCATTTGCGTGCGTTCTAGAATTAGCACCAAAAGTGCCGTAATCATATTGATGCCGCCAACGATAATCATTATACTAATGATGAGGGCGGTGTTGAAATCAAACAATTCTAACCATTCAAAAATCTTATAATATTTCCCCTTTAGGTTTTGCGTGTCTAAAGCAGATGGCGTTTTATTATATAACTCAATTGTTTTCTGATCAATTTGAGAAAAATCGTTCAGAAAAACTTCAAAATTACCTACTTCATTAGCATCCCATTTATTCATTCGTTGCACATGGCGCAAATCGATAAAGACATATGAAGCATCCAGCTCTTCAAAACCACTTTCATAAACACCCACGATCTTAAATCTTCTATTATTGGGAGTTTTAGAGAGATCACCACCTTTCAAAAAGATAGCAAGAAACGTGTCCTCAAGTTTTAATTGCAGTTTATTGGCCAGTATCTTTGATATAAGAACCTCTTCATTCAACTCATTAGAAAAAATAGGCAAACGCCCTTCAATTAAAAACTCTTTAAAGAATTTCCAATTATAATCTTTGCCTACACCTTTTGCCAGTATTCCCTCAAAAGTCTCTTCTGTTCTAATGATTCCGGCTTTTACCGCTACTCCCTGAATATGTGACACTCCTTCGATCTCATCGAATTTTGGGTAAAAACTATCATCTAAAGAAATCGGGGAGACGGAAACATCAGAAGTATTGTTATCGTAATTTTGAATTTGTATATGACCGTTAAATGCTGCCACTTTTTCGCGAATTTTGAGTTGTAGCCCAACACTTGTGCCAATTGCAATGAGCATCATAACAATGCTTATAGCAATAGCAGCAATGGCAATTTTTATTATTGGGGCAGAAATACTAATTTTATGTTCCTTCCCTGTAATCAGGCGCTTGGCGATAAAAAATTCTAAATTCAATTGATGGCGATTTTCCCAATTTTCAAAGTTACGGTTTTAAGCCTATGTTTTTCTTTTGTTAGTTGTGCACAGAAACAAAGTTTAAATTCCAAAAAAAAAGAAGTATCAAATACTAAGAATATTAAAAAGGAAATCGTCGTAGCTGCTAATAGCACAAAAACATATTTACCAAAACTAGAAGGGAAGAAAATTGCTGTTGTTGCCAATCAAACAAGCGTCATATCCAAAAGAAATGGTTATACCCATTTGATAGATTCCCTTTTGTCTTTAGATGTCAATATTAAAAAAATTTTTGCTCCAGAACATGGATTTAGGGGCAAAGCTGATGCAGGTGAATTCGTAAAAGATGGCATAGATACAAAGACTGGCTTATCGATTGTATCGCTTCACGGACAAAACAAAAAACCTAAGCCAGAACAACTAAAGGGCATCGACCTTGTAATTTTTGACATTCAAGATGTTGGAGTTCGGTTTTACACGTATATAGCCACACTACAATTGATTATGGAAGCTTGTGCCGAGGCCAAAGTACCAGTAATGGTCTTTGATCGTCCTAATCCTAATGGAAATTATGTAGATGGTCCAAGTATGGAGACCGAGCATACCAGCTTTTTGGGAATGCAGGCCATTCCACTAGTTTATGGTATGACTATTGGCGAATATGCTGAGATGATCAATAATGAAGGATGGCTCTCTGATGGGAATAAGGCCGATTTGACCGTAATACCCTTGTTGCATTACACACATGATTCAGATTATTCATTTGCTATACGACCTTCCCCTAATTTACCCAATGACCAATCTATAAATCTGTATCCTAGTCTTGGTCTTTTTGAGGGAACCCATATAAATGCGGGTCGCGGAACTGAGTTTCAATTTCAACGTTATGGCGCTTCATTTTTAGACAGCATAGCTTATGATTTCAATTATGTGCCCAAGCCCAATTTTGGCTCGAAATATCCTAAAGAAAAAGGTAAAATATGTTTTGGAGAAGACTTGTCCAATCACTCAAAATTGAATGTTGTTTCTTTACAATGGCTAATCAAAGCTTATCAAAACTGTACTGATAAAACTAAGTTTTTTAATACCGATGGTTTTACAAAGCATGCTGGAACTGAAAAACTGCAAAAACAAATAGAAGTAGGGATGTCTGAAGCTGAAATAAAAGCAACCTGGCAAGCTGATTTAGAAACTTTTAAAGAAGTTAGAAAGAAATATCTTCGCTACGATTGAAGCCGGGCTTAGCAAGTCAAAGCTGTTTTCTTGCCTTTCTGTTTCTGCTACTTCTAAAATTCCTGCTATTTCTTGTGATGTAACTGACCAAGGCCAACCCTGCCGCAACCAGAATAATTGGCACTAGTAGTTGAAAAAACTCATAGGGTAAATCCATATGTGATAATATACACAATAATACCTTCTAAAAAAAATTAAAGCCCTATTAAAAGCGCATATGCAAGTCTTTAAAAATTAAAGAAAAAGTACTTAGTCATGATTGCCTGTAGTGGGTTTTCGATATTTATGAAAAGGCTGTTTTAACAAGCCCACAATACTGCTGTTCACTTTTTCATCTGGGAAAGTGTCCACACCATAGGTAATCTTATCAGGTTCCAATTCCATAAAAGTGCCAAAAAGTCTGTCCCAAATCGAGAAAATATTACCATAATTTGAATCGGTATAAGGCAATACAAAATGATGGTGTACCTTATGCATGTCGGGGGAGATGATAATCCAGCTCAAAGCTTTATCCACTTTTCGCGGTAACCTAATATTCGCGTGATTAAATTGCGATAAGATTACCGAAAGGCTCTGGTAGAGCATAATAACCCCAATTGGAGCTCCAACTACAAAAACCCCAATTAAGGTAAAAGTATATCGAATAAGACTTTCTAGCGGATGGTGTCTATTTGCAGTTGTAGTATCTACATTATGATCAGAGTGATGCACCAAATGCACCATCCATAGCGGCTTTACCTTATGCTCAACCAAATGGGCTGTATAAGCTCCAATTAAGTCAAGTAGCATTACTCCTAAAACAACATATAACCATAATGGCATTGCTGGCAACCAATTGATAACTCCAAACTGGTTTTCAATAGTCCAATCAGAAGTTTTTAAGAGTAAAAATGCTAAAGGGAAGTTGATAATTATTGTACTTAAGGTAAAAAAGAAATTGGGCAATGCGTGCCGCCACTTTCTATACTTAACATTAAAAAGAGGAACAATGCCTTCTAAAATCCAAAAGAATGTAATTCCGCCCACCAAAATCAAACTTCTATGTAATGGGGGGATGGTTTCAAAATAATTCATTAGCTGCTCCATAGTCTTCTAAAATACAAAATCACGTTCAAAGATTTGGACCATTAAAAACGAAAACTTAAAAGTGATTTCTAACTAATACGACTTTATTCTCCTCTTCATTTCTTCAACAATGTTGTACGCTGCAGGACAAATAGCAACATTTTTCAAAGTTAGATCGCTTATTTGCTGGAACTTCTTTCTATCCGTGTGCGGAAATTCGCGACAAGCTTTTGGTCTCACATCATAAATAGAACAATAGTTGTTCGTACTTAAAAATACGCATGGTACTTTTTTTAGTATATAATCATGATCTTCATCAACTTTCAAGTACTTTTCAATAAACTGCTGTGGCTTTAATCGAAAATACTTCGCAATTCTCTCAATATCAATATTAGTAAAAAGAGGTCCTGTAGTTTTACAACAATTGGCACATTGCAAACAATCAGTCTGTTCAAATTCATTTTCATGCAATTCTTGCATGATATAGTCTAAATTCTTAGGCGGCTTTTTTTTAAGTTTTGCAAAGAATTTTTTATTCTCTTGGTGCTTTTTAGCCGCTTTCTTCGGCAATTCATTTATTTGCTCTAGCATACATTACAAACCTAAAAAATATTGTTACATTTTTGTGGTATAATCAAACTTATGAGCGATATTATCGGAAAGGCACTTCTGGATTTTCAAAACGGTAATTATTCCGAAGATATCATAACGTACTCATCTTTAGGCGAAGAAGATATGATTACGGTTCCATATTTGTTTCGGGCATATAATGACATGCCTAAAATAGAACAACGAGCATTAGGTCTTTGTTATGGAAAAATTTTAGATGTTGGGTGTGGAGCAGGCAGTCATAGTGTTTACTTACAAGAAAAGGGTTTTGATGTTACTGCTCTTGATTCTTCTAAAGGAGCCATACGAGTCTGCGAGCTTAGAGCCTTGCAAAACACAATTTGTACTAATATTCAGGATTTTTATGGAACAAAATTTGATACGCTTTTACTATTAATGAATGGTATTGGCATTGTTGGCAACTTAAATAGGTTGGGCAACTTTTTGAATCATTTTAAATCCTTATTACGGCCAAGAGGTCAAATTCTTCTTGATTCAAGCAATATTATCTATATGTTTGAACAAGACGATGATGGTGGATATTGGATACCTGACACTATAGATTACTATGGTGAAGTTGAATTTCAGATGAGTTATAAAGGTTTGAAAGGAAAACCTTTTCATTGGTTGTATATAGATTTTGAGAATTTAAAAAAGTATGCACAAAACCATAGGTTTGCTTGTGAGCTTGTAAGTGAGGGTAAACATTACGACTATTTAGCCAAACTTACCTTAAGACCATAATAGATTAATATATTAAAACGTTTATCTAACAAAGTATTGGTAATGAATAAAAGAAGTATCTATTTTTTAGCAATTTCAACCTTGATTTTTATTGCTTGTAGTTCAAATGACAATGAACCTACTGATCCTGCTGATGATGGGCCAACTCAGGTAGACAAATCGCAAAACCTACTAGCTACAGGTGCTTCTGCAAATGATATTCTTTCAAATGCACGTTTTGATAAATTATTAATTGAAGCTACCTATGCACCGGGGTTTAGACCAACCGATGAAGCGATGAACAATTTTCAAGACTACTTAAGAACGCATACTTTTAAAACTGATATAGAAATTGAATATAGAGAGATTGATGCAACTGGCGAAGAATCATTGACATTAGAAGAAATAGATGATTTAGAGCAAGAAAATAGAACTGCGTATAATGATGGAACCACATTGGCCATATATATCTTTTTCGCTGACGCACCTTCTGAAGGTGATAATCTTGATGAGGGTTTAGTTACTGTTGGCGCGGTTTACCGAAATACCTCTATGATTATTTATGAAAAAACTGTAAAAACATTAGCCGACCGTAGTTTTACAATAACCACTGCAGATGTTGAAACAGCCACTTTGAATCATGAATTTGGACATTTATTTGGATTAGTAAACCTTGGAACAGTACCCGTAAATGACCACGAAGATCCAGAAGCTGAAAACCATTGCAACGTAGATCCATGCCTTATGCGAGCCGAGCTAGAATTTGGACAAGTGAACAGAGCATTTTCCGCAATTCATAATAAATCTCATTTACATTCTTCATGCTCTTTAAATGGTGAAGCATTATTAAAACAAATGGAACTTCAAGTTTCTAGGGGCAATGCTGCTACTCCCGGATTGGACCCAGAATGCCGATTAGATTTAGAAAGTAATGGAGGTAGACCAAGTACTGAGAGCTAAGGGATGTTCAAATATTTATGGGTTTGCAGTGAGACCTTCCATTTTGGGTTTTGCATAACGTAGTCTACAATTAAAGGAGTCACCTTTTGCCGTACACTCCATTCAGGTTGCAAGTACAAAATACAATTTTCACCCACCTGAGCAGCCTGTTCTTCTGCAAAATTTAAATCATGTTTATTGTACACTATCACTTTTAATTCATGGGCTTTGTTATAAATATCACCCACAGGGAGTTTGTTTTTTTTTGGAGATAAGCAAATCCAATCCCAAATACCGGTCAAGGGGTAAGCCCCTGAAGTTTCAATATGGATGTTTAGTTTATGCGATTTCAAAGCATTGGTAAGTGGTCCCATGTCCCATGTTAACGGTTCACCACCGGTTATGACTATGGTGTCAGAATATTTGACAGCATTAGTCACAATCTGTTCAATACTAGTTGGCGGATGGGTTTCCGCATTCCAACTCTTCTTTACATCACACCAATGACAACCTACGTCACAGCCACCGATTCGTACAAAATAAGCAGCTGTACCTTTATGAAATCCCTCTCCTTGTATGGTATAGAACTCCTCCATCAAAGGCAACATATGGCCTTTAGCCACCAAACCCATTACATCTTTTATAGCCATGCTGCAAAGATAAAACTAACTGTGTCGAAAGTTCAAAATTATTGTTTCAAAGTAAAATGTCCGTTTCTTCTTTCTAATGAACCTTCTCTAGTGACCAACTCCAATACATACCAATAGTCTGATGGCGGCAATAACCTTCCATTGTAAAAACCATCCCAACTCCCAGTTAAGGCGCTCTTTTGAGCCAACAACTTACCATAGCGGTCATAGATAAACAAGTTTCCACTTTGATAAAAATTTTCGGTAATTCCTAAGACCTTCATTTCATCGTTTACAGTATCGTTATTTGGAGTAAAAAACTTTGGAACACCAACTATACCAACCTCAAACTCATCCGTGCCACAACCATTTAGGTCAACGGCATATAGCGTATGCAGCCCAGGTTCTACATTCACAAAAATTGGTTCAAGCTGGTAAGGTCCGAAGGGACTGTCCAAAGCATACTCATAGTTTCCAAGCCCTAGTTCACCATTGTTATTTTGTATAGTAATGGTTTGCTCATTACTGTTCACAACAATAAGTTCAGATGAAAAAATTGGTGGTCCTGATTCTATTACTGTGAATAAAACAAACTCAGAACTACACCCATTTGCACTAATGGCAGTAACACTATAATTTCCTTCATCCGATATATTTATTTCTGAACCGTTACCAATCATTTTATCATTTGAATTAAACCAACTATATTGATATTCAGCTTGAGGATTTAATGGTGATATCTGTACGAAATCTTCTGTACAAAATTCATATTCATTTTCAAGTTGAAAAATTGGCAAGGGTAGAACGCTCAATAAAAGGTGTTCTCCGACCCCAAAGCAAGTGCCAGTTTCCTCATCATCGACCCTAACAAATAACATCTCTGAAAATGGTGTTGTATTTAAATAGGACGATGTATTTAAAATTTCGTTCTGTTTTAAAATTGCATCATCATTTGATTTAAAAAAAGAAACGGACAAGTTTTGACCCGCAGGAAATTGAGCGCGTAACGATTCTTCTGCGACCTCTAAATCAAACACTGCAATTCCATCAGTTTCATCAATATCGCATGTTTCAAGTTCAAATAAAAAATCTGTTGGAAAAGAGGTTGTTGATACTTCTAAAAACAAGTTTCCAATGGTATAGCAATAATCACCAGTTCCTTCAATTCTAAAAAAAACTTCATTGGCCAAAGCCAAGCTATTATTAAACATTGTAGCTGATTGAAGGTTTGTATCGTTTTCGGCATCATCCAAAGTCAGATGAAAGGTAAATGTGTAATTGGTAAAATCAGAGTTTATTAATGACAAATACTGTGTTAAATCAAAATTGGTAAATCCGTCTGAAAGACCGTCTTCATCGCAATTTGTTATTGTAAGTCCATTATTGATTGTTGGAATTAATTTCACAATTGCTTGCACTGCCGTTCTTTGACCGCTCAAGCAACCATCAACCGATGCCAAAACATAAAAAGTTTCATCTTGAACCAACCATGGAGTTTCAAAAACCTCACCACTACCAATTGGAACTCCACCTGATGCGCTTTCGAACCAAAACAATTCTCCAATAGACCCACGAGCTTCCAATGTCGTTGTACCTGGTCCACAAATTTCGTTCGGGAAAGTTTCTACAATTTTAGGTGTCGTTAATTTCGCGCTTGCGGAAAGATTTATCACTGGATCACCAGGGGTTCCACCATATTCGACCACATAACCCTTAGGTTGATAATCGCCACTTGGCTCTCCTGTAAGTCTTAGGTCATTCCACGAACCTGGAATCCCGATACCTGGAGCGGTTATATGAACATAATCTTCATCCCCAAAATTGTTGGGTTCTGCAGTATTCCAAAAAGCAAAGCTCGGTGATGTTCCATTAATTCCCCCATTCCAGAAAACATCCCCTGTTTCGGGCCCTGTCATCCAACGCCACACGCCTTCTTGTTCCGAATCTGAACCTCCTATCCAACCCGTTCCAGAAGCCTGTTCACCTGATAATTGTGCTTCAGCTTGCGAAGTAATGGTCGCCAAATACCCTTGCAGTCCAAAAAACATACGGTTCTCCGCTGCTATTCTTGCATCATCCCAAGAAATTCCTACGAAAGGAACATATTCATAATAATGGTCTGTCTGCGGTAAGTAGTTGGCACTGCCCACAGTCAATGAAAAAAACTTTTCTGCCGTAGGATTATCAGATGAACTTTCAAATACCACATTCTGCACGGCAGGTATTAAATCAGCATATAAAATTGGTCCACCGATTGTTCCTCGAAATATTAATTTCCCTTCACGGTCATTCCAGCTAGTCGTAACGCCCAAATTTGTTCCCTCTAATCTTAAAATATCACTACCGCGCTGATAACCTTCTGATATTTGAATAGAAAATTGGTCAATTCCAATATCGTCAACATCTATGATATCAAATGCGGTTACTATCGGTATCGTTGCACCTGGGCAATATAACTGGTCCCCCTCTGCAGTAACTACCGGTGCGCTATTATCTTGAGCATTAACAAAATTGAAGAAAAGAAGCACCAGTGGGATAGGCCTGCCAAAAATCTTTACAATAAAACTAATAAGAATTTTTAGCTGTTCCAATTTTCTTCTCCTTCAATTACCAAGTTTAAAAGGTCGTAAAACCAAACCTGTTTGACAAGTTTGACTGTTAAGTTGGATAAAAACTCGGTGAGTTCTATATTTTTTACTTCACCGCGATTACATCTATTTCGATTTTAGCTCCCGCGGCTAAGCCGGCAGCGGCAAAGGTCGTTCGAGCCGGTTTCTTTTTAAAGTATTTAACATAAACTGAGTTGAAGTCTCTAAAATCATCAATATCGCTCAGTATAACGGTACACTTGACGACATTGTTCAAATTTAGTCCATGGTATTCCAAGACCCCTTGTATGTTCTTGATTACCTGTTCCGTCTCACCTTTGATACCACCTTCGGCAAGTTTACCTACTGTTCTATCCATTCCTATTTGCCCTGCTAAAAAGAAAAGGTTCCCTGCTTGCACTGCTTCACTAAAGGGAGCCGAAGCACGAGCTGGGTTTTCAGGTTTATGAAATATAATTTCCGTTTTCTCTTGCGCATGTGCTCCAGTAACAAGCATGTATGCAAATAATACGATGGCCAACTGTGTTTTAATTTTCATTGTATTCTATTTTTTCTAATGTCTTGAATCTTTTGTCTTCTACCAAATTACCCTATTTTTATCGGAAATTGAATGCAATGAGCAATAAAGAAAAATTCTTTGCCCATATTGAAAAAGGGTATACCACAAAAGGTGACTTCATTACAATGGGCGCAGGAATGGTTGATGGAGAAACCGTAACAAATGCCTATGTCAAAGTACCTTTAAAAACCCTAAACAGGCATGGTTTGATTGCTGGTGCAACCGGTACGGGTAAAACCAAAACACTTCAAGTTATTGCTGAAAACTTATCAGAGAAAGGTATTCCTGTATTGTTAATGGATTTAAAGGGAGACTTAAGTGGTATTGCAAAAGCGAGTCCCGGTCACCCAAAAATCGATGAACGACACGACGCTATAGGGCTTCCTTTTGAAGCAAAAGGTTTTCCTGTTGAAATCATGTCTTTGTCAGAGCAGAATGGAGTTAGACTTCGTGCTACTGTTTCAGAGTTTGGACCTACTCTACTATCAAGAATATTAGATTTAACGGTTACCCAAGAGGGTATTGTTGCAGTGGTCTTCAAATATTGTGATGATAACAAGCTGCCTTTATTGGATTTAAAAGATTTTAAAAAAGTCTTACAATATGCCACTGGTGAGGGAAAGAAAGAGTTTCAAAAAGATTACGGTAGAATTTCAACAAGTTCTACGGGCACCATCCTCAGAAAGATTATTGAGCTAGAACAACAGGGAGCAGATTTGTTTTTCGGAGAAAAATCTTTTGATGTAGAAGATTTGGTTCGAATAGATGAAAATGGTCGTGGTTTCATCAACATCATCCGCTTAACAGATATTCAAGACAAGCCAAAACTGTTTTCCACTTTTATGCTAAGCCTTTTGGCAGAAATCTATTCTACTTTCCCGGAGCAAGGGGATAATGACCGGCCAGAGTTAATCTTATTTATTGATGAGGCTCATTTAATTTTTAGTCAAGCAAGCAAAGCCTTATTAGAACAAATAGAAAGCATTGTAAAATTAATTCGCTCAAAAGGCATTGGACTCTATTTTGTTACTCAAAACCCTACTGATGTTCCTGATGCAGTATTATCACAACTGGGGCTTAAAGTCCAGCATGCTTTGAGAGCATTTACTGCCAAAGACCGTAAGGCTATAAAACTTACTGCAGAGAATTACCCGGATTCCGAATTTTACGATACCAAAGAAGTTTTAACCTCATTAGGTATTGGAGAGGCATTAATTTCAGCCTTAGATGAAAAAGGGCGTCCAACCCCATTGGCAGCAACCATGTTACGCGCACCTATGAGTAGAATGGATGTGCTAACGGACAAAGAACTAAAAGAAACCTTAGGACAATCAAAGCTTATCAAAAAATACAATGATGAGATTGACCGCGAAAGTGCTTATGAAATTTTAAATGAAAAAATTGAAAAAGCAGAGAAAGAGGCGGAAAAAGAAAAAGCCAAGCCAAAAACACGTCGAACCTCAACAAGAAAAAGTACTCGAATGAACCCTGTGGTCAAGGTTTTAACCAGTGCAACCTTTATTCGAGGTGTACTTGGCGTTTTAAAAAAGGTAATTCGCTAACTAATTTAGTATTCTCCCTAAAAAAACAGTATGAATAAAGTACGTATTAGTATTATACTTTACCTATTACTCTTGGTAATTGGGTGTACCGAAAAGGACATCACCTTCTTAATTTCGGAAAATTCGATTGGTCGGTTGACTTCAACTTCAGAGGTAGAAGCAATAAGTTCGGTTTTTCTTCAAGATTCCATTGTTAGAGATACTTTAAAATCAAAAATTGGCTCTTCCTCTAAAAAAATCCAAATCTTTGAAAAAGGAGGTTTACCACTATTGCTTTTAACACCGAGTACCGATAGTATCCCCACCATTGAAAATGTTCAGATTCTTGACCCAAGGTACAAGGCTGAAAATGGCATTGGACTACTAAGTACTTTTAAGGACATTCAAAGTAGTTATACCATTAAAAAGATTGTAACCACTTTGAATAGCGTTGTTATCTTTCCAAAAAACAGCAACCTCTACTTTACGATTGACAAAGCGGAGCTACCTACTAATCTTAGGTATACTACCTCTAATATTGAAGCGGTGCAAATTCCAAATGGGGCCAAGATTAAGTATTTAATGCTTGGTTGGGATTGATTGTAGCTACTAAGAATTGAAAAAAGTCATCATTGACTTTAGTTAATTAACTTATAAGTAGTACCTTTTTTTATACCGGTTTTCTAGACGCACTTTTTACGATATCAATGAGAATAGTTACAAATGGATAGGAGAATGTAAGCAATAAGTGAATGGAAAGGTAAATATGTCGTTATCTGGGAAAAAGGAAATGATACTTGGAAAATGTCCCCTGACATTTGGAATTCAATCAAACAGTAGGCTACAAATCGCCAAAACTCCCATACTTACTCCTGTTCGCGATTACCTTAGGACTATTAAGGTGCATCCATTCCGTCAGTTCCAGTAATTTTTCTACATAGTTTTGGCCAAACTCTGTTAAGCTATATTCTACCCGTATGGGAACCTCAGCATATGCCTTTCTTGAAATATAGCCATCTGCCTCCAAAACCTTCAATCGCTGGCTCAGCACTTTGTTTGAGATGCCGTACACAAATTTTTTTAATTTATTAAACCGCAGAACAGGGAAATAACCGAGCCAAAGAATGATTAAAACACTCCACTGATCCGATGCAACTGACATCACGTCACGAACAGGACAAAGCTCTGGTGGGTGTTTGTAATCAATATGACCAAACATTTTTTCTAATTTTTTTGTCATCCTAACCTTCTGATTATCAGTATTAGTTTCCATATCAATACCAAGTTTTTCCTTAGCCACCTCTTTTTTCTTAGAAAAGGAATATGTATTTTTAGTTTCCAATAAAGAGTAAGTTACAAAAAGTAACCATATGAAAAAAATACTGACCAAAATCATTCCACTGGCATACGGTAAACTTTTTAATTTTCGTGTCTTTTTTGATCCACGGGGTACTGCCATAAAAGCATTTGATATTTTCTGTACGATAAGAAAAGGTAAAGTACTACCAATTCAAAAAGACTTTTTGGACGCTGCCAAAAACGAAGTGGAAAAGGTGAATGAGCATTTAGTGCAATCATACCGATGGAAAGGCAATGGTGATACGGTACTTTTAATGCATGGCTGGGAAAGCAATACCTATAGGTGGCGAAATCTCATTAAAAAACTCATAGAATATAATTTCAATATTATTGCGTTTGATGCCCCTGCCCATGGGTATTCGACCGGAAAGCGCTTGCATGTTCCTTTATATTCCATTTCTTCTCGGCATATGTTAGATAAGTACCAACCAAAATATGTAGTTGCCCATTCGGTGGGCGGTATGACTATTTTGTACGACCATTTTAAAAACCCAAAATCGTCGGTAGAAAAAATTGTCACCATCGGCTCCCCATGCGAATTCTCTCAATTTATGGACCAATACCAAGGTCTTTTAAAATTTAATAGTAAGGTGCGTATGGCTATGGACAAACGTTTAAAAGAATGGCTTAATTTTCATTTTCATGAATTCTCAAGTGCTCGTTTTGTAGCTCATAATACCAAAAAAGGACTGCTTTTTCATGATGAAGAGGACCTTCAAGTACCCTTTACAGCCTCTAAAAATGTACATGAACATTGGAAAGGGAGTGAACTAATAGCTACCAAAGGCCTTGGGCATTCAATGCACCAAGAATCGGTCAATGATCAAATCATAGAATTTTTAACATAGGAATTGTAAAGAAGGGTACAATTCTTATTTTTAACCAACTTTTTACTTAATTCAGTTCTTATGAATTCAATTGTCACCCCCTTTCACATCGCTATTCCTGTTTATAACCTCGCTGAATGCCGTACATTTTACCGTGAGGTATTGGGTTGTGAAGAAGGCCGTAGTAGCAACCATTGGGTAGATTTTAACTTATTTGGTCATCAAGTGGTCATACACTATAAACCTAAAAGTGGTGAACAACTACATGCGAATGCTGTTGATGGCAAAAACGTGCCCGTGCCACACTATGGAGTAGTTTTACCTTGGGAAACCTTTGAATCTTTCTCAAAAGACTTACAAGCTAAAGGCGTTGAATTCATCATTGAACCTTATGTACGTTTTAAGGGTGAAGTTGGTGAACAAGCTACCATGTTTTTTTTAGACCCTGCGGGTAACGCCTTAGAATTCAAAGCCTTCAAAGATATGGGACAGTTGTTTGCTAAATAGTCATCCTAAAACAATACCCTTACGCCTCACCCAGAAGTAAGCGAAAATCATGTTAGGCACCCAACATAGCCAAGCCACTATCTTGTAAGCGGGCAAAAAAGCTCCAAACGCCAAAGTTAATAAGGGCAACCATATTCGTAACGTAACTGCTGCAAAACAGGCAGCGTAGCTATAGATCATCATACCCTGGTGCAAAGAAACATCCCCTTTTCGAATAGCAAAATAGGCCTTGCCAGTCGTATAAAGCCAAACCAAGCCCAAGCCTAGAAAACCAAGCATAGTAATATATCCGCCAGTTGCATAAAAGGCGATATAAACCCCACAAATACCGCTTATTAATACAGAAACACTATAAATTTTTCCAAGATTTCTGTGAAGCTGCAAACGTTTGACCCTTAATTTTTTGCTAAACTGTGACCAGCCCGTTAGCAGGGCTAGACCTCCAAAAGATACATGTCCATAAAACCCGATATTCCAAATAGAATTTGCTAAAAGCTCAGCACTTTTAGATTGCCGCAAGGCGAACTCTCCTTCTTGAAAAGCCTGATAAATGTAGCCTAAAGGGTATAAGCTCACCCCAATGGCCATAAAGGCAAATACAAACCAAGCAACCTTATTTGAGGTGTTCTCCATATTTTTATTGATACCTCCAGCTTTTTAAATCCGCATCTTTTGGGGCACTCTCCGCAATGCGTTTCATAATTTTTGGCACGTACATGCTATTGTAGCGCATTCTAGTGATATGGTTGGGCAGTTCTGGATCTCCGTTCCAGCAATGTTCGGCACGATCACCATATAATACTTCTCCACCATAATAGGGATTTGTGGTCCGTTCCAAAAAGTCTTCCATCAAATAAACAGCATTGTTCAAATAGTAATTATCCATATCGCCGCAATAAATATTGATTTTACCTTTTAGGTTTTCACCTAATTTATCCCAATCACGTTCCAAAATATGGCGTAAATCATAGTTTTCTTTCCAATAATTTGCCACTTCAGGATTAATATCACCTGTCACCTTATCCCAAATCCTTTCTGGGTAACCCTCATCATTTTGTGGGGAATAAGTAGCTTCCCAAATATCCCATTGTTGTCCAGACCTAGATTTTGTGCCTAAAACCAATTCTAAATGGTTTTCCTCTTTTAAGGTTGACGAAATATTGCCCAGATAATCACGTCGCGCTGGTACTTCTAATTTCTTGTTCTCACTTTTATAGAAATAAGCATTTTCATCTTCGTAAATGTTTGTTAAGCAATATGCCCTAAAATCTATAGGGTCGGGACAGGCAGCAAAACAACCATTGTATTCTTTGGGGTATTTTACTTGAACGGCCAAAGCCTCCCAACCACCCGTAGAACCTCCATATAAAAAACGAGACCATCCCTCGCCTATTCCTCTAAATTCTTTTTCAATATGGGGAATCAATTCGTAAGTTATCGCGTCTCCATAAGGGCCCTGACTGGCTGAATTCACAGCATACGAATCATCATAATAAGGTGTCGGATGCTGAATTTCAATAATTAAAAACCTTGGAAAGTCAGGTTCGTTCCAACGCTTATAAAAGTCATAGGCCTCTTGTTGCTGAATAATATTGTACCCCTCCACATCAAAACGGGCAGAATATTCTGGTTTTGTATCTGGATTTGGTGGAGTTGTTCTGAATCCTCCAAAATCTGATGGGAAATGGCCTTGAAAAACCATTAAGGGATATTTAGCTTTAGGATGATTCTCAAAACCTTTAGGAAGTAATATATGAGCCCCTAAATACATATCGCGTCCCCAAAATTTAGACAGTTTTTCCGATTTAATCTTAATGTGTTTTATCCACTCTGTATCCTCTGGCTCTTCAATCGGCGGTATCACCTTATCCATTGAAACACTAAGATTTTGAACTCCATTAGCACCTATAGTGATTTTAAAGGGTTCGCTATAAAGATTTCCTGGGGAACGATTCCATTGTTGTCCTTCACCATTATCCATAGGTAGTTTTACTGTATGACCGGTTGCGAGGTCAAACGTTTCATAAGTGTGCAGTAATGCCTGTACGTAATATTCTCCTTGGGGAACATCTGCCATGCTTGTATAAGGAAATCCAAATACCGAATTGTCAAAGACAAATTCATCACCCGGTTTCATTCCCTCTACATCCATTCCAAAAATTAGTTGTGTGTCCAATCCTGAATTGATTTGAAAACGTGGCTCTTTTTCATTATTTGTAGAAAGCATTAAGAGCAATCGACCGTCCAAAGTAGAGTCGCTAGTAATTTCTGAAAAAGACACCTTAATACTATTTTCATGATTTTTTTTAGAAGTACATGACAAGAATAGAAATATGGTCATAAACGGAACAAGTAAAAATCTTTTCATAATTGGTTGGATTTAGTATCAAAAGATAGCGATTTTAAATTTCATTCCAAAAAGAGCTCATCCCATACTAATAGCTTAATTAATAACGTTTTATATATTAATAAATAGTAGGCACTGCTATTAAAACAAAAACAGATGAAAAGGAAATACCTGATAATTACTACGCTATTCATTTCCATTATCCTAATAGGTTGTACGAATGATGAAGGCGAGCAAGATGTTGAGATTTTAACTCCAGACGAAGAAACTCAGGTGGAAAATTAAGAACTGTTTCTAGCAGTGTGACGCGCTCTAGCAATCAATGTATTTTTCAATAGCATGGCAATGGTCATTGGTCCTACCCCACCTGGTACAGGAGTTATGTGCGAAGCCTTCTTACTCACATCCTTAAAATCAACATCGCCGGTGATATAATATCCCTTTTCCCTTGATTCATCTGGTACTCTAGTGATACCAACATCTATAATTACTACACCATCTTTCACCATATCTGCTTTTAAAAAATCAGGAACGCCAAGAGCAGATACAATAATATCGGCATTTCTGGTAATTGAGGCCAAGTCTTTTGTTCGACTATGTGTTATGGTTACGGTAGAATTTGCTGCCTTGCCCTTTTGACTCATTAAAATACTTATAGGGCGACCAACAATATGACTACGCCCTATAACAACCGTGTGCATACCCTCGGTTTCTACATCATATCTTCGCAACAACTCCATGATTCCAAAAGGTGTAGCGGGTATAAACGACTCCATATCCAAAGCCATTTTTCCAAAATTGGTAGGATGAAACCCATCAACATCTTTATCGGGGTCAACTGCCATTAACACTTTCTGCTCATCAATATGCTTTGGCAATGGAAGTTGTACGATATAGCCATCTATATCTGGATTTGTATTTAATGCATCTACTTGTTTCAACAGTTCTTCTTCAGTTGTTTCTTCAGAAAGGTGTATTAAAGTAGATTCGAATCCGATTTTTTTACAAGAACGCACCTTACTACCAACATAGGTAAGACTGGCCCCATCAGTACCTACCAAGACTGCCGCTAAATGAGGAACTTTTTCTCCATGTTCCTTCATCTTTGAAACCACTACAGTGATTTCATCTTTAATATCATTGGATATTTTCTTTCCGTCTAAAATTTCCATGTTGGTTGTGACTATTTTATAATTGTTAAATCAGATTACTTGTTATAATCACTTCATATTTTGCATCATTTGCATCATCTTCTTGCCTCCACCGCCTTGCATCATTTTCATCATCTTGCTCATTTGATCAAATTGCTTTAATAACTGATTTACATCTTGAACAGTACGGCCACTACCAGATGCAATTCTTTTCTTTCGACTTGTATTTAACTTATTCGGATTTGATCGCTCATCAGGAGTCATAGAATGGATAATAGCTTCTATATGCTTAAAGGCATCATCATCAATATCAAGTCCTTTTAAGGCTTTGCCTGCGCCAGGAATCATGCCCATTAGGTCTTTCATGTTCCCCATTTTTTTGATTTGCTGAATCTGACTTAAAAAGTCATCAAAACCAAAACGGTTTTTGGCAATTTTCTTCTGAATCTTTCGAGCTTGCTCTTCATCAAATTGTTCTTGTGCACGTTCAACAAGTGAAACCACATCTCCCATGCCCAAAATACGATCTGCCATCCTTGATGGATAGAAAACATCGATAGCTTCCATCTTTTCTCCAGTACCAATAAACTTAATGGGTTTATCAACTACCGATTTAATTGATATGGCAGCACCGCCTCTGGTATCACCATCAAGTTTGGTCAAAATGACACCATCAAAATTTAAAATATCATTAAACGTTTTTGCCGTATTTACCGCATCTTGCCCTGTCATAGAATCAACTACGAACAAAGTTTCTTGTGGTTTAATAGCTCTATGAATATTGGCGATTTCATCCATCATTACTTCGTCTACCGCCAAACGACCGGCTGTATCGATAATCACCACATTCGAACCTATTGATTTTGCATGCTTAATACCTGCCACAGCAATTGAAACTGGGTTTTTATTCTCTCTATCAGAATAAACCTCAACCCCGATTTGTTCCCCAACTACATGCAACTGATCAATTGCAGCAGGACGATAAACATCACAGGCTACTAGCAATGGTTTTTTGGTCTTCTTATTCTTTAAATAATTAGCCAGTTTACCAGAAAAAGTAGTCTTACCAGAACCTTGTAAACCTGACATTAATATAACTGATGGACTGCCCTTTAAGTTTAACTCTTCGACATCACCACCCATTAATTGCGTAAGTTCATCCTTGACAATCTTAACCATCAATTGCCCGGGTTGTAAGTTGGTCAGTACATTTTCACCGAGGGCTTTTTCTTTAACCCTATTAGTGAACTCTTTTGCAATCTTAAAATTGACATCGGCATCAAGCAATGCGCGTCTAACTTCTTTTAGGGTTTCTGCTACATTTATTTCGGTGATTTGACCATGTCCTTTGAGTACATGTAGGGCCTTATCTAACTTTTCACTTAAATTATCAAACATGGGCTTTCATCATTTTTGAAGAAAGACAAATTTAAGAAATACCTATGGATTGTGGTATTGCGTAGAACTATAAATCTAAAGAAGAAAATTTACATACTAGACTAAAAGAGAAAAGGACAGCTTTGGGGAAAGCTGTCCTTTTCAGAGTTGATGTGGGGCAAAAAAGATTACATTTTTTTCTCGAAGACCAGCTTCTTAAAGTTGACATTTTCATCTTCGTAAACCAATTCAATACGATCTGCAGACACTTCAGTGATATACCATGCTTCTGTTAATTCTCCAAAAGTATCATCATCACCAAGGTTTAGGTAAAGCTGAAGGTTATCTCCGTAACCTCTTAATACTCTCCAGACGCCAGCTGTTATAGGGTCATCGTTCACAGATACCTCAACTTGATTGAACATAGAGAAGCTAAAGTCCATTCCTGCAAAATTTTCTGTTCCGTTTTCTCCTTCATTATCATATATGGCAACATTCCATTGTCCGCCCAACATAATATTTCTTATCTCAGAGACATCTCCGTCACCAGCACTGGCATTACATACTCGCTGTAATACTAGCTCGTAACCAATTTCTTCAACCTCGAACCTTAAACGATTATCATCTAAATCCCTTAATGGCCAATTGAAGTTAACAGCTGGTTCAGAACCAAATTCTATCAATAAAGACAATACTTGCTCATCATTATAACCAATTTCCCAAGTACCTTCACCTGTTGTGATTCCATCACTTAAAGTAGCAACACCTTCAGGCAAGAATTTGAATTCAAAACCTAGCAACCTTCTGACCTCTTCATTCTGCAATTCTACTTTTCTAATAATCCATGCACATTCTTTTAAGATTTCTCTCAAAGTATCTGGATCTTCATTACCATTTTGATCATCATCGCAATGTTGTCTTAAGATAATTCTATTACCTTCGTCATTGTATAATTTAATTGTATGTTCGCCAATCTCATAAACCAACCACTCTAAAGTGAAGTCTACTAAAACATCAAACTCAAGGTTTAAAAGAATTCCATGGTCCGAAACTCTGGTTGCCCATTCACCATTCAGAATATTGCCCATCCTGTCTTTAACTGTTACTGCACCATCCTCTGTGAAAGTCATTAAATATTCAAGATACTGATCCGTTTGATTTAGACCATCGCGTTTGACTTCTCTGACTTCCCATGGGCATTCCACCAAATAGGCATCTAATCTTTCTTTAGTGAAATCATCATCATTAAAATCATCATCATCATCTTCATCACAAGCGTCTTTTGCCATTTCAATGGCATTTGCAAGCTCTCCATTGCTATCCACGACTAGTTCTGTACCATCCGCTTTCTTTAAAGTCACAGGAAAGTCAATGCTAATAAGCTCATTATCATCACGTTCTTTAAAGAACAAATGCAATTCTCTATCACTGTTTACAGTTACTGAACCTGTTTCTTGTTCATTAATATCGAAAGTGAACAGCGTTATAGGATAAACAAAATCAATACATTCAATATCATCATCGTCTCCGCCTTCCAAACATTGCGCAGCTAGTTCTCTAAGTGCTTCCTTGCTTTCAATAACAAGTTCAGAAAAGTCACCTAAGGTGATGGTTATTGGAAAAAGGATATCCAATATATCTTCATCATCTTCGAACTCGTCAAAAATTTCTTCAATTAAATGAAGGTCTTCTCTAGAATCAATGGTAATTTGAATTCCACCAACTTCCACAGTATAAGGGAATTCAATAGCCAAACAACTTGCACCATCAACAATATTGTCAAAAGATCCATCATTCGATGCGGTATTTGTTATTAAATCAGCAGTTGTAGAACTTGCTGTTATAGTTTCTTGTTCATTTACTTCGCCACCCACTTGTTCAAACTCTTCTTGACAAGCGGTAAACATAAGGGCCATTATTAAAAGGCCAATGCACATTAAATTATTGATTAAATTTTTCATAACGATTTGGATTATTTTTTTGTTACTACAACTCTAAAACAGTTTTCATAAATAAAACCCTACCTGATTTTTAATTTTTTTTAAAATATCTTTGAGAAACCAAGCAAATAGGCATACATGGACAATGTTTGTGAAGAGCAAACCTTCAGCTCAGTATTTAAAGCCAATTCTAAAACGATTTTCAATTACATATATTATAAGTATGGTAATGAAGAAAAAGCACATGATGCTGTGCAAGAGGCTTTTGTAAAGCTTTGGGAAAATTGCTCCAAGGTTGCTCCAGAAAAGGCAAAATCATATTTATATACGGTTGCTAACAATTTGTATTTAAATGTTCTTAAAGCTGAAAAGGTGAGAATGAAATATGCCGACCAACATTCTAGCACTATTTCAAATGAGTCTCCAGAATTTGTTTTGGAAGAAAAACAGTTTCAGAAAAAATTAGATGATGCCTTAAACTCCCTACCTGAAAATCAACGTACTACTTTTTTATTAAATCGAATAGATGGTAAAAAGTATGCAGAGATTGCCGAACTGGAAGGCGTAGGTGTAAAAGCTATCGAAAAACGTATGCATTTGGCCTTAAAAACATTGCGGGAGAAAATAGATGGAATATAATGTTAGGTGTTAGGTGTTAGGTGTTAGGTGTTAGGTGTTAGGTGTTAGGTGTTAGGTGTTAGGTGTTAGGTGTTAGGTGTTAGGTGTTAGGTGTTAGGTGTTAGGTGAAAAAATAACTTTTTTCCAAATTCAAAAAAATTCAACCTAATACTTAGGTTTTGAACTTGAGTTTGATCTTTAAATTTGAGCTTGTGTTTGATACTTGAAATTAAAAGTAGGGTTTTTGAAACCTAAGTTGTTATACCACAGTAAAGCATAGAAATCATGCAAGACAATTATTTAGCAAAATGGCTCAACAATGAACTCACAGAAGAGGAGTTGTCAGAATTTAAAAAGTCTGATGAGTACGCTACGTATATGAGAATTTCAGAGGTTGCAAAGAAAATAAAAGCTCCTGATTTTGATGTTGATGGGGCTTATGCCATATTTCAAAACGAGCATATGGAAATAACTTCCAAAGTTGTTCCTTTTCGCCCATATAAACAGTTTTTGCGAATTGCCGCAGTAATCGCAATCATGCTCACTGGATCATACTTTTACTTGAATTCATTAGATGAATATTTCAAAACTGGGCTTGCTGAGCATACAGAAGTTACCCTACCTGATAATTCAGAAATTGCATTAAACGCTGATTCTAAAATTTCGTTTAGTGAAAAAAAATGGGACAATGAAAGAGCTGTTCAATTAGATGGGGAAGCCTTTTTTAAAGTTGCAAAAGGCAAAAAATTTACGGTATCTACCTCGTCTGGTTCCATTGCCGTTTTAGGTACAGAATTTAATGTTGAAAATAGAGATGGCTTTTTTGAAGTTACTTGTTACGAAGGTCTTGTAAGCGTTTCTTACAAAGAACAAGAAATCAAACTACCTGCAGGCACTTCATTTGTAGTAATTGATGGGCAAATTCAAAATACAGAAAAGCCTAGAATGCTGCAGCCCTCTTGGATGTTAAATGAAAGTTCGTTTGCAAGCATTCCGTTAAAGTACGTTTTCGATGAGCTGGAAAGGCAATATAACATTGAAGTAAATACCAAAAATGTTGATACTAATCAACTTTTTACCGGCACATTTAGCAACACTGACTTAAAAATAGCGTTAGAAAGTATAAGTACCCCTTCACAGATTAGTTATAAATTAGGTGAAGATAACGTGCTTTTCTATGCTGAGAACACTCCGTAGTTGCATCATAGGGTTATTTTTAGGTATTGTTTTTCTTAATCCTTTAATTCCTGCAAATGCACAAAATAAGTCAACCGTCAACCTAAAGGCATATTTAAATACGCTTGAAGAAAAATATGCCGTAAAGTTTTCTTTTATTGATGAGGCAGTTGGTGGTATTACCATTGAAGAGCCTAATTCCAATACTCTTAATGCCATTTTGCAAGCCATAGCCTTGCAGACCCAGTTAGAAATCAAAAAACTTGATAATCGATACTATGCGCTTTCTAAAAGCGCTTTTGTTAGTCTCTGCGGTAAAGTATTGGACAATTTTGCGGAGAATACCGTTTCAGGTGCCACTGTTGAGCTGATTAACCTTAATAGGGCAATCATTACTGATTTAGACGGGTCATTTCGATTAGAAAAAGTGCCCAGAGACGCTTCTTTAAAGATTCGTTATTTAGGATATATCACAAAATATATTTCAGTTAATGAATTAGCAGCTAACTCGGATTGTACCACGATTCTTTTGGCCCAGAATTACGAGAGACTGGAGGAAGTTGTAGTGTATGAATTTTTAACTTCAGGAATCATCAAACAAGAAGATGCGAGCATTACTTTAAATACCGCAGAGTTAGGAGTATTGCCAGGGTTAATTGAACCCGATATTTTACAAAGTGTTCAAGCCCTACCAGGAATTAAAAGCATTGATGAGACAGTTTCCGACATCAATGTCCGTGGTGGTACAAATGACCAAAACTTAACTTTATGGAATGGAATTAAAATGTACCAATCGGGTCATTTTTTCGGATTGATATCGGCTTTCAATCCATATCTAACAGATAAGGTAACGGTTTACAAAAATGGTACCCCAACCCAATATGGAGATGGTGTCAGCAGTGTAATCAGCATGGAAACTAAGAATGACATAGGTGGAGAATTCTTTGGTGGCGCAGGCTTTAATTTTATCAGTGGTGATATTTATGGACAGATCCCTGTTAAAGACAATCTAGCTTTTCAGTTCTCGGCGCGTCGCTCCACTACGGATTTTTTGAACACTCCCGCATATGATAGCTTTACGGATAGAGCTTTCCAAGACACTGAGGTGAAAAACCAACAGAACCAAGAAATTGATGAAGGGTTAAGTAGAGATGAAAAATTCTTTTTTTATGATTTCACAGGAAAATTACTCTATGACATTAATGAAGATCATAAACTGCGATTGAGCTTTATTGCCATTGATAATGATTTAGACTTTTCTGAAACGGACATAATTACCAATGAAACTTCTAGAAGTTTCCTTGATCAAACTAACATCTCTACTGGTCTGCAATTACAAAGTCAGTGGAGAAGTAACTTCAGCTCAAACCTGAACGTATATTTTTCAAAATACAATTTAGATGCACAAAGTTTTTTCCCCAATCAAGTACAACGTTTAAACCAGAAGAACATTGTTGAAGAAAGAGCACTGAAATTAGATACGAACTTTAAAATATCCGAGACCGCCTCATGGCATAATGGTTACCAATATATTGAAACAGGAATTACTAATAAGGTTTTTAATACTCAACCCCCATTTGATATAGAAGAAAAAGGTGTTATACGCATTCATGCCCCTTACACGCAGTTCAGCTACAAATCATTTGAAGACAATTTTATAGCAAGTGGTGGATTTAGAATGAACTATATGGAGAACTTAGGTACCTTCTCTAAAATATTGATTGAACCAAGAATCAATCTTAACTTAAGAATTGCCAAAAATCTAAGAGCACAACTGTTGGGTGAATTTAAAAGTCAATCCACCAATCAAGTTATCGATTTGGAACAAAACTTTTTAGGAATTGAAAAACGCAGATGGACTTTAAGCGACGATAATGAATTACCAATTACGAAGAGCAAACAAGGTTCAATAGGCCTCAATCATGCAAAAAACTCACTTTATATTGGTCTTGAAGGGTTCTACAAGCAAGTGGATGGTATCAGCACAAGAACACAGGGCTTTCAAAACGAAAACCAATTTAATGGCGAAATTGGCAGCTATGAAATTAAAGGGTTTGAATTTTTAATAAATAAAAAGGGGAACAATTATAGTACCTGGTTAAGTTATACGTTCAATAAAAATGATTATACTTATGATAGTATTGTTCCCATGACATTTCCTAATAATTTAGATGTTCGCCATACTATGACGTTTGCCAGCACCTATACCATTAAAAGATTAAAAATGAGCTTTGGTATTAACTACAGAACTGGCAAACCTTTTACGGAGCCACAGGCAACCAATGCAATAGATAATAGTTTCTTTCCAGCCAGAATCACTTACCAAGAGCCTAATAGTAATCGCTTGCCAGACTATTTTAGGGCAGATGCGTCGGCTGTGTATCAATGGGAAATCAATAGAAGAACAAAAGCAAAAATTGGAGTTTCATTATTGAATATTACCAACAAAAAGAACATCTTGAATCGTTATTACAGAATCTCAGAAGATAATAGCGCCATTGAAAAAGTGGAAAATAACTCTTTAGGAATAACCCCCAATATAAGTTTTAGAGTGAGCTTTTAATTTTTTTCCAGTTTTGACATTACGATAACGTGCGGAAAGGTTATTGCCGCAAGAAAGTAAATTAAAATCGATATGAAGAACTCCTTATTATCTTTGAAAATAAGAAACAATGCGATTAGACCAATAATGGAAGTTAACCAATAGGCCCAAGAAGTTTTTAAATATTTTAATAGCCCTTTAATCTCGAACTTTCCATATAGCATTTCGATTTGGTCTTTTAGGGAAGGAATACTGTGCCACAAAATAAAATAAATAGAGAAAGCCCATAAAAGGTCCGCAACTTTAAATACCACCATTAATATCAATAAATAAAAAATCTCTTCAACGACATTTACAATTATTACTTTTCGTGAATTTACCAAGAGAAAGCATAAAACTAATCCTGAAACAGCTGCGATAAGTATATTCCTAAAAAAAGAGTCTGGCATTGAAAACCCAATTACTTCTAAAAAAATTGGATTAGTTTTGTTCATATTAAAATGAAATATCATGAACAATATGGTCAATCCATAAAAAAAATAAAAAAGCTTAGTCAATATAACCTCTTTTAACACTTTCCCTTTAAAATGTTGTTCTCCAAAATGATAACCACTAATGATTATAAACAAAAACAAAGCAAGTGGTGGGTAAATTGAGAATACACCAAGAATCAATATTACTGTGCTCAAATAATAGGCCAACACCTTATAAAAATTTGATTTCTTTTTTTTACCTCTTGTAATTAAGTTAATTAAGTTAATATCATTTGCGCCATGTAACACCCCCACCGAAAGAATAAGAACATATGCCAAAACCTGTTGAACATTCTCACTGAACATAGTGGAAATCCACAGGCTAAAAAATGTAAGTACAATAAGCCAATTTTTCATCTTAACAAAAATTCATGCTTCTGTTTAAAGATATGATAAAAAAATTAAACATTTTTTATGTTATTCTGTTTAATTATTATTACATTTAGTTCAACAAAATTAATTAACTCTATTTATATGAAAACGTTATTATTAAGTATGCCCCTTTGGGCCGATGTTTCAAAAATCGCAACAGACGATTATGTTGGCTTCACATTCTTTGTTGGATGTATGGCTATGATTGCAGCTTCTGCCTTCTTCTTTTTATCAATGAATGATTTTGATAAAAAATGGAAAACTTCTATCCTAGTTTCTGGATTAATTACATTTATTGCCGCAGTTCACTATTGGTACATGAGAGACTATTGGGCTGGTGTTGGCGAATCACCAACTTTCTTCCGCTACGTTGATTGGATACTTACAGTACCATTGATGTGCGTTGAGTTTTATCTTATACTCAAAGTTGCTGGAGCTAAAAAGTCTTTAATGTGGCGATTAATAGCAGCTTCAGTCCTAATGCTGGTTACAGGTTATTTTGGAGAAGCGGTTTACAATACAGGTAGTGGTCCCGCGATGTGGGGGCTTGTTTCTGGTATAGCCTATTTCTATATCGTTTATGAAATTTGGCTAGGTAGCGCCAAAAAATTGGCAGAACAAGCAGGTGGTGCTGTATTGAAAGCCCACAAAACACTATGCTGGTTTGTACTGGTTGGTTGGGCAATCTACCCGATAGGTTATATGGCCGGAACTACCGGTTGGTATGATGGAGTATTCGAAGGATTGAATATGGACGTCATCTATAATATTGGTGATGCCATTAACAAAATAGGATTCGGGCTTGTTGTTTATGGTGCTGCAGTTGCAGCTCGAAATAATGACTGATCCTATGATTTTAGTTGGTTACTAAAGGAGAGCCCCGACGAAAGTTGGGGCTTTTTTACATTCGTTCAGGAACCTCAACACCTAATAAACGAAAAGCATCTTGAATAACATGACCTACTTTTCTAGATAATTCAATTCTAAAGCCTTTCTTTTGCTCATCCGACTCGCCCAAAATAGAAACCTGCTGATAAAAAGAATTAAATTCCTTGACCAAATCATAGGTATAGTTTGCCACTACTGCCGGACTATAATTTTCGGCTGCCAATTGAACCGTATCAGGAAATAATTGTAACTGTTTTAAAAGTTCTTTCTCCTTTAT
This sequence comes from Croceitalea rosinachiae, assembly GCF_031846445.1. Taxonomy (NCBI): domain Bacteria; kingdom Pseudomonadati; phylum Bacteroidota; class Flavobacteriia; order Flavobacteriales; family Flavobacteriaceae; genus Croceitalea; species Croceitalea rosinachiae. The sequence goes on along the minus strand of NZ_JAVRHR010000003.1, from coordinate 117,713 downwards.
ATGAAGTTCTAATCCTTCGATTAGCTCAGGACGACCATCTTTATCTGCCTTTCTTAATATTGATTGAATTCTGGCATAAGTGTATTGTATAAAAGGCCCTGTGTTCCCTTGAAAATCAACCGACTCTTCAGGATTGAACAAAATTCGTTTTTTAGGGTCTACCTTGAGTATAAAATACTTCAGAGCCCCCAAGCCTATTGTTTTATACAATTGTTGTTTTTCAGCTTCGGAATAGCCTTCTAACTTGCCTAATTCTTGAGAAATCGATGCAGCCGTCGTTGTCATATTATCCATTAAATCATCAGCATCAACAACGGTGCCTTCGCGACTTTTCATTTTACCAGATGGTAAATCTACCATACCGTAGCTTAAGTGGTATAACTTTTCAGCCCAAGAGTAACCCAGTTTTTTCAGTATCAAAAACAGTACCTTAAAATGGTAATCTTGTTCATTACCTACAGTATAGACCATTCCATTAATATCAGAAAAATCTATTACCCGTTGAATGGCAGTACCAATATCTTGTGTCATGTAAACGGCAGTGCCATCTGAACGCAATACTATTTTTTCATCAAGACCTTCATCTGTCAAATCAATCCAAACACTACCATCCTCTTTTTTAAAGAAAATCCCTTTTTCAAGACCTTCTTTAACAACATTACGGCCCAAAAGATAGGTATCACTTTCGTAATAAAGTTTGTCAAAATCAACCCCCATGGTTTTATAAGTGGTATCAAAACCTTTATAAACCCAACCGTTCATTTTTTTCCAAAGGGCAACAACTTCTGAATCGCCTGACTCCCATTTAAGAAGCATTTGCTGAGCTTCTAAAAGAATTTCAGCTTCCTTTTCTGCTATATCTTTTTCTTTTCCTTCAGCAACCAATTGTTGTATTTCAGCTTTGTAAACCTTGTCAAAGGCAACATAATATTTACCAACTAAATGATCGCCCTTCAATCCTGATGATTCAGGGGTCTCCCCTTCGCCAAATTTCTGCCAAGCCAACATACTTTTACAAATATGGATTCCCCGGTCATTGATAATTTGGGTTTTATACACTTTATGCCCCGCAGCTTTTAAAATCTCGGCAACAGAATATCCCAAAAGGTTATTCCGGATATGCCCTAAATGCAATGGTTTGTTGGTATTGGGTGAAGAATATTCAACCATAATGGCATCTCTGGAATCCGCTTTTGCATAGCCATAATTTGACATACCAAAAATGGAATTGAAAAATTCCAAGTAATAATTATCAGCAATCACCAAGTTCAAAAATCCCTTGACCACATTAAATTTTAAAACTTCAGCAACATTTTCTTGAAGATACTCACCAATTTGGGTGCCAATCTGAACAGGATTACCTTTCACTAGCCTTAGCATCGGAAAAACTACAACCGTTACATCACCCTCAAAATCTTTTCGAGTTGGTTGAAATTCCACTAATGGCAGCTTGGCATCAAAAATCTCTTTTACTGCGTCTTTTACCTTTGTCTCTAAAATTTGCTCTAACACCATTAAATTGCCATTTTCAAGCAGCAAAACTACGTTTTTTTACCCTTTTTAGACAAGATTAAGAATCTATTCAAGTTTGAAGCTCGCTATTTGATTAAATTTAGTTCATGCTTTTAAATGTTTCTTACAACGACAAGAAAGTCACTAAAAAAATAGATGACGAAGTTGGCAAACCATTTACCTTAAAAGAACGCTTTAAACTTGGTGGAATTGGCTCTCCAAAATTAGAAATTGCAGAGGCTAGCATTGAAATTAGAAATCTCTTGATTCTAGATAATAATGCCAATATCTGCAATATTGAAATGCGCCCAAAAGGAATTATAGTCGGTTTTCGTTCATTATTAGAATCGTATGCCCTGATTATACCCCATTATAAATTGGTCATTTACAAAGGGGATTTTGCAATCTATTCCATTTACCGTGATAACTATTTTATTAAAGTAAAGTCTGACACCAAAGCCATTCAAAAATTCTTTAAAAAACTTTTAGACTTTAAAGCGGATAATGCCCCAACTTCAATTGAAGATTTATGAAGATTCTCTTAACAGGTGCCAACGGATACATAGGTATGAGGCTATTGCCACAACTTTTGAATGCTGGACATGACGTTATTTGTGCTGTTCGCGATGCTTCACGATTATCTGTAGAAAAAGAAATTCTTTCGAAAATCGAGGTTCTAGAAATTGATTTTTTAGAACCTGTAATTGAAGGGGTAATTCCTAAAGATATAGATGCCGCGTATTTTTTGATTCATTTGATGACAGTAAGTACTAAAAATTTTGATGCTTTAGAAGCTCAAACGGCCAATAACTTCAATGACTATGTAAAAGATACCCATATCAAACAAGTCATTTATTTAAGCGGTATTGTAAATGACAAAAATCTTTCCAAACACCTATGGTCAAGAAAAAACGTTGAAAACATTTTATTTCAAGGAAGTTTCAACCTCACCGTATTGCGTGCAGGTATTATTGTGGGTTCTGGAAGTTCTTCTTTTGAAATTATAAGGGATCTCTGTGAAAAGCTCCCCTTTATGGTCACCCCAAAATGGGTGTTGACTAAAACACAACCAATTGCTATACGTGATGTAATGTCTTTTTTGACCAAGGTTTTGGGCAACACAAAAACCTATAACGAATCATTTGATATTGCAGGACCGGATGTTTTAACTTATAAAGAAATGCTGCACCAATATGCTAAGGCAAGAGGATTCAAAAATTGGATTGTCACCATTCCAATAATGACTCCAAAATTATCTTCCTATTGGTTATATTTTGTTACTTCTACCTCCTATAAATTAGCTCTTAACCTTGTCGATAGCATGAAAATTGAAGTCATCGCTAAAGATCACAGATTAGCAAAAATGCTCAATATTACACCACACTCATATCTTGAAGCCATCGATATGGCATTTAAAAAAATTGAACAGAACCTTGTTATGAGCAGCTGGAAAGATAGTATGGTCAGTGGGCGGTTCAACAAAAACCTAGAAAAATATGTACAGGTACCCAAATATGGTGTGCTCAAAGATGTACAGCGGTTAAAAGTAGACGACCCCTCAAGTACATTAAAGAGGATTTGGCAAATTGGTGGAGAAACAGGTTGGTATTATGGTAATTGGCTTTGGAAAATTCGTGGCTTTTTAGATAAGCTAATAGGCGGTGTGGGCCTTAGGCGTGGCAGAACTCACCCTGATAAGATATACCCTGGCGATGCACTAGATTTTTGGAGGGTTCTCTTAGCTGATAAAAAGCGAAAACGATTATTGCTCTTTGCAGAAATGAAATTACCTGGCGAAGCTTGGCTTGAATTTAAAATTGACGAAAACAACATACTCCACCAAACAGCAACATTTCGACCAAGAGGTTTAAAGGGTAGACTGTACTGGTATAGCATCGTCCCCCTTCACTATTTTATTTTTGGAGGTATGATTAGAAACATTGCCAAACCTAAATTTTAAAATCTTGGAAACAAAATATTAAGTTAATCGTCTAGTAGAAGCAACCATTTCGATTTAAAAAATGTCTATAAAATAGCAAGCGTCATCAAAATCCAATTATGCGTTCTAATTTTCAATCAACATTCTTTATTATTTTACTCCTTTTTACAGCTTCAATTTCTGCTCAAACCTTCAGTGCAAAAGTCATTGATGGCAAAACAAAAAAAGAGATTCCCTATGCAACAGTTCAATATGCAGAAAACGAAGGGGTCATTACCAATGATGAGGGAAGGTTTAGCTTTACCATAAAAACCAATTCAATTAGTTTAGACTCGATCTACATTTCCAGCATGGGTTATGCACGAACAGGTTTTACTTTAGAACAACTAAAAGATAGCGTGCTTATTATAACACCCAAGGCAATTGAATTGAGCGGTGTTTATCTATTTGACAAAGAACTTGAAGCTGATGAAATTATTGAAAAGATGATTGAAAAATTGCCAGAGAACACAAATAGTTCCCCCATAAAGCAGCGCTTTTTCTTGCGGCAATCTGTCTTCGGAAATATTCAAAAAATCGATTTTGGCTTTGAAAAGTCCTCCATTGAAGAACTTGACAAAACTTTTGTTGATAGTATTGGAAAAGCCATTCCTAAAAATTCATACCATTATACTGAAAGTCTGGGAGACTTTTACACGGCAGGGTCTAAAAATAAAATAGCTATTTTAAAAGCTGCAGAATTATATGACAAAAAAGATGTTGGGTCTTTTGAAGATTTTAGCAAAAAAATGAAAACCATTTTTGAAAAAAACATCAAACCAGATTCTTATTTAAAAATTAAGTCAGGCATTTTTAGTGAAAAGGTACAGGTTGATTCTATTATGTTAGACTTAGAAACTGAAGAGGCAGCGGAGTTGAAAAAGGAAATGGAAAATGACACTATTTCAAGTTTAGTTGATAACCAAAAATCGATTTTTGATGAGCTACTTCAAGAAGTTTACTATGAAAAAGATACCAAACTGAATGTGGTAGATAAATATAGAAAGTACTCGTTTGAGCTCGCCGGATACTCAGACATAGAAAACCAAGGTGTTTATGTCATTGATTTCTTTCCAAAAGGCGGAGCGGATTTTAAAGGACGTCTTTTTATCAATATTGAAGATTTTGCGGTGATGCGTATTGATTTTGAAAACTTGAAAAATCTTAGGAATTTCAGATTGCTGGGTATTTTTTACAGAGAGACTATTTACAAAGGTTCCATGCAGTTTACCAAGCTTACAAATGGTCGCTACGATTTAAAATTTATAGACTTTAATTTTGGGCGTTGGTTTAGAATCGACCGTCCTTTGGATATCATCGAAAAAAACAAAAATGTAAAGGGTCGAAGAAAACAAAATGAATTAAAATTAAATATTGATTTTAGAATGACCAATACCAATAAATGGGAACTGGTCGTTTTTGAAAATACGCTTATAGAACAATCTTCATTTGAAGCATTAAAAGAAGATAAAAGTAAAAAAGCAACTTATATGGCTAAGTATGACCCGAATTTTTGGAAAGGGTATAACATTATGGAACCCAATCAAGCTATAAAAGAATTTACTGTTGCAGAAGAAGAGTAATTCTAAGCCCTTGGCAAGAAAACCTCAGCCATCATACATCTTGCACTGCCACCTCCACAGGTTTCAATAGTCTCTAGAGAACTATGTATAATCGCGCAGTGTTTTTCTATAGCCTCTATTTGGTCTTTCCTTAAAGAATGGTACGCTGCAGAACTCATTACCATATAACGCCGATTGTCAGCGCCTATCACTTGCAGCATATTACCAGCAAAATGATGCATCTGCTCTTCAGTTATAGGAATAATTTCCTTATCTGCCATTTTTAAGTGGATCGTCACACTTTTTCGTTCTTTTTTATCATCAATAGTATCTAAACAAATCACTGCAAAGGTCTCCGCCATGGCCATCATGACATTGGTATGGTAAATGGGCAAACGTTTCCCGTCCACAGTTTGATTTGCCGTAAATATGACCGGAAAACAATCAAAATCTTCACAAAATTCTATAAACAACTCTTCATTCGCTCGTTCAGAAAGCGCGCAATACGCTTTTTGTTGCACCCTATCTTTTAAAATACTACCTGTTCCTTCTAAAAAAATACCATCTTCTTCAGCGGCTGTATAATCAACGATGTTATCTATTTTAAAACCTTCTTTTTCTAGAATATCAAAAATATCTTCGCGACGTTCTCTTCTTCGGTTTTCTGCGAACATTGGATACACCACAACGGTGCCACTCTCATGAAAAGAAACCCAATTATTAGGGAAAATAGAATCAGGTGTATCAGTCTCCAGCCTATCGTCAACAACAATAATATTTACGCCGTGCTCCCTTAAAACCTTAACAAAACCATCAAACTCTTTTTGAGCTTTTTTATTGATAATCGAATTTTCTACTTTTATTTCTTCCTGAAAGTAATTGTTTACAGCAGTTTGCTCATTCATACGAAAAGCTACTGGACGTATCATCAAAATGGTATTCGTTATTTGCATTCCTAAAAAAAATTTCCGCTAAAGTAGTGATTACCCACATGATTTTGTAACAAAAAAATCAGGGTATTATCTTTAAAGAAGAATAAATGACAATGTTCAAAAAATACCTTGGAAAATTCAATGATTGGGCATTATGCTTGGTATTGATTCCTTTAATAAATACCATCAACTACCATCTTACATATTCCAAAATTACTTGGGACTGGTATACTTATACTACTTATTTTATTGACACTGCGACAGGCTTTATTTGCTGGTGGCTCATTAGAAAAACCATTGATTATTTGGATAAAAAAATACCTTATGAAGAAGCTTTAGGAAAAAGGTTGATGATACAGTTAATATCTACCACCCTAATTGTTCAAGGTTTTATTATATTATCAACAGAAAGCATTAATTTTTTATTTGGTGAAGGCCCGATTCCAATTGAATTCTACACCTACAACCTTTTTATTTTCTTTATTTGGATACTTGTTCTAAATGGTATTTATATTGGAATTTATTTTTATGTAGAATGGAAAAACACCAAACTCCTTAGAGAAAAAGATAAAGAGTTAAGACAAAAAGGATTTGAAGTTCTATTTGGAAAAACTATCAAAAACATTGATTTTGAGAATATCTCATTATTTTACGTAGCTGATGGAATCACATATTTAAAGACCAATCAGAATCGTGATTATTCATTAGATATATCTTTAAACCAAATTAAGTTAAAATTACCTGAAGAATTATTCTTTCGAATAAACCGCAAATTCATTATAAATAGACATTTCATTTTAGGTTACAAGAAAGAAATTAATGGCAAACTCTTAGTAAATCTAGATAAGGGACAAATAGAAATGCAAGATCAAATCATAAGTAGAATTACTGCTCCAGAATTTAAAAGATGGTTTAGCACCCCAGCATTGCATAATTAAGATACTACGCTATACACTTCAATGCGAAAAACACTACACTTCACCATTTTGATTGCTGCATATGGATTAATATAAGCCTAAACAGATACATATTTGTCAAAAATCATTATTTATGAAAAAACGAATTATTTCATCAATATTGCTTGCATGTTTAGCAACTGTATCTGCCCAAAAAAAAGAATTCCCAAAAGACAAGCAAGTCAAAGTAAAGGCTGTACTTAAAAAGTATGTTGATATAGGCATTCCTGGTTTGGCACTTACGGTCTACAATGACGAAACTGGTTTTTGGTCACATGCTGAAGGAATGGCCAATGTAGAACATAAAATGCCTATTACCCCTGAACATCTGTTTTACCTGCAAAGCGTAAGTAAGACCTATATGGCTGTAGTTATTTTACAACTCTATGAAAAAGGAAAGCTACAGTTGGATGACCCAATTACCAAATATGTGAATAATGAATGGCTAGTTTCCATTAAAGGCGCAGATCAAATTACCATCAAGATGCTTTTGAATCATACCTCAGGACTACCAGAATACAGCACAGATCCAATTCTAGTTTCAAAAATTATTCAGGAACCAAAAAGAGTTTTTGATGTTTCTGAAATGCTATCACACATCAAGGACAAACCTTTAGAATTCAAACCCGGAAGTAACTATAACTATCGCAATACAAATTACGGAATGCTGTCTTTAATTGCAGACAAGGTTACTGGAGATCATGTGGGTTATATGAAAAGGTCAATTTTCAAAAAACTTGACTTAGACGCTACGGTATACCTCTCAAAATACAATCGTGAAAACAATCTGAATATTGTTGACGCGTATTGGGATATTCTTCTTGAAGGGTTTCCTGTGAACATTACAAAACTACAACGATCTAACGTATCATCAATGAAAGGTGATGATGGCATAGTAGCTTCTACCAAAGACGCTGTACTATTTTTGAAAGGTTTGGTTTCAGGAAAACTACTGAAACCCAAAACTCTAGAACTGATGCAAGAATTTGTACTTAATGACGAAGGAAAGAAACAATACGGCTTGGGCATTCAATACTATGATTTGGATGTAACCTACGCGCTAGGACATTCGGGAGGGGGCGTGGGCGCAGGCTGTGTACTTCTTTACTTACCGGAACTAGATTCGATTGTTTTTATGGCGACAAACTTCAATACCATGATGGAATCACCAATAAGAAAAAAAGCAGAAGACCTTCAAACAGATATTCTGATGGCCTTGTTTATGTAACCTGTTACTCTCTTATCAAAGGTAAAGTACTACAACGAAGAAGTCCCTCCTGCTTAGCAATTTCAGCATAGGGGATTTCTTCTACTATAAAGCCATGACCTCTCAGCCAATTGTTCAATCTGGTAAAACCTTTTTCCGACACAATTACTTCAGGCGAAATTGAAAATACATTGCTGAACATTTGGTACATTTCATCAGCGGTTATCTCGAATATATTTTCTCTTCCAAAAAAATCAACTAGCCACTGGTACTCTTTCTCTACTAGGAATCCGTTTTTGTGTAGAATAGCTTTCCCCTTTCCCAAAGGTTGAAAACAGCAATCTAAATGCAATGCATTCTCCTTAGCATTTTTCGACTTCCTAAGCTCAAAAGACTTTACAGTTTTATCCGGAAATTGATTTCTTAAAAAATCGACGGCTTCTTTATTGGTTCTTGCCGTAATCCAATTGGGATAATCTAGAGCAGTATACGTTCCCACAAAAATATGGTCGTTCCATGGCATAACATCACCACCTTCGACATGCACCTCCTCCGGAGCATGAATTATGTGCTGGGGGTCAATGTATTCCAATACATGTAAAATAGCCTCAAACTCCTTTTCCCTATCGGGGAGTATATTCGCTTTAATCAATTTATTTTCAATGACAAAAGCAATATCCCTAGAAAAAATCTGATTACAATCTTCCAAAGTTTCAGGGCGGAATACCTCAACGCCATGTTTTTCGAAAACAGCGGCAAATGCTTCCATTTCTAGTATCATATCTTCTTCCTTGGGATACGTTCCAGCCAGAATATGCTCCAATGATTTTGGATCATAGGCATCTTCTGCTTTAGGGGTTGGTCCGCAGCTTTGGGCTGTCCCCAACACAACAGCTCTTAATTTAGCTGTTTCGTCTTTAATATTCAGTTGAAGCATTTATATCCTATTTTCTCTAAAAATTAAACCTAAAAAAGCCCTTTTAGTAAACTAAAAGGGCTTGTTGTTTTTATTAAGGTAGCAATCTACCTTTTATCCACATTAACAAAGGAACGATGATTTTCACCAATATATATTTGTCTCGGGCGGCCTATTGGCTCGCCTTTCAAACGCATTTCTCTCCACTGGGCTATCCAACCAGGTAACCTTCCTAGAGCAAACATTACTGTGAACATTTCTGTTGGTATGCCTAAAGCCCTATAAATAATTCCTGAATAAAAGTCCACATTAGGGTATAATTTTCTTTTCACAAAATATTCATCCTCTAATGCTTCTTTTTCAAGCCCCTTTGCTATATCCAAAATTGGATCATCAATACCTAAGCTGCCAAGTACCTCATCGGCAGATTTTTTAATAATCTTTGCTCTTGGATCGAAGTTTTTATAAACTCTATGTCCAAAACCCATTAATCTAAAAGGGTCATTCTTATCTTTTGCCTTTGCCATATATTTTTTGGTATCACCACCGTCAGCTTCAATAGCCTCTAGCATTTCTAATACCGCTTGGTTGGCGCCACCATGTAACGGGCCCCATAGTGCTGAAATACCAGCTGATAGGGACGCAAATAAACCAGCATGGGAAGAGCCCACAATTCTAACCGTAGATGTAGAACAGTTTTGCTCGTGATCTGCGTGTAAAATTAACAGCTTATCCAATGCCTCAATAACAATGGGGTCTTTCTTATATTCTTGATTTGGCTTTTTAAACATCATTTTATGGATGTTCTCTACATAGCCCAAAGTATCATCTCCGTAATCTAATGGCAACCCTTTTTTCTTTCGTTGTGCCCAAGCTACCAGAACGGGAAATTTTGCTAAAATTCGGACAATAGAATGATACATTGCTTTCTCAGAAGATACATCAACCGAGGTGGGGTTGAATGCAACCAACGCACTCGTAAGGGAAGATAAAACACCCATCGGGTGGGCAGATTTTGGAAAACCATCCAAAATCTTTTTCATCTCTTCATCTACATGAGATTCTTCTTTAATATCATTGTGAAAATTCTGGAGCTCTTCCTTATTTGGCAACTCTCCAAAAATCAAGAGATAAGCAACTTCAAGAAAATCTGCTTTTTCGGCCAACTCTTCAATAGAATAACCTCTATAGCGAAGAATGCCTTTTTCGCCGTCTAAAAATGTAATGGCACTTTCACAAGAACCTGTATTTTTATATCCTGGGTCAATGGTGACAATTCCACTTCCAGCTCGTAGTGTTTTTATATCTATTGCCAATTCATCTTCTGTTCCCTTAATTACGGGAAATTCATACTTTTTACCTTCAAATTCTAATGTAGCTGTATCGGACATTTAACTTATTGTAGTTTTAATAAAATCAGAACGTAAATTTACGAAAAACGAAAGCTATTAACAATTTTCCGATATAAAATCGGATTGTTCTTACTGAGAATAAACTGTCTTACACTTTATACAAAACCTCGTAATACTTATCAACTGATTTTTCCCAAGTAAACCTAACTCTTTTCGCACTAGTTTGAATCTTTTTCCATGTTGACTTATCATTAGCGAATATATCAAGGGCAACGTCAAAAGTAGAAAGCATATTTTCAATCTTTTTGTCATAGGTATCACCATCAAAACCAAAACCTGTCTTCATATGCTTTACAGTATCAATCAAACCACCTGTGTGATGCACTAAACATGGGTTTCCATTTCGCATAGAAAGCATTTGGCTAATACCGCAAGGCTCAAAAAGGCTTGGCATAAAATACAAATCAGATTCTAAGTACATCGAATCGATGAGGCTCTCAGATTGCCCATTTGTAAATATGAAATTCTTATGATTGTAGCTCATCTCGCGAAATAAGTCTTCATATTCAGGGGCTCCTGTTCCCAAAAGCATAAAGATTCCATCAACTTTTTCCAGCTTCTTTAAAATCTCAACAAAGGCTTCAGGTGAGCGTTTAAAAAAATAAAACTTTTGCTCTGTAAGCCTGGCAACACTGGATACAATAAATTTAGGTCTATTGCCTACATATTTCATGATTTTCTCACCTGTATGTGCTAAAAAATCAGCTTTATACTTTTTTGATTCTTCTTGCAACCAACGAAAAAGTGCCTTTACAGTATTTCGATATATATGACCTTTTTCTTCAGCATTGATGTTTTTATAATTGCATCCATTAAGAATTCCAAATAAACGATTTTCCTCATTTGCCAACTGCAAGTCTTTCTCCAATCCTTCACCTCCTATAAATTCAGGAGGGGAACTTGGTTTCATCACATCTTCTTTATAGGAAGGAGAAACAGTATGAACAGCGTCAGCAAAGCGGATACCAACTGCCATAAGATTAATACAATCTGGATATCTATAATCTAACAACCTTTCTTCATCATATCGAACGTTTGGGAACCAATTTTTCACAGAAGAATAATTATCGTTAAAAGGTCTTATTCCTTGAATGGCCAAATTGTGAATGCTATAAACAAACCTAATTTTTTTTAAAATTTCGTAGTCTAAATGATATTCTCTTAAAAAAAGTAATAGGCTCGAATGCCAATCATGTAAATGGATAATATCTAATTTACCAAAAGCATTTTGCTTTACGGCTTCGGCCACAGCAGTACAAAAAATAAAATACTTAATAGCATCTGTAAAGAATGGTTCTTCGGGGTCGTCATGATATATATGTGCTATACCACCTGCTTCAATTTCAGGATGATGAATTACATAATGATAAATGTTTTTAAGTATCTTTTTCGGTTCTACTTCATATAACTCAGCGGTATATTCAAATCCTCTAAGTTCAAAGCTTAAAGTTGTTATGAACTTCCCCTTTTGATGCAATCTTCCGTAAGAAGGAACTATTACATTTACCTTATCTCCTTTTTCTGCAATTTGGCGAGGTACATCTCTAACAACATCTCCCATACCGCCTGCCTTGCAATTGGCGATAGCATCATTTTCAGCTGCAGCAAATAAAAAGTTATTCATTAAGTATAAAATTTAAGACTAATAATATACGTTTAAAACTGCGCAAAAAAAAGCCTTTCTAAGTAAAGAAAGGCTCTATTAAACGCTAAAAAATAGTTATCTGTTATTTAACTTTAAAGGCTTTTTCTTGTGGATAGTACGCCACCCCACCTAATTCTTCTTCAATTCTTAGTAATTGGTTGTATTTTGCCATACGGTCACTTCGAGATGCTGATCCAGTTTTAATTTGACCTGTATTCAATGCAACAGCTAAGTCTGCTATCGTATTATCTTCTGTTTCGCCTGACCTGTGAGACATCACCGAGGTATAACCCGCATTCTTGGCCATATTTACTGCAGCTATAGTTTCGGTTAATGTTCCAATCTGGTTTACCTTAATCAAAATAGAATTTGCAATACCGTTCTCAATTCCACGAGAAAGTCTTTCTACATTAGTAACAAACAAGTCGTCACCTACAAGTTGAACCTTGTTACCAACTTTCTCAGTCAATAATTTCCAGCCATCCCAATCGTTTTCATCCATACCATCTTCCACAGAAATAATTGGATATTTTTCACATAAATCCGCAAGGTATTGTGCTTGTTCTTCTGAAGTACGCACTTGACCTTTATCTCCTTCAAATTTTGTATAATCGTATTTGCCATCGACATAGAATTCTGCCGCTGCGCAATCCAAAGCAATCATAACGTCATCTCCTAGTTTGTAACCTGCTTTATCAACTGCTTTTGCTATAGTATCCAAGGCATCTTCCGTTCCACCTTCCAATGTAGGAGCAAAGCCACCTTCATCACCAACCGCAGTGCTCAAATTTCTATCATGTAATACTTTCTTCAGGTTGTGAAAAATTTCAGTTCCCATTTGCATTGCATGACTAAAGTCTTTCGCCTTAACAGGCATTACCATAAACTCTTGAAAAGCTATAGGTGCATCAGAGTGGGAACCTCCGTTAATAATATTCATCATAGGTACTGGCAATGTGTTTGCACTTACCCCCCCAACATATCTATATAAAGGCATGGCCAATTCTTCGGCCGCAGTCTTTGCAACCGCCAATGAAACACCTAAAATAGCATTTGCACCCAAAGTTGATTTATTAGGAGTACCATCTAAATCAATCATGGTTTGATCGATATAATTTTGTTCAAAAACAGAAACGCCGACCAACTCTTCGGCAATTAACGTGTTCACATTGTTTACCGCTTTGCCAACGCCTTTACCCATAAAAGAATTACCACCGTCCCTAAGTTCAACAGCTTCATGCTCTCCTGTTGAAGCACCAGAAGGAACAGCTGCACGTCCAAGTATACCATTTTCAGTAACCACATCAACCTCTACAGTTGGATTACCTCTTGAATCTAAAATTTGTCTGGCATGAATATTAATAATGATGCTCATAATTACTTATTTATGGTTGAAATTTAATTGGACGAAGATACGAAAGCGGTACTTTTTAACTTCATGATTTTAGTCATAAAACGTCAAAAAATAACCAAAAGATAAACTACAACGTTTTAGTTAGCGCTAGCCTTTATAGCCTCAAAAAATTCATCAAATAGATAATCCGCGTCATGTGGCCCAGGGCTGGCCTCTGGATGGTATTGTACAGAGAAAACATTTTTGTATTTCATTTTAATTCCAGCAACGGTTTGGTCGTTCAAATGTGTATGTGTAATCTCTAAATCTGGATGTGCTTCAGTTTCTTCTCGATTAACAGCAAAACCGTGGTTTTGAGAAGTAATCTCTCCTTTACCCGTCATTAAATTTAAAATTGGATGGTTGATTCCACGGTGACCATTGTGCATTTTATAAGTCGAAACGCCGTTGGCCAATGCCAATACTTGGTGCCCTAAACAAATTCCGAAAAGTGGTTTATTCTCCTTCAATATTTCTTTTGTGGTCTCAATGGAGGCAGTTAATGGCTCAGGGTCACCTGGGCCATTTGATATAAAATAAGCATCAGGATTCCAATCTGACATTTGTTCCTTCGATGCATCAAACGGGTACACTTTTATATAGGCGTCACGTTTGGCCAAATTTCTTAGTATGTTTTTTTTAATTCCAATGTCTAAAGCTGAAATTTTATATTTGGCATTCTCGTCTCCGTAAAAATAGGGCTCTTTTGTAGAGACTTTTGAGGCAAGTTCCAGACCCTTCATACTTGGTACTTGCTTTAGCTCTTCTTTTAATGCTTCAATAGCGTCAACTCTTGTTGATATGACCGCATTCATCGCACCATTATCTCGAATATAGCTTACTAGGGCACGAGTGTCTACATCTGAAATTGCTAGCAAATTATTATTCTCTAAAAATTCAAGTAGACTTAAATTCGCACTTGGCCTTGAATAATTATAGCTAAAGTTCTTAACTATTAAACCCGCTATTTTAATAGAATCCGACTCTACTTCATCAGCATTAGTTCCATAATTACCAATATGGGCGTTAGTAGCAACCATTAGTTGACCATAATACGAAGGATCGGTAAAAATCTCTTGATAGCCCGTCATCCCAGTATTAAAACATACTTCTCCAAAGGCTGTCCCTTCTCGTTCACCAACGGCCTTTCCATAAAAAATAGTTCCGTCCTCTAATAATAAAAGTGCTTTCTTTCTTGTTTGATACTTCATACGCTAAGTAAACTACCTTTGGCAAAGCTGCAAGGCATAGGTTATAAACTAATTCTAGACTGAGGATATACCCCAACCAAATCTCGATTATCGAGTAAAATTTCACAAAAAAACATAAAAAAAGGATACGTTTTAGCGTATCCTTTTAACTATTATAAACTAGTAATTAACATACTATTCCTCAGAGTCATCAACTTTAGCTTCAGCTACTGGAGCCGTTTCTACTTTTTTAGACCCTCCTCTTCTACTTCTACGAGTAGATTTCTTTGCAGACTTGCCTGTATTATATACCTCATTGAAATCAACAAGCTCAATCATTGCCATATCCGCGTTATCACCTAGTCGATTACCTAACTTGATAATACGTGTATAACCGCCTGGTCTATCACCGACCTTATTAGCAACTTCGCCAAACAATTCGGTAACCGCATATTTATCTCTCAAATTACTAAAAACTATTCTGCGATTATGAGTGCCTTTTTCAGTAGTTTGATTGTTTTCAGATTTTGACTTTGTAATTAACGGCTCAATAAACTGCTTTAAAGCTTTTGCTTTTGCAACAGTTGTATTGATTCTTTTATGCTCAATTAGGGAGCAGGCCATATTAGCCAACATTGCCTTTCTATGAGCAGCCGTTCTACCTAAATGGTTAAATTTCTTTCCGTGTCTCATGTTTCTATTTTATCATCTTGCTTCCATACTCGTACAATTAACGAGGAGCAAAATATGATTGATTAATCCTTATCTAATTTGTATTTGGCCAAATCCATTCCAAACTGCAGTCCTTTGTTGATTACCAACTCCTCCAATTCAGTCAATGATTTCTTACCAAAGTTTCTAAACTTCATCAAGTCATTCTTGTTGAAAGATACCAAATCACCTAAAGTATCTACTTCAGCAGCTTTCAAACAGTTCAATGCACGTACAGATAAGTCCATATCAACTAATTTGGTTTTCAATAGTTGACGCATGTGCAATGATTCTTCATCATAAGTCTCAGTTTGAGCAATTTCATCAGCTTCAAGAGTGATACGCTCATCAGAAAATAACATGAAGTGGTGAATCAAAACTTTGGCGGCCTCTGTCAATGCATCTTTAGGATGAATAGAGCCATCAGTTACAATTTCAAAAACCAATTTTTCGTAATCGGTCTTTTGCTCTACCCTAAAGTTTTCAATACTGTATTTTACATTCTTTACAGGTGTGTAAACTGAGTCGACAGCAATACTACCAATAGGTGCATTAGATTTTTTATTTTCTTCTGCAGGAACATAACCACGACCTTTTTCAATAATCACTTCAAGATTTACCGAAACTTTTGGGTCCATGTTACATATTACCAAATCAGGATTCAATACTTGGTATCCTGAAATGAACTTTTGAAAATCTCCAGCAGTCAATTGTTCTTTTCCGCTCACGGAAACAGATACAGTTTCGCTTTCAACATCATCTATTTGTCTTTTGAAACGAACTTGCTTTAAGTTCAAAATCATTTCGGTAACATCTTCGACAACGCCCGGGATAACAGAAAACTCATGTTCAACCCCGTCCATTCTAACCGATGTTATTGCAAAGCCTTCTAATGAAGAAAGTAGTACTCTTCGTAATGCATTGCCAACAGTCAATCCATAGCCAGGTTCCAAGGGACGAAATTCAAATTTTCCCTCGAAATCTGTCGAGTCTATCATTATAACTTTATCGGGCTTCTGAAAATTAAGTAATGCCATGTGGATTAGTGTTGTTTTTTATTTAGAATATAACTCGACGATTAACTGCTCTTTGATGTTCTCAGGAATCTGAAGTCTTTCAGGAACCGCAACAAATGTGCCTTCCTTCTTTTCATTATTCCATGTAATCCATTCATAAACGCTGCTATTATTAGCAATGGAATCATTAATCGCTTGAACCGATTTTGATTTTTCTCGAACACCAACAACATCGCCGGCTTTTAGTGAATAAGATGGAATATTTACCAACTGACCATTCACTGTAATATGTCTGTGAGATACTAATTGTCTTGCCCCGCTTCTAGTTGGTGAAAGACCCATTCGGTATACCACATTATCTAATCGAGACTCGCATAACTGCAAAAGAACTTCACCGGCAACGCCTTCTTTTCTCTTTGCTGCAGCAAACAAATTTCTAAATTGTTTTTCTAAAATACCGTACGTGTATTTTGCTTTTTGCTTTTCCATTAACTGGACAGCATATTCTGATTTTTTTCCACGACGACGGTTGTTACCGTGTTGTCCTGGAGGATAATTTTTCTTTTCGAAGGCTTTATCGTCTCCGAAAATTGCCTCGCCGAACTTACGAGCGATTTTTGACTTTGGTCCTGTATATCTTGCCATTTTCTAAGTTTATGAAAGTGTGATTATGAATTAAGGCTTATCCTTCGATAATCTTCTGTACACCTTCTTGTGAAAATCCGCCAAAGGCGAACCATATTATTAATTATACTCTTCTTCTCTTGGGGGGTCTACAACCATTGTGTGGCATTGGAGTAACATCAATGATTTCAGTTACTTCAATTCCTGAATTATGAATAGAACGAATTGCAGATTCTCGTCCATTACCTGGTCCCTTAACATATACCTTAACTTTTCTTAGACCAGCTTCATGAGCAACTTTGGCACAATCTTCTGCTGCGACTTGAGCAGCATAAGGAGTATTCTTTTTAGAACCTCTAAAGCCTAATTTACCAGCTGAAGACCATGAAATTACATCTCCCTTTTTGTTGGTCAAAGAAATAATGATATTGTTGAAAGAAGCAGTGATATGAGCTTCTCCATTGGAATCAACTATAACTTTACGTTTTTTTGTCGTTTTAGTACTTGCCTTTGCCATAATACCTAACTATTATTTAGTTGCTTTTTTCTTGTTAGCAACTGTTTTACGCTTTCCTTTTCTTGTCCTAGAGTTATTCTTGGTACGTTGTCCTCTTAACGGCAAACCAGATCTATGACGAATACCTCTATAACATCCAATATCCATTAGACGCTTGATGTTCAATTGGGTTTCTGAACGAAGCTCACCTTCTATGGTATAAGAAGATACTGCCTCACGAATTTTACCAATTTCATCATCATTCCAATCTGAAACCTTAGTATCCTCGCTTACACCAGCTGCTGTTAAAATTTCTTTGGCACGGCTCTTACCAATTCCGAAGATATAGGTAAGTGCAATTACACCTCGCTTTTGTTTTGGTATATCTACTCCTGCAATTCTTGCCATAACTACCCTTGTCTTTGTTTAAATCTAGGATTCTTTTTGTTGATTACGTATAATCTGCCTTTTCTGCGAACAATCTTGCAGTCGGCACTTCTTTTCTTTACTGATGCTCTAACTTTCATCTTAGTATCTATATGTAATTCTTGCTTTGGTCAAATCGTATGGGCTCATTTCAAGTTTTACCTTGTCACCAGGAAGGAGCTTAATGTAATGCATACGCATCTTTCCTGAAATATGAGCAGTTACTACGTGACCATTTTCTAATTCAACTCGAAACATTGCATTTGACAGCGCTTCGATAATTGATCCATCTTGTTCTATTGCTGGCTGCTTTGCCATAAACTATGCTACTTTTCTATTTTTTCCGGTTTTCATCAAACCATCATAATGTCTATTCAACAAATAAGAATTTACTTGTTGTACGGTATCAATAGCAACACCTACCATAATTAGTAGTGATGTACCTCCATAAAACAGTGCCCATCCTGCCTGCACATCCATCAGCTTAACCACCACAGCTGGCAATACTGCCAACAAAGCCAAAAATACAGAGCCAGGAAATGTAATCAATGACATGATTTTATCTAAATAATCTCCTGTTTCCTTACCCGGTCTAATTCCAGGGATAAAGCCTCCGCTTCTTTTTAAATCATCCGCCATTTTGTTCGTTGGAACAGTAATGGCCGTATAGAAATAGGTGAAGATTATAATCAAGACTGCAAAAAGGATATTATATGCCAAACCAAAAATATCAGCAAATTGAACTTCCATCCATTGTCCAACAGCAGTTTCATTAAAAGTCCTTCCAATCAAACTTGGCGCGAACATAATCGCCTGAGCAAATATGATTGGCATTACTCCAGAAGCATTCAACTTTAATGGAATATACTGTCTTGATCCCATTACATTCTTTTCATATCCACCAGAAGCAGTTCTTCTTGCATATTGAACTGGAATTTGACGTGTAGCCATGACCAATAGCACACTTGCCAAAATCACCAAGAACCAAATAATAACTTCAATCAAAATGAACATTAATCCACCTGTGTTATTCGTCGTTCTTGAAATAAATTCTTGGACAAAAGACTGTGGCATGGTAGCGATGATACCAATCATAATCAATAAAGAAATACCGTTTCCGATTCCTTTATCTGTAATCTTTTCACCCAACCACATTGCAAATACACAACCTGTTACCAAAATAATAACCGCCGGAACTATAAAATCCAAACCTTTGCCAAGAATGAATGCACTATCAGGAACACCTAATGCTCCTAATCCATATAAATAGGCCGGTGCTTGAACAATACAAATAGCAATCGTCAACCATCTTGTTATTTGGTTTTTAGTTTTTCTACCACTTTCACCTTCTTTATCAAGTTTCTGAAGATATGGTATTGCTATACTCATTAATTGAACCACAATTGAAGCAGAAATGTATGGCATGATACCCAAAGCAAAAACCGATGCATTTGCAAAGGCTCCGCCAGTAAAAGCGTTTAGAATACCCAAAATACCATCACCTGCGTTAGCAGATAGGTTTGCCAATTGAGTCGTATCAATACCTGGAAGAACCACCTGCGCACCAAAACGATACACCAACAAAAGACCAAGCGTGATTAAAATTCGCTGTCTTAGTTCTTCAATTTTCCAAATATTGGATATGGTCTCAATAAATTTCTTCATAATGCTATTATTATAAACTTATTGCTTCGCCGCCTGCGGCCTCAATTGCCGCCTTAGCAGTAGCAGTAAATTTATGTGCTGAAACTTTAAGTTTTGCTTTCAATTCGCCTCCACCTAAAATCTTAACCAATTCGTTTTGTCTAACCAACCTGTTTTCAACCAAAGTATCAAAAGTGATTTCACCTTTCACAACTTTGTTATCTACCAAACCTTGAAGTTTATCTAGGTTTACCCCTTGATACTCTTTGCGGTTGATATTTTTGAAACCAAACTTAGGCACACGTCTTTGTAAAGGCATTTGACCACCTTCAAATCCGATTTTCTTTGAATAACCAGACCTTGACTTGGCCCCTTTATGTCCTCTTGCTGCAGTACCACCTTTACCAGAACCCTGACCTCTTCCAAGGCGTTTTCCGTCACGATTTACTGCTCCTTCTGCTGGTTTTAAATTACTTAAATCCATTTGTATAATTTCTTTAAGCTTCCTCAGTGGAAACCAAGTGTTCAACTTTTTTTATCATTCCAAGAATATTTGGCGTAGTTTCATGTTCAACTACTTGACCAATTTTCTTAAGTCCCAATGCTTCAAGAGTTCTCTTCTGATTTTGAGGTCTCTTAATGGCACTCTTTAATTGCTTTACTTTAATCTTCGCCATTATTCTTATCCTTTAAAAACTTTTTCTACACTAATCCCTCTTTGCTTAGCTACAGTATGAGCGTCTCTTAGTTGTAATAAAGCATCAAAAGTTGCTTTTACAACATTATGAGGATTTGAAGAACCCTGAGATTTTGAAAGTACGTCATGCACTCCAACGGCCTCTAATACCGCACGGACTGCTCCACCAGCAATAACTCCAGTACCTTGAGATGCAGGTTTAATAAATACTCTAGCACCGCCAAACTTGCCCTTTTGCTCGTGTGGAAGTGTAGCTTTGTTCAAAGGAATTCTCACCAAATTTTTCTTTGCATCTTCAATTGCTTTTGCGATAGCAGTAGCAACTTCTTTAGATTTACCTAAACCATGACCTACAACACCATTCTCATCTCCAACAACAACAATTGCTGAAAAACCAAATGCCCTACCACCTTTAGTAACTTTAGTTACCCTTTGTACGCCTACTAGACGGTCTTTCAATTCTAAACCACCTGGTTTAACGATTTCAACATTTTTATAATTCTGGTACATAATATGATTTAGAATTTAAGTCCTGCTTCTCTGGCACCTTCAGCCAATGATTTTACTCTACCATGATATAAGTTTCCACCTCTGTCAAAAGCTACAGTCTCTATACCTGCTTTCTTAGCTTTTTCAGCAATCGCTTTACCTACAGCATTTGCCACTTCAGTTTTAGTGCCTTTAGCATCTATACTTTTATCTCTTGAAGATGCTGAAGCAAGTGTGTTGCCACTATTATCATCTATCAATTGGACATATATTTCTTTGTTGCTACGAAAAACTGACAATCTTGGTCTAGTTGCAGTGCCAAAAGAAACTTTTCTGATTCTTCTTCTGATTCGTAGTTTTCTGTCTGATTTTGACAATATCATAATCCTATACTTATTAAGCTGATTTACCTGCTTTTCTTCTTATTTGTTCACCGACAAACCTGATACCTTTTCCTTTGTAAGGTTCTGGCTTGCGGAAAGCTCTGATTTTAGCGGCTACTTGACCAACTAATTGCTTGTCATGTGATGTCAATTTCACAATTGGGTTCTTTCCTTTTTCAGATACTGTTTCAATCTTTACTTCCGGAGCGATATCCATAACAATATTATGGGAGAATCCTAGTGCCAAATCCAATTTTTGTCCTTGATTGCTGGCTCTGTAACCTACACCAACCAATTCCAATTCTTTAGTCCATCCTTTAGACACACCTTCAACCATATTCAAAAACAACGATCTATAAAGACCATGCTTTGCTTTATGCTCTTTAGAATCAGAAGGTCTTTTAACCATCAAACTTCCATCTTCCATGGCTACCTCAACACCAGAAAACTCCTGTGTTAATTCACCTAGCTTGCCTTTAACAGTAACCAAGTTTTCGTTAACTTCTATGGTCACTCCCTCAGGAACTGCGACTGGATTATTACCTATTCTAGACATTTATCTAAACTTTTCTTAATTGTACATTAATAAACGTAGCACAAAACCTCACCACCTACATTCTCTTGTTTGGCTTGTTTGCTTGTCATAACTCCATGAGAAGTTGAAACAATAGCAACACCTAAACCATTCAATACTCTTGGCAAAGTTTCAGAACCTGTATACTTTCTAAGACCAGGCTTACTAACACGCTGTAATTTTTTAATTACTGGTTCCTTAGTAAACTTGTCGTATTTCAAAGCAATTTTAATATTACCTTGAACAGAATCGTCTTCGAACTTATAGCTCAAAATATAACCTTGGTCAAAGAGAATTTTTGTCATCTCTCTTTTCAAGTTGGAAGCAGGGATATTAACCACCCTGTGTCCAGCTCTACTGGCGTTACGAATTCTTGTTAAATAATCTGATATTGGATCTGTAAGCATTTCTACTACTCTTTAATTCTGTTTACCAACTAGCTTTTTTAACCCCAGGAATCAATCCTTGATTGGCCATTTCTCTAAAAGTTACCCTTGAAATACCGAATGTTCTCATGTAACCTCTTGGTCTACCTGTAAGTTTACAACGGTTACGCATACGTACTGGAGATGCATTCTTTGGTAATTTTTGTAAAGCATCATAATCACCTGCCTCTTTCAAAGCTTTACGCTTTTCAGCATATTTGGCTACGGTTTTTGCCCTTTTTCTTTCGCGGGCTTTCATTGATTCCTTGGCCATATTAGTTCTTTTTAAAGGGTACTCCCAATTCGGTTAATAATGATTTTGCCTCTTTATCTGTATCGGCAGATGTCACAAACGTGATATCCATACCGTTAATTCTATTGATTTTGTCAATATTGATTTCAGGGAAGATAATCTGCTCAGTTACACCAAGACTGTAATTACCCCTTCCGTCAAAGCCAGTTGCTTTTATTCCTTGAAAATCTCTAACACGAGGCAATGCAGTAGTTATCAAACGATCTAAAAACTCATACATTCTTTCCCCACGTAAAGTGACTTTTGCACCAATTGGCATTCCTTTACGCAACTTAAAAGCGGCAACATCCTTTTTAGACATTGTCGATACAGCTTTTTGACCTGTAATCATAGTCAACTCGTCAACCGCATGGTCAATCAACTTTTTATCCGCCACAGCTGCACCAACCCCTCGGCTCACTACAATTTTCTGTAGCTTAGGCACTTGCATTACGTTTTTATATCCAAATTCTTCAGAAAGTGCTTTCACAACACGTTCTTTATATTCTTGCTTTAATCTTGGAATGTAACTCATAACTAGATTATTTCTCCAGATTTTTTAGAAACTCGAACTTTTTTACCCTCTCTTACTTCGTAGCCTACTCTTGCTGCTTCACCTTTTGAATCAACCAAAGCCAAATTTGAAATATGAATAGGAGCCTCTTTTTTCACAATACCACCTTGAGGGTTTTTAGCACTTGGTTTCTCGTGCTTAGAAACCATATTGGCTCCCTCAACAATAGCTTTATTCTTTTCAGCATCAACACGCATCACCTTACCCTCAGTACCTTTATGGTCACCAGCGGTAATTACAACGGTATCTCCTGTTTTTATTTTCAACTTTATCATCTTCTCAATCAATTACAGAACCTCTGGGGCCAATGATACAATTTTCATAAACTGTCTGTCACGCAATTCCCTTGCCACAGGACCAAATACCCTTGTTCCTCTCATTTCGCCTGTTGGGTTCAACAATACACAGGCATTGTCATCAAAACGGATATAAGAACCATCAGGTCTTCTGACTTCTTTCTTCGTTCTAACAACCACTGCAGTAGAGACAGATCCTTTTTTAACTCCGCCGTTAGGTGTAGCTTCTTTTACGGTAACCACAATCTTATCTCCGACAGAAGCATATCTTCTTTTTGTTCCTCCAAGTACGCGAATGGTAAGCACCTCTTTAGCACCTGTATTATCCGCAACCTTTAATCTAGATTCTTGCTGTAACATAATTATTTAGCTCTTTCAAGGATTTCAACCAATCTCCAACATTTCGTCTTACTCAATGGTCGGGTTTCCATAATTTTTACGGTATCGCCTTCATTGCAATCATTTTTTTCATCATGTGCAACGTACTTTTTGGTCTTCAAAACGAATTTACCGTACATAGGATGCTTTACACGCTTAACCTCAGACACCACAATGGACTTCTCCATTTTGCTGCTAGTAACAACGCCAATCCTCTCTTTTCTTAAATTTCTTACTGTTTCTTCCATAAGGCCGAACCCGTTATTGTAATTCCCTTTTAGTTAACTCTGTTGCCAATCTCGCCACCGTTCTTCTGGTCTTTCTTATCTGCATCGGATTTTCAAGTGGTGTTACTGAATGCGCCACTTTTAAATCTGCATATTCCTTCTTAGTCTCAGCTAATTTTTGCTGAAGCTCTTCAACCGATAGTTCCTTTATTTCTGCTTGTTTCATCTCTAATCAGTTTATTAAGCTGCGTCGTAATCTCTTGCGACGATAAATTTTGTTTTTACAGGCAATTTCTGTGCAGCTAGCCGTAATGCTTCTTTAGCAACATCATGAGGCACACCAGCTACCTCAAACATGATTCTACCTGGTTTTACGACTGCCACAAAATATTCAGGAGCACCTTTACCTTTACCCATACGTACTTCCAAAGGCTTTTTTGTAATAGGCTTGTCTGGAAAAATTTTAATCCATAACTGACCCTGCCTTTTCATATATCTTGTTGCAGCAATACGAGCAGCTTCAATCTGACGAGAGGTAATAAAATGAGAATCCAAAGACTTGATACCAAACATTCCATTAGAAAGCTGGTGACCACGCTGTGAAAGTCCCTTCATACGTCCCTTCTGGGCTTTGCGAAATTTTGTTCTTTTAGGCTGTAACATCTTACCTTTTCTTTACCTTATTATTTTCTACGACGTTGTGGTCTCTTTCCACCATCTTTCTTACCACCTTTGTTGCCCGTAGACAAACCTACTAGTGGAGACAACTCTCGCTTACCATATACCTCACCCTTCATAATCCATACTTTAATACCTAATCTTCCATAGGTAGTATGTGCTTCAACCAATGCATAATCGATATCTGCTCTGAATGTTGATAATGGAATTCTACCATCTTTATACGACTCAGAACGTGCCATTTCAGCTCCGTTCAAACGTCCAGAGATTTGAATCTTGATTCCCTCGGCATTCATGCGCATTGCTGCTGCAATAGCCATTTTGATAGCTCTTCTGTAAGAGATTCTGCTCTCAATCTGTCTTGCAACACTAGCTGCTACCAAATGGGCATCAACTTCTGGTCTCTTGATTTCATGAATGTTGATCTGAACCTCCTTATTGGTAATCTTTTTTAACTCTTCTTTCAACTTATCGACCTCTTGACCACCTTTACCAATAATTATACCCGGTCTTGCCGTAGTAATAGTGATGGTAATCAATTTTAGGGTTCTCTCAATAATAACTCTAGAAACACTTGCTTTTGCTAAACGAGCATAAACATACTTTCTAATCTTATCGTCTTCTGCCAATTTATCTCCGTAATCGTTTCCACCATACCAGTTGGATTCCCATCCCCTGATAATTCCTAAGCGATTTCCTATCGGATTGGTTTTCTGTCCCATATTATGCTTTAGCTTCTGTGTTATTGTTAGCGCCCAAAACCATTGTTACATGATTTGAACGTTTTCTAATTCTATGCGCGCGGCCTTGCGGAGCCGGTCTTAATCGTTTCAACATTGTTCCACTATCAACACGAATTTCCTTGACAAATAAGTCCGCATCTTCGATACTTCCTTCTTCATTCTTAGCTTCCCAATTCGCAATTGCAGAAAGTAAAAGCTTTTCTAATTTTCTAGATGCTTCTTTAGGATTGAACCTTAAAATTGCCAATGCCATTTCAATATTCTTTCCTCTTACCAAATCAGCAACCAAACGCATTTTACGCGGCGAAGTTGGGCAGTTGTTCAACTTAGCAAAAGTCAAATCCTTTTTCTCTGCCTTAATTCTTTCAGCCATTTGTTTTTTACGAACTCCCATAGCTTACTTTTTACCTTTATTTTTAGCACCTGCATGTCCTCTAAAAGAACGCGTAGGTGAAAATTCTCCTAATTTGTGACCCACCATGTTTTCAGTTACATAAACAGGAACAAATTGTCTTCCGTTATGCACAGCTATAGTCTGACCAACGAAGTCAGGTGAAATCATAGAAGCTCTTGACCAAGTCTTGATGACAGTTTTCTTTCCTGACTCAATATTCCCTTGAACTTTTTTTTCTAAACTATGATGGATGTAAGGTCCTTTTTTTAATGAACGTGCCATTTACTTTTTCTTTTATTTCTTTCTACGTTCGACGATGTATCTATTGCTATCCTTTGTCTTAGAACGAGTTCTAAATCCTTTCGCAGGAATACCATTTTTAGATCTTGGGTGCCCTCCAGAAGATTTACCTTCACCACCACCCATTGGGTGATCAACAGGGTTCATTACTACTGGTCTAGTTCTAGGTCTTCTGCCTAACCATCTACTTCTACCAGCTTTACCAGAAACCAATAATTGGTGATCTGAGTTAGAAACAGCTCCAATAGTAGCTAAACAATTAGATAAAATCAATCTTGTTTCACCGGATGGTAATTTGATAGTAACAAATTTTCCATCTTTAGCCATCAACTGTGCAAATGTGCCAGCACTTCTTGCTATAACGGCGCCCTGACCAGGACGAAGTTCGATACAAGAAATTATTGTTCCCAAAGGGATGTCGCTTAAAAACAGTGCATTCCCTATTTCAGGAGCAGCTTTAGCGCCAGCAGTCACTTTTTGACCCACTTGTAAACCATTTTGGGCAACAACATATCTCTTCTCCCCGTCCTTGTACTCTATTAGAGCAATAAAAGCGGTTCTGTTTGGATCGTACTGGATTGATTTTACTTCAGCAGAAACTCCCTGCTTATCTCTTTTAAAATCAATAACACGATACCTTCTCTTATGACCACCACCTCTATGGCTTACGGTCATCTTCCCTTGACTGTTTCTACCACCCGACTTTTTTAACGGAGCGAGCAAGCTCTTCTCCGGCTTATCAGTAGTAATCGCGTCAAATCCGTTTACTACTCTAAAACGCTGTCCAGGTGTGATTGGTTTTAATTTTCTAACTGACATTACTCGTCTTTATAGATTACTGTAAAAATCAATGATATCTCCTTCGGCTACATCAACGATTGCCTTTTTACGGGAATTCGTTTTTCCGTGTTGAATACCGGTCTTGGTGTATCGCGTGCGACGCTCAGGACCATAATTCATTGTTCTAACCTTTTCAACTGAGACGCCATAAGCAGTCTCTACAGCTTCTTTAATCTGCAATTTGTTGGCCTTTGGGTCAACATAGAAACCATAACGATTGAAAAGCTCGCTATCAGCGGTCATTTTTTCCGTAATGATTGGCTTTATCAACACACTCATTTGCTACTTATTTACTTAGATTAGATTCAATTCCTTCTACCGCGCTTTCCAAAAGCACTAAGCTTTTGGCATTCAAAATTTTGTAAGTGCTTAATTCTGAGTTTTTTACAACCTCAGAGCCTCTCAAATTTCGCGACGACAAATATAGGTTATTATTCGAGTCTCCCAATACGATTAAGGACTTTTTGTTTTCAATGCCCAATGACTTCAAAACATTTGCAAAATCTTTAGTTTTAGGTGCTTCAAAATTAAAGTCTTCAACAACCAATAAAGCTTTATCTTTTGACTTTAAACTTAGGGCCGACTTGCGAGCCAAACGCTTGACATTCTTATTCAATTTCTGAGTGTAATCCTTAGGTCTTGGCCCAAAAATTCTACCTCCACCTCTAAAAACCGGAGATTTAATACTACCAGCTCTCGCGGTACCTGTTCCTTTTTGCTTTTTAATCTTTCTGGTACTACCAGCGATTTCAGCTCTCTCTTTTGACTTGTGAGTACCCTGTCTTTGGTGCGCCAAATACTGCTTAACATCTAAATAAATGGCATGTTCATTTGGTTCTATCCCGAATACATCTTTAGAAAGTTCAACCTTTCTACCTGTATCTTTTCCTTTAATATCTAAAACTGCTACTTTCATTACCTTACTTTTCTACGGTTACGTAAGCATTTTTATGACCTGGTACAGCCCCCTTAACAACAATAATGTTCTTTTCAGCAACCACCTTTAATACCCTCAAATTTTGCACGGTAACTCGATCGCCACCCATTCTGCCGGCCATTTTCATTCCTTTAAATACTCTTGCAGGATATGAAGCAGCACCAATTGAACCCGGAGCTCTTAATCTGTTGTGCTGACCATGTGTAGCTTGACCGACACCGGCAAAACCATGTCTTTTAACAACACCTTGAAAGCCTTTACCTTTTGATGTTCCAATAACATCAACAAACTCTCCTTCTTTAAAAAGGTCAACGCCTACCGTGTCACCTAATTTAAACTCACCTTCAAAATCACGGAACTCAACGACTTTCTTCTTTGGAGAAGCACCTGCTTTCTTAACATGACCTAACTCGGCCCTGTTTGCACGTTTTTCTGCCTTGTCATCGAAACCGAGTTGAAGAGCACTATACCCGTCTACCTCTTCGGTTCTGACTTGGGTAACCACACATGGCCCAGCTTGAATGACGGTACATGGAATATTCTTTCCATTCTCGTCAAAGATGCTGGTCATGCCGATTTTCTTTCCTATTAACCCAGACATAATCTATTTGTATTAACTATTTAATTTTATCTATTTACCAACTTAATGGCATTAAAAAAGGGTCAAGAAAAATGGTTGACCCAAATTTTTTCTTTCACCGTTTTTCCCTCGCACGCAGCTCAGGACATGTCACCCTTTTCTAAGGGCGTGCAAACTTACACTTTTATTTCGACTTCCACACCACTTGGCAGCTCTAATTTCATTAAAGCATCAATTGTCTTGGAAGAAGAACTATAAATATCCAATAAGCGCTTGTAAGAACTTAATTGAAATTGCTCTCTAGATTTTTTGTTCACGTGTGGTGAACGCAAAACTGTAAAGATTTTCTTGTGTGTAGGTAATGGAATTGGACCAGTAACCACAGCACCTGTTGTTTTTACTGTCTTAACAATCTTTTCAGCAGATTTATCCACTAAATTGTGATCGTAGGACTTCAACTTTATTCTAATTTTTTGACTCATTCTTCTAAATTTATGATGGCGTACCTACCGCTGCTTTAATTACCTCTTCAGAAATATTACTTGGAGTTTCCGCATAATGAGAAAATTCCATAGTTGATGTTGCTCTACCTGATGACAATGTTCTTAAAGAAGTAACATAGCCGAACATTTCAGATAATGGAACTGTTGCTTTGATAACCTTGGCACCAGCACGATCAGACATATCGCTAACCTGACCTCTTCTTCTATTAAGGTCACCAACAATATCACCCATGTTTTCTTCGGGTGTAAGCACTTCCAACTTCATAATGGGCTCCATGATAACTGCCTTCGCAGCTTTCGCGGCAGCTTTATAACCTAGCTTTGCAGCAAGTTCAAAAGACAACTGATCAGAATCCACATCGTGATATGAACCATCAGTAAGTGTTACTTTCATGGCATCCATTTCATATCCAGCTAATGGACCATTCTGCATCGCCATTTTGAAACCTTTCTCAACCGACGGAACGAATTCTTTAGGAACGTTACCACCTTTAATTGAAGAGATAAACTCCAGACCTGTTTTACCTTCTTCAGCAGGCTCTAATGTAAATACGATGTCAGCAAATTTACCACGACCACCAGATTGCTTTTTATAAACCTCTCTATGGTTCGCAGTTTGTGTAATGGCCTCTTTGTACTCCACTTGAGGTTGACCTTGATTGACATCAACTTTAAATTCTCGACGCAATCTATCAACAATAATATCTAAGTGAAGCTCACCCATACCAGATATAATAGTCTGCCCGGACGCCTCATCAGTTTTTACCTGAAATGTTGGATCTTCTTCAGCCAATTTCGCCAAAGACATCCCCAATTTATCAACATCAGCCTTAGTTTTTGGCTCAACCGCAATACCAATTACAGGATCAGGGAAGTCCATACTTTCCAATACAATTGGATGTTTTTCATCAGACATGGTATCACCAGTCTTAATATCTTTGAATCCTACTGCAGCTCCAATATCTCCTGCTTCAATGAAGTCGATAGCATTTTGCTTATTGGAATGCATTTGATAAATACGAGAGATCCGCTCTTTTTTACCTGAACGATTGTTCAAGATATATGAACCCGCATCTAAACGACCAGAATATGTTCTAAAGAAAGCCAAACGACCTACGAACGGATCCGTCGCAATCTTAAAAGCTAATGCAGAAAAAGGCTCTTTTACATCAGGTTTTCTAGAAATCTCATTACCGGTATTTGGGTCAGTCCCAATAATATCATCCTTGTCTACAGGAGAAGGCAAATATCTA
Organism: Croceitalea rosinachiae; assembly: GCF_031846445.1. NCBI lineage: Bacteria > Pseudomonadati > Bacteroidota > Flavobacteriia > Flavobacteriales > Flavobacteriaceae > Croceitalea > Croceitalea rosinachiae. Next base: position 87,530 of record NZ_JAVRHR010000003.1, on the reverse strand, counting down.
CATACCGCATCCAATAAAAACTGAACTCCTTTGTTTTTGAATGAAGAACCACATATCATAGGAATGATAGCTCTATCCATAACCGCAGCTCTCAATGCAGCATGAACTTCTTCTTCAGTGATAGAATCTTCATCTTCGAAGAATTTTTCCATCAAGTCTTCATCATATTCCGCAACTGCTTCAATCAAGGCACCTCTATACTCCTTAACCTCCTCTTTCATTTCCTCAGGAATGTCAATCACATCAAAAGTGGAACCAAATCCCTCTTCATGCCATACAATTGCTCTGTTTTTAGCAAGATCAACAATACCTTTAAAGTCAGCTTCCTCGCCAATAGGCAATACAATCGGCACAGCATTTGAGCCCAACATGTCTTTAACCTGTTTGCAAACCATCAAAAAGTTAGACCCTTGTCTATCCATTTTGTTCACAAAGCCAATACGAGGTACTTTATAGTTATCGGCTAATCTCCAGTTTGTTTCTGATTGAGGCTCAACACCATCAACAGCACTAAATAAGAAAACTAAACCATCTAAAACACGGAGTGAACGATTTACCTCAACCGTAAAATCAACGTGACCAGGGGTATCGATAATATTAAAATGATATCCTTTAGCATCAGCAGTCGGCTTACCATTTTCAGTAGGAAAGTCCCAGGTGCAGGTTGTAGCTGCAGAAGTAATTGTAATACCACGTTCCTGCTCTTGCTCCATCCAATCCATAGTGGCTGCACCATCATGCACCTCTCCTATTTTATGACTAACACCGGTATAGAACAAAATACGCTCTGTAGTTGTAGTTTTTCCAGCGTCAATATGCGCTGCAATACCAATATTCCGTGTAAATTTTAAATCTCTTGCCATTTCGGTTACTAAAATCTAAAGTGGGAAAATGCTTTATTTGCTTCGGCCATCTTGTGAGTATCAACTCTTTTCTTGACCGCAGCGCCTTCTTCTTTTGCAGCTGCTAAAACCTCTGCAGCTAATTTTTGCGCCATAGATTTTTCATTCCTCTTACGAGCATAAAGAATCAACCACTTCATTGCAGTCGAAATTTTACGATCTGGACGTATTTGCATAGGTATCTGAAATGTTGCCCCGCCCACTCTTCTACTTCTCACTTCTACGTGCGGCATTACATTTGACAATGCATCCTTCCAAAGCTCCAATGCAGTTTTTTCCTCGTCAGTATTTTTTTCATCCACAATATCAATTGCATCATAAAATACCTTAAAGGCAACGGATTTCTTTCCGTCCCACATCATCATATTTACAAAACGTGTCACCAATTGATTACCAAATCTTGGATCTGGTAATAATGGTCTTTTCTTTGCCTGTCTTTTTCTCATCGTTTCTTACTAAAAGTCTTTAAAAATTACTTTTTAGGGCGTTTAGCTCCATACTTAGACCTACGTTGGGTTCTACCCGCAACTCCAGCGGTATCTAATGCTCCACGAACGATGTGGTATCTAACTCCTGGCAAATCTTTTACCCTTCCACCTCTTACCAATACTATCGAATGCTCTTGGAGGTTATGCCCCTCTCCAGGAATATAAGCGTTAACTTCTTTACCGTTGGTCAACCTAACCCTAGCAACTTTTCGCATTGCTGAATTTGGTTTTTTAGGCGTAGTAGTATAAACACGCGTACAAACTCCCCTTCGTTGTGGGCAAGAATCCAAAGCGGCCGATTTACTCTTCTTGGTAATTGTGACCCTTCCTTTTCTTACTAATTGTGAAATTGTTGGCATTAATATCTTTCTTAAAAATCAAAAACCCCATTTTTTGGGGCTGCAAATGTAGTAATATTTAAGTATAATTCAAACCCATAAAAGGTTATTTTGAAAATTGTTTTTGGAATTCGTAAAAAAGCTATCTAAATGCGTCTTTAACTTTAGAAATAAATCATAGTCAGTCAACTCGTCTTGATATTCCAAGGTCTATAATCAAAATATGCCGCTATTATATATAAGGTATAAATATATTCTGCTAGGTCAATCTTTTCTTTTTAAGTTTCACATATAACAAAGGAACACATAACTCATTACAACAAAAAAATGTATAGCTCAGTATTATATTAAAATATATTAAGAGAAGAATTTTATAATAAAGCCTTCACACATTAATTTTATTCCTTTTAAAAAAATTGTGCCTTTTTTTCAAAGAGCATACTTACAACACCCCATTTCAAATTCTCCTCCGCTATCAACAAAAAAATGTTTATTCAGGTTTCTAGTTTTAAACCTTATATTATTTGTGGTTCCTTAATTTAAATATCACAAAAACCAGACTTTTACAACACATCAAATTTTATTGCTTTTTTATTTACATCATTAAAAAGCAAAATATCCTGATAAAGTAAACGCTACATTTTTTGAATGGACATTAAATCAAAATCAACAAACAACCGTATGTTTTTATCATTTCATATTAATCTTATAGGCATAAATTAAAACATGTGCAATTTTTCCTTCAATTAACACAATAATATGAAGATTTAACAATATACTGGAATCCCAATTGCAGCCTCATTAATTTATTGAGCATAATTTGATATATGGTTAATATTTGTCGGGAGTGTGAAATTTTAGTGAAATTAGTTTGGATTATTAACATGAAATTATGATTTTAGCGGCTAGCTAATTCAAATAATTTAAAAATGAGAACAAAACTAAATGGAATCTTAACGCTGTTATTGGCGTTTGTCGTGCACTTATCGTTTGCACAAGACAAGACGATTTCAGGTACAGTTACAGACACGGATGGTCTGCCTTTACCTGGGGTCAACATTGTCGTAGAAGGTACTTCCAATGGTACCCAAACAGATTTTGATGGAAATTATTCAATTACTGCGAGCTCAGGCCAAAGCCTTTTGTTCACGTATATTGGGCAAAGAGATGTCAGAAGAACTGTAGGTGCCGGAACTACCATAGATGTACAAATGGAAGAAGATGCGCAGGCACTTGAAGAGGTAGTTGTAACTGCTTTGGGTATTAAAAGAGAAAAGAAAGCTTTGGGTTATGCCGTAGCAGAGGTAGGCCAAGAAGCTTTGGAAAGTAGGTCAACTGGAGATGTTGCTAGAGTCCTTAACGGTAAGGTAGCTGGATTACAGATTACCAACCAAAGTGGTTTAGCAGGTTCTGGTACCAATATAGTTATTCGTGGTTTGAGTTCCTTCAGTGGTAGTAACCAAGCTCTTTTTATTGTAGATGGTGTGCCATTCAATTCTAACACTAGTGCAGTATCAGCATCAACGAACGTTGCTGGTGGGCAGGATGATAACAGAAATAGTTTTCTAGAAGGTAATTCTGGATCCAGTAGATTTTTAGACTTGGATCCTAACTCTATTGAAAGCGTTAACGTACTTAAAGGTCTGGCTGCTGCCAACTTATATGGTTCCTTGGGACGTAATGGGGTGATTTTGATTACTACAAAAGGTGGTAGTAGTGCTGGTCAAGGACCTAGTAAAAATGAAATTACGGTCAATAGTTCTTTCTTTTTTGATGAAATTTCTAATTTACCAGATTACCAAAACGAATTTGGTAACGGGGGTGATCAATTGTTTCAACCTTTCTTCAGTAATTATGGTTCAAGCTTTAGCAGGGGCAATGTGGCGAGTTTTGAAAACGACCCAGGTGTAGATAATGCTACCCAGACCATACCGCACCCTTTTTCTCAATTCAATAGTGCGGCTTTAAGAGACGCTTTTCCTGAATTTCAAGATGCACGCTTAGGGTATCAACCTTATCGAAGTGTAGAAGGGTTCTTTAAAAGAGGTACTACTGCATCGACGAACATCAACTTTAGAAAATCTTCGGACGATGGTAAAACTTCATTTAACCTAAACTATGGTAATTTGCAGCAAAAAGGTTTTACACCGGGCAATAGCTTAACCAGAAATACTTTTGGTGTAGGAGGTAGAGCGGAACTAAACAATAAATTTAGCGTTAATGGTACCATTAACTTTGCACGTACCGCATTTAAATCACCTCCAGTAGCTGCAGCTACAGGTGGTACTGCTGCGGGTCAACAGAGTTCCTCACTATTCTCGAATCTATTTTTTACACCACGTAGTGTGGATTTGTTAGGACAACCCTTCCAAAACCCAATTACTGGAGGAAGTGTATATTATAGAACTGGTAATGATATTCAAAATCCTTTATGGACAGTGAACAATGCCGGAGTGACCCAAGATACTAATCGTGTTTTTGGTCAAGCACAGCTTGCCTATGCGATTAATGACAACCTGAACCTGTCTTACAGAGCTGGTTTGGATTTCTCTTCAGAGTTGAACTCTAACTTTCAAAACAGAGGAGGCGTTGATGGTGGAGCTCGTTTACTATCGGGTGTGTATCAAACATTCACCAATGACAATACCATCTTTGATCACAACTTAGTTTTGACCGGCCAATATGATTTGACCAGCAAAGTAGGTTTAAATTTTACTACGGGGGCTACCTCCAGACGTGAATTATTTGAAAGAAATGGTGCCAACAGTGATGGTCAACAAGTTTTTGGGGTGTTAAGACATTTTAACTTCGCCAATACACAACCCATTCAGTTAACAACTGAACGAAATATTGTAGGAGTATATGCCCAAACTGAAGTTGATTATGATGACTGGGTATTTTTAACTCTAGCCGGCCGTAACGATTGGGTATCTAATTTTGACAAGTCGAATAGAAGTATCTTCTATCCAAGTGCAAGTATTTCTATACTACCTACGCAAGTTATCGATGGTCTAAAAGGTAAAGCTTTAAGCTACCTTAAACTTAGAGGTGGTATCGGAACTTCTGCGAACTTCGAAACACAATCTCCTTTCCCCGTCGCTACAGTGGTTAACCTTGATGTACAAGAATTTCAAGATGGTGGAGGAAACAACTTGATCAGTCAACGACTAGGGGCTACGCTTGGTAATCCCAATCTTGAGCCTGAAACCTTGCAGGAGATAGAAGTTGGGCTTGAATCTAGATGGTGGGACAACCGCATCAATTTGGATGTTTCACTATTTACTAGGGTAACTTCAGATTTGATCATACAACAGCCTTTAGATCCGGCTACGGGTTTCACACAGACGAACACCAATATTGGAGAGGTTACCAACGATGGTATCGAAGTAGCTTTAGGCGTGGATGTCTTTAGAGCCAAGAACCCAGGAGGTTTTAGTTGGAATTCTTCTGTGAATTTCACTGCACTTGATCCCGTGGTTACCGATTTAGGACAGGACACAGAACAAATTGTCTACTCAGGTTTTAGTAACCTTGGGAACGCTGCTATCACAGGAGAGCCTTTAGGTGTCTTATTTGGAACTCGTATAGAACGAGATGATGATGGCAATTTAATTGTTGATTCTAGGGGAGATTATCAATCTGCGACCGAAGATGGTATCATTGGAGATCCAAACCCTGACTTTACAGCTAACTTCATAAACAGTGTGTCTTATAAAAACTTTAGTTTGAACTGGCAATTGAGCTACCAGCAAGGGGGCGATATCTCTTCTGCAACAATTGGTACTTTATTGGCAAGGGGTGTTACAACGGATACTGAAGATCGATTGGGGTCGTTTATCTTACCTGGTGTTAATGTAGTTAGAGATGGCGATGGAAACATTACATCAAGTACACCAAATACAACGCAGATAAGCGGGTTTGATTTATATTTCCGAAATCTTTCTGGATTTTTTGGGAAACGAGAAGCTGCAGTTTATGATGCTACGCACATTCGTTTGCAGGAAGCTTCCTTTTCTTATGCGTTGCCAAGTAAATTCTTGGACAGAACACCTTTTGGGAGTTTAACATTTACTGTATCGGGACGTAACTTGTTCCTTCACACATTCAATATGCCTGAGGGTATTAACTTTGATCCTAACGTGAACGGTTTAGGTGTTGGTAACGGATCTGGTTTCGACTTTTTGGCAGGGCCTGCTTCCAGAAGCTACGGATTTGGAGTTAAGGCAACGTTTTAATGCACACATTATAAAAATTGAAAGAAATGAAAAAAATAATTTATTTAATAGTTGGTATCGCACTCGTGGTTCAAATAGAATCCTGTGAAACAACGGAATTGGATCTTACACTAAATCCGAATGCACTTACAGAGGCCGACTTAGATGCGGACAACTTGCTTGTTACGATACAAGAAAGTTTCGCCAGACATATTAACGGTGGAGGTAGTGGAGAAGAGGTCTTCAATGCCGGTAATGAAGGGCTCGATGAAATGGGAATGGACCTGACTAGAATCGGAAACTTTTTTGGACAACTGTACAACAATCAGTTTCAAGCCGCTACGCAAGATGATGAATGGAACAATGCCTACAGAGGGGTTTTAGAGACTTCTGAGGCTTTGATAACCGTGGCAGAAGAACAAGGGCTTACAAGACATATAGGTATGGCTAGATTTTTTCAAGCGTATACCTATTCTTCTATGGTTGATTTTTTTGGTGATATTCCGTTCAACGATGCCTTACAGGCAAGAGAAGGAGTCTTTGCTCCGACATTGACCCCTGGGGCTGATGTATATGCCGCATGTTTTGATTTGCTAGATCAAGCAGATGCGAACTTTACGAACGCTGCTGTCCGAGAACCTGCAAATGATTTATTTTATAATAATGATTTTGATAAATGGCAATTGGCCACCAATACCCTTCGCTTAAAGCTGTTGGCTCAGACCCGTTTGGTCGACTCATCTGCCGAGGCGCAGTTTAATGCCATTATTGCCTCTGGTAATTACATTCAGAGTACCGATGATGATTTTCAATTTCAATGGGGTACGAATCAATCTCAGCCAGAAACAAGACATCCAAGATATGTCGATGGCTTCTCTGTAACCGGAAGTGGTGATTACATTGCAAACTGGTATATGGAACGTATGTTTGAAGTGAATGATCCTAGGCTACGCTATATTGTATATAGACAGACCAATGGGGTGCCAGGTTCTGATACTCCACCTACTGCACCAGATGCTGGGCAATTGGGCTGCTCTGTTATTACGAACCCTCCTCCGCAGTATCTAGCTGGCGGATTTACATTTTGTTCTTTGGACAATGGCTATTGGGGTCGTGATCATGGAAGTGAAGAAGGAATTCCTGCTGATGGCTTCTTGCGATCCACTTGGGGCGTATACCCATTTGGTGGGCGCTTTGATGATTCACGTTTTGAGGAAGTTGGCCAGGACACTGGCGCTCAGGGGGCCGGTATCACACCGATACTAACAGCTCACTTGGTGCAGTTCTTGCAGGCTGAGATGGCCATGGCGGCCGGAAATGAGGTTGGTGCAGGAACACTATTGCAACAAGCGGTAGCTACCCATATAGACAAAGTACAAAACTCGGGCATTGTAGATCCGGACGCCGATGACTCTTTTGAACCAACAGAACAAAACGTTACTGATTTTCTAGCAACTGTAGATGCGAGCTTTCAAAACGCTAATACTGAAGGTAAATGGAATGTATTGGGAGAACAGTTTCTAAGAGCAAGTGTTGGTATGGGTATAGATGCCTATAATTTTTATAGAAGATCGAATTATCCGACTGTCTTACAGCCGAATATCAATCCTAATCCGGGTACCTTCATGAATTCAGTATTTTACCCTGCGAACTCTGTTAATACCAACAGTAATATCAGCCAAAAACCAAATAATGCTGTATTTGTTTTTTGGGATACTAATGGTACTCCACCTGCTAATTAAAAAAATAAGATAACATGAAATATTTAAATATAATTTTAAGCATAACGCTGGTATTTATCTTTACGACTTCGTGCGAACCAGATGATAATGTATTTTTAGATGCAACTGCTACCCTAGAAGCGGGAATAGTTGTAAGGACCTTGAACCTTACTGGAACTTCTTTTGACTTTTTCAACGTACAAGACGGGGAACTTGCCGTTGATTTTGAAATCCAGGCGCCAGAAGGCCAAGTGGTTTCCCAGGTCGAAATTTTTGCTGACTTTCAAGACAATACGTTCTTCGATACTGAATTCAACACGAATGGTACAACAGCGGTCGATGAGACATTGATACAGACCATACCAGCTTCTGAATTGACATCAGGTCGTTTTGGATTTCCAACGGGAAGTTTCTCTTTTACTTACCAGAATTTGTTGGATCTGTTAGGTCTAGCAAATAACTTGGACACCGTTTTCAACTCTGACCAATTTGTTGTGCGTGTTGCGGTGACCATGGAAGATGGAAGGGTCTTTTCTAATGATGGAACAAATTCACCATCTTTGGAAGATGGGTTTTTCTTATCTCCTTTCCGTTATTTCTCAACTATTGTTTGTCCTATTGTGGTAACAGGTGATATAACCATTGAGTTTGAAGACACCTTTGGTGATGGTTGGAACGGGGCAGAGATTATCGTGACCAATGATGGAGAAGCAACTTCATACACCTTGGATGATGGGTCTTCGGGCTCCGTAACCGTTTCGCTTCCTGCTAGTGGTGTCCAAAGCCAGAGTATCGCATATTCTGGAGGGTCTTTTGATGAAGAAGTGGGTTATGTGATAACCAGAGTTTCTGATGGTAGGGTATTGGCTTCTTTTAGCCCCTCTTCAGATGGTCCTCCGGATGGAGCTATCACTTTAGATACTGGTACAAATCCTTGTATTCGCGAGTAGCAAATAAACCAGAGTAAAAAAAATCGTCCAGAAACTAATTTCTGGACGATTTTTTTTTGCTTTATCTTTGGTTGCCTGCCCCTTTAAGTTTAAACGATTACATTTAAAATATTAAAATTGGTGATATAGTGGCAATCGGATCTTGAGAGCAAAAGACTTAATTGTGCTATTAACATATCTTCGAAACTTGTTTCTTGCTATAAATTAAAATTCGTAGAGTGTATAAAACTATTCCAGCCCTCTCATATAAAAATTAGATAATCGTCAAGGGACTATAGCACCTATTTACCGTATTGTATTTCAAGAATTAGAACCTACCTTTACAACCTATTATGAAAGACAAGCAATTAATTTACGGTATACGTGCTGTTATTGAGGCAATTGAAGCCCAAAAACCAATTAATAAGCTTTTTTTACAAAAAGGCCTTAAAGGTGACCTTTACAGAGAATTAGAAACTAAAATTCGAAAACATGGGCTTAGTGTATCATATGTTCCTATTGAAAAACTAAATCGACTAAGCACAAACAACCATCAAGGGGCAATCGCTCAAATTTCACCTATTGCTTTCCATGATTTTGAACCCTTGATAGAAAAACTTTTCGAAGAAAATAAGAAACCGCTATTACTGCTTTTAGATAACGTCACTGATGTTAGAAATTTTGGAGCTATTATTAGGACTGCGGAATGTACAGGAGTTGACGCTATAATTGTACCTAAAAGTGGTTCAGCGCCTATTACAGACGATACCGTTAAAACTTCGGCCGGGGCTGTTTTCAATGTTCCTATCGCAAAGGTTGATCATTTAAAAGATGCTATTTTTTATCTTCAAGCCTCTGATGTAAAAATAATTGGGGCCAGTGAAAAGACTGATGATTCTATTTATACCGTTGACTTTAATTTGCCAACGGCAATATTAATGGGTTCAGAAGAAAAGGGTATATCTCCATCAATCATAAAAATGTTAGATGGTAAGGCAAAACTCCCTTTATTAGGCAGTATCGGCTCTTTAAATGTTTCTGTTGCTTGTGGTGTATTTTTATATGAAGCCTTGCGGCAACGTATGGGTTAAAGGTTTTTTTTAGATTTCTTGAAATCGTAAATTACCTTTATAGCTTCTTCATCAGAAGATGTGGTTTTTTCAATAAAATTACCGTTTTCGTCAAAATGCCTTAAAAATTCATCTTCCTCTTCATTGAAATCATCTTGTTCCCATTTATATTTTTTTGGCTCAGGAATTTCACTTTTAATTATTCTAGCTAGTAAAAGACCTGTTACGAACCCAGATAAATGACCCTCCCATGAAATACCCTCTTCAATAGGAAAAATATACCACAACATGCTACCATATATAAAAACAATAGCAAGAGAAAGCGCAATTAAACGATAGTATTTAGTAAAAACCCCTTTAAAAAAGATAAAACTCGCTAATACATAAATAAGTCCACTGGCTCCAATATGATATGAAGGACGACCAATAAGCCAAGTAAGAAAGCCTGCGATTACTACTCCACTTAATAATACCTTTGTCGCATCTTTTTGGTAAAAGTAAAACAATGTCAATGTCAGAACTGCCAAAGGAATCGTGTTGTTGTAAAGGTGTTCTATTGAACCATGAATGAATGGCCCAAATAAAATGCCCTGTAAACCCAATAGCTTTCTAGGGCTAATACCGTAGTCATTAAAATCAACCCCCAACTGCAGTTCTATCCAAAATACGGTCCATATGGACAAAACAGAGAAAAGGGGTACTAAGAGCATCCCAATTGAAAATTTAAAATATCTCGCTTCTTGCATTATCAAATAAATAGCAAATAATTTACCACATTTATAAAAACGGCTAAATTGTCATCTTCATATTTATTCTATTTTTATAAAATGAATGAACCTTTAGCCGAGAGAATACGACCCAAAACCCTTGCAGATTATATTAGTCAAAGCCACTTGGTAGGTGAAAATGGTTCATTGACTCATCAAATACAAGCGGGTATCATTCCTTCTTTGATTTTTTGGGGACCGCCGGGCACAGGAAAAACTACGCTTGCCAATATTATTGCCGTTGAAAGCAAAAGGCCTTTTTATACGCTTAGTGCTATCAATAGCGGAGTAAAAGATATTAGAGAGGTCATTGAAAAAGCTAAACAAAGTGGTGGTCTTTTTACTGCCAAAAACCCAATTTTATTTATTGATGAAATTCACCGATTTAGTAAATCGCAACAAGATTCACTTTTAGGAGCGGTAGAAAAAGGATGGGTTACCTTAATAGGGGCAACTACTGAAAATCCAAGTTTTGAGGTGATTCCTGCTTTACTATCAAGATGTCAGGTATATGTATTGAATTCTTTTTCTAAAGAAGATTTAGAGGCTCTTTTAGATAGGGCTTTAAAGAATGACACATTTTTAAAATCAAAAAATATTCAATTAAAAGAAACTGAGGCTTTGCTTAGATTGTCTGGTGGCGATGGAAGAAAACTATTGAATATTTTTGAACTATTGATCAATGGAGAAGATAGCCAAGAAATCATTATTACCGATGAAATGGTTATGCAGAAGGTTCAAAAAAACACCGTATTGTATGATAAAACAGGCGAACAACACTATGACATCGTTTCGGCCTTTATCAAATCAATACGAGGTAGTGACCCTAATGCAGCAGTTTATTGGCTAGCTAGAATGATCGAGGGCGGGGAAGATGTAAAATTTATAGCGAGAAGAATGCTTATTCTTGCCTCGGAGGATATTGGAAACGCAAACCCCACTGCACTTGTCTTGGCAAATTCGACTTTTCAGGCTGTGACTACAATCGGGTATCCAGAAGCTCGAATCATCTTGAGTCAATGTGCAACCTATTTAGCAACTTCTGCAAAAAGTAATTCCAGTTACTTGGCCATTAAAAGCGCACAGCACAAGGTTAGAGAAACAGGAGACTTACCTGTACCACTTGCGATACGCAATGCACCTACAAAACTTATGAAAGACTTAGGTTATGGAGATGGCTATGCTTACGCACATGATTATGAAAATAATTTTACAGAAGCCGAGTTTTTACCAAAAGAAATTTCTGGAACCACTTTTTACAAACCAGGTAAAAACACTAGGGAAAATAATATCAAAGAATTTTTGAAAAAACGTTGGAAAGAGAAATATGATTTTTAAAATTTAATGAAAAGTTCTTTAACAACTTTTCCTGTATTACCATTATGTTCTAAATACCACTTTTCATCCTTTTTTAATACTACCCCATTGATATTATCTTGATTGACTAAAAAAACGTTTTCAATCGAAGTCTCTTCCAAGCTATATTTTAGATCACCACCTTGATCCAATAACTCAAACCCATTTTTAGTAGCCTTGGCATACAACCAATCTTTCAAATCTTTTTTCGCGGCCTCCGTTATATTGTTTTTATCAACTTCACCATCGGTAAGAGTCTTATTAATGACTTCAGAAACCGCTTTTTTTACTATGGTTGTATCAACAATGCTTTTATCCTCTATCTGTTTTACATCATCTTTAAAACTTACCGTTATAGTTTCCTTTTTTGATGCAGGCGGTGAAACCTGATAATTATGTTCTAAACCCTTAAACGAAACACAAGCTTCAGTAATAACTTCTTTATAAGCTTTATCTAACTCTTTGGTCTTGGTTTGCCCTTGGGAAGTTTTGAAAATAACCTCGCCCTTACAATCCTTCAATACCAAACTAGCTTTGGTTTTGAAGAAAGATGATTCATTCAATAAATCTGTAAATAGCCCTAAACAGCGATTTTCTTGTAGTTCTAATGGTAGTGCATCATCATAAATTACATTGAACCCTTCTTGAGCCATTTTGTACTTAATTAAAGTGCTGGTCTTAAATTGATTGGGGTTTTTAAATGTGTTAAATTTTACTGGAACAACTATATATTTATAGTCGTTGAGTTGAGCATTCAAAGTAAATTGCATGCTTATAAAAAACACCAATACGGTTAATATCTTATTCATGAAAATACAGTAATCAATTACCGTTCCAAGATATGATATTAAATCCAAATTGTAGGGATGCGTAGTTGCTAGCTGGGATATTTTGATACCCCAAGAGGTTATCGCCCAAAATGTAAAAATTTATTGGGCCTACTTGTAGGTTTAAACCAAGTCCAATATTGGTCAAGGTATATTTGTCGGCCGTATACGTGGTTTTTAAAGCTAAAACCTTCCCCAATCTTTTTTGGTAAAAGGCCGTAAGTGCCGCTTGCGGACCACGAGGTCTATTAATTACAAAAAGATGAGCTCCTAAAGCATTTTTATAATCAAAATTTTCAGTTCTATTTACTGGTTTAATACCACAATCACAGTTTTCAGGCTTATCTCTTTGCTGTCCAAAATTATAGCGATATGAGACATTCAATTTAATTGGTCGCAAAGAAATATAGCTTTCATCGTTTGTTTCAAATGGAATAAGTCGCTCAAAATCGTCCACTAAATCTTGCCAAATATCATTACTGAGATTAGTAAGGTCTTCTGGTAATCTGATTTCAATACCCTCATTGGAAGCAGCTCCATTTAGGGTATAATTTTTTATATCCTTAGTATGGTAAATAAAGCCTAGATCTAAAAGACTAGCCGTCAAAAAAGAATTCTCGTTTAGTTTATGGGTAAAACCCAAGTCAAAACCAAGACCCAAATTACCCCCAAAAAGAGACCTTGATAAAAGTAATTTAGCCAAATCAGCTTGTGTACTGCCAGTATCATCATCTATAATATCAAGAATTTCTTCCACCCCGGAAGTTCTCATAGTAACATCAGCAACAACTGTATTTCGAAGAATATTATCTTCACCCTGTGTGGTTACAAAGTAGCCTGAGTTGCTAGTTGATTTAAACTCATAAACACTTGAATAAATTTTAGCTCTTGCACCAATCGTCCATTTATCATTGACCTTTCTATTGATTCCAAAATGTAATACACTTACGGCTTCTCCCTGCGTACTTAAATCATTGAAATCAAATCGTCTATTCAAATTGTTTGCATTTCCTTCAAATGCTAAAATAGCAAGGTCTTTAGGCCAAAAAATTGAAGCAAAACCTTCACCATATGCTCCAAAAGAATAGTAATCTTTGGGATTTTTGACACTTCTAAACCCAGCATTAAATATTTCTAATTGACCGCTATACCCAAAATCATCATTTTGACTTAAGCTATTTATAACTTTGTCTCGAAACTTCGTCGTAAAATCAATACCATCTTCAGCGAAAAGGTCATTAACAGTAACCCCACTAGTACCAACTTGAAATGAAAAACCGGATAAAACCGGTATTCCAGTATGCCATTTATAGGGTGTTTTTACACCTGGGTTTAAAATTAGTGATTGTGGAATCTCATAAAAATCATATAGCAGCTGTTTGTTTTGCGCATGCGACACTGCCATTCCCATGAGAATGACAAATAAAACTAACTTCACATTTTTCATCGTAGTTTCAGCCTAAATTCTGCGCTTGATCTTAAGATTATTTTAGGCTCTGATAAGGAAGATGTACTAGTAGCATCACCAACATTGTCGCCCCTAACCCTGATATTTGTAGTGTTTCTTAATATATCTAAACTTCTGCCTGTGTCACCGTAAGCTATTTGACGTTCTAAAATTGCCGCCGGAGCAGGTTGAATCGCAAAAAATTCACTATCAAGCACATTTCCATCCGCATCTAGAAAATCAATTGTGATATTAAGTTCTTTTGTCGTTGTATTTTCTACTTCATAAGTGATGACTCCATCTAATACGTTTTCACTCACAAACGCCTCATTAAAGGCTTCAAAAGTGAAAACTTCTGAATAAAAAGCACCACTGCCGGCAAAATTTATTGTGGCTTCATCAGACTCAAAATAAAAAATACTTGATGCTACCGTAGGTTCAACACTCAAATCATCAAATTGTTCAAAATTTTGATCGTCAGCGCAAGAGGACAATACCCCCAATATAATAGCAATTAAAAAAACGCAGAAGACTAGGTTTTTCATTTTTGAGCGATTCATATATAACAGTAAACAATTTGCGTTTACGCTACCCTACTATAACTCTATAAAAAACTTTTTATTTCGTCAAGATGATGAATGATATCAGAGACTTCGTGCCTAGGCTCTTGGTGGGAATTAAAGTGAAGCACATGAATACCAAGATTTTTTGCTCCTATAATATCCGCTTCGAGGCTATCCCCTATCATAAGTGCGCTTTCAGGTTCTACTTGAGCTCGATTTAGTGCAAGTTGAAATATTTTCGGGTCAGGCTTTTTAACACCTGCCATTTCAGAGTTAACTATTACCTCAAAATAATCGCGAATATTTGAAGTTCTTAGTTTCTTCTCTTGTATCTCTTCAAAACCATTGGTAATAATATGCAATCTGTAATTAGGTTTTAAATAGTCTAAAATTTCGATAGTACCAGGAAAAATATGATTGAAGGTAGAAAGGTGTTCTATATAATCTTCAGAAAGAATATTTATGGAATCATCTGCCAAATAAACCCCCAAACTATCAAATGCTTTTTTTAAGCGTTGGTACCTAAGTTCTGCTTTGGTGACACGTTCTTCTCGATATAACTTCCAATACTGCAAATTAATCGGGATATACACCTTCAAAAAATCTGAAAGAACTACGTTAACCCCATTCTGTTCAAATATCTTTTTAAAAGTAAGGGCAGAATTCTTTTCAAAATCCCAAAGAGTATGGTCTAAATCAAAAAATACATCGGTGACCAAATTCTTAAACATAGTATCTTTTTAGTAGGTTACGGTATAGTTCTAACCAATCTATTTTGTGCCTTCCTCCAAGTAATTCGTTAGAAAAAATCATTGTAAACTCTCCGTTTACACTTTTAACCTGTCGATAGAGTACGTCTAATTTTTCAAATACTTGTTCTTGTTTTTTTAATCCTCTTAAGGCATAATCACTTACCATAAAAGGATGCACCTTAATCGGTTGTTGCACTTCAAGATTTATATCATAAAAATAAAATGGGGTACATGTACTAGCCCTAAACCCAATATAATGCGTGTAGCCCATGGTATAATCATCAGTAAACTCAGCTTCGACCAAATTGCGATAAGTTTGCGGTATAACGACCTTATTATATCGTAATCTAGAATATCGTATTGGGCGATTAATAAGATTGGATAATCGTTTTTTTTCTTCTTTTAGAATAGTATTGTCTCGAGATGAGGCCATTGAAGCACTTAATGAAACGATACTATAATCTGCTACTGATTTTATTAAGTATCTAAACTTATTTCGATAGATAGATACATTTTTGTCATGTGTGGAATAGTCCGCAAACTGAAAAAAGAACATAGTTCTTATTTTATAAGCTTTATGTATTTCCATAAGCTCATCAAAATTATCATAGGGATCTTTTTTTAGGCTTAACCAAACCGAAATCCTTTTCACTAAAGCTCTAATTCTAAACTTACTAAAGTCCAGAAAAAAACCTGCAACGTTTCTTGAAAAACCCTTTAGAGCATAACAATGGGAAGAGGTTACGTTAACAATTGAGGTAAACCTATATTTCTTGGGCTTAGAAACTAATTCAGGAAATCGTTCATTCAAAGCTTTCAATAGTTTTTGTGCCCAAAGATCAACTACAGGGCGCTCTAAGAAACCTTCTTGAAACGCTATACTGATTTTAGGTGGAAACCTTCCTAAATCATCCTTCACATGAGGTAGATATTCTTCGTATCTGCTCAACAAATAAAAACTTGCTGAAAAAATATCAAAAGGAATGCTACTCCGGTCCCCAGCTTCAAAAAAACAGGGAACACCTTCCCAATCCGCTATTTTTATAGTAATATCATTAATCCCTTGTTCAAACAACAAATCATTTGACCGCACAAAAAATTCATTCTGCAGTGGTTGCTTTGTATAGGTGATTTTTGGTCCGGAATGCTTTATAAAATCTTCGACCTTAGTAGTAAAGCTAACCTCAACACCCAAGATTCGAGTAAAGACATGCCTCATCACATAGGAAAATCGTTTTGAAATTTTATGGGTATAAACTAATAACATTTAAAGAATTTCTTGATCGGCAAAACTAAAATAGGCCTTTTGAGTAATGATTAAATGATCTAATACTTTTATATCCAAAGCTTTGGCAGCAGATTTCAATTTTTGAGTAATTTGCTTATCTGCCGTGCTTGGTTTTAAGGTACCAGAAGGGTGATTATGGGCCAAAAGCAAACCTATGGCATTATGCTCTATGGCATGCTTTAAAACCAAACGAACATCAACTAAAGTACCTGTTATACCTCCTTTACTTAATTGCTCTTTATGTAGTACTTTGTTTGAATTGTTTAGGTATACTATCCAAAATTCTTCATGCGGCAACTCCCCTATCACGGGTTGCAAAAGTTCAAAAGCAGTTTTACTACTCGTAATTTTTTTGATTTCTTCGACATCCTCACCCCTTCTTCGTCTCCCTATCTCCAGAGCTGAGGCAATCGTAATAGCCTTTGCTTCACCAATACCTTTGAACTTCATAAGCTGTTTGATAGATAGTTTTCCTAGGTCGTTCAAATTATTGTTCACTGATGCCAAAATACGTTTTGATAATTGAACTGCACTCTCTTCACGACTACCAGACCCAATAAGAATTGCTATTAATTCCGCATCAGAAAGTGTTAATCGCCCTTTTTGTGCTAACTTTTCACGAGGTTTGTCATCGTTAGCCCAGTTTTTGATGGAAAAAGAAGCTTGCTTTTCTTGCATTTGTTAAAGATAACTTGATTTTTGGATTTGGCTTTTAGGTATTTAAGTTTGTACCTTTTTATACATATTTATACTTTTATTACCATGAAATCACTTTTAACCGAAGAGGGCTATACAGAAATTAAAGCTAGGCTTGAAAACTTAACTGAGACCTCTGACCGCCACTGGGGCAAAATGACGGTTGGCCAAATGGCCTGGCACTGTCAATACCCACTAAAATTAGCTATTGAAAATAGAGCGAACGACTCAAAAGGTAATTGGTTCGTAAAAACATTCTTCAAAAAATCACTTTATAATGACAAGCTATGGCGGAAAAACTTACCAACAGCACCTCAGCTTAAGGCAAAAGAACCTAAGGAATTTCGTGCCGAATATGATAAATTAAAAGTATTGGTCGACGAATTTGCAAAATTGGATTCAAGAAAGACGTGGTATCCGCATCCCGCTTTTGGGGTCTTCACTAAAGAACAATGGGGGCAAATGGAATACAAACATTTAGACCATCATTTAAGGCAGTTTGGGGTATAAATACATTACAACAAAAGAACACCTATTGCTTTTTAATCAACGTCTTCACTATCATCTACTGTCTGTAACACTTCTGTTTTCACCCTAGTATCATTCACACTTCGATCTTCTTCAAGAATAATATTAGAAATGCCGAGCATAACGGCGACCATTACCAAAGAGCTGCATCGTCTTATAGCTATAAAAAAAGATTTTCTTTTATTTGAATCCTTGCCCATCACACTTTTATTGTCAAAAGCCATTCCCAAATCTAAAAATCTGACATAATTGCATTTCGTAATTCATAGCGGCTATCTGACTATCAAAGTAGAAATCTCATCAAAATCCAGTCCCCCATAATTGCCAGAGCTCATTAACAATAGTGCGGTATTACCAAAACTTTGACCAAACAAATATTCTTTAAAGGATTTAGGGTCCGTAAATATTTTCAAATCCTTTCGCTGAAAGGCATTCGCAATTTGTTCTTCTGATACGGAATCTAAACGCTTAATCTTTACAGCTGCGGGAGAATAAAAAACAACAGCCTCGTTTGCGGCATCTAGAGCACCATTGTATTCCTTTAAAAATTGTGCATTCAGGCTACTATAAGTATGTAGTTCTAAACAGGCTAATAATCTTCGATTAGGGTATTGCTCTCTGACCGCCTCTGAGGTTGCCTTTACCTTACTTGGCGAATGGGCAAAGTCTTTAAACGCTACACTTGTTTTATTTTCGGCAATCTTTTCCATGCGCTTTGAAGCCCCCCGAAATGTTGCAATGGCCTCATAAAAATCATCTTCATCAACACCCATATTTTGGCAAATCCACTTTGCACCGGCAAGGTTATTTAAATTATGCTTTCCAAAAACTTCAATTGGCATTGGACCTTCAGGAGTCTCTAATAACGTTACTCCCTTTTCTAAAGCATATTCGGGGGTTTGATAGGGCAACTTTCGGATGCTATTTTCCGAGTTTTCAACTACTCTTTTTACTTCTTTATCTTCTTCATTATAGGTGATACTCCCCCCTTTCACAATACTATCCACAAAAATTTGAAACTGTTCGACATAATTGTCATAAGTTGGAAAAACGTTAATATGATCCCAAGCAATTCCACTTAATAAAGCAATATTAGGTCGGTATAAATGAAATTTTGGTCTTCTATCTATGGGAGATGACAAATATTCATCCCCTTCAAGTACTATAAAATCATTTTCTTCGGTTAAGTGCACCATGCGGTCAAATCCATCCAATTGGGCACCTACCATATAATCTACTTTCCTTTGGTGATAATCCAATACATGAAGAATCATAGAGGTAATGGTTGTTTTACCATGACTTCCTCCAATAACTACCCTTGTTTTATATTTTGATTGTTCATACAAAAACTCCGGATAAGAATAAATTTTAAGCCCTAATTCTTGAGCTTTTAATAATTCAGGATTATCCGGTTTGGCATGCATCCCTAAAATGATGGCGTCTAAATCGGTATGTATTTTATCTGGAAACCATCCAAATGCTTCGGGTAACAGCCCTTTTTTATCCAACCTACTTTTAGATGGCTCATAAATAACATCGTCACTACCGGTTACTTGATATTTTTTATGTGCTAAGGCCAAGGCTAAATTATGCATGGCTGCACCACCAATGGCTATAAAATGTATGTTCATATTTTAAAACTTGCTTTCAAAGATAGACAATGGCTTAAAATCTATTTTGATTCTTGCTATCTTGGTAAAAAGAAAAAATATGAATCTATCTGAAATACAATCTAAAGAAATAATGCCTGGCTATCATGCCAAAATGGTACATGCTGAAAAGATGAGTTGGGCTTTTTGGGATGTTGAAATTGGGGCTGAAGTGCCTATTCACCAACATATTCATGAGCAGATTATGCATGTGGTTGAAGGCACTTTTGAATTTACCTTAGCCAATACGATCAAAACGTACCACCCCGGTGATGTTGTTGTAATTCCTTCAAATACACCACATGGTGGAAAAGCTTTGACAGCGTGCAAATTAATGGATATTTTTAGTCCAGTTCGCGAAGAGTATAAATAGGTTCTTACCCCAAAAGGAATAAAAACTAAGTATGAAAATATCTTTAGAAGGAAAGAAAGCCTTAATTGGTGGAAGTAGTGGAGGAATTGGGAAGGCAATAGCAGAACAATTAGCTCAAAGTGGTGCCAGTGTTACGCTTATGTCTCGAAGTGAATCTAAAATGATTTCTATTATTGAAAATTTGTCTAATGACTTAGGACAGAACCACCAATATCTTATGGTTGATTTCAATGATTATCAAGCCTACAAAGTCATCATTTTCGATTATTTCAAAAAAAATACTGTAGATATTTTAATCAATAACACCCAAGGACCAAAGGCCGGAGGTGCATTAGAAAAAACAGTCGATGATTACCAAACAGCTTTTGACCTACTTTTTAAATCAGTAGTTTTTACGACAGAGTTTTCCTTAAAACAAATGCAGAAGCAAAAGTGGGGGCGAATCATTAATGTTGCTTCTGTTTCAATAAAAGAACCTCTTAACTATCTTGCTCTATCTAATACTATTAGAGCTGCTGTGGTTACTTGGGGTAAAAGTTTATCGATTGATGTGGCCAAAGATGGCATAACAGTAAATAATATATTGACAGGTTATTTTGATACCGACCGTATTGCACAACTTAATGTCAAAAAGGCTGAAAAGTTAGGTGTTACAGAACAAGAAGTACGGAAAACTATGGAGAACAACGTACCAGCTAAACGTATTGGAAAACCGGAAGAATATGGTTTTTTAGTCGCTTTTTTAGCCTCAGACAAAGCATCTTATATCAACGGAACTAATATTCCCATTGATGGAGGATTATTGAAATCTTTATAATTAATATATCTTTTAATTATTGATTTCTCAAATTTTAACTATTTTTATTGATTAACCAATAAAACTATATTTTATGAATTCTAAGGTTTTTCTAGTCGTCAGAATACTATTGGGCTTAATGGTTTTAGTCTTCGGACTCAATAAGTTCCTTCAATTTTTACCCCCTTTTGAAGCTGGGGAAGATGCACAAAATTACTTTGGTGCTTTAATGAACACCCAAACAATGACAATGGTAGCCATTGTGGAAATTGCTGCTGGCATAGCTTTAATTTTAAATAAATATGGTGCGTTAATGTCGGTTATTCTGATGAGCGTATCGGTCAACGCAGTACTTTTCCACGCTACATTAGCACCTGAAGGTATTGCACCTTCTCTTGGGCTTTTAGTGCTCAACATTTTAGCATTGATAGGTTACAAAGACAAATTCTCTGGAATATTAAGTGCTTAACTCGAATGTTAGATTAAATTTTGATAGTGCCCAAAAGCACAAACTTTGGGCACTTTTTATAGACTCATTTTGTCTTTAAAGAGGTATGATTGCCTCCGAGATACTTCAATCTCATCATTGTTTTCCATAGTCAATTTTAATTTTCCATTGAACCAAGGTACCACACTTTTAATATAACTTGTATTCACTATTTGTTGCCGATTTACCCTAAAAAAAGACTCTTCAGGCAGTTTCTCCTCAACTTGGTTTAGAGACTTGTACAACAAAGGTTTTTCATCTTTAAAAAAGACCCGAGTGTAGTTTCCCACTATTTCAAAATGCGAAATTGAGCCTATCTTAACCAACCAGCATTTCTCCCCATCTTTTATAAAAATTTGACTATTTTCTGATAACTTTTTAGTAGCTACTTCATCTGTTTTACCTTCAATTTTAGCCTTTACCTTTTCAATTGCAATTTCAAATCGTTTCTCATTGATTGGTTTTAGCAAATAGTCAAGGGCATTATACTCAAAGGATTTTATGGCATATTCATCAAAAGCGGTAGTAAAAACGGTTATAGGTACTTCATCGAGCATCTCTAAAAGTTCAAAACCATCTTTTTCTGGCATGTTGATATCTAAAAAAAGTAAATCAGGATTCTCTTTTTGAATCAATTCAAAACCTATATCGACATTCTCTGCTTCTCCCACAATCTCAATATCCACATGTGCCTTTAAAAGCTCTTTCAGCTCATTACGTGCCAAACGTGAATCTTCGACTATAACAGCTTTGATCATAATAACGGAATCTTTATGTTAGCTACAACTTCATTTGCAATTTCTTCAAGTTTAAATTGTGCACTATCTCCGTATAACAACTTTAAACGCTGGCGTATATTCTTCAAACCCAGTTGAGTGGAATCTTTTGAGATATACAATTTACCTGTATTAGAAACCTGTATTTGAAGTTCCGTATCATCTTTGTCAACTTTCAAATTGATTTTACCGCCATCTTTTAAATTTGAAATACCGTGTTTAGCCGCATTCTCCACCAATAATTGAATTATCATCGGGGGAATTTGAACTTGAAGACAATCTTTTTGAACTTCTTTTGCGAATTCAAGGCGGTTTTCAAACTGAATCTTTGATAGATTAATATAATTATCTACCATCTCTAGTTCTTCTTCGAGCGCAATTGCATTGTTATTGTTCTTGGTTAATGAATAACGCAACATCTCAGAAAGTTTAGTCAGCATTTCTCTAGATTTGTCCACATCTTCGAGCATTAACCCACGAATATTATTCAAACTATTGAACATAAAATGAGGATTTATCTGACCTTTAAGTGTATTTAATTGCGCTTGTTTCAGGTTTGTGTTCAACTCTAAGCGTTCGATACGATTGCTATTCAACTTCAAAAGCAATTTGATAACAAAATAAGTAACTGTCCATGCACCGACCAAAAAAAGTGAATTTATTGCCTGTACCCAAAAACCATCATATATCTTGAACATTTTAATATGTTCTTCACTTAGACTTGGTCCATATTTTATGTAGATATAGCCAAAAAGATAATTTAAAGATCCAAAAATAAAACAGGTTAGAATAAATGAAACTCCAATCTTGATGAAATCTTTAGGTTTAAAAGACTCAAAATCAATGCTTCTTTTAAGATACCATCGGAATATTGAAGTTACCGAAATACTAATCAATAAGCCAAATAAGATGGAGTAGGTGACGAATTTAACGTCAACATTTTTTAACAGCAGTAGGGAAAGGAAATTGATAAAGCCCCACCCTGCAAATTGTAAAATCCAGAAAAATAGATTTCTCTTTTTATCAGTAATGTTCATTTTCTAGCCACTGGATTAACTGTATAATTCTAATGCGACCAAAGATATATAAGTTTGCCTATTGAAAATCCAAGGCCCAAAAATATAGCAATGATGCCTAAGGTTAAACCAAAAATCTTTTTTTTACTGTTTGTGCTTTTTTTACAATTTGACAGTTTTTTGTCTTCACGATAAGCCCATAACAATATTATTACAGAAGTAAGAACCATTAATGTAGCCCATATTAAATCAGCATCTTTGAATTGCGAAATTAACGCTGCTGCCAATAGTATGGCGCCTGCAATATAAAGGGCATTTCTAATACTCAATTTCATAATCGTCTTAGTAAGATTATCGTACCAATTCTTTTGAACTTTTTTCTTTGTGCATTAATGCTGTTCCTATCAGTATAAATCCTGTATAGATTGGAAAAAAATATGCCATTAGACTTTGACTCGCTATGGCTCCAAATACACCAATGAGTAATGCTATAAAGCCTATTATAAATACAACTTGTTTTGCGTTTTCTGAATTTTTCATGTTTTATAGTTTTAAGGTTGATAAATGAATTAGATTAAAATGCTCAACACAAGAGATACAATTAATTTTACAAGTGCTATCATTATGTTTGTTTTGTTATTGTATTAATTATGAAGCAAATGTATTGGAGTAGATAGCTTTAGAAAAGTAATTTATGACCAACGGTAAACTATTCTTACTGAACGGTAGAAAGAAATGACCGAACCTGATTTTTGGCTTATATTACTTATTTCTCGGGTGGAAATTTTTTAAAAACCTTTACAATTAGGGCCTGTAAACGTTCTTCTCGCACACTGGGTGAGGCATTGTCTCTAAATCCTGATTCAGTGACAGCTTGCCAATAAAGAGCGTCTTTTTGACTATCAACAAAATCAAATTGTATTTGACGCTGCCAACCAGAATTGCCTATTGGCAAACCCACCGAAACCCCACCACCGACATTTCCACCTCCACCACCAACGCCGATACCAACATTATTACTGGAGGCAGTTCTAAACTCTGAGCTTAAAATATTAATGAAAAAGTCTGGCTCTTCAGCCAATAGATATCCTTTAGCTTGCAAAGTTGAGTCAAGGGCCTTAACCAAACGTTTTTCATCTAACTCGCTAAGTCCAGATTCTATATCAGAAAAGTAATTATAAGTAGTATAGTTGGAGAAATTGGTTGCTCGATCATAATCATAGTCTACCCTTATTGTATTACAAGAAATTAGTAAAAAGCTGAACACTATGTAAATCAAGTTCTTCATAGACAATGAACTTAAAATTACAAATAAATGTTTTTGAGGTAGTCAAATTGAGTGATTATTCGTTCAATTGCTTCCAAAGTAAATCCTTTAATTCTTGAATACCTTTTTGAGCAACGGATGAAATAAACAGATACGGAACATTTAAGTCTTTATCAAGCTCAATCCGCATCATTTCTTGTAGCTCATCATCAAGCATATCACTTTTAGAAATGGCTACAATGCGTTGTTTATCAATTAATTCGGGATTATATCTTCGCAACTCGTCAAGCAATATTTCGTATTCTTTAGAAATGTCTTTGCTATCTGCAGGAATTAAAAATAACAAACTCGAGTTCCGTTCAATGTGCCTTAAAAAATAATACCCCAAACCTTTACCTTCAGCAGCGCCTTCAATGATCCCTGGAATATCAGCCATTACGAAACTTTGAAAATCGCGATACTCGACTATACCTAAATTGGGCTTTAAGGTGGTAAACTCGTAATCGGCAATTTTTGGCTTGGCTGAGGTCATTACAGAAAGTAACGTAGACTTACCGGCATTGGGGAAGCCTACTAAACCAACATCAGCTAAAACCTTAAGTTCTAAAACAATATTGTGCTCTTGCCCTGGTATCCCAGGTTGCGCATAACGCGGAGTCTGATTTGTTGAGGTTTTAAAGTGCCAGTTTCCACGACCGCCCATACCGCCTTCGGCGACTATTTTCTCTTCGCCGTTTTCGGTTATCTCAAACAAAATTTCATTTGTATCACCATCGCGAACGACAGTACCCAATGGAACATCCATATAAACATCTTCTCCATCAGCTCCTGTACTGCGGTTTTTACTGCCATGTTCCCCATGGCCTGCCTTAAAATGCTTTTTGAATTTATAGGTTACAAGTGTCCAGAGATTACTGTTCCCTCGAATGATAACATGACCACCTCTTCCACCATCACCGCCGTCCGGACCGCCTTTGGTGATATATTTTTCGCGATGTAAATGTACAGACCCTTTACCTCCATTTCCCGAGGATACAAATGCCTTTACATAATCAACAAAATTGCCTTCGGTCATTCTCTAGAGGTATTAATTGCTTCTTTAGGTTAAGGATATTGTTACAAACTAGAAATTATACGAATTAAATCGGAAATCAGATGTTGAAAATGGGCCTAAAAGAGAATCTGAGGATTTTTCCAAAACCCAATAGGCCCTCTTAAATTGCATCTGTTTAAACAAATGGGGGACATCATTTATTGTTGAGTCTACCTTTCTTGCGATTGACCCAATTTTTAATATAGAATCTAAATCTATTTCAGAAGGATAAAAATCGCTCAAAACATTATACCTAATTCTATCTTTTTGAATAGACTGTAAAAAAAGGATATAATCATCATTTTCCTTTACAGACTCAACATTTGATTCTAGGAAAAGCCCGTGGAAATTATCTTTTAAAATATATTTGTAACCCTCTCCCTCATGAACATATTCTATTCCATTTGAATATCTCTTAGATATATCAGAGCAAGAAATATCAAAAATCAATAGCGGAATGAATAGATAGACTTTTTTCAACTTTAAACTTATAAAGAATCAATCACCTTACTAAGTCTTTCCGTAATCTCATCAATCTCTCCAATACCATTCACAGTATAAAACTTGTTTTGTTCTAAATAAAAGTCTTTCAAGGGTGCAGTTTTTTGATTGTATTCATCAAATCGATTACGGATTTTAGATTCGTCTTGGTCATCGCTTCTACCGCTATCTTTGCCACGTTCTAATAATCGTGCCACCAAAATATTATCATCGGCTTCTAGGGCAATAGTGGCATTAATCTTCATGTCTTTTGAAGCCAAGAAATTATCCAAAGCCTGGGCTTGGGCTGTCGTTCTTGGGAAGCCATCAAAAATGAATCCTGCTGCATCTGGATTCTTTTCAACTTCATCTTTCAACATGTCGATCGTGACCTCATCGGGCACCAAATCACCTTTATCCATATACGATTTGGCCAATTTGCCCAGCTCCGTACCATTCTTGATATTATATCTGAACACATCTCCTGTAGAAATGTGCTTCAAATTATATTTTTCCTTTAAGAAACCAGCTTGAGTTCCCTTACCTGCACCAGGCTTTCCAAAAAGCACTAGGTTAATCATATTTGTATGGTTTAGTTGATAAACTTCTCTCAAATTACGACCCAACTCATTATAGTCAAGTCCGTATCCTACAATAAAATCATCCGAAATCTCAAGTCCTACATAATCAATTGTATACTCCCCATTATAAATTTCAGATTTGTAAAACAATGAAGCAATTTTGAATTCTTTGACATTTGTAGTAGAAAACAAATTCACCAATTGCTGCAAAGTTCTACCCGTATCAATAATGTCTTCTAAAATTATGACACTTCGTCCTTCAATATCTTCAGAAACATCTAAAAGGGTTTCAACGATGCCGGTAGATGTCAAGCCTTGATAGGAACTCAATTTCACAAATGAAACTTCGCAAGGATACTGATATTCCTTCAAAAAATCAGAAACAAACATAAAAGACCCATTTAAAACACCAACAAAAATCGGAGTCACATCTTTATAGTCAAGAGCGATTTCTTGTGCTATTTTTTTAACAGCCTTAAGAATTTGCGCTTCACTCAAATAGGGTTTAAAAAGCTTGTCATGTATCTTGATCAAAGTCTTTCCTTTTTATTGAGGATGGCAAAGATAACATTTTTTGAATGTGCTTTCCTTCGCCAGCCTTTACCCTTTTGGGAATTCAACGTATTTTTGTTCTCATCACAAGTCGATTCAGTATGAACTATTTTTCTTCAAATTTTAAACTTGGTATTCTTGGTGGTGGCCAACTGGGCAAAATGCTTCTTTATGAGACCCGAAAATGGGACATTTACACCAAAGTTTTAGACAATTCTGAAGAAGCGCCATGCAAAATTTCCTGTGATGAATTTGTTCTTGGAAGTTTATTAGATTTTGATACCGTTTATAACTTTGGCAGCAATGTTGACGTATTGACCATTGAAATCGAAAACATTAATGTTGATGCTCTTGAAAAACTAGAAGAAGAGGGTGTAAAAGTCTTTCCTCAACCAAGAGCATTAAGAATTATACAAAACAAAGCAACTCAAAAGTTATTTTATACAGATAGTGATATACCCACCTCACCTTTTACAAGGTTTGTATACACTAGTGAGATAAACGATAGTATTAATAATGGTGGTTTAAAATTACCTTTTGTATGGAAATGTGCCCAATTCGGATATGATGGTCAAGGGGTAAAAGTGGTTAGAAAATCTGATGATTTAAATGGATTGCCGAATGTGGAATGTATTGCTGAAGAAATGATTAATTTTAAAAATGAATTGGCCGTTATTGTTGCTAGAAGTTCTGCTGGTGAAATAAAAACCTATCCAGTGGTTGAGATGGAGTTTCACCCCGAGGCCAATCAAGTAGAATATGTAATTTGTCCAGCTCGCATTGAAGATAAGATTGCACAAAAAGCTCAAAAAATAGCTCTAAAGGTTGCTCAACAAATCAATCTTGTGGGTTTATTGGCAGTTGAACTATTTCAAACCCAAGATGATAAAATTTTGGTCAATGAAGTTGCACCAAGACCTCATAATAGTGGCCATTATAGTATTGAAGCCAGTTATACCAATCAATTTGAACAGCACATACGAGCCATTTTAGGCCTACCTTTAGGAAATACCAAAAGTAAAGTTGCCGGTATTATGGTCAACTTAGTTGGTGCGGAGGGGCACACTGGTGATGTTGTTTATGAAAATATGGAAGCTGTTTTGGAATTGGAAGGTGTTACACCACATATCTATGGAAAAAAACAAACAAGGCCCTTTCGAAAAATGGGGCACGTAACTATTGTTGATAAGGATATGGAAAGGGCACGGGGAGTTGCACAGAAAGTAAAAGAAACAATTAAAGTGATTAGCAAATAAAAACATGAGCAAAGTAGCCATAATAATGGGCAGTACCAGTGACTTACCGGTCATGCAAGATGCCATCGATATTTTAAAAGGGTTCGATATTGAAGTTGATGTGGATATAGTTTCAGCCCATCGTACGCCAGAAAAATTGTTTGATTTTAGCAAAAATGCTCGCATAAATGGGTATTCGGTCATTATAGCTGGTGCAGGTGGTGCCGCACATTTACCAGGCATGGTAGCCTCTTTATCACCTTTACCCGTTATTGGGGTTCCAGTAAAAAGCTCTAATTCTATTGATGGATGGGATTCTGTTCTTTCCATACTTCAAATGCCAGGTGGTGTTCCTGTAGCAACAGTTGCATTAAATGGTGCAAAAAATGCCGGTATTCTTGCCGCTCAGATTATCGCCACTGCTGATACATGTGTGCTTGACAAAGTGATTTTATATAAAGAAGGCCTAAAACAAAAAGTACTAAAAGGAGCTGAAGAAGTTAAAAAGAAATAGTAGAAAGATACATGCAGAATCCATTATTATCCCGATTTGACAAAGCACCATTTTCAAAAATAAAAAACGCCCATTTTAAGCCTGCATTTTTAGCTGCGATTGAAGAGGCTCGAAAAGAAATTGATGCTATCGCCAACAATACAGAATCCCCAACATTTGAGAACACCATTTCGGCATTGGATTATTCTGGGCATCAACTAGACAGAGTTTCAAGTGTGTTTTTTAATTTAAACTCAGCTGAAACCAATGAAGAAATTCAAAAAATAGCTCAAGAAGTTTCTCCATTGTTGTCTGCATTCAGCAATGATATAACACTTAATGAAGGTTTGTTCATTAGAATTAAAGCTGTTTACGAACAAAAAGATTCCATCAAGTTATCTGCTGAAGAACTAACATTACTTGAGAAGCGGTATAAAAGTTTTAGTCGAAATGGAGCCAATTTACCAAAAGAAAAAAAGAAGCGTCTAAGAGAAATTGATGCCGAACTAGCAAAATTGAAGTTAACTTTTGGAGAAAATCTATTGGCAGAGACCAATAAATTCGAAATGCACATTACCGCGAAATCAGACTTGGATGGCATGCCGGAGGGGGCTAAAGAAGCAGCTGCCCAATTGGCGAAGTCTAAAGAAAAGGAAGGTTGGTTGATAACTTTGGATTACCCAAGCTATATTCCTTTCATGAAATACGCCAAAAATCGCGAACTCAGAAAACAGCTTTCATTGGCTTTTGGCAGCAAAGGATTCAAAGGTGATGAACTTGACAATCAAAAGAATGTATTGACCATTTCTAGATTAAGGCACGAACGAGCAAATCTTTTAGGTTATCAGACCCATGCTCATTTTGTTTTAGAAGAGCGAATGGCCGAAACTCCTGAAAAAGTAGTTTCTTTTTTGAACGAATTGCTTGAAAAGGCAAAACCTGCCGCTGAAAAAGAATTTCAACAGTTGCAGGATTTCGCTGCCGCATTAGATGGAATTGAAAGGCTAGAAAAATGGGATGGTTCTTATTATTCTGAAAAACTCAAACAAAAACTTTTTGAACTTGATGATGAACAGCTCAAGCCTTATTTTAAATTAGAAAATGTCATTGATGGAGTATTCAAAGTGGCTGAAAAACTATTTGGCCTGCAATTCAAAGAAGTTTTTGATGTGGATAAATATCATAAAGATGTGAAGACTTTTGAAGTGTATGATATAAGTCAAAACTTCATTTCTCTGTTTTACGCCGATTTTCATCCAAGACCAGGTAAACGAGGCGGTGCTTGGATGACTTCTTTTAAATCACAATTCCGAAAGAATGGAGAAGATAATCGACCTCATATCTCCAATGTTTGCAATTTTACTCCTTCCACAGAGACAAAACCCTCATTGTTAACTTTTAACGAAGTAACCACACTCTTTCATGAATTTGGTCATGCTTTACATGGTATGCTTGCCAACACTACCTATCCGAGCTTATCAGGGACTTCTGTCTATTGGGATTTTGTGGAACTTCCCAGTCAGATTTTAGAAAACTGGTGCTACGAAAAAGAAGCTTTAGAGCTTTTTGCCAAACATTATGAAACAGGAGAAGTAATTTCTATGGAATTGATTCAAAAGATAAAAGATTCGGCTGCTTTTCAAGAAGGCATGGCTACCTTACGTCAAATCAGTTTTGCGAAATTAGATATGGAATGGCATGGTAAAGACCCATTTGACGTTGCTGCTGTCAAAGATTTTGAAACTAAAGCCTTTAAAGGCACACAACTGTATCCAGATACATCAGAAACTTGTATGAGTACGGCTTTTGCTCATATTTTTCAAGGAGGCTACTCCTCAGGATATTATAGCTATAAATGGGCCGAAGTTCTTGACGCCGATGCGTTTGCATACTTTAAAGAATATGATATTTTTAATTCTGAAGTTGCCGAAAAGTTCAAGGAACATATACTTTCAAAAGGGGGAACAGAAAACCCTATGACCCTATATAAGCGTTTTCGTGGACAAGAACCAAAAATTGAGGCCTTATTGGAGCGAGCGGGATTATTGGCGATCAACACGTAACTAGTGTTAAGCATAGCCCAAAATTACTGATTGTGATCTTCTTGTGATATTTTTTTGAGTCGTTTGTTAAGACAAGAAAGATATTTAACTTAAAACCTGTAATTTTGACACTCCGAAAAACAAATATGCCCCTTCACGAATTACATCCTGATACTTGGATAGACAAATACGCTGATTATCTTTTTAATTATGCAATTACACGTGTGAGCGATACTGAAATTGCTAAAGATTTAGTACAGGAAACTTTTTTTGCAGGATTAAAATCAGCAAAAAATTATAAAGGTGAAGCTGCCGAACGCACATGGCTTATAGCCATTCTTAAACGAAAAGTTATTGATCATTACCGAAAAATCAATTCAAAAAAAGGTAAAGCAGAAGTTAGAATGAGTTATGCCAACACCTCTGAAGAAGAAGGAGATTGGCTTGAAGAACGTGTCGCAGACCCATTTAGCAAAGGCGGTGATGAAACTTTGGAAAATGAAGAATTAGGACTGGCGATTCAAGATTGTATTTCAAAATTGCCAAAAAAACAGTCCTTAGTCTTCTCAATGAAAACAATACAGGGCATGAGTACCGAAGATATTTGTAATGAATTAGGAATTAATCCGTCCAACTTATGGGTCATGATACATCGAGCACGTACGGCGCTCATGGGCTGTATGAATCAAACATGGTTTTAGACGTATGAAAACATCTCGTGAAAAGGCAAAGGAAATTTGCACCAAAAGTCAATATGGAGAAGCTACTTGGTGGGAAATTCTTCAACTTAATGTTTATTTACTCTTTTATAAAGATTGCGCCCAATTTTCTGCAAAGAACAGTAAGCTTACATCATTATGCGAACAGGCTAACATGCAAGTAATTTCCGAAGAGGATAAAGAGGCCATGAAAAAAGAATTAGAAAAACAACTTTAAACCGCTTTGGTCAACATGCACCAAATTCCTAAAAACATTATTGGCAGTAACTCAACCCAAAAAGAAGCAAAATACCTAGGTTGTTTCTCCCTCGTCAGTTTAATTGCATAAAATAATAACACTCCTATAGCCAATTCGCCAATTACTATCATATTTGATAATCCATCTTTTAAAAAAACAAGGCCAACGTAAATTATGATTAAGAAATAAGTGACCGACTTCGTTTTTTTGACTCCTATTCTTTGAGGCAATGTTTTTAAGTTAAAATCATCATAGCGCAAATCTCTAATTTCGAAAGGCATTAACAAGATCAATACGACCAGAACACGTTGTATCATCAAAACGACAATGTCCCATGTCAATGGTAATCCTTCATCTTTCACCGGCAATAGTACTGTACACCCCATCCAAACCAGGGCGACCAAATAAGTTTTCATTCCACAAAGACTTCTCAAATTCTTGGCTCGCGGTAAAAAAGGAATGGCATATAAGGCGCTTACAAGTACTAAACAGACTATAACAATCCAGAGCTCTGTTTTTAGGTAAATCAAAAAATACATAGCTCCAAAAAAAGATAAAAAACTAAAAGCCTGAATTAATCGATGATATGGATTTGATATAATTAGATATTTTTTCGCCTCTACGCCGTACTTAATGAAATTATAACAAACAATGGTACCAAAAAACAAAAAACCGATTAAGGCAGTATTTGTTGAAGTTTCTAGGGTTTTCACAGAAATAAAGTAAAAGGAGACCACTGCTAACCCCACATGAATACTAGCATCTAAATAAAAATTAAAAATATGCTTAAACAGCTTCATTAAACAAAATTAGGCAAACCAAAATCATAGTGGATTTCTGGTTAAAAACTTTGTGCTCAATAGTTTTAAATTCAGCTGTTTTCATAGAATTAATCCCTAATTTTGTGGACTTTATTTGATAAAAATATGAATACAGATTCATTCGCTTTACGCCATATTGGCGTTCATGAAAAAGATTTAAAAAGAATGTTCGAAATCGTTGGAGTAAATGATTTGGAAGAACTTATTAGCCAAACCATTCCTGATGATATTCGTTTAAGCAACAAACTCGATTTACCAGATGGCATAAGTGAACATGAATTTTTAAATCATATACAGCACCTCTCAAATAAGAATAAAGTATTCAAATCGTATATAGGACTAGGTTATCATGAAAGCTTAACCCCTTCCGTTATAAAAAGAAACATTCTTGAAAATCCGGGGTGGTACACTGCATATACCCCTTACCAAGCTGAAATAGCCCAAGGCAGGTTAGAGGCCTTATTGAACTACCAAACTATGATCTGCGATTTAACAGGAATGGAATTGGCCAATGCATCTCTTTTAGATGAGAGTACTGCTGCGGCAGAAGCCATGACCATGTTATATGATATTCGCAGTAGACAACAGAAAAAAAATGGGGTTTTGAAATTCTTCGTGTCTGAAGAAATACTGCCCCAAACCATGAGTCTATTGGAAACACGATCAACTCCTTTAGGTATTGAACTTGTTGTAGGTAATCATGAAGAATTTGATTTTTCAAACGACTTTTACGGTGCTATTCTGCAATATCCAGGCAAATATGGGCAAGTGCATGATTATGCTGCTTTTGTTAAAAAAGCGCAAGAGAATGATATTAAAGTTGCTGTTGCAGCAGATATTTTAAGCTTGGTGTTATTGACCCCTCCCGGTGAATGGGGTGTAGACGTTGTAGTGGGCACCACCCAGCGATTCGGAATCCCTTTGGGATATGGAGGGCCTCACGCTGCATTTTTTACTACTAAAGAAGCTTATAAAAGGAGTATACCTGGTCGTATTATTGGAATGACCAAAGATACTGATGGCAATCCGGCAATGCGCATGGCATTACAAACCCGAGAGCAACATATTAAGCGTGACAAAGCAACTTCAAACATTTGTACCGCTCAAGTATTACTTGCAGTGATGGCAGGAATGTATGCCGTATATCACGGTCCTGTTGGGTTGAAGTATATTGCCAAAAAAATACACAATGCTGCTAAGGTGGCTGATGGGTTTCTGCAAAACTTAGGTTATAAACAGCTAAATTCAACTTACTTTGACACCATAAAAATTGAAGTTGAAAACTCTAAAGAAGTTCAAAGTATTGCTGAAAAGCATGGGGTTAATTTAAACTATATTGATTCTAAAACAATTTCTATTTCATTTAATGAAGCAACTTCATCTCATGACTTAAAGGTCTTAATGGGAATTTTTTCTTCTATAAAAGAGTATAATGTAGAGAAAGAAAGTTTCATGGTTTTTGCAAATCAAATAGACAGTATTTCAGATTCACTAAAACGTAAATCCTCTTTTTTACAACAGCCTGTTTTCAATTCCTATCATTCAGAGACCGAATTGATGCGCTATATCAAAAAACTCGAGCGTAAAGATTTGGCATTAAACCATTCAATGATTTCTTTGGGCAGTTGTACCATGAAGCTAAATGCTGCATCAGAAATGCTGCCTTTAAGTCTAGCAAATTGGGGAAATGTTCATCCATTTGTGCCATTGAATCAAGCAGAAGGATATCAAATTATGCTTCAGGAATTAGAAAAACAATTGAATGTAATTACTGGTTTTGCGGCGACATCATTACAACCTAATTCTGGTGCTCAAGGGGAGTATGCCGGTTTAATGACCATTCGAGCTTATCATAAATCTCGTGGAGATTCACATAGGAACATTTGTATTATTCCTGCTTCGGCCCATGGCACTAATCCTGCTTCAGCAGTAATGGCAGGCATGAAAGTAGTCGTTACCAAAACTGATGAAAAAGGAAATATTGATGTTATTGATTTAGAAGAAAAAGTCAATTTACATTCAGATAATTTGGCCGCATTGATGGTTACCTACCCCTCAACACATGGTGTATTTGAGTCATCTATCAAATATATTACCAAATTGGTACATGATAATGGAGGACAAGTGTATATGGATGGTGCAAATATGAACGCTCAGGTAGGTTTGACCAATCCAGCAACTATAGGTGCCGATGTTTGTCACTTGAACCTACATAAAACCTTTGCTATTCCACATGGGGGTGGCGGACCAGGTGTTGGACCCATTTGTGTAGCAGAACAGCTAAAACCTTTCTTACCATCAAACCCTGTAGTTGAAACGGGTGGAGAGCATGCTATTACCGCTATTTCTGGTGCCCCTTGGGGCAGTGCTTTGGCTTGCTTAATTTCTTACGGATATATTAAAATGCTTGGTGCTGACGGCGTTACTGATTCGACAAAAATTGCCATATTAAACGCAAACTATATCAAAGAGCGTCTTAACGGTAAGTATGATGTACTCTACACTGGAGAAAAAGGACGGGCAGCCCATGAAATGATAATTGATTGTAGGCCTTTTAAAGAGCATGGTATTGAGGTTACAGATATTGCAAAACGTTTAATGGATTATGGTTTTCACGCACCCACAGTATCTTTTCCAGTAGCTGGCACCATGATGATAGAACCTACGGAAAGTGAAAGCTTGGCGGAGTTGGATAAGTTTTGTGAAGCGATGCTTTCAATTCGAGAAGAAATTCAGCATGCCATTATTGAAAACCCAAATAACGTATTAAAAAATTCACCACATACTTTAACCATGGTTACCTCTGATACTTGGGATTTTCCATATACGCGAGAACAAGCCGCATTTCCACTTTCATTTGTAAGCGAAAACAAATTTTGGCCATCGGCGAGACGTACTGATGAAGCATTTGGGGATCGTAATCTAATCTGTACTTGTACTCCTATCGAGGCATATGCCGAAGTATAACTAAACCCTTGTATTGCAGGAACTAAGCTTGTTTACACAAAAAGATAATGGAGTTTTTATTCGATTAGCAATAGTAAGCTGATAGTTGAATATCGTAACATTTATTATGCATGCATAATAACGAGTTTAGTTTTACAGTATCTTGTAATTTACAATTAGATTTTACTAACTACACATGAAAATAGGAATCACAGGAACAGGTAGTTATTTACCCGAAATTATAACCACAAACGATGATTTTATAAATCATAGATTTCTTGGTCCTGATGGTAGCGAATTTGAACATTCAAATGCCACCATTATCGAAAAATTTCATGCAATTACCGGAATTGTTGAACGTAGATATGCCCCACCTGAGTTAAAGACGTCTGACCTTGGGTTCTTATCCGCAGAAAAGGCCATAACAGATGCTGGCATTGATAAAGAAGAGTTAGACTATATCATTTTTGCCCATAATTTTGGTGATGTCCAAACCGGTAAAATACAAGGCGATACTTTACCATCACTAGCTACTCGAGTAAAACACCTTCTTAAAATAAAAAACACCTCATGTGTTGCTTATGACATACTTTTTGGCTGCCCAGGTTGGATTGAGGGTGTAATTCAAGCAAAAGCTTTTATTCAAAGCGGAATGGCTAAAAAATGTCTGGTCATTGGTGGCGAAACCTTATCACGGGTTATTGACCCACATGACAGGGACAGTATGATTTACTCTGATGGTGCTGGTGCATGTATCTTAGAGGCAGATAGTAATAAGGGCGAAATTTTGGCCCATGCAAGTCAAACACACGCTAATGGCGAAGCCTATTATCTTTATTTTGATAAAACCAATGATCAAGAGGGATGTACTGATACAAGATATATTAAAATGCATGGTAGAAAAATATATGAATTCGCATGTTCGAATGTTCCGCAGGCCATGGCTGATTGTGTTGATAAAGCTGGAGTCGGAATTGATGATGTAAAAAAGGTATTCATTCATCAAGCCAATGAAAAAATGGATGAGGCCATTATAAAACGATTTTACAGACTATATGGAAAAGAAGCTCCAGATGGGGTAATGCCTATGATTATTCAAGAAATGGGAAATAATTCGGTCGCTACGGTTCCTATTCTTTTTGACCGTGTTCGAAAAGGTAAGGTAGAAAACCACGGATTAAAAAAGGGAGATGTTGTCATTTTTGCCAGCGTTGGAGCTGGTATGAACATTAATGCGATTGTATATCGCATATAGCGCGATACAATCTTCTTTATCTTTTGTTTTTTATTTTGTCAGGTATTAGTTGTCATTTGTCATTTGTTTTTTGGAATTTTAGCCCATGTATGAAGGCAAATATCCATATAAACGTTACCGAATCACCCTTGAATTTCTTAAAAAGCATATTTCAAAAGATGCAAGTATTTTAGATTTGGGCGTTGAAAACCCATTTTCTGAAATATTAAAATCTGAAGGGTATGCTATACAGAATACCAAAGGTGAAGATTTAGATCTTAATTTTAAAAATGTAATTGATTCCCAGGCCGAGGTTATAACTGCTTTTGAGATTTTTGAACACCTTGTAGCTCCTTTCAATGTTTTAAAAACGATTAAAGCAGACAAGTTGGTTGCCAGTATTCCTATGCGATTATGGTTTGCATCAGCTTATCGGAGCAAAACGGACCCCTGGGATAGGCATTATCATGAGTTTGAAGATTGGCAATTTGATTGGCTTTTAGAGAAAGCAGGTTGGAAAATTGTAGATTCGATCAAATGGACCAACCCAACAAAAAAGATAGGGTTTCGCCCACTGTTGCGATACTTTACGAATAGGTACTACCTAGTTTATGCAGAAAGGGTTTAAATTTGGCTTATGCATATAAGCATTGTCATTCCTGCCCATAATGAAGAAAAGTTTCTCGAGGTTTGTCTAGAATCATTTGTTGTGCAAACTCAACCACCGGAAGAGCTTATTATTGTTGACGACAACTCTTCAGACCGTACTTTTGAAATAGCAACGGCATTCAGCAAAAAATATGACTGGATTTCAGTTCTTCAACGTAAAAGTTCTGATAAACATAGACCAGGTAAAAAAGTAGTAGATGCGTTTAACTATGGGCTGAAATACGTCTCTAATTATAATTTAATCGGAAAGTTTGATGCCGATATTGTTCTCCCCTCGAATTATTTTGAGCAAATGTGTAACCATTTTCAAAGCAATTGGAAATTAGGCATGTGTTCTGGGCTGCTCTATATTAAAAAAGATGAAAATTGGGTGTATGAAAACATTGCTGAGAAGACCCATATTCGTGGCCCGATAAAACTATATCACCAAGCCTGTTTTAATAAAATTGAAGGTTTGAGGCTTGGAACGGGTTGGGATACCGTTGATACTTTGTTGGCAAAGTACCATGATTTTGAAACCTTGACTGACGAAAACCTTAAAGTAAAACATTTGCGACCAACAGGTAAAGGATATACAGCAAAAAATTATCAAGCTAAAGGTGAAGCCCTATATAGAATGCGATACGGATTGCCCTTGGCGAAAATTGCACTCTTAAAAATGGCTTTACAAGCCAAAAGTCCGAAGCTCTATCTGCAAGGAATTTTTAGTTATTTAGGGGCTTGGTTAACCAGAAAAGAACGCTTTGTTAATACCGATGAGGGTCGTTTTATAAGACAGTTACGTTGGAAAGGCATACTTGCTAAATTGTTTTGATTATAAACTTACTTATTTAAGTCAATTGCCATTGAGGCCATTTTGATCAAAGAATGAAATATAGCATTAATCCAATACCTCAACAATTGGTTTCCCAGTAGTTCCATTAGGGAAAGCAATTCCTAACATACTGGCAATCGTTGGAGCAATATCAGGAATCTCTGTTCTTGAGAAGGTCTCTCCTTTTTTAATTCCATTACCATAAAACAATAGCGGCACATGGGTATCATAAATCATTGGAGAGCCATGGGTTGACCCTGTTCTTGGATATGATATAAAACTCGGCTTTAGCACAAAAAGGACATCTCCAGAACGTTTTTGATTCCATCCATTTTGTAAAATATAGGGAATACCTCTAGTATACTCATTTTGCCACATTTGATAGCCAGTATATACCATATTCACATCTTTATAGCCTTGTAGTTCAAATGCAATTTCTTCTTGTACATCATCCAAATCCATATCAAGGTTATTAATGACTTTATGATCTAAAAACACTTGATAATTACTGATGTTCTTTACCAAATCAGTCGTTCCGTACTTATATTTCAAGAACTCATTAAATTGTTTTTTTAATTCATCCATTTCAATATAACCTGCCGGGATTTTTTGGTCTTTTAAATAGGCCGGAACATGAATTGCGCCATGGTCGGCAGTTAAAAAAACAGTATAATTTCCGCTACCAACTTCTTGGTCCAGAGAGTTCAATAAACGCTCTAAATCTTGATCCAATCGCAGATAAGTGTCTTGTATCTCTTTTGAATTCACACCAAACTTATGGCCTACATAATCAGTACTAGAATAACTTACTGCCAAAAAATCAGGTACGCTATCTACCCCAAGGTTTTCATTTTTTAATGCCTCAATGGCGAAATCTGTAGTTACACTATTTCCAAAAGGCGTGGCTTTAATAAATTCATAGTCTCTTGTTTTATCTAATAAATTTGGAGTGCTATGCGGAAATGTAGGGGTTGTTTCTGTTTTAAATAGACCTTCATATTTATTATTATCTGAACCACTTTCTACATATAAATCAATACTTTTTATTGTTGTCCATGCTTTCTTATAACTCTGCGCTGCCTCAGATTCGTTAAAAGCCATCACCCAATTTGGCAAAGTTTCCATATAATATGAACTGGTCACCCATTTGCCAGTATCATCGCCTTCAAACCAATACGCTGCATTTGCAGTATGTCCGCCAGGTAAAACGGCACCTCTATCTTTAAGCGCTATAGCAATGGTTTTACCTTTCATTTGAGTATGTAGCCGTAATTGGTCAGTTATGGTGGTCGTAAGCATTCGATGTGGAGACATTTTTCCGGCTTCTGAGGTTGTACCAATAGATTCTTGGGTGTCGTCAGAGGCGCAATACACTTCTTTATCTTGTTGTTTATCATACCAATTATTACCTATTATACCGTGTGATGACGGGCTAGCGCCAGTATATACGGAGGCATGTCCAGGACCAGTGCTGGTCGGCGCATAATTAAAATGATGGTTTTTACAATTGAACCCTTGATTTGCTAATCTTTTAAATCCGCCTTCACCATAGTGATTCCAAAAACGGGTCAAATAATCATAGCGCATTTGGTCTACTACAATACCGACTACCAACTTTGGGTTTGTTTGTGATTGTGAGACAGCAATCGCATTTTTAGTTTTTGCTTTTCGTTGTGCATTAGCAACTGAAAAACTAGCAAATAATGCAACTATCGTTATAATTAGGCATAATTTTTTCATCTTCTAAATTTGAATCCCACAAAGCTATCAATTAAAATTTTTAAAAATTTAAATCA
The DNA here is from genome assembly GCF_031846445.1 of Croceitalea rosinachiae. Classification (NCBI taxonomy): domain Bacteria; kingdom Pseudomonadati; phylum Bacteroidota; class Flavobacteriia; order Flavobacteriales; family Flavobacteriaceae; genus Croceitalea; species Croceitalea rosinachiae. Next base: position 47,567 of record NZ_JAVRHR010000003.1, on the reverse strand, counting down.
AGGTTAAATACACATCAATATTGTTATTTTTACGCTTGAAGTAGATTTTGCATTTTATGAATTACATAGCTTCTATCGGCAAGTATTTTATAATGGTATGGGAAATTTTTAAAAAACCTACCAAATGGCGTATTATGCGTTCTTTAATTTTAAAAGAAATTGATGAACTCATCTATGGTTCCATGGGCATCATCATTTTCATAGCTTTCTTTATTGGCGGTGTTGTTACCATACAAACAGCTCTAAATTTAAATAGTCCTTTTTTGCCCAAAAGCCTTATAGGTTTTGCAACGAGACAATCAGTAATTTTAGAATTTGCACCAACGTTTACTTCAATAATAATGGCAGGTAAGGTAGGCTCATATATCACTTCAAGTATTGGCACCATGCGTGTTACCGAACAAATTGATGCTTTAGAAGTAATGGGTGTAAATTCGCTGAATTACCTTGTTTTTCCAAAAATAATTGCCATGCTCATGTATCCTTTTGCCGTGGCAATTGCCATGTATGTTGGCGTATTGGGTGGTTGGGTTGCAGCTGTCTTTGGCGAATATGCACCAAGTGGAGAATTCATAAAAGGCCTTCAGCTTGACTTTACTCCATTTCATGTAACATACGCTTTTGTTAAGACACTGGTCTTTGCGCTCGTTATTGCAACAGTGCCTTCATTTCATGGGTTTTATATGAGAGGTGGGGCGTTAGAGGTTGGTAAAGCCAGTACAACAGCTTTTGTCTGGACCAGTGTGGTAATCATCATATTAAACTATGTATTAACACAATTGATGCTAGGGCAATGATAGAAGTAGATAACATACACAAATCGTTTGGTGACGCTCATGTTTTAAAGGGCGTTTCAACTTGTTTTGACCAAGGCAAAACCAATTTAATCATTGGGCAAAGTGGCTCTGGTAAAACCGTGTTTTTAAAGTGTTTACTAGGGCTTTTCGTACCTGAAGAAGGTAGTATCAGTTATAGTGGACAAAAATATTCTGAATTATCTACCAGTGAAAAACGAGACTTGCGTCAAGACATGGGAATGGTATTTCAGGGTAGCGCCCTTTTTGACTCCATGACCGTAGAAGAAAATGTGATGTTTCCTATGGATATGTTTACCAAAAGAAATATGGGTGAAATGAGGGATAGGGTCAATGAGGTACTACAACGGGTAAATCTAGTTGATGCTAACAAAAAATATCCTTCAGAAATTTCTGGAGGAATGCAGAAAAGAGTTGCCATTGCTAGAGCAATTGTTATGAACCCGAAATATCTTTTCTGTGATGAACCTAATTCAGGTTTAGATCCTAAAACTGCAATTTTGATTGATAATTTGATTCAAGAAATTACTCAAGAATTTAATATTACCACGATTATCAACACCCATGATATGAATTCGGTTATGGAGATTGGCGAAAAAATTATTTTTCTAAAAAATGGTTTTAAAGAATGGGAAGGTACCAACAAAGAAATTTTTAAAACAGACAATGGCGCGGTAACTGACTTTGTGTACTCTTCTGAGTTATTTAAAAAAGTGCGCCAAATGTATATTGAAGAACGGAATTAAATCATACTACTCCACTTTTCTCACTTGAATTGTGCTGTCTTTCAAACGAACTTTTAACCAATCGCTTATTTTGTCCATCTGGGCCTGACCTTCGTTCTGAGATAATCCATCTTTAAATTTTACCTCAAACAAAGCAGTAGTATCCGTTTTATTAAAATCAGTCTGGATACGGTTGGAAAAACCAATCCCTATAACGTGTTCATAATTCACTTTGGCTTCTGCTGTGATTTCTTTAAAAGGTATACTTTGAGAAGCGTATCTACCCAAGTTGGCAACTTCTTCCTCTAAAACGCGAATACGTTCTTCTTTTGTCAAAAGTTCAGCTTTTTTAGACTCGTACAATTCGTTTACATAATCAAATTTTTGCTGTGAATCGTCACGCCCACCTTGTAAAACCCTTAATTCTGTATCTATAAGCCTAGTGTACGAATTCTTTCTGTTACGCCAAGTATTTACAATATTTTCTGGCACTTCTTCTGTTCCTAAAATGGCGACTTCAATATAAGACCCGTATTTTTTATCAAAATGAAGATCAGTTAAATCATTCTCATAGCGACCACTACCTTCAAATTCATAAATCTCAATGGTATCGGCTAAAAACTCTTGAGCCTGTTTTCTAAACAAAGATTCTTGCAGTACGTCATAAAATGTAATTCCCGCAGGAATCATAACGGCTAAACCTACTAAAGAAGCTATTCTAGCTATAAACCTTCGTCTTTTTGAGTTGGCATAACGGACCATAGGAAAACGTAAATATTTAACCACTAAAAAAGTAGCTAAACCTATAAAAATGGTGTTTATAGTAAAGAGATACATGGCCCCTAATGCATATAACGGTTTACCTATGGCCAAACCAAAACCTACGGTACAAAGAGGAGGCATTAAAGCTGTAGCAATGGCAACTCCAAAAATAACACTGGCTATAGTACCCTTTTTTGCTCTTGCAATTACCAGTGCTAAACCACCAAAAAAAGCAATCAATACATCCCGAATATCTGGAGCTGTTCTTGCCAATAATTCTGAAGATTCATCACGCAAAGGAAACAAATAGAAGAAAAGAAAAGCTGTCAGCACACTCAAAACAACCATTACGGTAAAATTCTTTAGTGAGCGCCTGAGCATATCGATATCATTAATGGCCAATGACAAACCCATACCCAAAATAGGACCCATTAATGGTGAAATTAACATTGCACCAATAACCACAGCGGTAGAGTTTGCATTTAAACCTACAGAAGCGATAAAAATAGAACATATGAGAATCCAAGAAGTATGACCCTTGAATGGAATATCGGCAATTATCGATTCTTTCGTAGCAATGGGGTCTGTATTACTTCGTATCTCTAAAAGCTCAAAAAGAAATTTTTGAGCATTACCCAATAAACCTTTAAAGTCCTTTTTTATTTCTTCCCCACTATCTGGAGTAGTATTTGTGTTATTTTCTTGAAAAAGATTTTCACTCATAATTTATGCATACTGTTCACCAAATTCATCTTGAACCTGGCCTCGTACTTTCTTGATATCTTGTTGTTTTGATTTGGGATAAATTAATAATACATCATCTTTATCAACAATGATATAATCTTCTAAGCCATCAACCACAATAATTTTTCCTTTTGCCGAACGAATCATATTTCCTTTAGCATCAACTAGTAAAGACTCTGCATTAACAACAGCATTGTCTGATTCATCTTTGTCTAATTTCTCATACAAAGCTCCCCAGGTGCCCAAATCATTCCAATCAAAGGTTGCTGGAAGGGTAAATATTGACCCGGAATTTTCCAAGATAGCATAATCTATTGAAATGTTTTCTGCTTTAGGGTAATTTTCAGCTATAAACTCTTGTTCTTCAGCAGTATTATAGCAAGACATTCCTTTATCAAATAAGTCAAATTGCTCTGATTGATAATTTTTAAATGCCTTTACGATTGTAGTCACGCTCCACATAAAAATACCCGCATTCCATAAAAAGTTACCTTGAGCCAAAAAATCTTTAGCAGTTTCTAAATTTGGTTTCTCACGAAATTGGGCTACTTTTTTTATCCGATTCTGACGCTCTTTCTCATATTCAATATATCCAAAACCTGTATTTGGATATGCAGGTTGAATGCCCAAGGTACATAGCACTTCTTCTTTTTCGCACTTTTCAAAACAAGCAATAACATCATTCTCAAAAGCTTGTTCATCTTCAATCCAGTGATCGCTAGGAGCAACAATCATCACAGCATTCGGATTCATTTTTTGAATCTTGAGTGAAGCATACAAAATGCAAGGTGCTGTATTTCTCATAGCTGGCTCTAAAACTACTTGCGCTTGTTTCACCAATGGAAGTTGTTCTAGTACCAAATCATTATAACGTTCATTGGTCAGGATAAGAATATTTTCTGTCGGAATAAATTTATTCAGACGAGAAAAAGTTTTTTGAATTAGGGTATCACCTGTCCCCAACATATCATGAAATTGCTTAGGGTTATTTGTTGTACTTACCGGCCAAAATCTAGATCCAACGCCACCTGCCATTAAAACAGCATAATAATTTTTATTCATGGTTTATCTTTTAGTCACTGATTAATTCTACTTCTGCATTAGGTTGAAACAAATATAGTCTGCCGGTTGATAGTTCAATGCATTCATAACGTTTTACGCGCTTCTTCCCCTTCTGAAAAAGTTTACCGTTATAGATTCGAAACTTACTACCTAATGGTAATTCAAAAACGTAAGAATTTTCTTTCTGTTGTTCTGTGTCAAAAGCTTTTAAAGCAATAGACAAATTTGCATCTGTACTACTACTCGCTTTAGGGTTTTTAAAATGACGGGCAATAACGGGTAATAATTTAATAGGGAAAATTTCAGGCCTTATAAATGGTACCATTAAATGCTGAAAGGTTCGCTTCCACTCTAAACCATGAGGTTTTATACAACGGCCAAATTTTTCAAAAGCAACTAAATGTGCAATCTCGTGCACAAGTGTAATCAAAAAACGATATTTATTCAAAGATGCATTTACCGTTATTTGATGCAAGCCATTCGGTAATTTTCTGTAATCACCATGCCTTGTAACACGATGATTTACAATTTTTAGATTTACCCCATGCATTTTAATCAAACTAAAGCATGGAGCTACTGCTCTCTCTGGAAGATATTTTTGTAAGACATCATTCACATGAACAAAAATAGGAGATAAAAATAATTAGCGGGAATATCTGTATTTTTAAATCAAAGATAATTTTCATGACTGTGAAACCTATTCTAACATTTAGTTGTTTCATACTTTTTTTGATAGGATGTACCGAAAAAAAAGAAACTACGTTTAGTGAAATGCTAAAGGACGAACCTTCAATTATCGGTAAAACCAAATATCTGACCTCACCGTATGTTACCGCTGGAAATCGGATTTATATGGTCGGACATCAAGATGGTTCTTTTCCAGAATTAGGGTGGCATGTTAAAGGCGAGATGGGGGGGATTTGGAACCATCCTATCAAACTTATGGATGGTTTTGACATACACCTGAACTGGGCAGATGAATCTTACTCACTTAATAGTGCACACAGTTTCACGAATTACCCATATACCAATAAACATCATTTTTTAATTAATGAAAAAGCATTAGAAATTGAGCGATGGCAATTTGTACCCGATGATAATGAGGGGCTTGTCGTACAAATACATATTATAAACAAAGGAGTGAGCACACAGTCCTTTTCGGTTGATTTTGTTGGTCATTCAGATTTAAGGCCGACCTGGCTTGGTGAAAGAACGGATATGATAGATAGTCAAGATTTAGCAAATTTCAACGATGTTATAAATGGATGGGTAGTAAAAGATGAAAAAAATCCGTGGTTTGTTTGTTATAATTCTCAATTAGTTCCTGAAAGAACTACCAATACAAATCAAAAATATAAAGGAAATGGAGTTTCTAATGCTCTTAGCTATTCCATAACCTTAAAACCTAATGAATCAAAAACTATAACTTTTGCCATCGCGGGATCTTACAAGTCTGAAAAAGCTGCTATTACTACCTTGCACACCATTCAAAATAGCCTGCCAACACTAGTTAAGAAGAAGAAAAATCGATATCAAAAATTGGCAAATCAAACCAAACTGAACATTCCTGATAAAAGATTAGAACAAACTTTTGAATGGTTAAAATACAATTGTGATTGGTTAGTTAGAACCGTTCCTGAAATAGGAACAGGCATCACGGCTGGTATTCCTGACTACCCTTGGTGGTTTGGTGTTGATAGCGAATATGCCCTACAAGGGTATATGGCCGTTGGTCAAGAAGATGCGGTTTACAAAACAATCAAGCTTTTAGATAGTGTTTCTGAAGCAGTAAACGGCAACGGCAAAATAATTCATGAAATGTCAACCAATGGTGCTGTTTTTAATGATGGTAATATCAACGAAACACCGCAATTTGCCACTTTAATTTGGCGTATTTATCAATGGAACGGTGATAAAGCTTTTTTAGAAGAGTACTTCCCTACTATAGAAAAAGGATTGAAATGGCTTATGGATACCAATGACTTGGACAAGAATGGTTTTCCCGAAGGATTTGGCATGATGGAAATTCACGGTCTTGATAGTGAAATGATTGACGTGGCTGTTTATACCCAGAAAGCATTTGCCGATGCGGCGAAAATAGCCGACATATTAGAGAAAAAAGCTTTAGCCAATACCTATGAGGCCGTAGCAGCGAATTTAAAAGACAAAATAAACACCGATTTCTGGTCAGAAGATTTTAATTCATATGCCGATTTTATTGGAACAGATGAACAGACCCTGCACCTTATTGAAGATGCCATTATAAGAGCTGACACCCTAAAAAAACCATGGTCGATTGCAGAAATGGAACAGACCAAACAATTTGTTTTAGATAATCCTTCTGATAAACCCCGTCCTTTTGTCTTACATCATAATTGGGTCGTGAACACTCCAATGGAAATGGGCATTGCTGATAATGACAAAGCTCTAAGAGCACTAGAAACCGCCAAAAATTATGTAAATCCTTTTGGGGTTTTTGTTACAGGCATTGACCGTGATGAATCCGCAGGGTCTAATGAAAATACGTATATAGCCCCTCCAATTTTTACTTATACAGGGGCAGTCATGACTTTGCCCACAGGAGTTTCTGCCATAGCCGAAAATAACTATGGTAGACCTAATGAAGCTTTAGATTACTTAGAACGTATGACACGATCTTTTAGTTATGCATTGCCCGGCAGTATGTACGAAGTATCTCCTGATTTTGGAATGATGGCACAGGCATGGAATATCTATAGTTACGCCTACCCTATTGTACATCAATTTTTTGGCATACAACCCAATGCCGCTGAAAAAGAAGTTGTGATAAGTCCGCAAATGCCTGATATGTGGAATGAAGCCTCTTTGGAGAATATAAAAATCGGTGATAATGAAATCTCGGTGTATTATGCCAAAAATAATGGTAAGCCTTCAATTAAGGTAAAACAAACCAATACGGATTGGAACCTTATTTTGAAAACAATACATACCAAGCAACCAAAAGATTATAAGGGTGAAATCGCGATTTCAGAAAATGAGACTATAGTCACCGGACAAGGAGAAACGATTTCCATAACCTATTAAAAAAAATGAGGTATTTAAAAATTACAGTTATTTTAACTTTTGTTTTGATAAGTCTGGGCTGTTCAAGTTCAAAATTCAAATCGAGTTGGACAAAAACTCAAGCCCCTGAAACTTTTACGACAAAGTTTATGACTTCAAAAGGTGACTTTGAGGTAGTTGTGAACGCAAGTCATCACCAAGGGCTGTGGACCGTTTTTACCAATTGGTCAAAACACGCTATTTTGACAATATTTTATTTTACAGGGTTAATCCCGGTTTTGTTGCCCAATTCGGAGGTAATTTCAGTGTTTTATACAATGCCTGGAACCGCTACAAAATAGCTAACAAACCCTTACTGCAAGGTAATGTGATAAGGGAACCTTAAGTTTTGCTCGTGGAGGAAAAGAAAGCAGAGGTACGGATTTATTTATCAACTTGCGCGACAACAGTCGTTTGGACACCCTTGATTATAATGATGTTAAGGGTTTTCCAACTTTTGGTAAAGTGACCATAGGCATGAAAGTTTTAGAAACGCTATATGATGGTTATTCTGATACTACTATGAACGACCTTGAGACTATGTATAAAGATCTGGATGCCTTTATCAAAAAATATCCAAAACTGGATACTATTTTTAAAGTTGAACTTATCAAAAACTAAGGCGTACTATTACTTACCTGTAGTAATTTGCCATTATATAATTTATGTCCTGTCAATGCAAAATCCTTTATATAAGTAGCCATTTCTTTTGCCGTAACCGGCGCTTCATAACCAGGAAAGGCTTCAGCCAACATTTCGGTCTTTACCGCACCTATGGCCAAAACATTAAATGAAGGGCCTGTCTCTTTAAATTCCTCGGCCCAAAGTTCCGTTAATGTGATTACGGCCGCTTTACTAGAACTATATGCTGACAAACCCGGGAATTTCATACTCCCTTGCACGCCACCCATAGAACTTATAGTAACCACATGGGCATCTTTGCGCATTTTAGGCAATAAAATTCGAGTCAGTTCCGCGACACCAAAAACATTTACCTTATAGACCTTTTCAAAATCTTCAGGCGAAGTTTCCAAAAAAGGCTTGTTCAAGAGACTTCCGGCATTATTGATGAGTACATCTACTTTTCCCCAGTCTTGAATGAACTCTTCTACTTTTCTGTAATCATCGGCTTCACACAAATCAAAGGCAAAAGTGGCAATATTGTTGTGGTTTAAATCGAGTATAGGTCTTGGATTTCTGGATAATGCAAGTACTTTATGCCCTTCATCTGCAAGTAATTTGGCCAATTCAAAGCCGATTCCCCGGCTTGTTCCTGATATGATTATATTTTTATGAGACATGTATCTTATTAAATGACTATTATTCCCGTTAGAAAGAAATATGAAAGCTGTTGACTCAAATCGTGGTTATGCTCTGTATTTAATTTAGTCTTATTTCTTGAGTTGGCGCATTTGTAATTCCTTCAATAACAGGAATCATTTTATTGACCATAGTGGCCATATGTTCAAAATCGATAATATCAGCCTCATCACCTACTTTGTGATAAAAAGCAAAATTGGTAAAATCAAAGGTGCAGAAGGTATGTGCAGGAACTTGAAATTCTTGATGAAAAGGATAGTTATCAGAACGTTGAAAGAGGTTGAATTCTTTAGCCGTGGGCAAAAAACCTACCAAATTTTCTTCAGCGTACATGTTGCTGACTTTAGCCAAGTTTGACATTTCAAATCCTGTAATATAAACCTGATAGTCTTTTTTCACTAAGGGAACACCTGTCATTTCGAAATTCAACATGGCATACAGGTTCAATCCTTCATCCTTTAACCTTTTTGCTAAATGTTTTGAGCCTAAAAGCCCCTTTTCTTCAGCACTGAACAGCGCGAAAATCAGACTTCGTTTATTAGTTTGGCCATTGCCAAAATAACGGGCAAATTCCATTACCGAAGTAGTACCTGAAGCATTGTCATTGGCACCATTGGCAATAGCATCGCCATTTTCAGGGGCAATAATTCCAATATGGTCGTAATGTGCACCTATAAGAACATATTCCTCTTTCAATTTAGGGTCTGTACCTTCTAATAATCCGACAACATTAAAAGCCATTTTTTCAAAATTGGACAAGGTATCCCGATAAGAATTGAAGTACGGCTGAATTCCATTATCCATAAAGCTCTTTTCAATAAAAGTAGCTGCGGTCGCAATTCCCTCACTACCTGAATCGCGACCCTGTAGCGCGTCAGAAGCTAGAAAATTCATAATTTCACTAATGTCGTCAATAGTAGTAAATCCGTTCGCATCACTAGAATCCATCTTTGTGATTTTCGCTTTTACTCCCTCGGGACCACCAGGCTCAGCAACTTCCTTGGTTGAGGTTTCCTGTATTTGAGAACTTCCACAAGTATAGGCCAATGCCAAAGCACAAAACGCCAGTAAACTTTTCATTTAATTCGATTTAGTTCTAAAGATAAAAAAAGCATCCTTTAGAATAGGATGCTTTTTTTTGATTTAAAGCTTTATTAAAAGACTTATGCCAACATGGTAACTGGATTCTCTAAATAAGCTCTTAAAGTTTGTAAAAATTGAGCCCCAGTAGCACCATCAACCGTTCTATGGTCACATGCTAAAGTAACCTTCATAGTATTGCCTACTACAATTTCACCATTTTTGACCACTGGTTTTTGAACAATTGCGCCTACCGATAAAATAGCGGAGTTGGGTTGGTTTATGATTGAAGTAAATTCTAAAATACCAAACATGCCCAAATTCGAGACTGTAAAGGTACTACCCTCCATTTCTGCGGGGGTCAACTTTTTATTTCTAGCACGACCGGCCATGTCTTTTACCGCTCCACCAATAGTTGTCAGATTCATTTGATCTGTAAACTTCAAAACTGGAACTACAAGACCATCATCAACTGCCACTGCGACACCGATATGAACATGATGGTTATAGCGAGTTGTATCATTGTTCCAAGTCGTATTGACTTGTGGGTGCTTTTTCAATGCCATCGCACAGGCCTTTAATACCATATCATTAAAAGATACTTTTGTATCTGGCAAGCCGTTAATTTGAGCCCTTGAGGCTTTAGAATTATCCATGTCGACCTCAATGGTCAAATAATAATGTGGGGCTGAGAATTTAGATTCACTTAAACGCTTGGCAATCACCTTGCGCATTTGTGAATTTTTAACTTCTTCGCTACCCTCTTCACCAACAGGCAGATTAATAGGTGCCATTGCAGCTACAGGAGCTGCCTGTTCCATTGGGGCTCTTGAAGTTGCTCCACTAGCAGCTGGTGCTGCATTTGGCTTAAATCTTTCTATGTCACGTTTTACAATTCGACCATTATCACCAGTACCGGTCACCTCAGACAAGTTAATCCCTTTATCTGCGGCAATTTTCTTTGCTAAAGGCGAGGCGTATATCCTTCCACTATCACTAGTAATACTGATAGGAACAGGTGCCGTATCAACACTTTTAGTTTCTTCAGAAGCAGGTTTTGCCTTCTCGGCATTATCAGTCGAAGCTGCATTTAACGGTTTTGCATTTAAAACTGCATCAACATCAGTTCCTTGAGGGCCAATAACAGCTAGTAGGGAATCTACAGGAGCACCTTCCCCTTCTTGAATACCGATATGCAAAAGTGTACCTGAATAAAATGACTCAAACTCCATGGTAGCTTTATCCGTCTCAATTTCAGCAAGAATATCACCTTCTTCGACCGTATCGCCTACTTTTTTCAACCAGCTCGCCACAGTACCTTCTTCCATAGTATCACTCAAGCGAGGCATGGTAATAATCTCAACTCCTTCGGGAACTTCGGTTGAAGAAGTTTGAGCTTCAGGTTCTGCTGGAACGGAATTCTCTTCTATCTTAGGAGTTTCTTCTGTCGCGGCAGCTCCTCTTCCATTTAGTAAACCAGAAATATCTTCGCCTTCTTCGCCGATAATGGCCAATAGCGTATCAACTGGGGCGCCATCTCCTTCTGCGATTCCAATATGCAATAAAGTTCCTTCATTGAAAGATTCAAATTCCATTGTGGCCTTATCAGTTTCAATCTCGGCCAAAATATCTCCTTCTTCAACTTTATCACCTACATTTTTAAGCCATTTTGCTACGGTACCTTCTTCCATGGTATCGCTCAATCTTGGCATATTTATTACTTCTGCCATGTCCCTAGAGTTTGTGTTTTAAAAACGGATAATCTTCTTGTTCGTATACCATGTCATACAATTGCTGTACTGGAGGAAAGTCAGATTCCTCAGCAAATTTTTCACATTCCGAAACTAAGTCCTTCACTTTTTTATCAATTGCCTTAATATCATCTTCAGTTGAATACTTCTTTTCAAGAATGACATCTTTAACCTGAGTAATTGGGTCAATTTTCTTATACTCTTCTACTTCTGCTTTTGTTCTGTAGTGCTGCGCATCAGACATTGAATGACCACGATATCGGTATGTTTTCATTTCTAAGAAAGTAGGTCCTCCCCCTGTTCTTGCCCTTTCAATAGCTTTATCAACTTCTTTAGCCACTGTAACTGGATCCATACCATCTACTGCGGCACAAGGCATTTCATAGCCCAGCCCTAATTTGTAAATATCAGTGGAATATGAGGTTCTTGCGACAGAAGTACCCATAGCATACCCATTATTCTCACAAATAAAAACAACCGGTAACTGCCAAAGCATTGCCAAATTAAATGACTCATGCAAAGAACCTTGTCTTACAGCTCCGTCACCCATATAACATAGGGTCACGTTATCGCGTTTAAAATATTTATCTGCAAAGGCCATACCTGCGCCCAAAGGTATTTGCCCTCCAACAATGCCATGACCGCCATAAAATCGATGCTCCTTTGAAAAAATATGCATTGAACCACCCATGCCTTTTGAAGTACCTGTTACTTTTCCGTAGAGCTCGGCCATCACTCTTTTTGGGTCAACACCCATACCAATAGGCTGCACATGGTTTCTGTAAGCAGTAATCATTCGGTCTTTCGTCAAATCCATCGCATGTAAAGACCCAGCTAAAACAGCCTCTTGTCCATTATAAAGATGGAGAAAACCTCTTACTTTTTGTTGAATGTAAACGGCAGCAAGTTTATCTTCAAATTTGCGCCAAAACAACATGTCCTCGTACCATCTTAGGTAAACCTCTTTTGTGATTTTTTTCATCAATTTGGCATGTTAAATAACGTTGTCCCTTTTTTGGGAAAAACAAAAATAGGGATATATCTCTTTTTGAGAAAATTTGGATTAAGAATCACTCAAAAAAGAATTATTAAATCCTAAAGGTAACATATCAGTAACTGCATCGCATTTATAGATTGGCCCACTCTCTCCTCTCATTATAATGGGAATTGGAGTTTTTTGCTTGTACTCGTATTCCGCAATAGCTTGTCTGCAATTGCCACAAGGGCCAGCAGGCTCCTTGACTTCATAATCATTAGATGCTGCGCTTATTGCAATTTTTTTAATCTCCTCATTTGGATAATTAGCTCCTGCATAGAAAATCGCAACCCGCTCAGCACAAAGCCCCGAAGGATAAGAAGCATTTTCTTGATTGTTTCCTAAGACAATTTCACCATTCTCGAGAAGGACAGCAGCCCCAACCAGAAAATTAGAATACGGTGCATAGGCTTTTATCCTTGCATTCACTGCCTGTTTCAACAAATTTGAATCTTCAACCGAAAGCTCTTCTTCTGTTTTGTAAATGCTTAGCTCGAATGCTATTTTCTTTTTCAAATTAAAACCTTTAGGTATTGACTAAAAATAAGAAAACCTCAACGCAATGTTGAGGTTTTAAAAATATTTTAAATATTTAATTCTAGTCGTTTAAAAATTCTTCTCCAAAATTAAATGTCAAAGAAAAACGCAGGGTATTTTCTAAAGGATTTCTTACTTGTGAGGTAGAGAACAGGTAAGATAGGTCAACTTGTGCTGATTTAAACTTAAAACCTGCTCCAAGTGTAAAAAATTGTCTTGCTCCTTTTACTTCATTTTCATTAAAATATCCAGCTCTGAACATAAAAGCATCTTGATATTTGTATTCTGCTCCAAGAGCCCAGGTTATTTCTTGTAACTCTTCACTAAAGCCATCTGGTGCATCACCGAAAGATTCAAAAACTCCATTAAAGAAACTAATACCTTGATATTCCGCATTATCTTCAGCATCAATATCTCCATCACCATCAAAATCTCTAGGAGTTGGCACCAATAGTTTATTGAATTCAGTATAAAGCCCTAAAACATTGTCTTGATCCAAAATAAAATCAAATCCTGCTCCGAATTTTAAATTCGTTGGTAAAAAGTTTTCTTGCCCGCCTGCATCATATTGAATCTTTCCTCCAAGGTTTGAAATATTGAATCCAGCTCTCCAACGTCCATCAAAAGAATTATAAGCTATTTCCCTTGAACGGTAAAAACCTGCAATATCAACGGCAAAAGCATTTGCAGCTTGAGAGTCTTGTTGCCCATCTTGAAATCTTAAGTTTGAGCTTATAAAACGCCCACCTACGGCCATAGAAAATGTCTCACTCAATTTTAAGGAATATGAACCATCCAGAGAAAACTCATTTGGCTTTACAATAGTTGGCGTTTCATCAACAGTCTGCCTAAGCTCTATCTCTCCTAAACCAAAGTATTTTATCCCAAAAGCAAATGCACTTCTATCACTTAACTTATTATAAAGGCTTGCATTCAAAAGTGAAATATCGGTAACTATACTTTCTAAATACGGAGTGTAACTTACACCTATTCCTAATTTTTGAGTTGCAAAAGCATATTTTGCAGGATTCCATTGTTGAGAAAACGCATCCACTGAGGTAGCAACACCCATATCACCCATACCGGCAGCTCTAGCGTCAGCGGCAATGTTTAAAAAAGGAACTGCTGTCGTAATAGTGCGTTCTTGTTGCCCAAATACTTTGGCTACAAAGCATAAAACAATCAAAGGAATTAACTTTTTCATTTTCTTCTTTTAAATTTGATGTGGTCTAATGTCTAAATAAGCGCAATTATGCTAAAATATTTCAGACGTATTATTTTCTTAAACGAGCTTTTCGGCGAATTCTTATACCTTAAACATTTATTTTCGATAAAAAGCATAACAATTTTCACTCATCAAGCTGTTAAAGCTATTACCACCCTATACTATAACTCATTTTCATGCGTTATTTCCAGTAATGGAACCACAATGAAATAGTTGGACAGAAATATTTTCATTTTATAAAATATTGTGCTCATCTTTTCGTTCTATTGCCGAAAGTGATTTAAATCGAATAAAACCAAAGTGCCGATATGTTTGAATTATCGGTTATTGAACTCAAGTCCTAATTATGAAAAAATTCTTTTTTAAAGTTGTACTTTCTTGTGCTATTGTAGGTGGAACGTTGACGAGTTGCAAGAACTCTTCTTCTTCATCTTCTAAGAATGTCTCTAGAGCCACAGGATGGAAAATTAATGCCAAAGAAGGTGGTTTTCAGTACAATTCTAGTTTCAAAGAACAAGAAACACCTCCCGGAACGGTATTTATTGAAGGCGGTACCTTTACAAAAGGTCAGGTTCAAGATGATGTTATGCATGATTGGAACAATTCTCCTACAGCACAGCATGTACAATCATTTTATATGGATGAAACTGAGGTCACTAATGTGATGTACTTAGAATACTTAGATTATCTGAAGGCAGTTTATCCTCCAGAGAACCCTATGTATGAGAATATCTATAAAGGTGCACTACCTGACACCCTTGTTTGGAGAAATCGATTAGGTTTTAATGAAACCATGACCAATAGTTATTTACGTCATCCGGCTTATGCAGAATACCCAGTAGTAGGCGTAAACTGGATTCAAGCAACTCAATATGCAGAGTGGAGAACAGACCGTGTGAACGAGGCAACTTTAGAAAGAGAAGGTTATTTGGCCAAAGATGCCAAATATCAAGTTCTAAATGGTGAAATTGGCGGTACGTTTAGTACGGAAGCCTACTTGAACAACCCTGAATCAGTATATGGAGGCCAGATAGATTCTCTTCAAGGAAAGCAGAAAAAAGATTCCATAAACAACTTTGCAAAAAGAAGTAGTGGTATTATAACACCAGAATATCGTTTGCCTACTGAAACCGAATGGGAATATGCGGCTCAAGCCTTAATCGGTAGTCGTGAATACAACAATTATAGAGGTAGAAAAAAATATCCTTGGGAAGGTGATTATACTCGAAATGGACAACGTTTAGGTCGCGGTGACCAATTAGCAAACTTTAAACAAGGAAAAGGTGATTATGGCGGAATTGCAGGTTGGTCTGACGATGGCGCCGATATTACCGGTGAGGTAAAGTCATACAAACCCAACGATTTTGGATTATATGATATGGCAGGTAATGTTTCTGAATGGGTTGCGGATGTTTACAGGCCTATTGTTGATGATGAAATCAGTGATTTCAACTATTATCGTGGTAATATTTACATGAAAAAGGCCATAGGTGAAGATGGAAAAGTTCAAATTCTTAGAGATTCTGTAGTCTTTGACACCTTGCCCAATGGAAAAGTTGTGGCCATGAATCTACCAGGTGAAATAAAAATGGTTGCTGTTGATGAAGAGGAGACCTATTTGAGAACAAATTTCTCATCTAGTGATAATAGAGGATTTCGTGATGGTGATCCAGGATCATCAAGATTTTTCGAGCGCTTTAGTGATGAAGAATCTGATAATAGAAAAATGTATGATTCTCCAAAACATAAAGTAGAAAGAGACTCTACTGGCAAGCTTTTACGACAATATGATACTTCAAATTATAGAACTTCATTGATCAATGATGAGGTTAGAGTTTATAAAGGTGGTTCTTGGAGAGATAGAGCCTTTTGGTTAGATCCAGCGCAACGCCGTTACTTACCTCAGTATATGTCAACAGATGATATCGGATTCAGATGCGCAATGTCCAGGGTTGGCTCCAAGGCAAAAACTAAAAACAAGACCGTACGTCATAAAAAAGTAAAATAAATCATCTTTCGAATAAAATAAATTGAAAGCCCTTAACTAAAGAGTTAGGGGCTTTTTTTATCTTCGAATTATGGAATTAACTGACTTTTACCGTATTTTTCTGCAACATCCCGTTGTCTGTACGGATACCAGAAAGATTAAGAAAAACTGTATTTATTTTGCACTAAAGGGCTCTAATTTTAATGGCAACGCTTTTGCAAAAGATGCATTGCAAAAAGGCGCAGCTTATGCGGTAATAGATGAAGAGAGTCATAAAATTTCAGATAAGACCATCTTGGTTGATGATGTTTTAAAAACATTGCAAGAACTTGCTAACTATCACAGAAATCAATCCAAGACAAAAGTAGTTTCACTTACAGGAAGTAACGGAAAAACCACTACTAAAGAGCTTATCCATAAAGTACTTTCCAAAAAATACAATACCATTGCTACGGTTGGCAACTTAAACAATCATATCGGTGTACCATTAACACTGTTGACCATTAAAGAAGATACTGAAATTGGCATCATTGAAATGGGGGCCAACCATCAAAAAGAAATTGAATTTCTGGCCTCGATAGCAGAGCCTGATTTTGGGTATATCACCAATTTTGGAAAAGCACATTTAGAAGGTTTTGGCGGTATAGATGGTGTCATTAAAGGTAAAAGCGAATTATATGATTATTTGCAGGCCAACGAAAAGTATGTTTTTTTAAATGCTGATGACCCTATTCAAAAAGAAAGACTATCTACCTACATTAACAAGTTTGGATTTAGTGAAACTGACCATGAATATTATAATATTAAGTTTCTAGGGGCCAATCCTTTTGTGAAGTTCAAATTTGAGAATGAAGAGGTTTCAACTCAGCTTATAGGCGCATACAATTTTACAAATTGTGCCATAGCAGTTTTAGTGGGTAAATATTTTAATATCCCAAAAACAGCTATCAAAGACGCCATAGAAAGTTATCACCCTGAAAACAATAGGTCTCAACTCATTGAAAAAAATGGTCATCATATTATTTTAGATGCCTATAACGCCAATCCAACCAGTATGAAAGCTGCTTTGGATAGCTTTGGTGAAGTTGAATCAAAAAGCAAAGTTCTTTTTTTGGGCGATATGTTTGAGTTAGGCGAAACAGCAGCTAAGGAGCATCAGGCAATTGCTCATTTAGCTGAAGAAATGGAGTTTAATAATACTTTTCTTGTTGGCGAAAATTTTTCGAAAGTAGCCTCTACATTTAAAAAATTCAAGTCTTTTGAAACTTTAAAAGCTCATCTGGAAAACGATAAACTAAGCCCTGCGTCAATACTCATTAAAGGTTCTAGAGGAATGGCTTTGGAAAGAATTCTGGAATATCTTTAAATCATAAATTTTTCTAAAAATCTTTTTTTCTTGAAATGATTTGGGTGTTGTTTCGTACAAAGAACAATAACTAAGTTACCATGAGAGAAAATATCATAATTTTTGATGGAGAATGTAATCTTTGTAATGGTGTAGTCGGCTGGCTATTAAAATTTGCTCCGGAAGATAGTTTTAGTTTTGTTGCATTTCAATCACCTTATGGGCAACAACTGCTCCATACCTTTGGTTTTCCTAAAAAAGAACTTACCACGGTAATTTTGATTGATGAAGCGGGGGCACATACGCACTCTGATGGATTTTTAAAGATAGTATCTCAAATACCTAAATGGAAGTTAGTAGCAGCACTATTGGCATTTATCCCTAGAATAATTCGTGATACTATTTACAATTTAGCATCAAAAAACAGGGTAAGATGGTTTGGAAAATCAAAAACCTGTACAGTCAGTTTTTAAAAAAGTGGAGTATACTGGATTCGAACCAGTGACCTCTGCCCTGTCAAGGCAGCGCTCTAAACCAACTGAGCTAATACTCCAAAAAGTGTTGCAATATCGTAAAAATGTTACCAATCTCCATACGCTGCAGAATTCTTTTGTGTTTCGTGCAAAGTAATGTGCAATAGATGCCCTTTTTCTAATTTAGGCTTTAGAATACCGTAGATAATTTGCACAAAATACTCCGTTGAAGGCAATATGTTTTCAAATTCAGGGCAATCTTCATTCAAATTTTTATGATCAAAACGTTCTTCAACTTCATCTTTTATCAAATTACCCAAAACGGCCAAATCCATAACAAAACCCGTATTTGGATTTACCTCGCCACGTATTCGAACTTCTAAATCAAAATTGTGTCCATGATAATGCGGACTGTTACATTTACCAAAAACCTTGAGGTTTTTCTCATCGCTCCATTTTGGATTATGTAAGCGATGGGCAGCGTTAAAATGTGCTTTTCTACAAATTGTAGCGATCATAACATCAAATAAGGATGCAAATTTAATTCATTATTAGTTTAAAAACAGCAAATGACAAAATAGTACTTGGTTATAGAAATAGCATAAAGTAACTTTCATGCAATTAGTACTTCTATTAAAAACCAGTCGATATGAAACTTTTTAACAATGTACTTTTATTAGCCTCAGCACTATTTTTTTCTTCTTGCGAACAAAAAGTCAAAAAAGATGAGTTCAATAGACCAAATATTATTGTCATTCTTACTGATGATCAAGGTTGGGGTGATTTGAGTTTTAATGGCAATACCAACTTAAACACTCCTAATATTGATTCTATTGCCTTTCAAGGGGCTGTGATGGAGAACTTTTTTGTGCAACCTGTCTGCTCACCAACAAGGGCCGAGCTTTTAACCGGTCAGTATTTCTCGAGACTTGGTGTATACGCCACTTCAGAAGGTGGTGAAAGAATGAATTTAGGAGTACCAACCATAGCAGAGATTTTTAAAAAATCTGGCTATAAAACTGCTGCCTATGGCAAATGGCACAATGGAACGCAACCTCCATACCATCCAAATTCAAGAGGTTTTGATGATTTTTATGGATTCTGTTCTGGGCATTGGGGTAATTACTTTAGTCCTATGCTAGAGTACAATGGTATAATCACTAAAGGCAATGGTTTTTTGGTCGATGATTTGTTCAATCATGGTATTGAATTTATATCTCAAAATAAGGAAAGCCCATTTTTAGTATATCTACCAATAAACACACCACATAGCCCTATGCAGTCACCTGATAAATACTGGAATAGATTTAAAGATAAAGAGCTCGACCTTAAATATGGAGGTAAAGAATATGAAGATGAGCAATTTACAAAAGCTGCACTTGCAATGGTTGAAAATGTTGATTGGAATGTGGGCCGGTTGAATAGACATCTAAAAAGATTAGGGTTAGAAGAAAATACCATAGTCATATACATGTCAGACAATGGACCAAATGGCTGGCGTTGGAATGGCGGCTTACGGGGCAAAAAAGGGTCAACGGATGAAGGTGGTGTGAAATCTCCATTTTTCATGAAATGGCCTAAAAAAATTACCTCCGGATTACGCTCAGCACAAATAATGGGAACTGTTGATTTATTGCCTACCTTGGCAAGCCTCGCCCAAGTTCCATTATCAGATACTTTAGATTTGAATGGAGTTGATTTAAGCATCAACCTGCTTTCAAAAAAAGAAGAAATTAAAGACAGAACCATCTATAACCACTGGAACGGCAAAACAAGCATTCGCACTCAAAAATATAGATTGGATCAAGAAAACAGATTATATGATATGGTAAGTGATCTTGGACAAAAAAATGATATTTCCAAAAATAATCTGGCTATAAAAGATTCTTTAATCACTTTAAAAAAAATATGGGAGGAAGAAGTTAATGTAAGCTTTAGACCCAAAACAAAACGACTTTTTCCTATTGGAGCATCTGGTTATAATTTCACGCAATTACCCGCACGCGATGGTATAGCTCATGGCAACATTAAAAGAAGTAATCGATGGCCCAATGACTCTTTTTATGTGAATTGGACCAGTAAAAACGATTCCATTACTTGGGATGTCAATGTTTTAGAAAGTGGGACTTTTGAAGTATTTCTCTATTATACCTGCAAAGCTGAAGATTTAGGAACGGAGCTCGAGCTAAAGTTTAAAGATTCAAAAATCATCAAAAAAATTACTGAAGCTCATAATCCCCCTTTAATTGGAGCGGAAAAAGACAGATTTCCACGAATGGAATCTTATGTAAAAGACTTTAAGGCCATTAAAATGGGTGAAATCTATTTAGATAAAGGCATAGGTCAATTGAATTTAAAAGCAATTACCATGCTCGGTAGTGGCGTTATTGATTTTCGATTATTGAATTTTAAGCGAAAATAGTTTAAGGTTTTCTTTCCTTCCAAATAGATGCTAAGGAAGAACCAGAGATGTTCATCCAAGGGCCAAATACGGCAGAAGCAAGACCCATGGTGGCAAGTTTACCCATTTCGAGGGCTATCCCAGAAGCCAAGCCAGCATTTTGCATACCTACCTCAAAAGCTATAGTTCTAGAAGATGCAACATCTAAACCACAAAGTCTACCCCCAAAATAACCCAGTAGAAAACCACATAAATTATGAGCTATGACCACTAAGATTAAAATCAAACCTATAGAAAGTAATGAATCCCTTCCAGCTGCTGTAATGATTACAATAATAGAGGCAATACCTGCCATAGAAACCAGTGGTAATATTTTATTGAGGAAAGTTATTCTGGTCTTTGCAAAATGATTAAGCAAAAGTCCTAAAACTATCGGTAAAATGACAATTTTAACAATACTCCAAAACATGGTAATAAAATCAATAGGTACCAGCTCATTCGCCAACAATTTCATAAAAAAAGGAGTTACCAACGGAGCTAATAAAGTAGCGACTGCTGTCAATGTTAAGGACAAAGCCAAGTTGGCTCCCGAAATATAGGCCATAACGTTAGAAGCAAGTCCGCTAGGCGAACAACCAACTAAAATCACTCCAGCTGCAATTTCTGGTGGTAAATTAGAGACATAGGCCAACCCAAACCCAATAAATGGCATAACTGTAAACTGCAATAGCAGACCTATTAAAACTCCTTTCGGCATTTTCACTACACCAACAAAGTCTAAAAAACTCATTGATGTACCCATACCAAACATAATTATCATTAGAAGTGGTATAATTAGTTTTTTTAACTCAAAAGAACCTATTTGAATAAAAACTTCAGGGTAGAAAAGGGCGCCTATAACCGCAGCGAAAATGAGAACAGTAAATGAGAAACCTTTAAGCTTTTTTGAGGTCTGCAAAACCAATGCTAATAAAATAAATAGCAGTACCAAAGCGATTCCTAACCATTGAATTTTATTACAAAAGAACAAGCTAATGGAAACTAAGACCAAGCCTATTATTAAGTACCACCCAAACTTTTTCAATTTCTTCACGGTTTATGAGTTTAACAGTCAGTTATTGATGCTAACCCTAATTCAAGACCTCTTAATTCAGCAAGCCCTCTAAGTCTGCCAATAGCAGAATATCCCGGATTAGTCTTTTTATTTAAATCATCCAACATTTGATGTCCATGGTCAGGCCGCATTGGAATACGCACTTTTCTTCGCCTTGATAACTTTATAATTTCGGCAACGATTTCTGTCATGTCTACATTACCAGTTAAATGGTTCGCCTCATGAAAACTACCTTCACCTTCTAATTTTACATTTCGTAAGTGTAAAAAATTAATTCTTTCTGAAAAGGTTTGTAATATGGAAAGCAAGTCATTATCAGATCTTGCACCCAATGAACCGCTACAGAAACACAACCCATTGGATGTGTTAAGAACCATTTCAAACAATTTTCTCAAATCTGTTTTTGTGCTTATAACTCTTGGCAAACCCAGAATACTAATTGGAGGGTCATCTGGGTGAATGGAAAGCTTAATTCCAATTTCGTCTGCCAAAGGACATATTTCATTTAAAAAATAGAAAAGGTGCCTTCTTAAATGGTCACCATCAATATTTTCATATCTATCCAATCGATTTTGAAACTCTTTTAGAGTAAAGCTATTTTCACTTCCTGGGAGTCCGGCAATTATATTTCGTTGCAGAAGAAGCTTATCTTCTTCAGACATTGAATCAAAATATATTTTTGCTTCTTTAAGTTCTTTTTTAGTATAGTCGTTTTCAGCTTTTGGGCGTTTAAGAATATAAAGGTCAAAAACAATTAAAGCCTTAAAATCAAAACGCAACGCCAAGGAACCATCATGAAATTTGAGCTTTAAATCTGTTCTTGTCCAATCTAGAACTGGCATAAAGTTATAGACCACACGGAATATGCCACAATCAGCCAAATTTTTTAAAGACTGTTTATAATTATCAATAAAAACTTTGAAATTATTGGTTTGTGATTTTATGTCTTCGTGCACTGGAAGACTTTCAACAACCGACCAAACTAAGCCAACATCTTCAATTACTTTTTTTCTTTTTAAAATAGCGTCAATGCCCCAAACCTCACCATTAGGTATATCATGTAATGCACTTACAATGCCCGTGCATCCAGCTTGTTTAATATCAAGTAACCCAACAGAATCTTCGGGGCCATACCATCGCATGGTCTGTTCCATTAAATAGTTCTGAAATGCTGCATCTTTCATTTATTAAGATTACTGGAAAAAATCTTTATGGATAAACTTACCCAAGATTATTATAACTATAAAAAATATAGATACTGTTGATAGTTACTACTTGCTTAACATTTATGCAATTAATTTAAGGTTCAATGGTGCTAGTTTAAAAAATCTTGGAGATTCATTTCAAATATAGCTTTACGTCAACAAGTTTCCATTATCATCCCATTCGGCAATTACCCCACGTTTACTCTGATCTACGCATTTAGCAATCCATTCGGGGTCATATGCCACCCCATGTTGATCTAAAATATCTTGCGGCACGCCATCCCATACATTGGGCATATTCCCTTTATATCCTAAATCAGCAATACCAACTTTTGAAGTATAGTAACCGCAAACCGTTAAGTTTCGCATTAAAGCAAAAAACTGTATCTCTAAGGCTTGCTTATCTAAAGGTTCTTCAGGGTCATGCCAGCAAATTTGATCGCAAATTTGCTTTTGCTGTTCTAAAGTTGCCGACTTAAACTCAATTCCAAAATCTGTATTGGATTTATGATCTAACCACATCAACCCACCTAAAAGTGTTGGTTTTAATTCAGGAATATCTTTTCCCATAAATTCAATAAATTCGGGCACATTTGCCTCTAAAGGCCCACCATGCGGTTCTTTTGGAGGTAAGATAACGGTGCTCAAAACGCCGAGCGTATCTAGTTCATGAGCATTAAATAACTCTTCCGTATTGAGTTTTTCAAGGCGTTCGAGTTCGGCAGGTGTGCGACCAAAATACTTTTCATCAGTATTTATCGAGGTCTCTTTTGATAATGCGCCATCTGTTTTACAACCATGAAATGCTAATGCAGAAGCACCCGCACCAAGAATTATGGTTTGTATACTTTTTCTTCTGTCCATGGTTAAATATTTTGTTGTTTTAATTGTTCAATGATGTAGTCCGAGGCTCGCCAAGAAAGCGCCAAAATAGTCCAAGTACAATTTTTATCTGCTTGAGAAACAAAAGGTCCGGCATCAACTATAAAAACATTATCGACATCGTGTAACTGATTGAACTTATTGGTAACCGATGTTTTAGGGTCATCACCCATTCTAGTAGTACCTACTTCATGAATAATTTGACCAGGGGCAAGTAAACCATAGTTACTCTCTTTTCCAGGTTTTTCACCTAAAGGATGACCTCCCATATTATAAATCAACTCTTCAAAAGTATCTTGCATATGTTTGGCCTGTTTCTTTTCAAGGTCGGACCATTTGTAGTTAAACTTTAAAACAGGAATACCATACTCGTCAAGTGTAGTTGGATCTATTTCGCAGTAATTTTCTTTTCTTGCAATACCCTCACCCCTGCCTCCAAAACCAACAACAGAACCATAGTACTTTTTAACATCATCACGCAAACTCTCACCATAACCACCTACTTCTAATCCAAAGAATTTATTAAAGTCATTGGCGTTAAAGCCGAATCCATAATTAGGTTGGCCCATGCCGCCCCATACCTCAATATGATAACCCCGAGGAAAATCTAATTTTGAATTATCGCCCCACCAAGGTGAATACACGTGCATACCCCCTACACCGTCTTCATTGTAGGAAGTTTTTCTGTTCATGAGGCCAGGTATAAACCCGGCAGCACTTGCTCCTGTAGAGTCATGCAAATATTTACCGACCAAATCACTACTATTTCCTAGTCCATTTGGGTGTTGCTTACTTTTAGAATTCAAAAGAATACGCGCAGAACTGCACGCAGATGCGGCTAAAACAACAACCTTACCTTTAAGTTTGTATTCTTTTCTATCTTCTTTATTGATATAAGAAACCCCAGTGGCTTTGCCTTCTTCATTTGTAGTCACTTCGCGGACCATTGAATTCACATATATTTTAACTTGACCACCACTTTTTTGGGCTGGAAAAATAAGACAGCTCCCAGAGGAAAAATCTGCATAGACGGAGCATGATCTCGAACATTGTCCACAATAAAAACAGACACCACGGTCATTATTTATTCTTTTGGTTAACATGGACATTCTTGACGGTATCACCGGAATACCAGATTTTTTTGCTCCATTGATATAAAAAAGTTCATGTAAACGCGGTTTTGGCGGGGGTAGAAAAAAACCATCTGGATCGTTCTCAAGACCTTCATTGGTACCAAAAACTCCTATTAATTTATCTACTTTATCGTAATAAGGCTTTACATCATCATAACCAATAGGCCAGTCATCACCTAAACCATCTCTTGTTTTACCCTTAAAATCTTTGGGGCCAAAACGCAAAGAAATCCTGCCCCAGTGATTGGTTCTACCACCTAGCATTCTAGAGCGCCACCATTTAAACTCAGTACCATCTTCAACGGTATAGGGTTCGCCGTCTACTTCCCAATCACCATAAGACATATCCCATTCCCCAAAAGCACGGTCGGTACTGGCCCCTCTTCGGGGTGATTCATAGGGCCATTTTAACTGGGTCATGGTTTTAGGGTCTGCAGGATCAAAATATGGTCCAGCTTCAACTACGGCCACTTTAAAACCAGCATCCGCTAATTGTTTGGTAGCCATGCCACCGCCAGCACCAGAGCCCACTATGATAACATCAAACTCTTCTGAATCTTCAATTATTTGCATTATTCTTTATATTAGTTTAGTTATTTAGGTTAATGTATTCTAGTTAGCCTATAAAACTCTTTTCTATATTGACTTGGGGTGCACCCTTTAATTTTTTTGAAAATCCTATTGAAATTTGCAATATTGTAAAAACCACATTTATACGCTATTTCAGAAATCCCCTGCTCTTCTTCAGCTAACATTCTTGAAGCGTTCTCCACACGAATGTCATTCAAATACTCAACAAAGGTACGTTCCGTGCTTTTTTTTATAAATCTGTTAAACGATACCTTACTCATGTTTAACATGTTCGATACTTGATCCAAAGTAATCTTATTGGCGTAATTCTCTTGAATAAAATTATAGAAGAGTTGAATTCTATCACTATTATCAAAATCATCCCTAGAAATTTTCGAAACAGATAGCAACCGTTGATTTTTAGTCATCGACAAATCATAAAGAATAGAGAACATTTCCAAAAAATATTCAAACCCTTCTAGTTCTGAAACGTTAATTATACGCTGAGATATTTTTTTTGTCTCCTTTTTATCAAAGTGAATACCGTGTATCGAACGATTCATCATTTCTCTAAAAGGTCTCATTACACTTCTTCTAGTGAGATTATCTTCAAAAAGATCATTATGAAATTGAATGGTCACTTCATGTACACTATGAGTGCAATTGTGCATTTTCCATGCATGATAAACATTAGAACCTACCAAAACTAATTCGTAATCATCAATTTCTTCTATGCTAAAGCCCACGGTTCGTTGCATACCCTTACCATTCAAGATAAAATTAAGTTCCAATTCTGGGTGAAAATGAACAGGGTAATCAAAAGTGTCTCTAAAGCGGTTTATTACTAAAAAACTGTCTTGTGGCGACAAGTTCGTAATCTCTCTTTGGTATTTTCTTAACATACGAAAACGTTTTCGTTAAATAATCAATACTATTTTGTCACGCAAAAGAATCATAGCATCAAAATCATTTATGAAACTACAATAATATTTGTTAAAATATGACATGATTACGAATTAAGACATGTTTTTTTCAGTATCTTACTCCCTGAGCTTACCTAGAAAAACAAGTTTTTTGTATTAAATAATTGTTTGTCAAGTGATTATATAATCTATTAACATTAAATTTACCTTCCTTAAAAATAGTACAAAAGAATGATAATATAATATCAGTTTAATGTATCTCATTTATATAATTTTATCATTTATGTGACATTCGATCAAACTAACTGGTAGAATGGCTGAACTATTTAACATAACTTAATTAATAACTCATGATTATGAAACAATCAAATGAACTTGGTCTTTATGCATGGAGAACCAAGACCATGACTTTGTTTAAGGCAGTTCAAGGGCTTGCTTTGGCATTATTTATGGTTTTAGGAACTCAGGCAGTTCAGGCAAACAACAACTTAAACGAAGAAGGCATTGCGGTTTTTCAAACCACAGTTTCCGGTACGGTCACTGATTCTGACGGGGCCCCATTGCCGGGAGCTAGTGTTTTAGTCAAAGGAACGACTAATGGAACACAAACAGATTTTGATGGCAACTATACCATTGAAGCTGACGCCAACGCAACATTGGTATTCAGCTATATTGGTTTTGCATCACAAGAAATTGCAATCAATGGGCAAACAACAATTAATGCCACCATGGCGGAAGATGCTGCTAAACTCAGTGAAGTCGTAGTAGTTGGTTATACCACGCAGACCCGTGGAGACCTAACTGGATCCGTTGCTTCGGTTGATGTCTCTGAAGCTACAAAGCAACCTGTTGTTAACGTTGCTGAAGCTCTAGAAGGTAGGGCCACCGGTGTAAGTATTATTAATAATGGAGCACCAGGCAGTCCTCCTATTGTTCGTATTCGCGGTCTTGGTACACCGAACAACAACAATCCTTTGTATATTATCGATGGAGCACAGACTATAGATCCAAACATCTTGAACACCATCAATCCGGCGGATATTGCTCAGATTAACGTTCTTAAGGATGGCGCTGCCTCTATTTATGGTGCAAGAGCATCAAATGGTGTTATCATTATCACTACTAAAAGTGGTAGTTATAACCAAAACAAACTAAATGTAAGCCTAGATGTATCTACCGGTTTTAGTAGAGCCACCAGATTGCCAGATATACTAGGTGCTCAAGCTTTGGGTGATGTATTTTTTGAAAGTCAGACAAATGATGCCATACGTCTTGGGACTCCCGTAGCAGATATTTCGCACCCACAATATTTCCCAACAGGGGGAGCAGCAACAGTTCCTTCTCAACTATTAGGAGTTTCCCTGTTAGGAACAGGTGAAGCTGTCAATGCACCTGTGCAACCTGGCGGAACCAACTGGTTAGATGAAATATTTAGATCAGCACCCACACAAAATATTACGGCCAACTTCTCTAACGGTAATGAAACCTCAAAATATTCGGCAACTATCGGCTATTTAAATCGTGAAGGTATACCTAATGATGTAGGGTTTAAAAGAGCTCAAGTACGTTTAAATTCTGAATTCAAGGTAAGTGATCGATTGACCATCGGCGAACATTTGAATGTTTCTTTTAGTAATAATAAAGGAAACGTGGACAATGCTATCCAGTTTGCACTAAGATCAAGTCCTTTAGTACCTGTTTTTGACGATTTAGGCAGGTTTGCCGGAGGTTACGCCAATTCAAATGGACTGTCAAATTCTGAGAATCCAGTTGCTATTTTAAGTAGAAATGGTGACGATTTTCTGAAACAAACCAGGATTATCGGTGATGTCTATGCCAGCCTTAATATAGCCGATGGGCTTACAGCAAAAACTAGCATTGGTGGCGATATAAGCTATTTAAATAGTAGAGATTTTCTTGCTACGGATCCTGAATCGCCAGAGCCTAGAGGAACCAACACCTTAACGGAGCGCAACCAACAAACTTACAACTGGGTCTGGACCAACACCTTAAACTATTCTAAAACTTTTGGTGATCATTCTATCAATGCCTTAGTTGGTTTAGAAGCAAATTCAAGTACAGGAAAAAGTTTACAAGTAGCTGCAACAGGTTTCTTATTTGAAACTCCTGATTTTTACCTTTTAGACAATGCGTCAGGAGCGGCGATAGTAGATCCTGATAATACATTTGATTTTGAAAATACACTTTCTTCTATTTTTGGATCGGTCAACTATTCGTTTTCGAATAAGTATTTAGCAAGCGCAACGGTACGTCGTGATCGCTCTTCGAGATTTCTAGGTGATAACCAAACCGGTGTCTTTCCTGCCTTTAGTGGAGGTTGGGTTATGAGTAATGAAGATTTTTTTCCTCAAGATGGCATTATAAATAGACTGAAATTAAAAGCTTCATGGGGTGCTTTGGGTAACCAAGAATTACCAGTAGGCAACCCTGGTATCAACCAATCCAATCTTAATAATCAACTTGCTGATTATGCCTTTGGGGGAGGCGGCAATGCCACTACTGGGGCTTTACTAAGTGCCGTAGGAAATGCTGACATTCGTTGGGAGACCAGTGAAACTTTAAATATAGGTGCTGAATTCGGTCTTTTTGATGATGCCCTATCCATTTCATTAGAGTATTATGAGCTCACTACAGAAGATTTAATTGTAGCGAATGGAAATATTATCGGGGACACCGCAATCGATGCTGCTCCGCCTTTCGTAAACTCTGGAAATGTTAAAAACTCTGGTATTGATTTAAACATCTCTTTTCAGAAACAAGCTAATGCTGATTTCTCGTATGGGATAGATTTTAACTTGTCAACTGTTAAGAACGAAGTGACTGCTTTGTTCAATGATGTTCCATTGCTAGGAAACACTGGCTTTAGAGGTGGTAATATTACCGTTACTGAAGTTGGTCAACCCATATCTTCTTTCTTCGGTAGGGTGGCAGACGGTATCTATCGCAGTGAAGCAGAAGTTGCTGCTGGTCCAGACCAAGGTTTTGCAAATGATGCTGCTGGAGTAGGACGTTTGAGATATAGAGATTTGAATGATGACGGGGTCATCAACGATGATGATAGAGATTTTATTGGTAATCCAATACCAGATGCAACTTTTGGGTTAAATCTTAATGCTAATTATAAAAACTGGGATTTCAGTGCATTCTTTGCTGGAACTTTAGGAAATGACATTTACAATTATGATAAAATCTTTACGGATTTTGCAACATTTCCTAACGGTAACAGAAATGCAAGGGTATTAGATGCTTTTAATGCAACAACAAACCCCAATGGTTCTCAACCTGCTTTAAGTTTTGGTCTATTGAACAACGAGACTGCTCCTAACTCTTTCTTAGTTGAGGATGGATCATTTGTACGACTTAAAAATGTTGTAATCGGTTATACTTTGCCAGATCAAATTACTGATAAATTAGGTCTTTCAAGTTTGCGTTTTTATATTAACGCAAGTAACTTGTTTACCATTACTGGCTATGATGGCATTGATCCTGAAATACAGCCTACGAATGTAAATGGTTCACCTGCTAATACGGCATTAACTTTAGGTGTGGATCAAAACACTTTCCCTCTATCTCAAATCTTTCTTTTGGGAGTTAATTTAAAAATGTAAAAAAAATGAAAAAGAAATTTATTTATTGTATTCTAGCAGTTTTTACCGCAATTTCATGTGGTGATGACTTTTCGACAACACCCGCTGTAGGGGCGTTAAGCGATGAAACTTTAGCAAATCCAGCAGGAGTGGATTTATTACTTACAGGTGCCTATTCGGTATTGGATGGGCAGCGAAATAATGCTGCCGGAAATGGTTTTGGCCGAGGTGGTGATAACTGGTGGCTCGATGTCATGTCAGATGATGCCCATAAAGGGAGTACTGATGGTGACCAAGGAGAGCTGCTTCAAATTGAGATTAACGACATTCAAACTTCAAATGGTTATTTCAGAGCAAAATTTCAAGCCTTATATGCCGGTGTGAACAGGGCCAATGCAGCCCTTTCAGTTATAGCAGGTATTGATAGAGAGGCTTTATTACCAAGTGATGCTGATGCTATTACCGCTCAAGAAGGGGAAGCACGATTTTTACGTGGGCATTTCTACTTTGAATTGATTAAAATTTTCGGTAACGTCGCATTAATTTCTGTTGAAAATTATGATGCACAAGAATTTAATCAGCCTAATGTTGAAGGAACCGCTGTTACTTCATTTGTCAATAGCCCAGCCTGGGAACAAGTAGAAGCGGATTTTCAATTTGCTGCAGAAAATCTACCGGCCACACAATCAGATCCGGGTAGACCCACAGTAATGGTGGCTAGAGCGTATTTGGGTAAGGCGCACTTATACCAATCTGACTGGGCAAATGCGTTAACAGAGTTAACCGCCGTAATTAATAGCGGTGAATTCGCATTGAATGCTGAATACCTTAACAATTTTAATGCAGCTGGTGAGAATAGTTCAGAATCTGTATTCGCTATTCAGTTTGCTGCAGATGATGGGCAATCTTTTAATGGGAATATAGGCGGAACTTTAAACTTCCCAGGTGGGGGACCATTCGGCTCTTGCTGTGGGTTCTACCAACCAACTATTGATTTAGCCAATGCGTTTAGAGTTGATGCAAATGGACTACCATTATTAGACACCTTTAATGATTCAGATTTCTTGAATGATTATGGCATCAATAGTGATGAAGCGTTCACACCAGACACCACAACACCAGTAGACCCTAGATTGGATTATACTGTAGGTAGACGAGGCATTGATTTTAATGGCTTTGGAGAACACGTTGGTAAAGAATGGATTAGAGCTGGATTTACCGATTTATCTGGCCCATATCTCCCAAAAAAGAATGTCTATCAAGAAAGTGAAGTAGGCACAAATCGTGGATCTGGTGCTTGGGGCCAAGAACATTCTGGTGTTAACTATAATATTATCCGTTATGCAGACGTGCTTTTAATGGCTGCTGAAGCGGCCGTTGAAACAGGTGATTTAGCTTCGGCATTGACTTATGTAAATGAAGTTAGAGATCGTGCTGCAAATACTACTGTAGTTCAGGCTGTTGATGGTAGCGGGCCTGCTGCTAACTATCAGGTTGGCACCTACGCCTCATTCCCTGATGCTTCTTTTGCAAGAGCTGCTGTTCGTTTTGAACGTCGTGTTGAATTGGGCATGGAAGGCCATCGTACATTTGACCTAAGAAGATGGGGGGTAACAACAACGGTTCTTCCTGACTATTATGCTAACGAAACACGAACCATAACCAATTTTGGTCCTAAAGTCGGACCTTATACAACCACGTATGATTTAATACCTATACCGGTTGATGCTATTGGTTTAAGCGGTGGTATTTTATCACAAAACCCCGGTTATTAAGAATTAAGTTTAGTTGAGTTATTATTAGTTTAAGTTTAGCTGCAACGGAACAGGGCATCTCATAAGTGCCCTGTTTTTTTGTTTATGACTTTGCATTGAGCTAAATTAGTATTTGCAAAATTGTAGTATGAAATTGATATTTTACAAAACCTTATTCGTTGTTTTCACCTCCATTTTTCTCGTCAATTGCAAAAACGGAATGAAGCAAAAAATCAGTTCAGAAAACACTATTTTCAACAAACTGAATAAGAAGAATACAGGAATAGACTTTTCAAACAGACTTACAGAAAATGACTCGCTAAATTACTTTACCTATTCATATATCTATATGGGTGGTGGTGTTTCTGCAGGAGACATTAACAATGATGGGTTAACAGATTTATATTTCACAGGTAATATGGTACCCAATAAGCTCTACCTCAACAAAGGAAATCTGAAGTTCGAAGATATTTCAGATTCTGCAGGAGTTTCTGGAGATAATAGATGGTACACTGGCACTACAATGAGTGACGTAAACCATGATGGTTTTCTAGATATTTATGTTTCGGTAGGTGGAAAATTTGGACCAAAAGAGAATCAATTGTTTATCAATAATGGCGATAATACTTTCTCTGAACAGGCAAAAAAATATAACATCGCTGACCCAAGCAATAGCGTTCAATCTACTTTTTTTGATTATGACCGTGATGGTGATTTAGATTTATATGTGGCAAATTATCCTCCAACACCATTCGATGCACCTAATTACTATTATGCTTTTAAGAAATTATCGCCAAAGCCACTTGAAACAGACCGTCTATTTAGAAATGATGGAGACACCTTTACAGATGTTACCAAAGAAGCAGGCCTAAAAACCTTCGGACTTTCTTTAAGTGCAACTGTAGGAGATTTGAATCAAGATGGATGGTCAGACCTTTATGTTTCTAATGATTTTAGTACACCCGATTACTATTTCTCAAATAACCAAGATGGCACCTTTTCAGAAGTTTCGCTATTATCGATGAAAAATACTTCTTTTTATGGCATGGGTGTAGATATTGCCGATTTTAATAATGACAACTTACTCGATATTCTTCAAGTTGATATGACCGCCCAAATCAATAGAAGATCAAAAGCTAATATGGCCAGTATGAACCCCGATTTGTTTTGGAGCACCGTCAATGCAGGGTTTAATTATCAATACATGCAGAATAGCCTTCAAATGAACAATGGAAACCTATTAGATTCATTGCCTGATTTCAGTAATGTATCAAGAATTGCAGGAGTCTCTTCAACAGATTGGAGCTGGGGACCTTTGATTGCCGATTTAGATAATGATGGCTGGAAAGATATTTTCATTTCTAACGGAACAAGGCGTGAAATCAACAATCGAGACTTTTTTAAAGAAATTGAAAAAAAAGGATTGCCAAAAGACAGTACATTACAAAAGAGCTTGTCAATACCTTCGGAGAAAATTGACAATTATGCTTTTAAAAATAATAAAGACCTCACTTTTAGTCGCATGAATAAAGAATGGGGCATTGAGCATAGGGGTTTCTCCAATGGAAGCCTTTATGTTGATTTAGACAACGACGGTGATTTAGAAATTGTGACCAATAACATTGATGATGTTGCATCTGTATTTGAAAATAAAAGTTCAATTACTAATAATCACTTGACCATTGATTTTAAAGGAACTACCGAAAATCCATTAGGGATTGGTACAAAAACCACTTTATTTGCCAATGGCCTACAACAGTATCAAGAATTGACGATGACCAGGGGATTCCAATCTTCCGTAGCACCAAAAATACATTTCGGATTAGGAAAAACTACACAAATTGATTCCGTAAAAGTGATCTGGCCTGATAGTAAAACTCAAGTCTTGACAGATATTAAAATTAATGCCTTGGTGACGGTAAAGTACTCAGACGCTGCTGAAAATAATAAACCAATCCAAATAAAGTCTGAAAACATTTTTGAAACGGTAAAAGACAAATCAATAGTGGTTAATCATAGGCAAATAGAAAACATCTACAATGATTTTGTTAAAGAAATACTGCTACCACACGCTACATCAAGGTTTGGCCCTAATATAGCTGTTGGGGATCTTAATGGTGACCATATTGATGATTTTGTAATTGGAGGGTCCTCTTTGAATCTGACTACCGCTTACTACCAAACCCAAAACGGATTTGAAAAGGCTAAAATCGAAGCTTTTGCCTTAGACATTGGCTCTGAAGATATGGGTATTCATATTTTTGATGCCGATAATGATGGTGATAACGATATTTATATTACCAGTGGAGGTAACGAATTTACTACTGATTCAAAAGCGTTACAGGATCGCATTTATAGTAATGACGGTAAGGGTAATTTTGAGAAATTGGAAAAAGCCTTACCAGAAATGATTACTAGTGCCTCAAGGGTTCATAGCTACGATTATGATAAAGATGGTGATTTAGATCTATTTGTTGGAGGCCGGTTGGTTCCCGGTAATTATCCCGCTCCTGCTAGTAGCTACATTTTAGAAAATATAAGTACAAGCGATGAAGTTAAATTTGTAGATGCTACTCAAAAAATAGCTCCCTTTTTAGAAAAAATTGGAATGGTAACGGATGCGCTTTGGACTGACTTTGACAATGACGGGTGGACCGACTTAATTTTGACAGGTGAATGGATGCCCGTAACAATATTAAAGAATGATGAAGGGTACTTCAAGGACATATCTCAACAAGTTGGCACAGATGATTCGAGAGGATGGTGGTTTAGTATCAAAGATGGTGATTTTGATAATGATGGAGATACTGACTACATAGTTGGCAATTTGGGCCTCAACTATAAGTATAAGGCCAATGAAAAGGAAACCTTTGATATTTATTTTAATGATTTTGATAACAATAACACAAATGATATTGTATTGAGTTATTACAATGAAGGGGAAAAGTTTCCCGTAAGAGGCCGAGAATGCACTTCGCAACAAATGCCTGGAATCAAAGAGAAATTTAAAGACTATGAATCTTTTTCGAACGCCACTTTAAGTGATGTCTATACCGAAGATGTACTGGAAGAATCTTTGCATTATCAGGTGAAATCATTTGAAAGTATCTATATGGAGAATAAAGATGGCAAGTTCGTTTTCCATAAGCTTCCAAATTTGGCACAACTTTCGTCTATCAATCAAATTGCTATCGAAGATTTTGATGAAGATGGTAATTTAGATTTCTTGGCTGTTGGAAATCTTTACGGTTCAGAAGTTGAAACACCGCGAAATGATGCGAGCAATGGAATTTTATTGCTAGGAGATGGAAAGGGTGATTTTGAACCTATAACCTCTAGAAAAAGTGGTTTTTACGCCAATGGCGACGTAAAGGACATGGCCAAAATTAATATTAAAGGCAAAAACTATTTTATTATTGCCAAAAATTCGGACTACCTGCAATTTGTTGAAATAAAAAAGGGGTAATCAAAAGACCGCCCAAAATCACAATCACTTAGATAAAAAAACGCAAACCATTTATCTCAATTTAAAGGTATTGATTCTACAGATGAAAATCTGTGAACTGTCTGACTAGACAAAACAAAAAAATCCTAATACAAGTTGTACAGGATTTTTATTTACTGTGGGCGCTGAGGGATTCGAACCCCCGACCCCCTCGGTGTAAACGAGGTGCTCTGAACCAACTGAGCTAAGCGCCCTAATTTGATTTCTCAAATAAGGAGTGCAAATATAGCACCATTTTTTCTTTACCTAAAAGAAAATAACAGAAAAAATTAAACTACTTCTGCGACTACAAAAGTGCTACCGCCAACATAGATAAAATCTTTCTTTTTAGCGTTTGATTTTGCCTTATCCAATCCTTTTTCTACAGAACTATAGGCTTTCCCTTTCAAACCATACACTTCACCCAAAATTTTTAAGTCTTTTGAATCTAATCCTCTAGGAACATTAGGCTTGACAAAATAATAATTGGCATTTTTAGGAAATAAAGGCAAAATATCACTTAAATTCTTATCACTAACAAAACCAAGGACTAAATGTAACTCTTCAAATTTTTGCTTTAAAAGTTGCTTCAGCACCAAAGTCAATCCTTCTTTATTGTGTGCCGTGTCGCATATTACTGTTGGTTTTTGCTGTAATATTTGCCATCTTCCCAAAAGCTCTGTATTAGAGACAACAGTGGAAAGACCCTTTTTTATATGCCCGGAGGTTATTTTAAATTCCTTTAACTGATCTAATGTCGTTACAACTCCTTTTATGTTTTGATGCTGGTAGCTACCTAACAAATCGGTACTATATGAATCATGCTTTTTTTCATCCGAAAAAATAATGTTGGTCTTTAATTGATTTGCTATCAGTTTAAAAATCATTTCTGTTTGAGGCTGCCTTTCACTAATGACAATAGGCGTATTTCGTTTTATGATACCCGCCTTCTCCATAGCAATCTTTTCTATAGTGTTTCCCAAAATATCAGTGTGGTCAAAACCAATATTTGTTATCAATGAAACTTCAGGACTAATAATATTTGTGGAATCTAAGCGCCCACCCAATCCAACTTCAATGACTGCAATATCAACTTTTTCTTTATCAAAAAAGTCAAATGCCATACCAACGGTCATCTCAAAAAAAGAAAGCTGGTTGTATTCAAAAAAAGGTCGGTGTGTTTCAATAAAATCTTTAACAAATTCTTTATGAACCTTCTTTCCATTTATTTTTATTCGCTCTCTAAAGTCTTTTAAATGAGGTGAAGTATAAAGCCCTACTTTGTATCCTGCTTCTTGCAAAATGGAGGCGAGCATATGACAACTCGAACCTTTTCCATTAGTTCCTGCAACATGAATACTTTTAAACTTTTTTTCAGGATTACCCAATTGATGGGCAAAGTTTACAATATTGTCAAGCTTGTTTTTAAGAGCGGAACTTCCCTTTTGTTGATATATTGGAAGTTGGGAAAACATCCAATCTAGTGCTTCTTTATAGGTCACTACTGTCCTAATTTAAAATTGACCACTACAAAGCCGACTTGCTTTGAGGGGGCATTGGCATCTAAGTTCCATTTGTGCATAAAAGCGGTTTTACGGGCGGGCTCAAGAAGACAAGGTGCATTATTTGTGGTTCCTTTTACACCCGGAGTAGCTTTAATAACCTTTCCATTTCTATCAACCACAATCTTTACCACTACCCTGCCATCTTCATTACATTCTTGTTGCACTTTGCCTTTAGTGACCAATGAGCGTCCATTTAGTCCATAGCCCCCTGTTCCACTTCCGCTACCTGGTGCACCGTAGTATGTAGTCGCATAAGGATTGCCACTGGGTTGGCCTTTATCTCCAACTTGGTTATCATCACCCTCACTACCTGATTCGGTTCCATCTGATTTTCCGATACCACCCATCATGGCGTCTAATTTTTTCTTTTTGGCTTCCTGTTCTCGCTTTAGACGTTCTTCAGCTTCGCGTTCTTCTTGCGCTTTTCTATCTGCCTCTGCTTTTGCTATAGCTGCCGCAGCATCTGCCCTGCGCTTAGCTTCTTTTTGCTGTCTGATTTTTATAGACTCCTCACTCTCTTGAGTCAATACTTTTTCGGTGGGTTGTTCTTTTAACTCCTTTTCTTCCGCAATTTTTTCTTCTACAACTTCTTTTACCTCTTCTTGAACTTCCTTCTTTTCTTCGGGCGGTTTTGGAATATCTAAAGGCTCAGACTTAATTTTCTGTTTTGGCTGTTTATTACCACTGCCAAAATCCATAGTACCAAAATTAACAGCAATTCCACTTTCTTCAGGTGGATCTAAATAGGTCAATCCTATATAAAAAAGCAATAGTAGTAGTACACTTAACAGTAGTGTTGTAAGTGTGAATGATTTTTTCTTGTGTCTCGTATTTAAAAACGACATTACTTAGGTCGCACAGCCAAAATTACTTTGTAATTATTTCTATTGGCAATATCCATAACGTTTACAGCCTCTTTTATAGCTACGCTTTCTTCTGCCCTCAAAATAATAGTAGGTTTATCTTGACCTTCAAGTGCTTTTCTTAATTCAATTTCAATGTATTCTCCGTTAATCTGTTCGTTGTTCACGTAATATTTTAGATTCTTGTCAATGGTGACAGATACGTTCTGGGTATTGGTAGATTTGCCTTTGGCTTTTGGCAAGAGTAAATCCAAGGCATTGGGTGCATTAGAGGTTAGCATGAAAAAAACCAACAATAAGAACACAATGTCTGTCATTGAAGACATGCTAAAATCAGGACTGACCTTATTTCTTCCTTTCAATTTCATAGTTGATAATCTAGATGGGTTCGTTCAAGAGGTCTAAAAACTCAACCGCATTAGCTTCCATTTTATGTACAATCTTGTCTGTTCTATTGACCAAATGATTATAACCGATATATGCGATGATACCTACTATTAAGCCAGCGACTGTAGTTGTCATTGCCGTATAAATACCAGATGCCAAAGATCCCATTTCAGCTTGCCCTCCACTGCTTGCCATTTGATGAAATGCCAAAATCATACCAATAACCGTTCCTAAAAACCCAATCATTGGGGCAGCACCAGCAACCGTTGCAAGAATATTTACATTTTTTTCCAATTTGTAAACTTCAAGCGTACCAGCATTTTCAATTGCAGTATTAATATCGTCCAAAGGTTTCCCTATTCTTGAAACTCCTTTCTCTGTTAAGCGAGCTACCGGTGAGTCAGTTTGTACACATAATAATTTAGCTGCCTCAAGTTTACCATTCATGACATGGTCACGGATTTGATTCATGAAGTTCTTATCAATTTTAGATGCAGCGTTAATTGCAAACGTTCTTTCAAAGTAGATATACAATGCTACGAATAAGAGCACAAAAAGTACTACGACGATAATTGTGCTAGCGGCACCTCCGTTTAGGATTAAGTCAACTACGGATAATGTCTTTTCTTCTGAGATAGCCTCGGCTAAATCTTCAGATGATGTTTGATCTTGAAATAATGTCATAAGTGGTCCCCAATTTTAATTGACTTTATAACGGGGATTTCCGCAGAAAATTATATCTAAAAAATAAAATCACGCATTAGTATAAATACAATGGCTCCAGCAACAAAACCAACAAATGCCAACCACGCAATTTTCTTTAAATACCAGAAAAAATCTATTTTTTCCATTCCCATCGCAACAACACCTGCAGCTGAACCAATAATGAGCATACTACCTCCGGTACCAGCAGAATACGCTATAAAATGCCAGAGGGGGTTATCTCCTGCTTCAGAGAACATACCAATACTTGCGGCAACTAAAGGCACATTGTCTATAACTGCAGAACCAATACCCAACAACATCACAACAATATCAGTTTGTGGAATGGCAGCATTTAAACTCTCGGCATAGTTGAATAAAATACCTAAAGATTCAAGCGCAGCAACTGCCAATAAAATACCTAAAAAGAAGAGAATACTAGGCAGCTCGATTTTAGTTAATGCCGAATGAACTGGGCTATGATGTGCAGATTCATGATGATCCTCGTCAATAGCAGAACTAATACTAAATTTTGCATTACTATAAATTTCTGCAAAAGTGGCCACTATAGCCAATGAAAGCATCATACCTACATAAGGGGGTAAATGTGTAATCGTTTTGAAAAAAGGTACAAAGACAATAGCCCCTAAACCTAGATAAAGCATTGTTGGGCCATATTTTGATTTAGAACCAACTGTATCTTCAATATCCGCCTCACCACTAAACACCCTAAATCTACTAGCGATTATGGTAGGTACAACCATACAAACAATAGATGGAACCAAAACTCTCGTCACTAAAGAACCTGCCTCTACTTTGCCAGCAATCCATAACATTGTTGTAGTAACATCCCCAATTGGTGACCAAGCACCACCTGCATTAGCATTAATAATAATTAAACCGGCAAACCAAAGTCGTGTCTCACGATCTTTAATGACCTTTTGAAGGATAGTAATTAAGACTATTGTAGCAGTCAGATTGTCAATTATGGCTGAAAGTATAAAAGCTAGAATTGAAAATATCCAAAGCAGCTTGCGTTTACTTCTTGTTTTAATGTAGCTCTTAATCGCTGCAAAACCATCAAAATAATCAATAATTTCAACTATAGTCATCGCACCTAGTAAGAATACCAGAATCTCAGCGGTCTTGCCCAAATGATGAAGTAAAATTTCGTCAATATGGGTTGGTTCAAGCTTTTTAAGTTCTGCATTGACCTCAAAAACGTCCATATGGGTAAGAGCAATAACAGCCCATAAAATGGCCATCATAGCCAACGCAGGAATCAGCTTATCGATTTTTAAGTTATGCTCTAAGGTAATAGCCAAGTATCCAGCTAGAAAGACAATAATTACTATAGTTTCCATTATTTAGTTGGTTTTGTAGATATGTTAGTTATTTCTTGAAAAACGAGAATTCACAATTCAGTTTCAAGATAAGTTAAATATAGCGATTGGAAAAAAGAACTCCCAATGAGAACTCTACTTTTTATCATATTAACTAATTCTTGTATTTCATTCAAAAACCTTAAAGAATTCATACTCAAACCGTATCTTTGGACATATTTTTTATCTTATTCTCAACATTATGGACTTTACCCTTTCAGAAGAGCAATTAATGATACAAGAAGCGGCAAGAGACTTTGCTCAAAATGAATTATTGCCAGGCATAATTGAACGTGATGACGCTCAAGAATTTCCAGCTGAACAGGTGAAAAAAATGGCTGAACTAGGGTTCTTAGGAATGATGGTTGATTCAAAATATGGCGGCAGCGGCTTAGACACACTATCATATGTTTTGGTGATGGAGGAACTTTCTAAGGTAGACGCCTCATCTTCCGTCATAGTTTCCGTAAATAATTCACTGGTATGTTGGGGCCTGGAAACTTTTGGGACAGAAGAGCAAAAACAAAAGTAC
The DNA here is from genome assembly GCF_031846445.1 of Croceitalea rosinachiae. Lineage (NCBI taxonomy): Bacteria > Pseudomonadati > Bacteroidota > Flavobacteriia > Flavobacteriales > Flavobacteriaceae > Croceitalea > Croceitalea rosinachiae. The sequence continues at coordinate 7,119 of NZ_JAVRHR010000003.1, read as the reverse complement.
CTGACAAAACTAGCAACGGGTGAAATCATTGGAGCTTTTTGTCTTTCTGAGCCAGAAGCAGGAAGCGATGCAACATCTCAAAAAACAACTGCTATTGATAAGGGAGATCATTATATTTTGAATGGGACTAAAAATTGGATAACCAATGGTAACTCAGCCGAAGTTTATTTGGTAATAGCACAGACCAATGTCGAAAAAAGACACAAAGGTATTAATGCTTTGATTGTCGAAAAAGGAATGAAGGGATTCGAAATAGGGCCTAAAGAAAATAAATTAGGTATAAGGGGTAGTGATACCCACTCCTTGCTTTTTAATGATGTAAAAGTGCCAAAAGAAAATCGAATTGCGGAAGATGGGTTTGGATTTAAATTTGCAATGAAAACCTTGGCAGGTGGTCGAATTGGTATTGCCGCTCAAGCACTTGGAATTGCAGCTGGAGCTTATGAACTTGCCTTAAAATATTCTAAAGAACGTAAGGCATTTGGCACAGAAATTTCAAATCATCAAGCTATCGCCTTTAAGTTGGCAGACATGCATACTAAAATTCAAGCGGCTAGGCATCTAGTTTACAAAGCAGCTTGGGACAAGGACAATGGTAATAACTATGACATTTCTGGAGCTATGGCCAAATTATATGCTGCAGAAACTGCTATGGAGGTAGCGGTAGAAGCTGTACAGATTCACGGCGGCAATGGTTTTGTCAAGGATTACCATGTAGAACGCTTAATGCGCGATGCCAAAATCACACAAATATATGAAGGTACTTCAGAAATTCAAAAAATTGTAATTTCAAGAGGCATACTAAAAGTATAAATTTAAAGACCCCCTATTTTTTAAGGGGTCAACTTCTAAGTTTTTACATTTTATAAAAAAATAGGACCTTCACTTGTGCGGTAAACCCATTATTGAACATTTTTAATTACCATTACGGATTATAAAGACCTCTAAAGCATATTTAATTGTTTTTTATTGTCATATTCACAATTTTGTTTTGCTGATATTTTGAATTTGAATATTATTTAACCAATTATTACAATCCTTGATTTTTTTACTGTATTTCGTTTGAAACATTGATTTTTATTCACTGATTATGATATTTTTGAATAAATACCATAACAATGAAGTTAGAAAAACAAGGGCTATATCTTCCTGAATTTGAACATGACAATTGTGGTGCAGGATTCATTTGCAGTCTTCAAGGAAAAAAATCAAATGACATTATTCACAAAGCGCTTGAGATATTAGACAAGTTAGAGCATCGCGGTGCCGTAAGCTCAGATGGGAAAACCGGTGATGGGGCTGGTATATTAATTGATATTCCTCATGATTTTTTTCAAAGTGCCTGTGATTTTGAATTACCCAAAGCGGGAGATTATGCCACTGGCAATGTATTTCTTCCGCAAAAAGAAAATCAAAGACAATTTTGCATTGACACCTTTGAAAAGAACATCAAAAAACAAGGATTAGAGCTTATAGGGTGGAGAGCGGTGCCAGTCAACAAATCTGTTCCTGGTCGAATTGCTGCTGAAACCGAGCCTTTTGTTAAACAAATTTTTATTGGTAATGGTGGTGAAGAAAATAATTTTCAATTCAACCTTAAACTTTTCATTGCAAGAAAAGTAACGGAACATGAAATAAATAAATCAAAACTCTCACAAAGTCAGTTTTTCTACCTCCCCAGTTTATCTCAAAAAATCATCATATTCAAAGGCTTGCTTGTTCCAATTGACATTAGCAAGTACTATGAAGATCTTTTGGACCCTAGAGTAGTAACAAGATTAGCATTGGTACACCAACGTTTTTCTACGAACACCTTCCCCACTTGGGATTTGGCACAGCCCTTTAGATATATGTGCCATAACGGTGAAATAAATACCCTAAGGGGCAATGTTGCACGTATGCGCTCTAGAGAAGAATTGCTGAAAAGCGATTGGTTCGGAGATGAGATAAAAAATATTATCCCAACCGTACTTCCTGGCAAGTCAGATTCCGCAAGTATGGATATGGTAGTAGAATTGCTACTAATGACTGGTAGGTCCTTACCCGAAGTTATGATGATGCTAGTGCCAGAGGCATGGGAAAAAAATAACGAAATGTCTGAAGCCAAAAAAGCTTTTTATGAATACAATTCGTGCCTAATGGAACCTTGGGATGGTCCTGCCTCTATCCCTTTTACCGATGGAAACTATATTGGGGCTGTTTTAGATAGAAATGGATTACGACCTTCTCGCTATTCAGTGACCAAGCAAGGATACGTTATTATGTCATCTGAAACCGGCGTCGTTGATTTACAGCCAGAAGATATTCAATACCATGGTCGTCTTGAACCTGGTAAAATGTTCTTGGTAAACATGGAAGAAGGGCGAATCATAAATGATGAGGAAGTAAAGGAGGCTATTGCCGCCAAACATCCCTATAAAAAATGGTTAAAAGACAATCTAGTTCACTTAAAAGATATTCCCTATAACGACTGTCCTGTTTTTTTTGGTGAGTTTCCCTTAGAAACGAGACGTTCAGCATTTGGTTATACTCAAGAAGATATCAACACCATTATTATGCCAATGGCAAAACATGGCAAAGAACCAATTGGTTCAATGGGTTCTGATACGCCAATTGCAGTACTTTCTGAGCGTCCACAACTGATTTATAATTATTTTAAACAATTATTCGCTCAGGTTACAAATCCACCACTTGATGGTATACGCGAAGAGTTGATTACAGATATCAGCTTAACACTTGGTAGCGACCATAATATTTTTGAATTTACTCAAGAACACTGTCGCAAACTTAAAATTCAAAACCCAGTCATCTCTAAAGAAGATTTAGACAAAATCAAAAACTATGATAGTAGTCCTGACTATAAAGTAACTTCAATCTCTACGTTGTATGAAATTGCCAAGGGTCATAACGGTCTTGAAGAGGCCTTAGCATCTATTTTAAAACAGGCATCTAAAGCAGTTGACGAAGGATCAAATATCATTATTCTTTCTGACCGAATGGTAAGTGCTGAAATGGCGGCTATTCCAGCACTTTTATCTTGCTCATTTGTTAATAGCGGACTAAGAAAACTAAAAAAACGCTCTCGTTTAAGTATCATTATAGAATCTGCCGAACCAAGAGAGGTACATCATTTTGCGTTATTGTTTGGCTTTGGCGCGAGTGCCATTAACCCGTACTTGGTCAATGAAATAATTGGAGAGCAAATTGAAGAAAACAAAATTACCGATTATACTTTTGACCAAGCCATAAAAAATTACAACAAGGCGGTTGGAAAAGGTATTCTTAAAGTGATGAATAAAATTGGTATCTCTACTTTGAATTCCTACAGAGGATCACAATTGTTTGAGTGTATTGGAATAAACACCAAAGTTGTTGACCAGTATTTTCCTAACACTCCGACTAGAATTCAAGGTATTGGGCTTTACGAAATCGAAAAGGAAATAGCCAAAAGGCATCGTAAGGCATTTAATCGTGACAAGGTTGACGCAAGTTTAGATTTAGAGATTGGGGGTGAGTATCGCTGGAGAAGAGATGGGGAAAAACATATGTTCAACCCCCTAAGTATTGCCAAGTTACAAAAGGCAGTTCGCAATAATGAAAAGACTACTTATAAAGAATACTCGGAATTGGTCAATGAACAGTCAAAAAGCCTAATGACAATTAGGGGCTTATTTGAGTTTTCAAATTACGACCCTATTCCTTTGGAAGAAGTTGAACCGTGGACAGAAATCGTCAAAAGGTTTAAGACGGGTGCCATGTCGTACGGAAGCATTAGTAAGGAAGCGCATGAAAATTTGGCTATTGCCATGAACCGAATTGGAGGAAAAAGCAATTCTGGTGAAGGTGGTGAAGATGCGGAACGTTTTTACAAAAATCAGTCAGGTGACTGGCGAAACAGTGCCATTAAGCAAGTAGCTTCCGGAAGATTTGGCGTTACTTCTAATTATCTGACCAATGCCCAAGAAATACAAATTAAAATGGCCCAAGGAGCTAAACCAGGAGAAGGTGGACAATTACCTGGGCCAAAAGTAAATCCTTCCATAGCTAAAACAAGAAATTCAACCCCATATGTAGGGTTGATTTCCCCACCTCCACATCACGATATCTATTCTATTGAGGATTTATCACAATTAATCTTTGATTTAAAATCCGCGAATAGGGAAGCGAGGGTAAATGTAAAATTAGTTTCAGAAGTTGGTGTAGGTACCGTTGCCGCCGGTGTTGCCAAAGCAAAAGCAGATGTCGTTCTCATTTCTGGTTTTGATGGCGGCACGGGAGCCTCACCATTGACCTCTTTAAAACATGCAGGACTTCCATGGGAGTTAGGAATTGCAGAAGCTCAACAGACCTTGGTATTGAACGACTTACGAAACCGAATTGTTTTAGAATGTGATGGCCAATTAAAAACTGGTCGTGACGTTGCTATAGCTTGCTTATTAGGTGCAGAAGAATTTGGTTTTGCTACAGCTCCACTAGTTGCTTCTGGTTGTATTATGATGCGTGTTTGTCACTTGAATACTTGTCCAGTGGGTATCGCTACGCAAAACCCAGAATTACGCAAAAAGTTTAAGGGCAAACCAGAACATGTAGTAAACTACATGTATTTTGTTGCACAAGAGTTACGAGAAATCATGGCAAAGCTTGGTTTCAGAACTGTTGATGAAATGGTAGGGCAAGTTCAAAAGTTAGATAGAAAAAAGGCTATCGACCACTATAAGTCCGCCGGTATTGACCTCACCCCAATTTTATATCAAGTTGATGTAACAAAAGAAACAAAGCTTTACAACACCCAGCAGCAAGTTCATAATATTGAAAAATCAATTGAATTTGAAATTATTGCAAAAGCACATCCTGCATTATTTAGAAAAGAGAAGACGACTTTAGATTTTCCAATACATAATACTGACAGAGCCGTTGGAGCAATCATTAGTAATGAAATTTCTAAGATTTATGGTGCTGATGGCCTCCCTGAAAACACACTGAAACTTAATTTTTCCGGTTCAGCTGGACAAAGTTTTGGTGCCTTCGCTACAAAGGGCCTTACCATGATTGTCAATGGTAATACAAATGATTATCTAGGTAAAGGGCTTTCGGGTGCGAAACTTGTGATTAAAGTGCCTGACAAATCTACATTGCGGCCTGAAGAAAATGTGATTACGGGAAATGTTACACTTTACGGAGCTACCTCTGGAGAGGCATATATTAATGGAAAAGCAGGGGAACGTTTTTGTGTAAGAAATTCTGGAGCTAAGGCAGTAGTCGAAGGTATTGGTGATCATGGTTGTGAATATATGACGGGTGGAATAGCTGTCATTTTAGGTGAAGTAGGTCGAAATTTTGGTGCTGGTATGAGCGGTGGTATTGCCTATGTTTATAATAAAAATAAAACCTTTAAAAAGAAGTGTAATTCCGAATCCTTGAATTTACTTAAAGTAGATGAAGATAAGGATATACAAGAATTAAGACAGTTAATTGAAAACCATTATAATGCTACAATAAGTCCTTTGGCACAGCATATACTTGAAAATTGGGAAGTTTCTCTTCCAATGTTCATTAAAGTATTTCCAGAAGAATACAGACAGGCATTGGTACGATTGGAAAAAGAAAAGTTAGAAACTTTATAATAACGAATAGGATGGGAAAGACGACAGGATTTTTAGAGTTCAAAAGAAAAGACGAAAGCCATATACCGGTTAATGAACGCATTAAAAATTACAAGGAATTTACCAAATCTCTGAAGGAAAAAGAACTTAAAAACCAGGGCGCAAGGTGTATGGATTGTGGAATTCCTTTTTGCCACAGTGGATGTCCATTGGGTAATCTTATCCCTGATTTCAATGACGCGGTATATCAAGGCAAATGGGAAAAAGCCACAAGTATTCTTCATTCTACCAACAATTTTCCAGAATTTACGGGAAGGTTATGTCCCGCCCCTTGTGAAGAAGCCTGTGTATTAGGAATAAATGAAGACCCGGTTTCTATCGAAAATATTGAAAAAAATATTGTGGAAAATGCTTTTAAAAATGGTTGGATTACTGCTAATCCACCATTAAAAAGAACAACCAAGAAAGTAGCGGTTATTGGTTCTGGACCAGCTGGATTAGCCACTGCACAACAACTAAACCGGGCAGGGCATACCGTGACGGTTTTTGAACGAGATGAAAAAGTAGGTGGTCTACTTAGATACGGCATTCCCGATTTTAAAATGGAAAAAAAAGTTATCGATAGAAGGTTAGGTATTTTAGAAGAAGAAGGTATCATTTTCAAAACGGGTATACATGTAGGAGTTGATATTAAAGCTAGTGACCTAAAATCAAATTTTGATGCAATTGTACTTTGTGGAGGGGCAACCGTTAGAAGAAATTTACCTATCCCAGGTTCAGGTTTAGAAGGTGTAGTTCAGGCCATGGACTTTTTACCACAAAACAATCGCAGAGTTGATGGAATTAAAGACCTTGGTAAAGAAATTTTAGCAACCGGTAAAGATGTAGTTGTGATCGGCGGTGGTGATACGGGCTCTGATTGTATTGGCACTTCAATTCGCCAAGGAGCCGACTCAGTTTCAAACTTTGAAATCATGCCAATGGCTACAGAAAATCGTCCGGCCAATCAGCCTTGGCCCTTCTGGCCTATGCGGCTTCGCACTAGTTCTTCTCATAAAGAAGGCGCTGAACGATTTTTCAGTATTTCAACCAAAAAATTTATTGGAGACAAAGATGGAAAATTAAAGAGTCTTATAACATCTGAAATAGAATGGGAAATGATTCCTGGTCAAAGACCTAAGTTAAAAGAAATTCCAAATACCGAAAGAGAATGGAAATGTGAATTGGCTTTGTTAGCAATGGGATTCACTGGTTCAGAAACAACGTTGGCGGACCAATTTGGACTTGAAATGGACGAACGAACCAATATCAAGGCTACCGAGAACAACTATCAGACTAATATCTCTGGTGTTTTTGTTGCCGGAGATCAACGAAGAGGTCAATCACTAATTGTTTGGGCCATTTCGGAAGGGCGACAAGCTGCACATCATATAGATAAATATTTGATGGGAAATTCCAATCTTCCATTAAAAGGAGAAGGAGATTTACCAAGAGTTTAATCTTTATCTTTCATATT
>NZ_JAVRHR010000024.1:0-204 GCF_031846445.1 Croceitalea rosinachiae | reverse complement strand
CGGCAGCCGCCCATATGGCGTTTCCGGCATCATAGCCCGTGTAACCAGCTACCTGTAATGGATCACATGGGGCGTTCTGGTCAGTGCCGTCGTTTATCTCGTTGTCATCGTCTATACCATCTCCATCCGTATCACCGGATACTTGATAAGGGTCAGTACCATTGGTGTCCTCTTCCCCATTGGTCACCCCGTCACCATCACAGT
>NZ_JAVRHR010000023.1:0-204 GCF_031846445.1 Croceitalea rosinachiae | reverse complement strand
CGGAAGCAATACAGGGACCATCAATGTTACCACGTTGACCGATGTTTTAATAGAAGATGATGAAACCATAAACGGAGAGATAGCTAACCTTACCGGGGCTCCTGCCGGGGTAACTATTGGTACTGCCAATGCTACGGGTACCATTACAGACGATGATGGCAACGACCCTACAGAAGGTATCGCAGTAGCCGACTTTACCGTCAA
>NZ_JAVRHR010000022.1:0-222 GCF_031846445.1 Croceitalea rosinachiae | reverse complement strand
TGAAGATGCAGGTACTGCCTCCTTCGTGATATCTTATACCGGTAATACCGTACAACAGGGCTTCAACGTCAACTTTAACGTGACCGATAACTCAGCTATCAACCCTGATGACTATACGGTGGCCAATACGGATACCTTTGTGAACTTCCCTGCCGGAACGGTAACTGGGGATACACAATCGGTGACCATCAATATCGTGGACGATATGATCATCGAGGATAC
>NZ_JAVRHR010000021.1:0-314 GCF_031846445.1 Croceitalea rosinachiae | reverse complement strand
AGTGACGGAGTCACCAATGGAGAAGAGGACACCAATGGGACCGATCCTTACCAAGCCTCAGGTGATACCGATGGAGATGGTATAGACGATGATAATGAGGTGAACAATGGCACGAACCTAAATGACCCCTGTGATCCAGTACAGGCTGCCGGTTACACGGGCTATGACGCGGGTAACGTGATATGGTCCACTGCGGACTGTGACAGTGACGGAGTGACCAATGGGGAAGAAGACACCAATGGCACGGACCCTTACCAAGCCTCCGGTGATACCGATGGAGATGGTATAGACGATGATAATGAGATGAACAATGG
>NZ_JAVRHR010000020.1:0-321 GCF_031846445.1 Croceitalea rosinachiae | reverse complement strand
AGGTATCAACATGCTTGACGATACGGCCGTGGGCACCATTACGGATAACGATGGCAACGACCCTACAGAAGGTATCGCAGTAGCCGACTTTACCGTCAATGAGGATGCAGGTACTGCCTCCTTCGTGATATCTTATACCGGTAATACCGTACAGGATGCTTTCAACGTAAATTTCAATGTAACCGATAATACCGCTATCAACCCTGATGATTATACGGTAGCCAATACGGATACCTTCGTAACATTCCCTGCCGGAACAATTTCAGGTGATACACAATCGGTGACCATCAATATCGTGGACGATATGATCATCGAGGATAC